>CANGHK010000004.1 GCA_947453625.1 Burkholderiales bacterium
CTCTCGTGGACATGGACATCGGGACGTTCAGCCTCGGCTCTTGGCATCGTAGAAGTTAGAATTCTACCTATAAATAGGTTTTAATAGTTTTACGACTTTTTCAGTGCGTTATACCTTTCAAGCAATGAAAACTAGCCAGGCAGGCCCATGACGCAGGTCCACTTCAGCAAGGTTGGTGTCTTGGCAATGCGCTCTTCGCCCGATCCTGTCCCCGCCAACACCCGCTCGCCTGGCAAGCTGAAACTCGAGGTGGAGGCGAAGGCGGTCGCCGTCCTGTCGATCGTCATGCCCACGATTTCATGGACCGGCATGTTCGATCGCTGTGGCCGACGGGCACTCGCGCTGTGTGACAGCCTGTGCGCCGAGGTCGCCGGCAGCGCCGAGTTGGTCGTCGCCTTCGACGGCGCAGCACCTCCCACGCCAGCCTGGCTGGAGCATCCTCAGGTCAAGGTCGTCGAGACCGGACGGCAGTCCGGGCCCGCCACCGCCCGCAATGCGGGCGCGCGTCTGGCCCGAGGGCAGGTTCTGCTGTTCGTCGATGCCGATGTCGAGTTGGCGGCTGACGCGCTGCGTCGGGTCATCACGGCCTTCGACGCTGACCCGGGCCTGGCGGGCCTGTTCGGCGCCTACGACGACGAGCCGGCAGCCGAGGGCACAGTGAGCCAATTTCGCAACCTGCTCCACCACCACACCCATGTGACCCACCCGGGCAACGCGGGAACGTTCTGGTCGGGCTGTGGTGCGGTTCGCGCGGCGACATTCCTGGAGGTCGGCGGCTTTGACGAAAGCTTCCGCACACCCAGCATCGAGGACATCGAGATGGGCATGCGCATCGCGGCCCGAGGCGGCCGTATCGTTCTCGACCCGGAACTGCGTTGCAAGCACCTGAAGCGGTGGACACTCGCCTCGATGGTGATCACCGACATCTTTTCCCGAGCCAGGCCCTGGACCCAACTGCTCATGGCCTCGGTCAGCATGCCAAGAATCCTCAACATCGACTGGAAGGGCCGTGCCAGCGGCGTCCTGGCACTGGCCCTCGTGATGACGTTGTCGGCTGCAGTGTTCTGGCCCCAAGCCTCGATCTTGGTTCCGGCGTGCGCCGCGCCGCTGTTGTTCATCAACCGAGCCTTCTATAAATTCTGCCTGAACCGGCGGGGCTTGCGGTTTGCGCTGGCCTCTTTTGCGCTCCATACGCTGTATTTTTGCTATGCCTCTATCACCTTTGGCTGGGTGGCTCTTGAAACCCTGGGACAGGGCGTCCTGAACCCGCGCAAACGGGGTGAAATTCAACATAATGATCGCCCAACTCATACGCCCCAGAAAAATTTCACGCGATGATTTCATCGCATTTCTGAGTGCCCGAAAAAATCGCTCCATTTATCTCCAGCCCTACCCTGGGAACGCGGGAGATGACCTCATCCGCCAGGGCAGCGAAATTCTGCTGCAGGTGCTGGGGATCAAACAGGTCGCGGATCCCGAGCGGGCGGACATCATTTTGATCCCGTGCGGGAATCAAACAATGTGGCGCTCCAATCTCAGGATCTGGGAGGCCTGCTGGCAGCGCTGGCCCAAGACGGAATTTGTCATCGGACCCGCCACTTTTCAGGGCGAACAATATCCTTGGCGCGCCATGCTGGCGCAGTCGTCAGCAAATATAGCAGGGCTTTTTGCGCGCGATCCGGTCAGCCATTAAAATCTGCGCGCATTGAAACTTTCACCCCTTGTCGAGGTCGTTCTTGGCCACGATCCTGCGTTGCACTTGAGAAACTCTCGCTGGCTCCATGAAATAGGCCTGAATTGCACGCTGGACCATGTCCTGATCGCATTCCGGCGCGATCATGAAGCCGCTGGCGCAGCGCAGTCACGGCAGCGCTGGCTCGCAACATCGCCGCTATCCAGCCTCTGGGTACGCTATTACCGGCACATCCACCGGAGCGCCAATCACAAGCAGGCAATCGCCATCAGAGAAGCCACTGGATCACGATTTCAGATCTTGGAAAATGACATGGCGGCATGTCCGTTCGAGGAATTTGTGTCCATCATTGCCGGCGCAGCCGAAGTCCACACCGACCGCTTGCACGTCATGATCATGGACTCGTTGCTGGGGAAAAAAATATTCGCCTACGGTACCGCTTATTCAAAGCTGGAGCAGATATATCATCACAGCATCCAGAGTTGGGCCGAGGTCACATTTGTGGCGCAGCAAAACCACCCCTGATGCAGCCGGAAAAATCCTTGCCATGACGAGGAATATGTCCCCTTCTGAACCGCCGCTCTCCGCGGCGTCACTGGCTGCAGTTGGCAGCCTGCTCAGAATGGCCGGCCAATTCGCGGCCCTCGGATGTGGTGTCTTGATCATGGGCTACCTGACGCGCCAGCTTGGGCTGCGTGACTATGGGCGCTACGCGTTGACCATCCTGCTGTCCAGTTGGATTGGCATCGCGATTGGCGCCATGAGCGGCGGTGCCACAATCCGCCTGGTGGCCGGAAGTTTGAACGGCCGGCGCTACGCGGTGACCACCATTCAGCTGGTCACTATTTATGCTGTCACGGCGGGGGCATTGCTCGGCCTCGGCGCCGATCGGCTGGCCCACTGGGTGGAGGAACCGCAGATCGCACCCATTCTCCGGATAATGGCCCTGAATGTCCCGGTCGCGGCGCTGACAGGTATCTATACGGCCCTGCTTACGGCGCAGGGACGATCTGGCATGCTCGCTTTCTATGCGGCAACCGGATTGCCGGTGCAGTTGGCGATGGTATTGTTATTGGTGGGACGCGGCTGGGGTATTTATGGCGCGGCGTATGCCATCTTGATTTCCAGTTCGGTCCAGCTGGTGCTGGGTTTCGGTCTGACCGGAATATCCCCATTCACCAGCCAGCGCGTGAGTTTTAGACAATTGTGGTCTGAGACGCGGTTGCAGGCCGGAACACAGTTTGTCATTCGGATCATTGAAGGAATTGACCTGATTTTGGTGAAGATTTTTCTGACATCCCCTTCAATCGCCGGACTCTATGCCGGCGCCCAGAACATCGGCTTGGCCTCGGTGATGCTGTTCAACCCCAGCTCAGGCATAGTGATTCAATCGCTTTCCAAATCTATTTTGCACGAGCGCCCGCAGGAGCGTAATCACACCGCCACCGCCTACCTGCGCGTCGCCCTGATCTATGGCGGACTCTTGGTGGCATTTTCCGGACTAGCGGACCGCATCGTTCTATTCCTGTTGGGCGAGGGTTTTCAGTCTTCTTCTGAAGTGGTGATGATCCTGCTCTGGGCTGGCGCATTTCGCATCGCTTCAGTCGCGGGCAGGACTCTGGTATTTAGCGCCGGGAAGAAACTTTCCGCTCTGCCGTCGCTGCTGAGCTTGCTGGTGGCAGGAATTCTCGCCTACGCCATCGTGCTGCCCCGTTACGGGGCAACGGGAGGCGCCATGGTGACGGCAGCCGTCTCCCTGGTGCTCGCTGTGATGACGCTACGCGACGGGACGATACTCACAGGCATAAATTTCCCTTGGCTGACGCTTCTTCGGGTATTGATTGCAACCGCAGCGACGACACTGCTGGCACTCTACCTGCGCAACTTTGGTATTTCAGTGCTGTGGCTGTTGACATTTACCGCGGCCGCCTACGCTGCTATTCTGATAATTTTCAGGGAGTGGACGCCGAAGCGAGGAAATTTCAAGATATTTTTGACGGCTTGTCGCAGTTGATGCGGCGCAGGCAGCGCCACAACAATTGATGACTGGCATTTCAATGGTTGTCGGCGCGGCGGGCAATCAATATTGCCTTCGCCGATGAGCATCGATTGCGAATTATTTACCTGCCTCCGCGTCTCGCGGCACCGGAAAAGTCAGGCATATTGTGTCCAGATTCACTATCCGGCGGTAGGTTTTTTCAGGCGAAGGACCACCAGCCTGAACCGGCGCGAACCAGACCCCGAAGGCCGTCGACCGCAACCCGACGCAATGCCCACCTCAATCTGGATCAACCCACCATCATCGGAAGCCGTCACTGAAAAAGCGCCCGCCACTTGCGCAGCAAACTAATCGCGAAGGGTGCAGAAAAGTCATTGACACGTTACGCCGAATTTCCAGCTACACCGTCATCCACAAAATTCCTGATGGACCAAAAATTTCATGTCAAAGCCCTCTAATTCTTCTCAGACTACTGAGCGAGTCTTAGCCAGTTCACATGGATTTTTCGGTTTTTTCAAGGAGCAGTTGCAACAACCCGCATCGCAGTCAGCCATTCTTCGTCTATTGCGTAGCACATCCCAGTCGCTCACTCCGTTGGTTTCGCTTTGGAATACCCGAATCATGTCGATGGATGAGCGGGCCTGCGATGAACCCGAGAACCAGGTTCTACCGGGCATTGGCGCGCCCCAGATTGTTTGCTTCAGTCCTTACTCGATGTGGCGACTCCACTCTACATGGGAGTTCACGGTCTTGCGAGCCCTTGCCATGCGAGGGGCAAAAATTTCGCTGATCCTTTGCGATGGTATATCGTCCTCATGCGATCTCTACTGGCAAGATAAAACACTCCCCTGGGACCGATGCGTAGTTTGTCAGGCCAGGACAACCCAGCAGGCACGTTATTTACGAACCCCATTTCAGTGGATCTCAAGCTATATCGATCGGGCAGAGCGAGCACGCGTTCAAGACTGGGTGGCGTCATTAAGCGATGAGGAACTGAGGCACGCGAGGTTCGAGGGGCAACCGCTCGGAGATTGGGTCCTGGGGTCTGTGCACAGCCATTTCCGCCTTTCCCGTCTGGAACTGAATCGGCCGCAACTCCTGATCTACCGCAACTACCTTGAGGGAGCGGCGCTCACCTTCACCGGAATGCGCTCGGCGATCAAGCAACTCAAGCCGGATAGTCTCTTGCTCTTCAACGGACGAATGTCGCTGACACGTGCCGCGATGGAAGCAGCCAAGCTCGATGAACTGCGCACCTTCTGCCATGAACGTGGCATGGTCTACAATACGCTTGCTCTCTGGGAGAATGAACGCTGCAGTCAGTATACACAGCGTCGTGAGGCGGCCCGCTCATGCAACATTATTCCACTGACCATACCACAGCTTCGGGCTTCTTTTAACTGGGTGAGTGACCGGCGTCGCGGTAAAAACCTCAACTGGCGGCCGTTCATGAAGCAGCAGCGAAACTCTGCCGCGACACTTGCCCAGGCTGGAATAAAAATGGGAGATGCATTCAAACTGGTGCTTACCAGTTCAGACGATGAGTTTGTGGCCGAACCTGATCGCAACCGCGTTTTTTCCGAGCAATACCTCTGGCTCCGTGCGATTCTGGACTGGTGCCAGGTCCATTTTACGCAAAAAATCGTTTTTCGGTTCCATCCCAATACCAGTTCCGAATCCTGGAAGTTTCTTCTGAAACAGCTTCCTGAGCTCTGTGAAGAGTCGCACAACCGGCAAGCCGAACCTCATATCAATTTCAAAATTATACCACCATCCAGTTCGCTTGATACCTATGCATTTATGGATGCCGCCTCGGCGGTACTGACCTACGGAACCACCGGGGGTGTTGAAGCTGCAGCGCTCGGGAAAACCGTGATCCTTGCAGATGACTGCTGGTACTACGGACTCCCGTTTGTGCAATCAGCAACCAGTCCAGAACACTTTCGCTCTCTCATCGATGCTGCGCCCAGAGCCAGAGTTGCTCCCGATCTATATATCTCACAGCGGGCGATCCGGTTTATCTGGGATTACAATTTATCCCACAACATCAGCAGTCGCCTGATTCGCCAGAAAAGTCTCCATGAGGCAGTCCCTCGCTATCGTACGGATGAGCCCTCCAGTCTTGCGTATGGCCAGGATGCTGGGTTGGACCATATCACGGACATCATCCTGCAAAAGCGGCCCATCTATGAGGTTCGTCCCCCAGTCCCTGTGGCTGTGGAAGCCGAAGAGGCCCGGCAAGTGCAAGATTTTCTCGGCACGATTCGTGCTTCCCGAGTGTTGGACTGAACTCGCGCATCGCTCTCTAAGCCCATCGCATTACGCAGGCAGGACTGTTCACTGAGATTGTTGCCACCACTTTGTATGCAAAACGAGTTTTTATTTAAAAAATAGAATAGTAATCTGACTCGCCATTTTGGTGCATTTTTTGCTGACCTCGACGATTTCGCCCATGTCAGACAGTTTCAGCACTCGTCACAAGCGGCCTGATCAGCCGAAATCCGCGGCGCCACGGCTTCATGAACAGCCCTGATTACAGATGAGTCTGAGTCCCCAGTTCTCTGGAGAACCTGATGCCTTGGACGAAACTGGCAAGCTCACGCAGACCCAGCCAGAGGGTCTTGGCGTTGGCTTCGCCCTTGCGCCCGAGGAAGCCGCCGAGCTGGGCCGCCAGGCGCACCACGGTGTTGAGCGGCCGCGCCTCCTTGGCCGGCTTCTTTCGGAAGAGTCACGTCGACTCATGCCAAGCGCTCACCGTGCCCCGCCAGACCTGCCCACGAGCCTCATTCGACTGGTTGCCCGACAGGAAGCGGCGGCGATTCCGCGAAGGGCAGATGCATCACCGTTCTACGCGAGCAGATCCCAGCTCAACGGCGTGCCCGCGGACAGTGCGAACCTGGCCGTTCGGCCGAGTACGGTTTCTAGGTGCTTCGGTGCCAGCCCATGCCCGGGCCGCACGCAGCGCACGTTATCCACAGTCAGCACGTCACCGGCCAGCATGTCGCGCGCGATGTAGAGCGAGCGGCGGAACACCAGTGACTTCATCTCTGAACGTGTCGGCCCGTAGCTGACGCGGCCGACAGCCTGCACCGCGCGCCCAGTCTCCTCGCGCAACTGGCGCAGTTCGTGCGGCTCCATCGAGAAGGCCGAATCCACGCCGCCGTCAGTGCGGCGCAGCGTGAAGTGCTTCTCGATGACCGTGGCACCCAACACCACGGCGGCCACAGCCACGCCGCAGCCCATCGTGTGGTCAGACAGGCCCACCTCGCAGCCGAACATCTCGCGCATGTGGGAGATAGTCGCGATGTTGGTGTGCTCGGGCGAGGCGGGGTAGCTGCTGGTGCACTTCAGCAGCACCAGATCGCGGCAGCCGGCCTCGCGCGCGGCACGAACGGTCTCCTCGATCTCACCGGCCGTGGCCATGCCGGTGGAGACGATCATCGGCTTGCCGGTGGCGGCCACGCGGCGCACAAGTGGCAGGTCGGTCAACTCGAACGAGGCGATCTTGTACGCCGGCACATCCAGCGATTCGAGGAAGTCGACCGCGGTCGCGTCGAAGGGCGTGCTGAAACACGCCATGCCGTGCGCCGCCGCGCGCTCCATGATCGGGCGGTGCCAGTCCCAGGGCGTGTGCGCTTCCTGGTAAAGCTCGTAGAGTTGGCGGCCCGCCCAAAGGCTCTCGGGATCGTCAATCACGAAACCGGGCATGCGCACGTCAAGCGTCATCGTGTCGGCGGTATAGGTCTGCAGTTTGACCGCGTCGGCACCGGCCAGCGCGGCCGCATCAACGATTTTCAGCGCGCGTTCGAGCGACTGGTTGTGGTTGCCCGACATCTCGGCTATGAGGAAGGGGCGCTGCCCGAGGACGATCTCTCGGTCTTGGATCTTCACTTCATTGACTCCGATTCGTGCCAGACTCAACTGTTGCTACGCAAACATGTCAAGGTACTTGCTGGCGAGGATGCCGTTTTCCGCTCGCAGGCATGCGATACCGCCTATCCCGGGATAGACAGTCAGCGCCTCGGCACTGAAAAGCGCACCTCCCAGGTCATCAAGCGGGGACTTTGTCTTGGGACATGCCAAAACGAAAGAGGATTGGCGAGAGCCTGCCGATTGCGACTTCGCGATGATCGCAATTGCCGTCGGATTCAGCGGATTGGCGATGTGAGGGAAAGGCTCATGTGCCAACACACTGTCGCCTAGGGACTCCGCCACTCCTTTCAGATTGCGACAATACCCGTGGTGATCCATGCGCTGCCTTGCTTCAGGGCCTGAGAGTTCGTATCCCGGTTCAAGCAGCACCAGAAACCGCCGTGTGACCCGGAAAAGCTCAAGAAGAATCGATGCTTCGTTTCCGCCATTCGGCTCGATCGAGTGCGAGGTGTAGACGACGTCAATCGAGTCGTCCGCAAAAGGGATCTGTAGCAGGCTGCCTGTGCACAACGTCGCCTGCTCCACCTGTTCGGCGGCAAGCCAGCGCACGGCCCATGCCACGCGCGACCAACTGATATCGAAGCCAAATGCCTGTATATCCCGTCCCATTGCCGCGAGTACCCCAGATGGCGTCGTGGCCTCGCCACAGCCCGCCTCCAGAACCGAGCGCGGATCGCAGAGCGAAAGGATCACGCGCGCGATCTCAGTTGCGTAGAGCCGTTTGTGCTCCCGCATGGCCGGATCCTGCATTGCGAGGATGTAGCTGCCAGTCTGCAAGTCGTACGACAGCTCGATGATCTCCGGTGTATTGCGGGTCTCGCCGCGCACCTTGCGCAACAGTTCGCCGATGTTTTCGCCCGCCGCGTAGCGGTCTTTCAGTTCACGAGCAGTTAACACTTGAATGCTCCCATTTCAGGTCGATGACTCTGAGTGCTTCGATGATGTGTCGCAGAATCCCACCGCTCCGTTGGCGAGCGGTGTGCTGAAGCGGTGTACACTGCGCCACTGCCTGGTCCATGATTGGCCGGTGCCATTCCCAGCGCTCGTGCGCGTCCTGGTACAAGCCACAGACCTAGTGCCCGGCCGGCGGGCGGGCCTTTCCGGTAATCGATCACGAAGCCGGTTAAACGCACGTTCAGCGGCATCTTGTCAGCAGTGTGGATCAGCAAAATTGATAGCGGCCTCGACGTTCCCCAGCGCCCGTTCCAGCGACGGGTTGTGTTGATGGATATTTCGGCGATCAGTTGGGGTCGGTGCGCCAGGCCAACTACGCGATCGAGGACTCTCATGGTGCAGACTTCGGCGCTTGCCGATGGCTCGAGACTGTCTTGGTATAGCTGGTGGGACCACCCTGATACTCGCAAGACTTGAAGAGCCGGCTGGACGCCAGGTTGCCCGGTGTCACGACGGCATGGATCGACAGTTCGTTTCCAAGCAGCCTGGACATATAGTCCTCACCCTGCAACAGAAGCTCCCGCCCCAAGCCCAACCCCTGCAGGCCGGGGTCGAGGTACAGGGAAACTTCGAGCGTACGGTCGTCCAGGCGGTCGAAGCGAACGCTTCCGACGGCGAGTTCTCCGACCTGCGCCACGAGCAGCCAGCGGTCAGCGGCACGCAGCACGCGCTCAATCCAGACGAGGTGGTCGGCGAAGCGAATCGGCGCGGGGTTGAGCGAAACCTCACGCACCGCAGGATGATTTCGCCATTCGTGCAGCAGCGGCGCATCTTGCCCCGTGGCCGGCCGCAGCCGCAATGCACCACGCATCAGCTGAAGGGCTACGCGTTGCGCGCCCCGGCCATCGACCAGGGCCGCTGCCGCTTCACCGATGCCACGACGTGCTTTCGCATCTTCGAGGACTTGGCGCATCACTTCGGCGAGTGGCGGCGCTTGCGGCGCGAAGTCAGTCATGGAAACGTTGGTCAGCCGGGCTGCACGAAGCGCGCCCTGGCGATGCAGCGCTGACAAGCCCTGTGCCTGGTTGTCCGCCACAACAAGCGCGATGGCGGGCACGCCGATGCAGCAACGCTCCCAGGTCGCCCCGCCGCCGGCGCCGACGTGCAGATCGTGCCGGGCGAAGAATGCAGCCAGGTCGGGTTCGTCGAGCGTCAGCACAGTGTCCGGGCAGGCCTCGCAAGCGGCCCGCAGCGCACCCAAGTGCGGGTTGGCCGACGTGCTCGCCACCTCCACCGGACCGGTGTAGCCGGCCTCGTTTCGAACGCAGTCCAGCACCCTGGCGGTGATGCCGCCCGGATCGGTGCCGCCCATGAAGATGCCCAGGCTTCGCACCTCTGACTTGAAGCGATAGCGCGGCGCGGAACGGTAGGCGGGCGACAGCAGCGCGAAACGCGGTCCCGTCAGCCAGACAGGTTCCCTCATGAGGCAGCCGCTGTACTTCTCTCGATGGTCCGGCGCCCAGTTGTGGTCGAGCAGGACATCGGCCGACAGCGGCCGATCGGCCATATCGTCGATCACCATCACGCGACATTGCAGGCCCCGCCGCACGGCATCGTGCCATCTGGCGTCGAAGGCGTAGTGATCGACGACCATCCACTCCGGCGGCGCAGCGCGCAGGGCGGCGCAACTGTCGTTGGCATCCTGCTGCCAGGGCATCTGGGCCCAGGCGTGGTGAGGCGGCAGGCCATCGGCGGGGGACTCGCCAGCCCCGTCGGCCTCGGCCGGTGGCAGCCAGACCACCGCGTGGTTCGTTTGGTGCAGCACCAACCGCACCACGTCGTCGAGCGGGCGTACCACCAGCACCGCGTCGGCCCCTTGCTCGGCCAGAGCCTGCGCCAGCGACAGGCAGCGCCGCAGGTGGCCGGTGCCCATGGCCGACGAAGCATCCACGCGCAGTGCAATACGCATGCCGCGTTTCACCGGAGCTCGCGCCGGCGCGAAATGGCGTCGAGCATCAGTTCGGCGCGCAGCCAGTCCTCGGGCGTGTCGATGTCCTGCACGCGGTGGCGGGGCAGGATGATGGACGCCGAGTCGCAGGAAAAGATGGGCTTGCCGGCCAGCCAGGCCTGCGGGCGACCCCAGTAGAACTGTGCGGCGTCGTGATACGCCGGGTCCAGGTCCTGCGAGCGGGTGTTGAATTGCTCGGGCCAGAGCATTTCCACGCGGCTCTCGGCGGTGATGCGCACCGCACGCTGGATCGGCGAGGCGTAGGGCGTGACCGAGAACGCGTAATCGCAGCCCGACTGCTCCAGCAGGTCGTGCCCGCGCAACAGGTCCTCGCTACGCACGAAAGGCGCTGTGGCATAGATGCAGCACACTGCGGTGGTGTCGTGGCCCTGTTGCCGTTCGGCGCAGATCGCATGTGCGATCACGGGGATGGTGCCGGTGTGGTCGTCGGAAAGCTCGGGCGGGCGCATGAACGGGACCTGGGCACCGCATCGCCGGGCCACGGTGGCAATTTCTTCGTCGTCGGTGGAGACGATCACGCGGTCGAAGCAGCCGCTGGCCAGGGCAACCTCGATTGACCAAGCGATCATCGGCTTGCCGCCGAAGGGCCGGATGTTCTTTCGCGGGATGCGCTTGCTGCCGCCGCGAGCGGGGATGACCGCCAGCTTCATTCGGTGAGCGCGTCCCGCAGCACCGCCACCACCTCGTCCTGCTGGGCTTCGGTGAGCGTGGCGTACATCGGCAGGCTGATGGCTTCCTCGTAGTAGCGCTCGGCCTGCGGAAAGTCGCCCGGCCGAAAACCCAAACGCTGGTAATACGGCTGCGTGTGTACGGGGATGTAGTGCACGTTGACGCCGATGCCGCGCGCATGCAGGGCGGCGAAGACCTGGCCACGCGTGCGGCCTGATGCGGCCGTGTCGACGCGCACCACGTAGAGGTGCAAGCCCGAATACTGGTCAGGGTGCTGCCAGGGGGTTGTAACCGGCAGTGGCGCCAGCAGCACGTCGTAGCGCCTGGCCAACTGATGCCTGCGGGCCACGTATTCGTCCAGGCGGTTCAACTGGCTCAGGCCCAGCGCGGTCTGCAGTTCGGTGAGTCGGTAGTTGAAGCCCAGCTCGGTCTGCTGGTAGTACCAGGGGCCCTCGGGCGCGTGCGACATCTGCGCCGGCTCGCGCGTGATGCCGTGGCTGCGCAGCAGCGCCATGCGATCCACCAGCCCGGCGTCGTTGGTCATGGCCATGCCGCCTTCGGCGGTGGTGATGATCTTCACCGGGTGGAAGCTGAAGACGGTGATGTCGCTGTAGCGGCCGTCACCCACGTAGCCGCCCTGGTACTTGCCGCCGATGGCGTGCGACGCATCTTCCAGTACCCTGAATCCGTAGCGCTGCGCGAGGGCATGGATCGCCGCCATGTCACACGCTTGCCCGCACAGGTGTACCGGCACCACCACCTTAGGCAGGCAGCCTTCGCGCTGGGCCTGTTGCAACTTGCGCTCCAGCGCCTGCGGGCACAGGTTGCAGGTGCGCGGGTCGATGTCGACGAAGTCGACACGGGCGCCACAGTACAACGCGCAATTGGCGGAGGCGACGAAGGTGATGGGGCTGGTCCACAGCCAGTCGCCGGGGCCCAGGCCCAGCGCCAGGCAGGCGATGTGCAGCGCCGACGTAGCGCTGTTGACGGCCACTGCATGCGCTGCGCCCACATGCACGGCCACCGCTCGCTCGAAGTCAGGGACGCGCGGCCCCTGGGTCAGGTAGTCCGACTGCAGCGTGGCCACCACCGCGTCGATATCGGTCTGGGTGATGTCCTGGCGGCCGTAGGGAATCGTCATGCTCAGAAGCTTCCAATCTTCTGGCGGTTGGCCGAGATCCAGGCCTGCAGTTCGGCGCACGTCATCCACTCGGGGTTGTTGTCGCTGGTGTAGCTGAAGCCCTCGACCACCTTGCGGCCATCCTTGATGCGCTCGGCGTCGCCGTCCCAGCCGTTGATGGCCGGCAGGATCTTGTAGTGCTCGGCGTATTCAAAGGTGTGGAACGAATCCTCGGTGCCGATCATCTGCTCGTGCAGTTTCTCGCCCGGGCGAATACCCACGGTCTCTTGCCGTGCCTCGGGCGCGACCACGCGTGCCAGATCAACGATCTTCATTGAAGGAAGTTTCTTGACATAGATTTCACCGCCTTCCATGTCGGCGAGCGCGTGCCAGACGAGTTCCACGCCCTGTTCCAGCGAGATCATGAAGCGGGTCATGCGGGCGTCGGTGATGGGCAGCACACCGCTGTCCTTGATCGACATGAAGAAGGGGATCACCGAGCCGCGCGAGCCCATCACGTTGCCGTAGCGCACCACCGCGAATCGGGTTTCGTGGCCTCCAGCGTAGGAATTGCCGGCCACGAAGAGCTTGTCGGAGGCCAGCTTGGTTGCGCCATAGAGGTTGACGGGGCTGCTGGCCTTGTCGGTAGACAGAGCCACCACACGCTTCACGCCCTTGTCGATGCAGGCGTCAACCACATTCATGGCGCCGTTCACATTGGTCTTCACGCACTCGAACGGGTTGTATTCAGCAGCGGCCACGATCTTGGTGGCGGCGGCATGGATGACGTAGTCGACCCCGTCGAGAGACCGGTAGAGCCGCTCGCGGTCGCGAACGTCGCCGATGAAGAAGCGAACGCGCGGGTCACCGTTGAAGAGTTTGGCCATCTCCCATTGCTTCATCTCGTCGCGGGAGAAGATGATGATCTTGCGCGGGTTGTACTTCGCCAGCGTGAGGGGAACGAAGGTATTGCCGAACGAGCCAGTGCCGCCGGTGATGAGGATGGATTTTCCGGTGAGCATGACGGGCTCTTTTTTCGCAATCGTTTCGCCCACAGGCGCCATCAAGCCGCCACCAACGCGGTGTTGAACACCAAGTGCGGCGGACTCGACTTCAACCTGGGTGCGGGCAAGCCTGAGCGCGCGGCATGGATGGCGCGGGCAAGGAAAGCGGTGGCGCGTGCCCCGCGCAGGCGGCAGGTATCGATGATGCTGGCCAGCAGGGCACTGCCGTGCGAGCCCACCGGCGTGCGAGTGCCATGGCTGATGCGGCGCGGGATCACGCTGGGCCTGAGTTGCCGCTCGGCCGCATTGTTCGTCAATGGCAGTTTGGGGTCGGCCAGCGGACGCGTGATGACGTTCCAGTCATTGAGGAACTCGCGCACCACAGCCTGCAACGCCTTGTCGCTGTCGTCGCGGTGTTGTTCGCAAAGCTGGTGCAACTGCTCGACCCATTCCACATGCCGCCCGGCACGCTTGGCGAGCACAACGTCCAGTGCTTGGGTGGGTTCTGCACTCGCGCAATGCGCATCGGGCTGGGTCTGGCCCTTGGATTCGGCCGAGCCGCCATGCTGCGGCGCCGCGTCCTGGGCATCGGTGGACTTGTTTGTGCGGGCAGCCTCGCCACCCGCTACTTGACCAAACGGCGCGTCATCCGCGTGGCCATCGCCGACAGATCCCTCGTACGCGCTGCCGCCACGGGCAACACACTGCCACGGTGGCAGCCGGCCCGATGGACGCGCATTGTTGGCCGGCATCTGGTTCAAACAATCACGCACCACCCTCAAGTCCTCGAGAGCGCGTTTGACTAAACCGCGCACAACGAGATCTGGCTGCGCACACTGCCAAGCCTCATCCATCTGCAGCAGGTCGTGGGCTGTCAAATTGGGCATGTCTGGGCATGTCTGGGCATGTCTGGGCATGTCTGGGCATGTCTGGGCATTCTGCAACACCACATTGGCTCCATCACTTCGCACCACTGCTGACGAAAGGCGATGTCCTCCATCGGCGACCGCCCGGTAGCGTTGGCTCCGCGTCAGCGTGGTGCGCGGGTCCGCCAGCGTCGTTGAACCCCAACCGGACCGAAAATTGCGCGCCTCAAAAACCCGACACGGCATCGTGTCGCGCTCCGCAGTGACGCTCCAAGAACGGGTTGACGCGCGGAGGTCTAAGCGATTACGTACCACGAAGCGAGTGCGCCAGCTTTGCCCGGAAAAACCCGATTGCGTTGGCGATCTGCGAGAGGAAAAAAAGTGCCGTCAGGGCCGCCGTATGGTCGCGGGTCACGGTTGAAGGATAACGAAGCAGTTTCCAGTAGTATCGTGATGGCTCAACGCGAATTCTGTCGCCGGCGAGAACAGCGCGCGCACTGTGATACCGAAACGCGCCTGTCCCGTAGTTGTAGTGCTGGCGCCAGAATCGGCGCAAAGACAACACATGGTGGTGCATCACAACGGCATTCTGGAGATAAACCAACCGGTGTCCATGGTGCCTCAATCGGTCACAAATTTCACGGTCCTCGGCCGCCGCATTCGGATATTTTATATCAAATCCTCCAATGGATAGAAAAATGGCAGCCGGCATCGCCACGTTGCAGGAAGCCAGCATGCGCGCATGTTCCGGCTCAGCGTTGAAATGCTCGTACAGGTAATCCAGCAGCAACTGGCTGGCGGCAGCGTAGATGTTCCCATCGAACGCGTTGACGATCTTCCCACCGATGACGCAATTCCCATTCGAAGCAAATCCTGCCGCGATGGTTTTCAGCCACCCGGACGACGGCCTGCAATCATCATCGGTAAAGACAAGATATCGACCGCGGGCTTCAGTTGCTCCTGCATTGCGTGCCGCAGCGGGTCCGGCATGCGGCCTGCGCAGCATCCGAACCGCCAGACGGCTGGCCGCAGCCCGCACCACCTCCTCCGCTGGAGATTCGCTGCCATCATCTACGACAATGACCTCCCAGCGGCTGCACTCATAGTCCAAACGGGATAGCGCATCAAGGCATGCCGACAACTGGACCGGCCGCTGAAAGGTTGGAATAATGATCGAAAAATCCAGCATTTCTGCGCCCTCAGATTTTTTTCCAGAGTATATTCTGGCAAGCTAAAATATTTTTTATTGCTCTACACCAGGCTCGACAAAATAGTATTTACGACGCCTCAATGATCATCAAATTTGCATGTAGAATTATATATAATTTCAGCGTAACTTATTTGTTTTCATAAAGATAATCTATCTGCACGCGGACATCAGTTGCCGCCAGTGCCTTCGTGGCTTGCTCATGCGGTGGAGGCTCTTGAATCACCGAAAACTCCGGGGCCTGATACCGACTTCTCGTCAGGTGCGATGACCTGCTCTTCATGGTAGGAGCGCTCCGTGTTGACCTCCCAGGGGTCCAGGTCCAGGCGGCCGAGCAACCTGAGGGCGGCGTGCTGACCCGCCAGCATGGAGTGGTCTTGGTTGTTGTATCGGTGCATACCGTTGCGGCCGACACTCTGGAGGTTGGCATAGCCCTCGAGGTGATTTTTCAGGGTCAGGACATGCGCCATGTAGTCGGCGTCGTAGACCGGGTAGGCGTTGAGTTCGCGGATGACATGGCCGGTGCCAAGATCCGAAACATCCACCAGACCCAGCGAGGCCAGTTCGCGCTTGGCCAGGGCAATCAGTTCAGCGTCAGCCATGGTCCAGAGATCGTCGCCGCGTGAGCAGAAATACTCCATGCCCAGCGTGGTGCCGTTGCCGGGCGCCACCATCTCAGCCGACCAGTTGCGAAAATTCTGGATTCGTCCAACCCTGACCTGGGAGGAATGGATGTAAATCCAGTTATCCGGGAAGATGTCTTTCACTCTGCAACTGAGGGCCACGATGAGGAAATCTCGGTATTTCAGCCCGGCTGCGGCCTCACCTACCGTTGCAGGCACGGTGGGCGAGAGGCTTTTCACCAAGGTGGAGAGCGGCATCGTGGAGATCACCTGATCGGCCAGGACTGATTTCACACGGCCACCCTGTTCAACCTCCAGTGAAGTCACCTTGCCGTTCGCATGGTGAACCCGGGTGACGCGGGCCTGATGAACGATCTGCCCACCCATGGCCTCGATCTTGCGCGCGGCTGACTCCCACAACATGCCAGGACCGAGCCGAGGGTAATCGAAGGTCGTGATGAGCGACTTTACATTTCCGTTGTTGCGCAGGGCGTTCAGCACGGCGCTGAAAAGACTCAATCCCTGTATGCGCTGGGCTGCCCAGTCGGCACGGATTTCGGTGCAGGGAATGCCCCAGACCTTCTCGGTGTAAGTCTTGAAAAAAGTACGGTAGAGCCGATCACCGAAACGGTTGATCACCCAATCCTGCAAGGAATTTTCGGGTTTCAGGGGCCTGAGACGGGCGCGGAGATAACTGCAGAGCGTGAGGAAACTCTCATATACTCCAAGATTCCGGAGCGTATTTGAAATACGCAGCGGATAGTCATAATATTTATCGCCGTAAAATATCCGCGACATGCGCGGCACCTTCAGCATGGGCTCATCCATCATCTCCAACCAAAGCTGCTTGACCGGCTCTACCTTGGTGAAAAATCGATGCCCGCCGATGTCGATCCGGTTGCCGTCCCAGACATGGGTCCGGGAGATTCCCCCGAGGCAGGATGAAGCCTCGATCACCAGCGGGGCATGGCCCGCCTTGGCCAGTTCAAAGGCGGCAGTCAGTCCGGCGGGCCCGGCACCGATCACGACGACCGGGGATTTGGAGGGGAGTTCGTTCACGCAGAGTTGTTGCACAAGGTAGCCAATTCAAGAGAGAGGGCGCAAGGCTCGACCACCATCGGCCATGTCCACCGCCAGTTGGCACAGCGGCTAGGAGCACGATAGATATCGCCAAAATAATTTTACCAGTTATGAATGATTTATTATTATTTTTATCTATTTTAGGCGTTTTGACTGCTTTTGTCAACGCCATTGCGCCACCGCGCTCGTTGAAGATCATCGTGCGGGCTTCTCACCCAGGCACCACCGGCCTGAGACGAGGCACGTCACGCGCGGAAGACCACACCCGATGGCCTTGACGGCGGGCGCGCCAAGGCCATCGGGTGCGGGAGCGCCACCGGTCCTGGCGGCAAGGCGCACCGGGTTCCAGCGCCGGCGTCGCTACACTCGAATCCCATGACCACACCGCTGCTTTTCACCCCGTTGACCCTGCGCGACCTGCGCCTGAAGAACCGCGTCGTCGTCGCCCCGATGCACCAGTACGCGGCCGTCAAGGGCTTTCCCACCGACTGGCACCTGATGAACGCCGGACGTTACGCGGCGGGCGGCGCGGGGCTGTTCTTCGTCGAGTCGACCAAGGTCGAACGTCGCGGCTGCGGCACGGTGGGCGACCTGGGCCTGTGGGACGACGCCTTCGTCGCGCCGCTGCGGCGCATCGCCGAGTTCACCCAGGCCTGCGGCGCGGCGGTGGGCATACAGCTCGGCCACTCGGGCCGCAAGGCGCGCACGGCACGGCCCTGGGAGGGCGGCAAGCCGCTCTCGCCCAGCGCCGAGATCGACGACTGGGCCGACTGGGAGCTGGTCGCACCCAGCGCGATACCCGCCGACGCCCGCGCGCCCGTGCCGCGCGCGCTCGAGAAGCACGAGATCCGCCCGCTGGTGGAAGCCTGGGGCCTGGCCGTCGCGCGCGCCGATGCCGCCGGCTTCGACGTGGTCGAGCTGCACGGCGCGCATGGCTTCCTGATCCACCAGTTTCTCAGCCCGGTCGCCAACCAGCGCACGGACGAGTACGGCGGCAGCCTGGCGAACCGGATGCGGTTCGCGATCGAGGTCACCGAATGCGCGCGCGCCCATTGGCCGGCGCACAAGCCCTTGTTCATGCGCCTGTCGGTCGACGACGGCGCCGGCTGGGACCCGGCAAGCAGCGTCGCGCTGGCCAAGGTGCTGAAGACCCAGGGCGTGGACGTGATCGACTGCTCGGGCGGCGGCATGCTGCCCGGCGCACTGCCCAGCGCCCCGGTCGGCTACGGCTACCAGGTGCCCTATGCCGACCAACTCAGACGCGAAGCCGACATCAAGACCCTGGCGGTCGGGCTGATCGTGCATGCCGAACAGGCCGAACACATCCTGCAGCAAGGCCAGGCCGACCTGGTCGCACTGGCCCGCGAGATGCTCTACAACCCGAACTGGACGATGGACGCGGCGCAAAAGCTCGGCCTCGACCCCGAGTTCAACCTGGTGCCACCGGCCATGGCCTACTGGCTGGAGCGCCGGCGCGCCACCGCGACCGGCGTCGTGCCGTCGACCTTCGACGGTGCGGGGTCACGCCAGGGTTGACGCGCTGGATTGGCGACGGGTGGGTGGCGGGTTGGGCGTCGGGTAGGCAGCGCTGGCGCCTGCTTGACAGCCGGGTCGCACAGCTTCGGGCACAGTGCGGAACCAACCCACTGCCCCCGCCCGAGAACCCATGCCCACCCTGCCCGAACCCCAGATCACCCGTTACCAGCGCTGGCTGCACGACAAGCGCGGCCTGCAGTTCGACGACTACGAGTCGCTGTGGCGCTGGTCGGTGACCGATCTGACAGGCTTCTGGGGCTCGATCTGGGATTACTTCGAGATCGCCTCACCCACGCCCTACCGCCAGGTGCTGAACGCCGAGCGCATGCCGGGCGCGAAGTGGTTCGACGGCGCCCAAGTCAACTACGCGCGCCAGGTGCTGCGCCACGGCGAGGCGTCGCACGCCGCCGGCCACCCGGCGATCGTCTTTGCCGACGAAGCCCTGCTGGCGGCCGGCGCGCTGCGCGAAATCAGCTGGCCCGAGCTGAGGCGCCAGGTGGCGGCGATGGCACTGGCGCTCAGGCGCATGGGCGTGCAGCGCGGCGACCGGGTAGCAGCGGTGCTGGCCAACACGCCCGAGACCGCAATCGTCTTCCTGGCCTGCGCCAGCCTGGGCGCGATCTGGTCGGTCTGCTCGCCCGACATGGGCCCGGTGGCGGTGCTCGACCGCTTCCGCCAGATCGCCCCCAAGGTGTTGATCGCCGCCGACGGCTACCGCTGGGGCGGCGTCGCCTACGACCGCCGGGCGGTGCTGGTCGAACTGCTGGCCGCGCTGCCCAGCGTCGAGCAACTGGTGCTGTGGCGGCGCGAGGATGGGCCGATCCAGGCAACGGCGGCTGGGACCGACGATGCAGCGCGGTTCAGCGCGCCGCACCGTGCCATGCACGACCTGGCCACACTGCTGGCCGCCAGCGGCCCCGCGGTCGACGCCTTCGAGCCCGAGTGGCTGGCCTTCGACCACCCGCTGTGGGTGGTCTACTCCAGCGGCACCACCGGCCTGCCCAAACCCATCGTGCATGGCCATGGCGGCGTGGTCCTCGAGGGCCTGAAACTGGGCACGCTGCACAACAACCAGGGTCCGACGCGGCTGACCGGCGACCGCTTCCACTGGTTTTCGTCGACCGGCTGGATCATGTGGAACTGCCAGGTCGCCGGCCTGCTGGGCGGCACCACGGTCTGCATCTACGACGGCAACCCCGCGGGTGCCAACCGCCCCGGTACTGACGGCAAAGTGCAGGCCGACTGGGGCACGCTGTGGCGCTTTGCCGGCGCCAGCGGCGCGACCTTTTTCGGCTCGGGCGCGGCCTTCTACGCCGCCTGCCTGAAGGCCGGGGTCGAGCCGCAGCAACAGGCCGACCTGTCGCGGCTGCGCGCGATCGGCTCCACCGGGTCGCCGCTGGCTGACGACGCCTACCGCTGGATCTGGTCCCGGCTGCCGCAAGTCGACGGCCACGACATCTGGCTGACGCCGATGAGCGGGGGCACCGACTTCGCGGGCGCTTTCATCGCCGGCCTGCCCACGCTGCCGGTGGTGGCCGGCGAGATGCAGTGCCGCTGCCTGGGCGCGGCGGTCGAGGCCTGGAGCGAGGACGGCCAGCCCTTGCTCGACGCGGTGGGCGAACTGGTCTGCGTCAAGCCGATGCCGTCGATGCCACTCTGCCTGTGGGGCGACACCGACGGCAGCCGGCTGCGCGACAGCTATTTCGACATGTTCCCCGGCATCTGGCGCCACGGCGACTGGCTGCGGCTGGTGCCGCGGCCCGAGGCCGGCAGCACCGGCGCGATCATCTATGGGCGGAGTGACGCCACCATCAACCGCCACGGCGTGCGCATGGGCACCTCCGAGCTGTACCGCGCGGTCGAGGCCTTGCCCGAGGTGCTGGACAGTCTGGTGGTCGACCTGGAATACCTGGGCCGCGACAGCTGGATGCCCTTGTTCGTGGTGCTGCGCGACGGCCTGACGCTGGACGACGCGCTGAGCGCCAGGATCAAGGCCGAGGTGCGGCAGGCGCTGTCGCCGCGCCATGTGCCCAACGACGTGTTCCAGGTCGCCGCGCTGCCGCGCACGCTGTCGGGCAAGAAGATGGAATTGCCGGTCAAGAAGCTGCTGATGGGCGCGGCGCCCGACAGCGTGCTCAAGCGCGACGCGATGGTCAACGCCGACAGCGTGGATTGGTTCATCGCGCTGGCCCGCCAGCGCGCCGCGGCCGGCCACTGAAGCGTTGGGCGGCCACGCCGGTCCGGCTAGACGCCGAGCATCTGCCCGCCGTCGACCGCGATCACCTGGCCGGTGACCCAGCGCGCCTGGGTCGAGGCCAGGAACAAGGCGACCTCGGCGATCTCCTCGGGCGTGCCCATGCGGCCGAACGGAATGCCCTTGAGCGTGCGGTCGTAGAGCGCATCGCCGGCCTGCTTGCGCTGGTCCCAGACGCCGCCCGGAAATTCGACCGAGCCCGGCGCGATGCAGTTCACGCGCACGCCCTGGTGGGCCAGCATCGCGGCCTGGCTGCGGGTGTAGCTCATCATCGCCGCCTTGACCGCGGCATAGGCCGGCGCCCGGGTGGACGGCCCGAAACCCGAGATCGACGAAATGTGGACGATGGCGCTGCCCGGGCTGGCCAGCAAGGCCGGCAGCGCGGCATGCGAGGCGCGCACCATCGCCATCACGTCCACCGACAGCCCGGCGGCCCAGCCGGCTTCGTCGTCGCCCATGCCGAAGCCCGAGGCGTTGTTGACCAGCACGTCGATGCCGCCCAGCGCGGCAGCCGCCGCGCCGACATAGCCGGCCACCGCCGACGCGTCGGCCAAGTCGCAGGGCGCCGCATGCACCCGGTGGCCATGCCGCGACAAGGCGTCGGCAGTGGCTTCCAGCGCCTGCGCGCCGCGGGCGCAGATCGAGACGTCGGCACCCGACGCCGCAAAACCCAGTGCGATGGCCCGGCCTATGCCCCGGCTGCCACCGGCGACGACGACGCGCTTGCCCAAGAAATCGAATGCCATTCAGAGGTCTCCATAAGTTCAACACCATTGTGCCGACGGCCGCGCCGCCGCGCCTGTCGCGCCCGTCGCGTCGGTCGCGCCCCCGGGCACGGGCCGGCCGTTACAGTGCCGGCACATATTCACACCATTCCCTGGAGACAACGGATGATCGACAAGATTGCGGCGTCGGTGGCCGACGCGCTGGCCGACACCCCGGACGGCGCCACCGTGATGATCGGCGGCTTCGGCACCGCGGGCATCCCCAACGAGCTGATCGACGGCCTGATCGAACAGGGCGCGACCGACCTGGTCATCGTCAACAACAACGCCGGCAACGGTGACAGCGGATTGGCAGCCTTGCTCAAGGCCGGCCGGGTGCGCAAGATCATCTGCAGCTTTCCGCGCCAAGCCGACAGCCAGGTCTTCGACGCGCTCTACCGCAGCGGCAAGCTCGAGCTGGAACTGGTGCCGCAAGGCAATCTGGCCGAGCGCATCCGCGCCGCCGGCGCGGGCATAGGCGGCTTCTTCACCCCCACCGGCTACGGCACCGAACTGGCCAGGGGCAAGGAAACCCGCCAGATCAACGGCCGCGGCCATGTGCTGGAGCAACCCATCGCCGGCGACCTGGCGCTGATCAAGGCCGAAGCCGGCGACCGCTGGGGCAACCTGACCTACCGCATGGCCGCGCGCAACTTCGGTCCGGTGATGGCCACCGCCTGCAAGAAGACCGTGGCCACGGTGCACCGCATCGCCGCACTCGGCGAGCTCGACCCCGAGCATGTCGTCACCCCGGGCGTGTTCGTCCACCAGATCGTCTTGATCGAACGCCAGGCCACCCAGGCCGGCGGACTGCAGAAAGTGGCTTGAGATGGCTTTCCAGAAACTGAGCAAGGACCAGCTTGCCGCCCGCGTGGCGCGCGACATCTTCGAGGGCGCCGTCGTCAACCTCGGCATCGGCATGCCCACCGCGGTGGCCAACCACATCCCGCGCAGCCGCGAGGTCTTGCTGCAGAGCGAGAACGGCATCCTCGGCATGGGCCCGGCGCCCGCCGCGGGGCTGGAGGACTACGACCTGATCAACGCCGGCAAGCAGCCGGTGACGCTGCTGCCCGGCGGATCGTTCTTCCACCATGCCGACAGTTTTGCGCTGATGCGCGGCGGCCACCTCGACATCTGCGTGCTGGGCGCTTTCCAGGTCTCGGCCAGCGGCGATCTGGCCAACTGGCACACCGGCGAGCCCGACGCCATCCCGGCCGTGGGCGGTGCGATGGACCTGGCGGTCGGCGCCAAGCAGACCTGGGTGATGATGGACTTGCTGACCAAGCAGGGCCAGAGCAAGGTGGTGGCGGCCTGCAGCTACCCGCTGACCGGCATCGCCTGCGTCAAGCGCATCTACACCGACCACGCCACGCTGGCCTGCACGCCTGACGGCCTGCAGCTGATCGACAAGGTGGACGGGCTGGACCACGCAGCGCTGGAAGCGCTGATCGGCCTGCCGGTGCGGGCTTGAGGAGGCGGGCTTAAGCGACGCCGGGCGCGCCGGCCGGAGCGCCGCCCGTCGGCGCGATCCCGGCCAGCGCCGCGTCGCGGATCTGGCGCTTCAGGATCTTGCCCGACGGCGTTCGCGGCAGCGGCTCATGGGCCAGCACGATGTGGCGCGGCAGCTCGAAGCGGGCCAGGTGGCCGGCCAGGAACTCGCGCAGCGCGTCGATGTCGAGCGCCGCGCTGGCGTAGACCGTGGCGCCGACCTCCTCGCCCAGGCGCTCGTCGGGGACGGCGTAGACCGCCGCTTCCATCACCTCGGGGTGCAGCAGCAGCGCGGCCTCGACCTGGCCGCAGCCTATGTTCTCGCCGCCGCGGATGATCAAGTCCTTGATGCGGTCGACGATGTAGACGAAGCCCTCGTCGTCGAACAGCGCCACGTCGCCGGTGCGGAACCAGTCGCCGTCGAAGGCCTGGGCATTGACCTCGGGCCGGTTCCAGTAGCCGGCAAACACCGAGCTGCCGCGCACCAGCAGCTCGCCGCGCTGGCCGACGGGCAACTCGGCGCCCAGCTCGTCCACCACCTTGAGCTGCAGCACCTGCGCGCAGCGGCCCGAGCTGGCCGGGTGCGTCAGGTAGTCCTCACCACCTATGCCGGCGCCGATGGCGTTGGTCTCGGTCATGCCCCAGCCGGTGCCGGGCATCGCGTTGGCAAAGCTGGCGCCGATCTGCCGCACCTGCTCGGGCGCCCGCGGCGCACCGCCGCCGCCCAGCACCAGCAGAGTGCTCAGGTCGTGGCGGCCGGACAAGGCCACCCGCACCAGGTCACCGGTCATCGCGGCCGGCGCGATCAACGAGCCCAGCCGTTCACGGTCGATCAACGCGGCGGCGGCGTCGGCGTCCCAACGGTGCATCGCCACGAGACGGCGCTGTGCCCGGTAACACGACAGGTAGCTGGCGTGCAGGCCGGTGACATGGAACAGCGGCACCGCCAACAGGGTGCCGGGCTGCTCGTCGGGCACGGCGGGCACGATGCCGGCACAGCGCTCGGCGATGGCGCGGTCCAGCTCCCAGGACAGCAGCGCCGACAGGATGTTGCGGTGGCTGGACACCACGCCTTTCGGGTGGCCGGTCGAGCCCGAGGTGTAGAGGATGGTGGCCGGGTCGTCCTGGGCGATGGTCACCGGCGGCATCGCCACGTCGCCGACAGCCGCCACCAGGTCCGACAGCCGCCGCACGCCCGGCGACAGCGCGGCGGCCGGGCGCACCGCCAGCACCTGCAGGCCGGGCAAGGGCTCGGCCTGGGCCAACCGGTCCAGCCGCTCGGCATCGGCGAACAAAACCGTTGCGCCGCTGTCGTGCAGCGCGTAGACCATCTCCTCGGTCTGCCAATGGGCGTTCATCGCCACCGCGACCGCGCCTATCGAGGTGACTGCCGTGAAGGCCAGCACCCACTCGGGGTAGTTGCGCATCGAGATCGCCACCCGGTCGCCGGGCTGCACGCCGCAGTCATGTACCAGCAAGTGGCCGATGCGCGAGGCCGCGGCCCAGGCCTGGTTGAAGCTCAGGCGCTCGTCATGGTAGGCCAGGAAAGGCAGGTCGGTGGCCGCGGCCTCGAACATCGCGCGCAGCGATGCCGGCGCGTTGCTGAACACCCGCAGGCTGCGGCTGCCGACCTGCGCGTCCTCCAGCGCGTAGAGCTGGCCGGGGGCGGTGAGATCGCGGATGGCCTGGCTGCGCGGCATGACGATCGGTGCTGAGGTGGATGGGGTGACTGGCTCGGGGGTCATCGCGGTCATCTTGATCAGCGCCCTTTGAAGACCGGCTCGCGCTTGTCGACAAAGGCCCGGGTGGCCTCGCGGTGGTCTTCGGTCTGGCCGCAGTGGATATGGTGGGTGGCTTCCAGGTCCAGACAATCGTCGACCTCGCCGGCCATCGCCCGGTTCAGGTTTTCCTTCATGTAGCGGTAGGCCACGGTCGGGCCATTGGCCAGGCGCAGCGCGATCTCGCGCGTCCGGGCCGCCAGGTCTTCGGGCGCGCAGACCCAGTTGGTCAGGCCGAGGCGCAAGGCCTCGTCGGCCGCCACCCGGTCGGACAGGAAATACAGCTCGCGCGCCTTGGCCGACCCCACCAGCTGGGTCAGGAAGTAGCTGCCGCCGTAGTCGCCCGAGAAGCCCACGCGCGCGAACGCGGTGGTCAGGATGGCGTTGCTGGCCATGATGCGCAGGTCGCAGGCCAGTGCCAGCGACAGGCCGGCGCCGGCCGCCGCACCGGGCAGCGCGGCGACGGTCGGCTTGGCCATCTTGAACAGCTTGCCGGCGGTGGCGCGCTGGTTGGCGCGCTGGCGGGCGATGGCCTCGTCTATCGTCATCGCGCCCACCGTGCCGTCACCCGCCGCGGCCATGCCCTTGACGTCGCCGCCGGCGCAAAAGCCCTTGCCGGCGCCGGTCAGCACGATGCACTTGACCGCCGGGTCGAACTCGGCCGCCGCCAGTTGCTGCTGCAGCGCCTGGTTCATCGCCCGCGACATCGCGTTGCGGGCGTCGGGCCGGTTCAGCGTCAGCGTCAGCACGCCGGCGTCCAGGCTGGCCAGCAGGTCGGGGGTGCCGGTGTCTAGGGCGGTGGCGGTCATGGCGGGTGGCTCCGGGTCAATAGGCTGCGGGGGTTGGAAGACATGCCGGGTCGGTGCGCGGACCGGGCGGCTCAGCGGTATTCGAAGTAGGCGTTGGAGACCACGGTCTTGCCGCCGACCCTTGCCTCGAACAGCAGCCGGCCGGGGCCGTCATGCCAGCCGAGGAGGGTCAGGGTGTCGCCAGGGAAGACCGGCGACGAGAAGCGGACCTTGAGCGCCGCGAAACGCGCCGGATCGCCGGCGCACAGCGCGCCCAGCAGCATCTGGCCGCAGTGGCCGTAAGTGCACAGCCCGTGCAGGATGGGGGCGTCGAAGCCGCCGCTGCGCGCCGCCGCTGGGTCGATGTGCAGCGGGTTGTAGTCGCCCGACAAACGGTAAAGATGGGCCTGGTGGGGCGCGATCGTGGTCTGCACCTCGACATCCGGGGCGCGCGCAGGCACCTCCAGCCGGGTCGACCGGCTGTGGCCCCGACCGTCGAAGGGTTCGATGTCGCCCAGCTGCTCGACACCGCGGCGGAACACGCCGGTGAAGATGCGCACGCAGGCCACGCCATCGGCGTCCTGCACCTCGCTCTCGAACTCGACGAAGGCCCCGCCCTTGCCGCGCGGATGCAGCGCCAGCAGGCGCGATCGCACGGCCACCGTTCCGGCCAGCGGCAAGGGCGCCAGCAACTCGATGCAGCGCTCGGCGTCTATCGTCATCGGCCCGGGCGATGGCGGCAGCGCGGCGGCGTCCAGCACCAGCCCGGCGCCGCCCCAGCGGATCGCGAAGGTCGGAAAAACCGCGAACTGCGGGTGGCCCTCGTAGACATAGCGCAGGTCGGTGCTGCCTATGCCCACCGCATACAGCAGCACGTCGCGCTCGGCGTAAGTGATGGCTTGGGGCACGCTCCACGGTCCGGGAGCGTGGTCGGTCATCAGGGCTTGGGGGTGGTAGGTGGCCATGGGCGATTGTGGCCAGGGCCCCGGCCGCCAGACTGTGCCGGGCGTGACAGGGTTAATGCCCTGACCCCGAGGCCACCAGGCCGCTCAGCCGCCGGTCACCGGCGGGAAGAAGGCCACCTCGGCGCCGGCCGGCACTGCGGTGGCTTCATCGGCCATCACCTGGTTGAGCGCGCAGCGCAGCGCCCGGCCGCGCGCCAGCAGTTCGGCATGGCGGCCGCCGCGGGCGATCAGCGCATCGCGCAACTGGCCCAGGGTCTGGCCGACCGGCAGCGCGACGGACTCGCTGGCGCCCAGCGCTTCACGCAGCGCGGCGAAATAGCGCACCGTCAGGGTGTGGGTCTCGGGGTTGTCGCTCATCGCGCTCACTCAGTGGCCGATCAAGGACGACAGCAGCAGCAGGCGCACGCTGTCGCCACGCCGCACCACCTGGCCCGGCGGCAGGTCGACCAGCGCATCGGCCCAGACCGCCGAGGTCAGCACGCCCGAGCTCTGGTTGGGAAACAGCTCGACCCCGCCCTCGGCATTGAAGCGGGCGCGCAGGAACTCGCGCCGCCGGTCGGGCTTGGGCCAGTCGAAATCGGCGCGCGCGTGCAACGCCGCCGGCTGCGTCACCGGGCAGCCCTGGATCGCCCGCAGCAGCGGTGCGACCGCCAGCAGAAAGGTCACGAAGCTCGAGACCGGGTTGCCCGGCAAGCCCATGAACAGCGCCTCGCCGGCATCAGCGTGGGCGTCGGCACCGGGGTCAGCCTGCCGGCGCACCGCGCCCAAGACCAGCGGCTTGCCGGGCTTGATCGCCACCTGCCAGGCTTCGAGCCAACCCTCGGCCTTGACCGCCGGCTTGATATGGTCTTCCTCGCCCACCGACACGCCGCCGGACGTCAGGATCAGGTCGTTGCCCTGGGCCGCCTGGCGCAGCGCGGCGCGGGTGGCGTCGAGCCGGTCGGGCACGATGCCCAGATCGGCCACCTCGCAGCCGGCAGCCTGCAGCAGGCCGCGCAAGGTGAAGCGGTTGCTGTTGTAGATCGCCCCGGGCTTGAGCGATTCGCCGGGCATCACCAGTTCGTCGCCGGTGGAAAACAACGCCACCCGCGGCCGGCGCCGCAGCGTCAGACGCGACGCTCCGACCGAGGCGGCCAGGCCCAGCGCCTGCGGCGTGAGCCGGGTGCCGGCGGCCAGCACCTCGGCGCCCTGCGCCACGTCCTCGCCGCGCCGCCGCACCCACTGGCCGGCCTGCGGCAGCGCGTCGCAGCGCACGGCGCCCAGACCGTCAAGCGCGGGCAGCGCCTCGCACTGCTCCTGCATCAGCACCGCATCGGCGCCCGGCGGCAACTGGGCCCCGGTGAAGATGCGCACCGCCGTGCCGGGCTGCAGCGGTTGGCCGACCACGCCGGCGGGGATGCGCTGGCTGACCGGCAGCACCTGGCCCGCGGCCGGCACATCGGCGGCGCGCATCGCGTAGCCGTCCATCGAACTGTTGTCGGCCGGCGGCACGTCCAGCGCCGACACCACCGGACGCGCCAGCACCCGGCCCAGCGCGTCGATGGTGGCGAGCTTCTCGACCTCGGGGATCACCCGTTCGCGCGCCACCGCCAGCAAGCGGTTCAGCACTTCGTCCAGGCTCAGCAGCGCGGGCAGGGCCGGCCTGGGGGACTTGGAAATTTGGGGGGTCAGGGCATCAGCCATGGTTCTCGGGGCGGTAGTCGCAGCGGGCTGCAGTGTCGATCAGGGGCGAAGCCGGCGCGGCACGCCAGACATCATGGCGCGCAGTGCTGTTCGACATAGGCCTTGACCTGCTGCGCGTCCACCGGCATCACGACAAAACGCTTGGGCAGGGCTTCGATGCCCTCCAGCGCAGCCGGCCGCAGCGGCGCCCGGCCCAACGCCTCTTCGATCGTCGCGGCGAACTTGGCCGGCAGCGCGGTTTCCAGCACGATCATCGGCACGCCGGGCTGCTGCTGTTCGCGCCCGACCTTCAGGCCGTCGGCGGTGTGGGTGTCGATCATGTCCTGGTGATCGTTCCAGGTGCGGCGTATCGTCGCCAGCCGGTCGGCGTGGCTGCTCTTGCCCGAGACGAAGCCGAAGGCTTTGATGCGCGAGAACTCCTCGGGCGTGAGCTGGAAACCGCCGCCCTGCGCCAGCGCGGGACCGAACAACTGCGCCACCCGCGCGCCGTCGCGGCCCAGCAGGTCGAAGACGAAGCGCTCGAAGTTGGACGCCTTGCTGATGTCCATCGACGGGCTGCTGGTCTCGAAGGTCTCGGCGCTGGCCCGCACACGATACCGGCCGGTGCGGAAGAACTCGTCGAGCACGTCGTTCTCGTTGGTCGCCACCACCAGCTTGTCTATCGGCAGCCCCATGCTGCGCGCCACATGGCCGGCGCAGACATTGCCGAAATTGCCCGAGGGCACGGCAAAACTGACGCGCTCGGCGTTCGAGGGCGCCGCCGCCGGGCCGCCCCAAGGCGGCGCGCTCCCCACGGGGGACAGACCGGCAACGCCGGTCTCAGGGGCACCCGATGTGACTTGAAAGTAGCCGGCGAAGTAATACACCACCTGCGCCAGCAGCCGCGCCCAGTTGATCGAGTTGACGGTGCCGATCTTGTGGCGGCGCTTGAAATCCAGGTCGTTGCTGACCGCCTTGACGATGTCCTGGCAGTCGTCGAACACGCCCTCGACCGCGATGTTGTGGATGTTGGCGTCCTGCAGGCTGAACATCTGCGCCTGCTGGAACGGGCTCATCCGGCCCAGCGGACTGAGCATGAAGACGCGAACGCCCTGCTTGCCGCGCATCGCGTACTCGGCCGCACTGCCGGTGTCGCCCGAGGTCGCGCCCAGGATGTTGAGTTCCTCACCCCGCCGCGCCAGCTGGTACTCGAACAGGTTGCCCAGCAACTGCATCGCCATGTCCTTGAAGGCCAGCGTCGGGCCGTTGGACAGGGCTTGCAGGTAGAGGCCGTCCTCGAGCCGGCGCACCGGCACGATGGCGTCGCTGCCGTAGGTGGCGCGGGTGTAGGTCTTGTCAACCAGCGCCTTCAGGTCGGCCGGGGGAATGTCGGTGATGTAGAGCGACAGGATCTCGAACGCCAGCCCGGCGTAGGACAGGCCGCGCCAGCGCGTCAAGGTGGCGTCGTCGACCTGCGGGTAATGGGTTGGCAGGTAGAGACCGCCGTCGGGCGCCAGGCCCTCGAGCAGGATCTCGCAGAAGAGGCGCTGGGTGCGGTCACCGCGGGTGCTGATGTAGTTCATGGACATCCCAATTCTGAAGAGAACCCATGCGCGCCCAGGGATGAAGGGCGCTGGCACACCTCAGCAGACGCCGTGGAACCGGCTCTGCCGGGCCACTGGCGTCGCCCCCCTGGGGGGGAGGCGCCGAAGGCGCTTCGGGGGGGGGTCATTGCAGCTCTTCCTTGCGGAGGTTGACGATGGGCGCCAGCACCGTGGGCAGGGCTTGCATCAGCGCCAGCGCGTCGCGCATCCGGCCTTCCACCGTGTCGTGGGTCAGGATGATCAGGTCGGTCGGTTTGCCGCCCGCGGCCGATGCGGCGTCGGTGCTGCCGGGACGCTGCAGCACCGCGTCGATCGAGATGTCGTGGTCGGCCAGGATGGTGGTGATGCGGGCCAGCACCCCCGTCTGGTCGGCCACCTGCAGGCGCAGGTAGAAGGCGGTGACGATCTCGCCGATCGGCAGGATGCGGGTGTCGGCCATCGCGCCCGGCTGGAAGGCCAGATGCGGCACGCGGTGGTCGGGGTCGGCGGTGTGCAGCCGGGTGATGTCGACCAGATCGGCCACCACGGCCGAAGCGGTGGGCTCGGCGCCCGCGCCCTTGCCGTAGTACAGCGTGGTGCCCACGGCGTCGCCCTGCACCATCACGGCGTTCATCGCGCCGTCGACGTTGGCGATCAGGCGTTTGGCCGGCACCAGCGTCGGGTGCACGCGCAACTCGATGCCACCGACGTCGTCGCGCCGCTTGGTGATGCCCAGCAGCTTGATGCGGTAGCCCAGCAACTCGGCGTAGCGGATGTCGGTGGCCTGCAACTGGGTGATGCCCTCGACATGCGCGCGGTCGAACTGCACCGGCGTGCCGAACGCGATCGCGCTCATGATCGTGGCCTTGTGCGCCGCGTCCACGCCCTCGATGTCGAAGCTGGGGTCGGTCTCGGCATAGCCCAGCGCCTGCGCCTCCTTGAGCACGACGCCGAAATCCAGCCCCTTGTCGCGCATCTCGCTGAGGATGAAGTTGGTCGTGCCGTTGATGATGCCCGCGATCCACTCGATGCGGTTGGCGGTCAGTCCCTCGCGCAGCGCCTTGATGATGGGGATGCCGCCGGCCACTGCGGCCTCGAAGCCGACCATCACGCCCTGGGCACTGGCCGCGGCAAAGATCTCGGTGCCGTGCACCGCCAGCAGCGCCTTGTTGGCGGTGACCACATGCTTGCCGGCGGCGATCGCCTCCATCACCAGCGTGCGGGCGATGCCGTAGCCGCCGATCAGCTCGATCACGATGTCGATGTCGGGGTTGGCGATGATCGCGCGGCCATCGGCCACCACCTGCACGCCGTCGTCGACGATGGCCCTTGCCCGCGCGGTGTCGAGGTCGGCCACCATCGTGATCTGGATGTCGCGCCCGGCGCGGCGGCGGATTTCGGACTGGTTGCGGGTCAGCACCTTGAAGGTGCCGGCGCCGACGGTGCCTATGCCGAGCAGGCCGACCTGGATGGGTTTCATGGAACAGGGTTCTTTCGTCAAGAGAGGGCTCGGGTCAGGGCCGGGGCGTCGCGAGACGGCCCGCCTTGGCGGCGTTCAAACCGCGTGGCGCCGGCGGTAATGCGACAGGAAGCGTTCGATCCGGGCGATGGCCTCGGCCAGGTCGTCGGAATTGGGCAGGAAGACGAGCCGGAAGTGGTCGGGCGCGGTCCAGTTGAAGCCCGTTCCCTGCACGATCAGAACCTTCTCCTCGGCCAGCAGCTCGTAGGCGAACTGCTGGTCGTCGGCGATCGGGTACATCCTCGGGTCGAGCTTGGGAAACATGTAGAGCGCGGCCTTGGGCTTGACCACGCTGACGCCCGGAATCTGCGTCAACAGGCTGTAGGCCAGGTCGCGCTGGCGGCACAACCGGCCGCTGGGCGCGACCAGGTCCTTGATGCTCTGGTACCCGCCCAGGGCGGTCTGGATCGCCAGCTGGCCCGGCGTGTTGGCGCACAGCCGCATCGACGACAACATGTTCAGGCCTTCGATGTAGTCCCTGGCATGGCGCTTGTCGCCCGACACGACCATCCAGCCAGCCCGGTAGCCGCAACTGCGGTAGTTCTTGCTCAGGCCGTTGAAGGTGACGAACAGCACGTCGTCGGCCAGCGAGGCCAGGCTGGTGTGGCTGTGGCCGTCGTACAGCGTCTTGTCGTAGATCTCGTCGGCAAAGACGATCAGCTGGTGCTGGCGCGCGATCTCGACGATCTCGCGCAGCACCGCGTCGGGGTAGAGCGCGCCGGTCGGGTTGTTCGGGTTGATCACCACGATGCCGCGCGTGTTGGGCGTGATCTTGCTGCGGATGTCGGCCAGGTCGGGCGTCCAGTCGGCCTGCTCGTCGCACAGGTAGTGCACCGGCGTGCCGCCCGACAGCGCGACCGAGGCCGTCCACAGCGGGTAGTCGGGCGCGGGCACCAGGATCTCGTCGCCGGTGTTGAGCAGCGCATTCATGCTCATCGTGATCAGCTCGGATGCGCCGTTGCCGAGGTAGACATCGTCCACCGTCACGCCGGCAATCTTCTTTTCCTGGCAGTAGTGCACCACCGACTTGCGCGGGGCGAACAAGCCCTTGCTGTCGGTGTAGCCCGCCGCGTGCGGCAGGTTGCGGATCATGTCCTGCACGATCTCGTCGGGTGGCTCGAGCCCGAAAGCGGCGATGTTGCCGATGTTGAGCTTGATGATCTTCTGGCCCTCGTCCTCCATCTGGCGGGCCTTGTCGAGCACCGGCCCGCGGATGTCGTAGCAGACGTTGGCGAGCTTCTTGGACTTGACGATCGGCTTCAACACGGGGGGCTCCTGGTGGCGCAGCCCGGCCGGCACAGGGTTTGGCCATGCGCTCGGGGCTTGCTGCACCGCAAAACCTATAATTTTAGCCTTGGGCTGAAGCACGAATCGCAGCCCCCACCGAACACCCTGCGCCCGCGGCGCGCGCCCCTCACGCCCTCCCGCCGTCAAGACCTCGCCCATGAAGTTCCAACCCGATCAACTGCCCGGCACCAACGTCATCACCCGCCACGACGGTGCCGCGCTGTGGGTGGGCAAGCAGCGCTACACCCACAGCCTGCTGGTGCCCTGGCAAGGCCCGGTGCTGGCCTGGGCGCCGGCGCGCGCCGAAGACCTGGCCGAGGCGCATTTCGAGGCCTTGCTGGCACTCCAACCCGAACTGGTGATCTTCGGCTGCGGTCCGCGCCACCGCTTCGTCGCGCCAGGCCTGATGCGCGCGCTGATCGCGCGGCGCATAGGCGTCGAGACCATGGACACCGCAGCGGCCTGCCGCACCTACAACGTGCTGGTGGCCGAGGGCCGGTCGGCCGTTGCCGCGCTGCTGCTGGCACCCACCGATTGAGGGGTGCCCAGGAGCGGCTCGGGCTGGCTTGCGCAGGCGCGCCAGCGTCGTAACTTTATAATCGCGGGTTACACCCAGCCAGGGCATCAACGCCAGACACCAAGCCCGCAAGACACCCACAACACCCCCACACCGCGCCCGCAGCACGCCCGCACCGCGTCTGCCCAACGTCTGACCAAACGGCCCGCTCATGACGCCAGTCCTCAATAAATCACTGCCCGATTTCGAAGCCCTCGCCACCAGCGGTGTGAAATTCACGCCACAGGCCTTCGCCGGTCAGACCGTGGTGCTGTATTTCTACCCCAAGGACCATACCCCCGGCTGCACCACCGAGGCGATGCAGTTTCGCGACATGCACGCCGAGTTCTTGAAGGAGGGGGCAGTGGTGTTCGGCGTCTCGCGCGACAACATGGCTTCGCACGAGAAGTTCCGCCAGAACCTCGAACTGCCTTACGAGTTGATCGCCGACACCGAAGAAAAGCTCTGCCACATGTTCGGCGTGGTCAAGAACAAGATCATGTACGGCAAGAAGGTCAAGGGCATAGAGCGCAGCACCTTCCTGATCGATGCGGGCGGCGTGCTGCGCGCCGAATGGCGAGGCATCAAGGTGGCCGGCCATGTCGAAGAGGTGCTCAACGCGGCCAAGGCATTCAAGAAGGCGGCCTGAGCGGGCCCGGCGAACAGGGCCCGCGGCAGCCGAGCCGAAGTGAGATGTCGGCTCGCGCAGCGCCCAGGTCAGCCCGCCAGCCGCCGGAAATCCTGCGCGGTGAGGCGGCGAATTGGGCCCGCAGCGCATGTGCATAATCGCCGCATGCCTGTGAGTTGCCCCGAACGCAGCTGCCAAAAACCCTAAGCCGCACAGCTGTCTGTGCGGCTTTTTTGTTGTCCGCCGCTCCCTCTTCCACTCTCTGCCCGCCACCCGCCCATGCCACTGCCCAAGCCGCCCGCCACCAAAGCCGCCATCCTGTCGCAAGCCGATTTCGAGGTCCAGGCCGCGCCGCGGGCGGGACGCAAGGGCGGCAAGTCGCGCACCGAGCCGGCAACCGGTGCGGCACTTGAGTTGTTCGATGGCGGCGCAGCGGTGGCCGCGCCCACACTGGCGACCAAACCGGCCGCCAAGGGCAAAGCCGCTGGCCAGGTGCCGGCCGCCCCCGCGCCGGCAGCGCGCAGCACGGCGGGCGCACAGTCGGGCATGCCAACCAAGCAGCCCACGCTGGCCCCGGCGCCCCAGGTCATCAAGGCCAGGGTTCGCACGCCGCGCGGCACCGGTCCGTCCAAGCTGTTCGTGCTCGACACCAACGTGCTGATGCACGACCCGATGAGCCTGTTCCGCTTCGAGGAACACGACGTCTTCCTGCCGATGATCACGCTCGAAGAACTGGACGGCCACAAGAAGGGCATGAGCGAGGTCGCGCGCAACGCCCGCCAGGTCAGCCGCGAGCTCGACGCGCTGGCCTCGTCACCCAAGGACGACGTGGCCCAGGACATCAAGGAAGGCCTGGTGCTGGCCAAGACCGGCCACAAGGACGCCGGCGGCAAGCTGTTCTTCCAGACCATGCTGATGGATGTGCAACTGCCGGCCGGCCTGCCCCAGGGCAAGGCCGACAACCAGATCCTGGGCGTGGTCAAGAGCCTGCGCGAGGCCCAGACGGGCATCTCGGCCGGGCGCGAGGTGGTGCTGGTGTCCAAGGACATCAACATGCGGGTCAAGGCCCGCGCGCTGGGCCTGACGGCCGAGGACTACTTCAACGACAAGGTGCTGGAGGACGGCGACCTGCTCTACACCGGCGTGCTGCAGCTGCCGGGCGATTTCTGGGAGCAGCATGGCAAGACGATGGAGAGCTGGCAGCAGGCCGGCAACACCTTCTACCGCATCGCCGGTCCGATGGTGCCGCAGCTGATGGTCAACCAGTTCGTCTACCTCGAGCAGCCGGGTGCGGCCGCGCTCTACGCGCGCGTCACCGAGATCACCGGCAAGACCGCGGTGCTCAAGACGCTGAAGGATTTCGCCCATGCCAAGAACGCGGTCTGGGGCGTCACGGCGCGCAACCGCGAGCAGAACTTCGCGCTCAACCTGCTGATGGACCCGGAGTGCGACTTCGTCAGCCTGACCGGCACCGCCGGCACCGGCAAGACGCTGATGACGCTGGCCGCCGGCCTGAGCCAGGTGCTGGACGACCGGCGCTACACCGAGATCATCGTCACCCGGGTGACGGTGCCGGTGGGCGAGGACATCGGTTTCCTGCCCGGCAACGAGGAGGAGAAGATGGGCCCGTGGATGGGCGCGCTCGACGACAACCTCGAGGTGCTGGCCAAGGGCGACGGCAGCGCCGGTGAATGGGGCCGCGCCGCGACGCAAGACCTGGTGCGCAGCAAGATCAAGATCAAGAGCCTGAACTTCATGCGCGGGCGCACCTTCCTGAACAAGTTCGTGCTGATCGACGAGGCCCAGAACCTGACGCCCAAGCAGATGAAGACGCTGATCACCCGCGCCGGGCCGGGCACCAAGATAGTCTGCCTGGGCAACCTGGCGCAGATCGACACGCCCTACCTGACCGAGGGCAGCTCGGGCCTGACCTACGCCGTCGACCGCTTCAAGGGCTGGCCGCATTCAGGCCATGTGATGCTGGCGCGCGGCGAGCGTTCACGGCTGGCCGACTTCGCCTCCGAAGTGCTGTAGGCCGGCCGCCCGGGCTGCCGGCCGGCCAACGGCAGCCAGCGGGCCAGGGCGCGTCAGCGCTTCAGGTCGTCGAAGAAGGCCTTGGCATTGAAGTCGCGGCCGAGAAATTGATGCACCAGCGCCTGCGGCGGACGCTGGCTGCCGTTGCCCAGCACGGTGTCGCGGTAGCGCCGCCCCACCGCCGCGTCGAGCCGGTCGGCGCCGAAGGCGGTGCGCATGTCCATCGCCACCACCAGGCTCCACAGGTAACCGTAGTAGCCCGCGCTATAGCCGCCGGCGATGTGGCTGAAACCGGCCGGGAAGGTCGTGCCCGCCACATGGCCCAGCGGCGTGTCGCCCTCCATGCCGGCCCACAGCGCCATCGGGTCGGCCGGCTCGGGTCCGTACAGCGCCAGGTCGTAGCTGGCGTACAGGTGCTGGCGCGACAGGCGCACGCCCTTGCCGTAGTGGCTGGCGGCCAGCGCCTTGTCGAGCAGCGCGTCGGGCACCGGGGTGCAATCCGGGCAGACCTCGGCGAACAGCTTCTGCACCCGCTTGTCGAAGACCCAGTCTTCCAGCATCTGCGACGGCGCCTCGACGAAATCGCGCTTGACGCTGGTGCCGGCCTGCAAGGCGTGGCGGGTGGCCGACAGGTTGTTGTGCACCGCATGGCCGAGCTCATGCAGCAGAGTCTCCAGTTCGTCCAACGTCAGCCCCTTGCGGTCGAAGTTGACCACCAGTGCTGCCTGCGATGGCCGCTTCAGCGCTTTCGAGGCCGACCGCAAGCCCCAGACGGCCGCGTGGTTGTACTTGCCCTCGCGCGGGTAGAGGTCGACCCACAGCGTGGCCAGCAACTGGCCGCTGGCGGCGTCCGACACCGCATAGGTCTGCACCTCGGGATGCCAGGCCGCTGCCCCTTCGATGCGCTGGTAGCGCACGCCCATCAGGCGCTCGATCAGGCGCAGCGCGAACTGCAGGCTTTGCTGCGGCGGGAAGTAGGCCCGGAAGGCTTCCTGGTCGACCGCGTAGCGCTCGCGGCGCACCCGCTCGGTGTAGAAGCTCACATCCCAGCGCTCGACCTTGACGCTGTCGGCCGGCTGCTGCAGGTGGGCCGCCTTGGCCTGGCGCAGTTCGGCCAGCTCGCTGCGCTCACGCGACTGCACCGCCGTCTTGACCTCGCCCAGGAAGGCCAGGGCCTGCGCCGGGGTTTGCGCCATGCGCCGGCGCAGCACGAATTCATCCCAGCTGGCGGCGCCGAACAGACTGGCATAGGCCTTGCGCAAGCGGGTGATCTCGGCCAGCAGCGTGAGGTTGGCTGCGCCGCCCTCGTTGGTCTTGGCGCGCCACATGCGCTCGCGGGTGGCCGCCACCTCGCCAGCCTGCAACACCGGGCCGTAGGTGGGGTAGTCCAGCCCGAGCAGCAGCCGGCCCTGATCATCGCGCGCCGCGCCCTGCCAGACCGCCTGGGGCACGCCCGCCAGCTCGGCTTCGCTGAAGGCGAGTTTCACGCCGGCGTCGCGGATGTTGCGGTCGAAGGTCTGGCCCAGCTCGCCGATGCGGTCCATCAACTGCTTGGCACGGGTCCGCTGCGCCGCAGGCAGCCCGACGCCGGCATCGTCGAAGCCCTCGATCAAGGTCTTGCGCAGTTCGCGGTCGATGGCGTCGGCCGGCCGCAGCGCCCGCACGGCCTGGTACAGCCGAGCGTTCTGGCCGAGCGAGGAGTTGAAGTCATTCCAGCGCAGCTCGCAGGCCTCGGCGGCGTCGCGCAGCGTCTTGTCGGGATGGACCGCCGACAGGAACTGAATCGGGCTGGACAGGTCTTCCAGCGCGGCGCTGAAGACATCGTAGGCCGCCAGCCAGCGGCGGTCGGCGGGACGGTGCTCCATCTGCGCCAGCCGGACGGCGGCGCTGGCCAGGCCCGAGTCGCAGGCCGAGCTCACGGCCTGGGCCGAGGCGAACTGCGGAAAGCCGGGGCCGGGCGCCTCGACGGCCAGGGAGGGCAGCGCCGCCGAGCAACCCAGGCTCAACGCGATCGCGCCCAGAAGGGCTTTGCAGGGTGTTTGCATCATGGGCAGAAAGTGTTGGCGCCGCCCGGTCAACGGCGGCGCCGATTCTGCCCTTGTCGGGCCACCCTGTGGCCAGCGCCGAGATCGGCCGATTCAGCCCGCGTTGACCAGATCCTTGATCTGTTGCAGCGCGGTCGGATCCTCGATCGTCGTTAGGTCGCCCGGATCGCGCGCCTCGCAGACCGCCTGGATCGCCCGACGCAGCAGTTTGCCCGACCGCGTCTTGGGCAGCACCGAGACAAAGCGCACCCGCGCTGGCCTGGCGACCGCGCCAAGCTGGTTGTCGACCAGTTTCATGATCTCGCCCTCGAGCTTGAGCGCCTCGGCCGCGGTGCCGGTACGCAAGGAATTCTTGAGCACCGCAAACGCCATCGCCACCTGGCCCTTGAGCGCGTCGGCCACGCCGACCACTGCCACCTCTGCCACGTCGGGGTGGCTGGAGATGCTCTCCTCGATCTCGCGCGTGCCCAGCCGGTGGCCGGCGACGTTGATCACGTCGTCGGTACGGCCCAGGATGTAGAAATAGCCGTCGGCGTCCTTCACGCCCCAGTCGAAGGTGTTGTACATCACCCGGTTGTGAATGGTCGACCAGTAGGTCTTGACGTAGCGCTCGTCGTCGCGCCAGAGGGTCTGCAGGCAGCCCGGCGGCAGCGGGCCATCGACCGCGATCACGCCTTTCTTGCCGGGCTCGGTGATTTCCTCGGCGGTGATCTCGTCGATCAGCCTGACGTCGAAGCCGTAGACCGCCTTGCCGGGCGAACCGAACTTGGTCGGCGCCTGCTCGACACCGTTGCAGATCGCCAGGATAGGCCAGCCGGTCTCGGTCTGCCAGTAGTTGTCGATGATGGGCTTGCCGATCGCATCCGAGATCCAGGTGGCAGTGGGCTCGTCCAGCGGCTCGCCGGCCAGGAACAGCGCTTTCAAGCTCGACAGGTCGTATTTCGTCAGGAAGGCCGGATCCTGCTTCTTCAACACCCGCGCGGCGGTCGGCGCGCTGAACATCACCGACACGCGGTATTTTTCGACCAGGCTCCACCAGATGCCGGCGTCGGGCCGGGTCGGCAGGCCCTCGTAAAGGATGGTGGCCATGCCGTTGATCAGCGGGCCGTAGACGATGTAGCTGTGGCCCACCACCCAGCCGATGTCGCTGGTGGAGAAATAGGTCTCGCCGGGCTCGCCCCGGTAGATGTGCTTCATCGACGCGGCCAGCGCCACCGCGTAGCCGCCGGTGTCGCGCTGAACGCCCTTGGGCTTGCCGGTGGTGCCGCTGGTGTAGAGCGTGTAGCTGGGGTCGCCAGACTCGACCCAGGTGCAGGGGACGACGGCATCCAGGTGCTGGGCGCGCAGCGCGGCGTAATCGGCGTCGCGGCCGGCCACGCGGGTGAACGCGACCAGACCGCGGTCGATCATCAACACCCGCGCCGGCTTGTGCGCGGCCAGCGCGATCGCCTCGTCGAGCAACGGCTTGTAGGCCACCACCTTGCCGCTGCGGCTGCCAGCATCGGTGCTGACGATCACCACCGGTTCGGCATCGTCGATGCGGGTGGCCAGGCTGTGGCTGGCGAAACCGCCGAACACCACCGAATGGATAGCGCCTATACGGGTGCAGGCCAGCATCGCAAACACCGCCTCCGGCGTCATCGGCATGTAGATCAGCACCCGGTCGCCGGGCTTGACGCCCAGCGTCAGCAGCACAGCGGCCATGCGCATGACCTCGGACTGCAGTTGCGTGAAGCTGTAGGCGATCTCCTGATCGACCTCGGTCGAGACCCAGATCAGCGCGGCCTGGTCACCGCGCGTGGCCACATGGCGGTCGACCGCGTTGTGGCACAGGTTGGTGCGGCCGCCGACGAACCATTTGGCAAACGGTGGACGGCTGTAGTCGCAGACCTGGGTGAACGGTGTCTCCCAGTCGATCAGCGCGGCCTGTTCGCGCCAGAAGCCGTCGCGGTCTTCGATCGAACGGCGGTGAAACTCGCTGTACTTGCTCATGGGGCTCTCTCCTGGCGGCGGTGGCCGGTTGGCGGGCATTGCAAGTCCTGGCACTGACAAGACACTGACTTTCCACCGCCACGCCCCGCCGCGGCCCACCGACCCGGCTTCGGGCATGTCCCGGGGCCGACCCTGGCGGGGGGTGGTATCCTCTCTCACCCATGGTTCGGACAATCTTCTCCGCCAAGCGCCTGTTCGCCGCACTGCTGGTTGCGGCTTGCGCATGCGTTCGAGCCGCGCCCGAGCCCGCGGCGGTCAGCACCCCGCTGCAGGCGCCTCCGGCAGCGGGCGTGGGCGGACTGGCCGATCCCATCATGAACCTGCTCGGTGAACGCGGCCTGCTGCGCCCGCTGGACTCGGCCGCGCTGGTCGAATCGGTTCGCAACTCGGTGCGCGACACCGCGTCCGACCTGGTGATGCAGGCGATGAACTTCCTGGGCGTGCCCTACCGGCGCGGCGGCAACACCGAGGAGGCCGGCTTCGACTGCAGCGGCTTCACCCGCCACATCTTCGAGGGCAGCGTCGGCCTGGTGCTGCCGCGCCGGGCCGATGAGCAGGCCAAGGCGGCCGGGTTGCTCAACATCAACCGGCAGGAACTCAAGCCTGGCGACCTGGTGTTCTTCAACACCATGAAGCGCACCTTCTCGCATGTCGGCATCTATGTCGGCGACGACAAGTTCATTCACTCGCCGCGCACCGGCAGCGAGGTGCGTATAGAGGACATGCGCGATGCCTACTGGGCGCGCCGCTTCACCGGGGCGCGCCGCGCCGACCTGAGCGCGGCCGCCGCGCAGTTGCCCACCTCGCGCTGATCCGCCGGCACGGCAATCCCGCGCCGCCGCGGGGATGCTCTCATCGCTGCGAGACCGCGCCAGTCGTCGCGGCACAATCGGGCCCCATGGGCGAAACCGTCATTCCTCTGGCCGACCTGCGCTACGCCGCGCCGGTGCCTGCCATTCCACGCCAGGCCATCCCCGCCACCGGGCTGCTGTCCGATGGCCTGGGCCGGCCGCTGCGCGACCTGCGCATCTCGGTCACCGACCGCTGCAACTTCCGCTGCAGCTACTGCATGCCCAAGGAGATCTTCGACCGGGACTACCTGTTTCTGCCACAGACCTCGCTGCTGAGCTTCGAGGAGATCGCCCGGCTGGCACGGATGTTCGTCGCCCATGGGGTGCAGAAGATCCGCCTGACCGGCGGCGAGCCGCTGCTGCGCAAGGGACTGGAAGCGCTGATCGCGATGCTGGCCGAACTGCGCACGCCCGAGGGCGCGCCACTCGACATCACGCTGACGACCAACGGCTCGGTGCTGGCGCGCAAGGCGGCGGCGCTGCAGCGCGCCGGACTGCAACGCGTCACCGTCAGCCTGGACGGGCTGGACGACGCGGTGTTCCGGCGCATGAACGACGTCGACTTCCCGGTGGCCGATGTGCTGGCCGGCATCGCCGCCGCCGCAGCCGCCGGCCTGGGGCCGATCAAGATCAACATGGTGGTCAAGCGCGGCACCAACGAGCAGGAAATCCTGCCGATGGCGCGTCACTTCCGCGAACTGAACCGCCAGCACCCCGGCAGCCAAATCGTGCTGCGCTTCATCGAGTACATGGACGTCGGCGCCAGCAACGGCTGGCGCATGGACGAGGTGCTGCCCTCGGCCGAGGTCTTGAGGATGCTGCAGGCTGAATGGCCGCTGCTGCCGCTGCAGGCCAGCGTGGCCGGCGAGACCGCCGAGCGCTGGCGCTACGCCGACGGCGCGGGCGAGGTCGGGCTGATCTCCAGCGTCACCCAGGCCTTCTGCCAGGACTGCAACCGGGCCCGGCTGTCGACCGAGGGCAAGCTCTTCCTCTGCCTGTTCGCCACCCAGGGCCACGACTTGCGCACACTGCTGCGCAACGGCACGCCGGATGCCGACATCAGCAGCGCCTTGGGCGCCGTCTGGGCCAGGCGCGACGACCGCTACTCCGAACTGCGGGCGGCCCAGCCGACCGATGCCGCGGGCGGCGGGCGCCGGGTTGAAATGCACTACATCGGCGGCTGAGAGCCGGACGACCCAAGCCATGCAAAGTCTCGACCAGATCGCCGCCGCCATCCCCGGCTACGACCCCAACGCGCTGCAGGTGGGGCAAGCCCAGGATTTCATCGCCAGACTGGTGCCGCGCATGACCGCGGTGGAAAGCCTGGCGCTGCGCAGCGCGCTGGGCCGGGTGCTGGCGCGCGACATCGCCTCGGCCATCGATGTGCCGGCCAACGACAACTCGGCGATGGACGGCTACGCCCTGCGCTCGAGCGAGCTGAGCCAAAACGCCGACACGCTGATCAGCGTGGCCGGCACCGCCCTTGCCGGTGCCCAGTTCAGCGGCCCTGTGAGGCAGGGCCAGGGGGTGCGCATCATGACCGGCGCGGTGATGCCGGCCGGACTCGACACCGTCGTGCCGCAGGAATTCACCCGCAGCGACGCCGACGGCCGGGTGCGCATCCCGGCTGGCGTCGTGAAAGCCGGAGACAACCGCCGCCTGCGCGGCGAAGACCTGGCGCGCGGCGAGCCGGCGCTGCAGCGCGGTCGCCTCCTGAGCCCGGCCGACCTCGGGCTGCTGGCCTCGCTGGGCCAGGCCGAAGTGCCGGTGTTCCGGCGGCTGCGGGTGGCCTTCTTCTCCACCGGCGACGAGTTGCGCTCGATCGGCGAGGCGCTGGACGACGGCTGCGTCTATGACAGCAACCGCTACACGATCTGGGGCATGCTGACGCGGCTGGGGGTGGACGCGATCGACCTGGGCGTGGTGCGCGACGACCCGCTAGCACTGGCCGAGGCCTTCACCCAGGCGGCAGCCTGCGCCGATGCGGTGATCACCTCGGGCGGGGTCAGCGTCGGCGAAGCCGACCACACCAAGCGCATCATGGCCGAGCTCGGCGAGGTGCTGTTCTGGAAGATAGCGATGCGCCCGGGGCGGCCGATGGCGATCGGCCGGATCGGCGCTACCGGCGACAAGGGCCACAGCGCGATGCTGTTCGGCCTGCCCGGCAACCCGGTGGCGGTGATGGTGACTTTCTACGCCTTCGTGCGCCAGGCGCTGCTGGCGATGAGCGGCGCATCGCCCCAAGCGATGCCGCTGCTGCGGGCGGTGAGCGAGGCGCCACTGCGCAAGAAGCCCGGCCGCACCGAGTACCAGCGCGGCATCGTCAGCCCGGGGCCAGACGGCCGCTGGCAGGTGCGCATCACCGGCGCCCAGGGTTCGGGCATCCTGCGCAGCATGAGCCAGGCCAACGGCATGGTGGTGCTGCACCATGGCCAGGGCGATGTCGCGGCGGGCGACCTGGTGGACGTGATTCCGTTCGACGGCCTGGTCTGAGCGTCTGAGGGTTCAGGTCCGGCGCAGCGACGCCACGCCCTTGTTGGCCAGCGCATCGGCGCGCTCGTTGCCCGGGTCGCCGGTATGGCCGCGCACCCAGTGCCAGGCCACCTTGTGCTCGGTGGCCAGCGCATCCAGCCGCTGCCAGAGTTCGATGTTCTTGACCGGCTTGTTGTCGGCGGTGCGCCAGCCGCGCTTCTTCCAGCCATGGATCCAGCTGGTGATGCCGTTCTTCACATACTCGCTGTCGGTGTAGATCGCCACCGGCGTGCGGCGCTTGAGCAAGGCCAGCGACTCGATCACCGCGGTCAGTTCCATCCGGTTGTTGGTGGTCAGCGGCTCACCGCCGAACAATTCCTTCTCATGCCCACCCCAGCGCAGCCAGGCGCCCCAGCCGCCCGGCCCCGGGTTGCCCTTGCAGGCACCATCGGTGTAGATCACCACTTGTTCGGCGGCGCCATCGGCCGCTTTTTCGGGGGCCTTGTCGGCCAGGGGCTCAGTCATCGGTCTCTCGTTCCAGCATTTGAAAAATTTCGCGCGCAGCTGCAGCGCGGTTGGCCACCACTGCGGGCGATGCCTGGGACGCGCGCAGGCGGCGCCGGTCCAGGCCCAGCAGGCGCATGCCGCGCACGCGCTTGACGGCCTCGACCATGTAGACCGCACCCAGCCTCGGCCAGACGTGCGCGCCGGCCGATTCCATCCAGGCCAGCCGCGCCAGACCGCGCTCGGAGCGCAGCGGCAGGCGCCACAACCCGAAGCGGCCGCGCTCGACCTCGAAGCCCAGCAGCCGCAACCAGTCGCGCACCCGGCCATAGCCGATGAACTCGCCCGCGCTGGGCAGGAACAGCGGCCCGGCGCCGCCCAGACGCTGGCGCAGCCGGCCAGCGCTCTGGCGCAGCCCCCACAGGCTGGCCGGGTTGAAGCCGACGATCACCACCCGGCCCTCGGGCATCAGCACCCGCTCGACTTCGCGCAGCGTGTCGTGCGGGTCGCGCGTCAGTTCAAGCGTGTGCGGCAGCACCACCAGGTCCAGGCTCTGGCTGGGAAAAGGCAAGGCGTCGAAATCACAGCGCAGGGCATGGCCGGCCGGCATGGTCAGCAGCGGGGCCAGCCTAGCGTCCAGCGGTGGCAGCGGCAAGGAACCGGACTGGTGCAGCGAGTCGCAGGCCACCCAGCGGTGCGGCATGCGGTTGGCACGCAGTGCCTCGAGTTCGGCCAGGCCGAGCTGCAGTGCGTGGAAGCCGAACAGGTCGCTGACCGCGCGGTCGATCTCGGCCTGCTCCCAGGCCAGCAGGGTGATCCCGGGCGGGCTCTGCAGCCAACAGGCCAACTCTATAATCGACGCCTTGCGCACCATGAAACTCGTAGCCCTCCCCGCTTTTTCCGACAACTACATCTGGATGCTGCACGATGGCCATCGAGCCATCATCGTGGATCCGGGGGACGCGGCACCCGTGCTGGCGGCGCTGGATGACCAGGGCCTGACAATGGCCGGCATTCTAGTGACGCACCACCACCCCGACCATGTCGGTGGCCTGGCGGCCTTGCGGCCGCGCCTGCAAGGCCCGGTCTTCGGACCGGCCCGCGAGGACATCCCCACCCCGTTCGAGCCGCTGCAAGACGGCGCGGTGGTCAGCCTGCTGGGCCTGGATTTCGAGGTCATGGCCGTGCCCGGGCACACCTCCGGCCACATCGCCTACTTTCACGCGTCGGCGGGTGAGGTGGAGCCGCCGGTCCTGTTCTGCGGCGACACCTTGTTCTCGGCCGGATGCGGCCGGCTGTTCGAAGGCACGCCGGCGCAGATGCACCAGTCGCTGGCCCGGCTGGCCGCGCTGCCCGCTGACACCCGGGTCTGCTGCGCCCACGAATACACCGAGTCCAACCTGCGTTTTGCCGCCGCGGTCGAACCCGACAATGCCGACATCGCCGAGGCGATCGTCACCTGCCGCGCGCTGCGCGCGCAAGGCCTGCCCACCCTGCCCTCGACGATCCTGCGCGAGCGCGCGATCAACCCCTTCATGCGCTGCGACGTCGCCGCGGTGGTCGGCAGCGCCGTCCAACAAGGCGCCGCCGACCGCAGCGGCGCCGCGGTGCTGGGCGCATTGCGCGAATGGAAGAACAATTTTCGATGACACTTCCCCGCGCCCAGTTGCCCCGACAGTCCCGCCCATCCCGCCCATTCCATCCGTCAACCAAGATTGCCCCGCTGCTGTCGGGCTTGGCACTGTTGATCGCGACAGCGTCAATGGACGCCAGTGCCGCCACACCCCGCCTGCAGGATGCTGGCGCCGCGCCCACGCTACCGGTCCAGGGCGAGCTTGCAGCGCCACCGCAGACTGACTCGGCGGCAGACCCAGCGGCAGCCTTGCTGCCCGGCGCGGCGCCGGGCACGCTGACCACCGAACCCGATGTGATCGCAATCGATCCGATTCGCCCCACCGAGCGGTTGGACCTCGACGCCCCATCAGCGCAGGATGATTTGTGGGGGCGACTGCGTTCGGGCCTGGCGATGCCCGACCTGGACAACGACCTGGTGCGCAAGTGGGAGCAGTGGTACGCGGGCCGGCCCGACTATGTGCAGCGCATGGCCGAGCGCGGCGGGCGCTACCTGTTTCACATCGTCGAAGAGGTCAACAAGCGCAGCATGCCCGTCGAGCTGGCACTGCTGCCCTTCATCGAAAGCGCCTACAACCCGCAGGCCATGTCGACCGCCAAGGCTTCGGGCATGTGGCAGTTCGTGCCGGCCACCGGGCGTGATTTCTTACTCAAGCAGAACGTCTTCCGCGACGACCGGCGCGACGTGCTGGCATCCACCCGCGCCGCGCTCGACTACCTGCAAGCACTGCACGGTCTGTTCGGCGACTGGCGACTGGCGCTGGCGGCCTACAACTGGGGCCAGGGCAACGTGCAGCGCGCAATAGCCCGCAACCAGCGCGCCGGGCTGGCCACCGATTACGACAGCCTGCGCATGCCGATCGAGACCCGCAACTACCTTCCCAAGCTGCAGGCGGTGAAGAACATCGTGCTGCGGCCCGAGGCTTTCTCGCTGGCCCTGCCCGCGCTGCGGAACCACCCCTACTTCGTCTCGGTGGGCATTGCCCGCGACATCGACATCGACCTGGCCGCGAGGCTGGCCGGGCTGTCGCTGGAGGAGTTCAAGCAGCTCAACCCGCAGATGAACAAGCCGGTGATCCTGGCCGCCGGCACGCCGCAGGTGCTGCTGCCCTACGACAGCGCGAGCCAGTTCGCGCGTGCGATCAGCCAGCACCCCGGCAGCTTGGCGACCTGGACCGCCTGGGTGGCGCCCCGCACCATGAAACCGGCCGAGGTCGCCCATCTGCTGGGCATGGCCGAGCCGCTGCTGTGCGAGGTCAACAGCATCCCCAAGGGCATGCTGGTCAAGTCCGGTTCGACCCTGCTGGTGCCGCGCGGCGCCCACCGCACCGAGGACGTGACCGAGCAGGTCGCCGAAAACGCCAGGCTGACGCTGGCGCGCGACCTGCCGCCGCTGCGCCGGGTCAGTTTCAAGGCCGGCAAGAAGGGCGACAGCGTGGCCGGCGTGGCCAGGCGCTACCAGGTCAGCGCGGTCCAGGTGGCAGCCTGGAACAACACCAGCGCCAACGCGCAGTTCAAGCCCGGCCAGTTGGTGATGGTGATGGTGGCCAACCGCCCGGCCTCGGCGCAGCCCGCGCTGCGGGTGGCCACGGCCAAGGACTTGCGCAAGGGCGGCAGCGCCAAGCGCATCAGCCGGCCTGCTGCGACGGCCAAGACCCGGGTGGCGCAAAACTGAAACGCAGCGCCGGTCGCCAGTTTCCGGTCGATCATCGCCGGTCGCTCAAGGCGTGGGCCAGGGTGGACAGGTCGACATATTCCAGTTCGCTGCCCACCGGCACGCCGCGCGCCAACCGGGTGACCGTCAAGGCTTCGCCGCTGTCGCTGCGCAGCATGCGCAGCGCCTGCCCCAGCACATGGGCGGTGGCCTCGCCTTCGGCCGAGAAGCCGGTGGCCAGGATCACCTCCTGCACCAGGCCGTCGTTGGCCCGCGCCAGCAGCGGGTGCACGCCGATGTCGGCCACGCCAACGCCGTCCAGAGGCGACAGCCGGCCCATCAACACGAAGTACAGTCCGCGGTAACTGCCGCTACGCTCCATCGCCGCCTGGTCGGCCGGCGACTCGACCACCAGCAACAGCCGGGCGTCGCGCGCCGGGTCGCGGCAGGTGGCGCAGACCTGGGCCTCGGTGAAGGTGTGGCAGCGCTCGCAGTGCTGCACCGACAGCGTCGCCGACTGCAGCGCCTGAGCCAACCGCTGCGCGCCCTCGCGGTCGTGCTGCAGCAGGTGGTAGGCCATGCGCTGGGCCGACTTGACGCCGACGCCAGGCAGCCGCCGCAGCGCGTCGATCAGGGCTTCGAGGCTGCGTTCACTCACCGGATCAGAAGGGGAACTTCATGCCCGGGATCTGCGGCATGCCGGCGCTCAGCTTGCCCATCTTCTCCTGAGTGGTGGACTCGATGCGGCGCACCGCGTCATTGAAGGCGGCAGCCACCAGGTCCTCGAGCATGTCCTTGTCCTCGGCCAGCAGGCTGGGGTCGATGGTGACGCGCTTGACGTCGTGCTTGCAGGTGATCAACACCTTGACCAGGCCTGCACCCGATTCACCGGTGACCTCGATCGTCGCCAGTTCGTCCTGGGCTTTCTTCAGGTTGTCCTGCATCGCCTGGGCCTGCTTCATCAGGCCGGCAAGTTGGTTCTTCATCATGGTGAGGGTGTCCTGGTTTCGCGGTTGTCCGCGCAGAGGGGTTTGATCGAGCCGGGCACGATGCGCGCGGTGCTGAACTGTGCCATCAGTTCACGCACCAGAGTGTCGTCCTGGATGATCCGTTCAGCATCGCGCTGCGCGTTCTCGCGGGCCAGCGCGTCGCGCCTGGCGATGGAGTCCTGCGCCTGACCAGCTTCGACCAACAAATCGACCGGTTCGTCCAGCGCCAGTTGCAGCGCTGCCGCGAGCTTGGCGACCAGCGCCGGCGCCCGCACCATCTCGCGCTCGACCCGCAGCCGCCAGCGCCGGCCGCCGCCCTCCAGCGGCTGCACCGCCAGCAGTTCGGCCTGCACCGCCAACTCGCGCACCATCGCGGCAATGGCGCCGGCAGCCGCCAGCGGCCGGATCATCGCTGCCCAGGTCTCGCCCAGGGCCGTGGGCTCAAGCGCGGGCAACGGCACTGGGCCGCGCGCCGACAGGGTCACCGGAGCCGGCGGCGGGGACGACAACGGCGCCGCCGCCTGCGCCACCCCGTCCAACGGTCCGGGCGGTGCACCCGCGCTGCCACCCTCGTCGACAGGCAAATCGTCGTCGATCCAGGGCGGTGGCGCGTTCGCGGCCAGCGCAGGCGCCGCCACCGGTGGGCTGAAATGGGCCGCGGCAGCGGGGGGCTGCGGCACGGCCTGGACCGGCGGCGCGGCAGGCGGCACCGCGCGTGCGGCCGATGCAAGCACGGCAGGCGGCACCGCAGGCGGCAGCACCGGCAGCGCCGCGGGCTTGGCGGCCACCGGCAGCGGTGTGCGCACAGGCGCCGTGCTGCGCGCCTCGCGCGCCGCGGCCACCAGCGGGGCCGCACGGCCCGCGCTGGCGGCCGCGGGTGGCGCGCCGGACGGCGCAAACGCCAGCAGGCGTAGCAGCACCATCGTCAGCGCGGCGTACTCGTCGGACAGCAGGCTCAGCTCGGCACGGCCATGGACGACGATGCTGTAGAGCAGCTGGGTCTCATCAGCCGGCAACTGGCCGGACAGCGCCCGCGCGCCGGCGGTGTCGGGATCGGTCTCGTCGAGCGCACCCGGCACGGCCTGTTCCACCGCCATCTGCTGCAGCAGCGCGGCCATTTCCTCCAGCGTGCCGGCCGCCGACAGCCCGAGCTGGCGCAAGCCATCCACCGTTGCGAGCACGGCCGCGCCGTCACGCTCGGCCAGCGCCGCCACCAGCCGCAGCGCATGCGAGCGGTCGACCGTGCCCAGCATCGCTCGCACGCCCGCCTCGACCAGGCTGCCGGCGCCGTAGGCGATGGCCTGGTCGGTGAGCGACAGCGCATCGCGCATCGAGCCGCGCGCGGCCCGCGACAGCAGCCGCAGTGATCCGGCATCGGCGGCCACGCCTTCGGCCTCCAGCACCTGCAGCAGGTGCTGCTGCACCGTGGCCGGGTCCATCGGCCGTAGGTTGAACTGCAGGCAGCGGCTCAGCACCGTGGGCAGCATCTTCTCGGGGTCGGTGGTAGCCAGCACGAACTTCAGGTAGTCCGGCGGCTCTTCCAAGGTCTTGAGCAAGGCGTTGAAGGCGTCTTTCGTCAGCTGGTGCGCCTCGTCGATCATGAAGACCTTGAAACGGCCGACGCTGGGCTTGTAGGCGGCGCGATCGATCAGGTCGCGGATCTCGTCGATGCTGCGGTTGCTGGCCGCGTCGAGCTCGATGTAGTCGATGAAGCGGTCGGCGTCGATCTCGGTGCAGGCCTGGCAGACGCCGCAGGGATGCGCCGTGACGCCGCCGCTGCCATCCGGCCCGGTGCAGTTCAGGCTCTTGGCCAGGATGCGGCTGACGGTGGTCTTGCCTATGCCGCGCGTGCCGGTGAAGAGATACGCGTGGTGCAGCCTGCCGCTGGTCAGCGCATTGCCCAGCGCCTGCACCACATGCGCCTGCCCCACCATCTGCTCGAAGCTGCGCGGCCGGTACTTGCGGGCCAGAACGACATGACTCATTACTTCATTCTACGGGCCTGCCCCGCGCCACGGCCCGGGCCCGGCCCTGCGCCAGCCCACTGGCCGCCGGGCCGGTGGCAGCCCCGGCAGCCGACCGATAATCGAGGCCATGAGCCCCCCCGCATCCCCCGCCAACCCCGGCACCCTCAGCTATGAGCAGGCCGGCGTCAACTACGACCTGATCGACCCGCTGAAGGTCAGCGCCCAGCGCGCCGCCGCCGCCACCGCCGGACACCTGGCGGGGCATGGCTTCAGCGAGGTGCTGGCCTCACGTGGCGAGTCGGCTTATGTGGTCGACGTCGGGCCGTTCTACCTGGCGTCCATCGTCGAATGCCTGGGCTCCAAGGCCCTGGTGGCCGACGAGATGGCCACGCTGACCGGGCGCAGCTGGTATGCGGCGATCGCCCAGGACACCATCGCGATGGCAGTCAACGACCTGATCACGGTCGGCGCCACGCCGCTGGTGGTGCAGGCCTACTGGGCGGCGGGCGGATCGGACTGGTTTGCCGACGCCGCGCGCTCGCAGGCGCTGGTGGCGGGCTGGAAAGCAGCCTGCGATGTCTGCAAGGTGGCCTGGGGCGGCGGCGAGACCCCGGCGCTGGCGGGCATCGTCGAGAGCGGACGCATCGACCTGGCGGCGTCTTGCACCGGGCTGATCAATCCCAAGCAGCGGCTCAGCGTGGGCGACAGCCTGGCCGTGGGCGACGCCATCGTGCTGCTCGACGCCAGTGGCATCCACGCCAACGGCCTGAGCCTGGCGCGCAAGCTGATCGAACGCCTGCCCGGTGGCTGGCTGACCGAGATCGACCCGGTGAACCACCCGGGCTTGAGCTACGGCGAGGCGCTGCTGGCGCCCACCGTGCTTTATTCGCCGGTGACCGAGGCGCTGTGGGCCGCCGGCATCACGCCGCACTACAACGTCAACATCACCGGCCATGGCTGGCGCAAGCTGCTGCGCCATCCGGGGGCTTTCAGCTACCGCATCCACACCGTGCCGCCGGTGCCCGCGGTGCTGCAATTCATCCAGCACCATGCGCAACAGGACGACCGCGAGGCCTACAGCACGCTCAACATGGGGGCCGGCTTTGCGATCTTCGTTGCCGCGGCAGACGCCGAGCGCACGGTGCAGATCGCCCAGGCCCAGGGCGTGGGTGCGCGCGTGGCCGGGGTGGTCGAGGCCGGGCCCAAGCAGTTGCTGATCGAGCCGCTGGGCATACGCTTCGGCGACGACGACCTGCAGCTGCGATGAGCGCGGCCGGCGCCCCACCAGGGTCAACCTGGCGGCGGCGCCGGGCTGATGGCGCGCAGCCGCTGGCCGGGCGCTGGCACCGGCTGATAGCCCGGCTGGCGCGGTTCTGGCTGATCGCGCGGGTCGGATTGAAGGGGTTGGTGGGGCTGGTCGGACTGGGGCTGGCGGGCTGCGCCAGCCTGCCCGAGCCTCCCGCCATGCCGCCGTCCACCTTCCTGGTCGCGGCCGACGACGTCCCGCTGGCGCGACTGGCAAGTGATGCCGGCGTGCCCGACGGACGCTCGGGCTTCCGGTCGCTGCTGGTGTCGAGCATCGCGCTCAACACCCGGCTGGCTTTGATCGAGCAGGCCCGCACCGGGCTGGACGTGCAGACCTACCTGCTGGGCGACGACGCTACCGGCCACCAATTGCTGCGCGCGCTGCGCGACGCGGCGGCGCGCGGCGTGCGGGTCAGGTTGCTGCTGGACGATTTCTACACCACCGGCCTGACCGACCTGCTGCTGGGCCTGGCCGCCCACCCCCATGTCGAGGTGCGGCTGTACAACCCGTTTCCGGTCGGTCGCGACAGCCTGCTGCTGCGCCTGGGCAGCCTGGTGGGCGATTTCGACCGCCTCAACCGGCGCATGCACAACAAGCTGTTCGTCGCCGACGGGCGGGCCGCGATCGTGGGCGGGCGCAACCTGGCAGACGCCTATTTCATGCGCAGCGAAGAGGGCAATTTCTTCGACTTCGAGCTGCTCTGCGTGGGTGCGGTGGCGCCCGAACTGGCCGGCCATTTCGATCGCTTCTGGAACAGCCGCTTCGCGCTGCCGCTGCAGGTGCTGGCCGACAACGGGCTCGATGGCGCCCAACACCAGGCCAGCTTCGAGGTCTTGACGCAGCCGGCCGCGCCGCTCAGGACGGCCCGCGACGAGGTGCGCCTGGCCGCCTATGCCGCGCTGGCCAACCAGCCACTGGTGCTGGGCGACGCGAGCGTCTTCGCCGACAGCCCCGAGAAGACCGCCGGCGCCAAGCGCAGCGACAAGCTGATGCCGCTGCTGCAACTGCTGGACGACGCCCGCGAGCGGGTGGTGATCGTCTCGCCCTATTTCCTGCCCAGCGACGCCGGCCTGCGCCGCATGCAGGCGGCACGCGAGCGCGGCGTGACGGTGCAGGTGCTGACCAACTCGCTGCTCGACAGCGATGAGCCGCTGGTCAGCCTGGCCTACGGCCGGCGCCGGAAGGCCTTGCTGCGCGGCGGCGTGCAACTGTTCGAGCTGTCGTCGGCGCAGGTCAAGAACGAGGCCGTGCTGCGTCAGGGTCTGGGGACATCGGTGGCGCGCCTGCATGCCAAGCTGGGCTTCATCGATGAGCGCTTGCTGCTGATCGGCTCGATGAACATCGACCCCCGTTCGGCCGGCACCAACACCGAGATCGCGCTGGCCATCGACAGCCCGGACCTGATCCGCGTCGTGCTCGGCCAGTTCCAGCCCACCAGCAACGGCTCGGTGTTCGAGGTCAGGCTGACCGCCGGCGGCCAGGCGCTGGAATGGGTGGGCAGCGACGGCCGGGGCGGCGAACGCCGGGGCCCCGAGCCCACCCCGCCCTGGTGGCGCCAGTTCCGGCTGTGGCTGCTGTCGCTGGTGGTGCCCGACGACTTGCTGTGATCGCCGGGGCGCCACCCCTGTGAGTCATCGCCACCGGCGCCGCAGTTTGCCGGTGGCGCCCTTGTTGGGGAGCGTCGGCTGCAGCAGTCCATTTCGTACCGTCTTTTCGCCCCGTAAGCGGGCTATCGGGCTTCAATTCCGGCACGAACCGTCCTCGCTGGGGCCACGTCTCGCTTTCGACGCCCCAGGTCCGACAGCCTCCGAGGGCCGGGGGGGAACGGCGGGTTTGCCGGCCGTCAGCGGACGGCGCCCACCTCGACCAGAAAGCGCGCCAACCGGGCCTGGGCGGCTTCGCGCGCGCCCGGGTGACCGCCCAGGTGCACGCCCTGGCCGGGTTGCGCGCCGTTGGGCACCTCGCGCCACAGCCGCAGCGGCGCGGTGCCATCGAAGCCATGGTGCGCATCGGCGTACACCTCGCGCTGCGGCCGCGGCTCGGTGGCTTCGTCGGCCAGTCCCAGGCAGGGCGCTGCCGGGGTCCAGTCGTCGGCGCCGCCCAGCAGCAGCAGCAGAGGTGCGGCCGGACGATGACCACGCCGCCGCTCGTCGTTGCAGCCGGGGTAGAACGCCACGGCGAAAGCCGGCTTCACTGCTGCGGCGGCCACCTCGGCATGGCCCAGGTTGGTGGCGCCCAGCACCGCGGTACCGCCATGCGACCAGCCGATCAGTCCGAGCCGGGCGGCGTCCACGCCCGGTTGCACGGCCAGCCATTGCAATGCGCCCAGGGCGTCGAGCCGGCGGTGCAACTGGGTGACCAGGCGCTGGCCGATAGGCTGGGTGCACAGCGAGCGCTCGCCGCGGGGGCTGAGCGAGTCGGTGACCAGCACGCTCAGCCCAAGCGCCTGCAGCCGTGCGGCGTACTCGACCAGTCGTTCGCTCAGCGCGCTGCCGCGGCCATAGGGCCCGCCACAGCCATGCAGCAGCAGCACCGCCGCCCGCGGTCCGGGCCCGGCGTCGAACCAGAAACCGGGCTGCTGCAGCGCTGTCCCGCCCGGGGCATCCAGGCTGGGCACCTGCACGCGCAGCGGCTCGGACGCGCGGGCGCCAGCCGACAGGGCCGCCGCGGCCAGCAGGATAGACAGACCCCGGCGAAGCCTTGCCAGGGATCGGGCGCGGGCTGAGGGCGATTGAATTCGCAAGCTTGGCGGGTTTGTCACCATGGGGCGAGTGTGCCCTGATCTCCTAAACTCAGCCTGCGGGTCGACCGCGCACCCTGCCGCCGCCCATGCTCAACCCCATCCTCTACGCCGTGCCCCTGTACCTGGCAATGATGGCCGTGGAATATACCGTCGAGCGGCGCCGCGGCCGGCCGGTGTACCGCGCGGCCGACAACCTAGCCAGCCTGTCGCTGGGCATCCTCATGCTGGCCTACGACTTCTGCTGCTGGCGGCACCGCATGGGCCTTGAAGTGCCGCCACTGTGGGCGGCCCATGGGGTGCACCACGGCAGCGAAGACCACGAGCTCAGCAGCGCGCTGCGCCAGACCGGCACCGGTTTCCTGTTCGGCTGGGTCTTCTGCCTGCCGATGGCGCTGGTGGGCGCGGCGCTGCTGGCCGTCTCGCCGCTGCACGGCCTGCCCGCGTGGCTGCTGTGGGCGGCCGGTCTGGCCGGCGCCTGGGCGCTGACGCGGGCCGGGCGCGCCACGCCGTCCCGGCGGCCCAGCGCGGCCTGAGAGCCTGAGAGTTTTTCGATCATGCCCGCTCACCACGCCAAAACGCACCCGCTCGTCGTTGCAAATGCTCGCCACAGCCCGAGCTATGTCTGCGCTTTGCGTCTAGATCGAGCACGTTTTGGCATGTTGCTCGGTCACGCTCGAATTCCTCTCAGCCTCTGACGCCGCATGTCCAGCAGCCTGGCCAGCGCGCCATTCCTGGCGCCCTTCGGCACCCGCAGTTTCCGCTTCCAATGGCCGGCCGACCTCTGCGTGGCCTGGGCGCTGGAGATGGAGACGCTGGTGCTGGGCTGGTTCGTGCTGGTCGAGACCGGCTCGGTGCTGATGCTCACGGTGTTCGGCGCGCTGCAGTTCGTGGGCACGCTGGCCTCGCCGTTGCTGGGCACGCTGGGCGATCGGGTCGGCCTGCGCCGGGTGCTGGCCACGATGCGCTTCGGCTATGCACTGCTGGCGGGCGTGATCCTGCTGCTGGCGGGCACGGGCGAGCTCAACGTGTTCGCAGTGCTGTGCGTGGCCGGGGTGGCCGGGGTGATCCGGCCCTCGGACATCGGCATGCGCACCGCGCTGGTCGGCGCCACGGTGCCGCCCCGCCACCTGATGGCGGCGATCGGCATCTCGCGCACCAGCATGGACTCGGCCAAGGTGGCCGGTGCGCTGGTGGGTGCCGGCGTGGTGGCGGTGTTCGGCATGGTGGCGGCCTATGCCGCGATCGTCGCGATCCACCTGGCCGGCGCGCTGCTGACGCTGCAGGTCGATGCCGGCCGGCATGCGCCGGCTGCCGCGCCGTTGGTGCCGGGGGGCGCGGCGCTGGCACCGCCGCAGTCGCCCTGGCGCGAGCTGCGCGAGGGCCTGGCCCATGTCTGGCACCGCCCGCGCTTGCTGGCGGCGATGTGCATGGCCGCGCTGGTCAACCTCAGCGCCTATCCGTTCACCGGCGGGCTGATGCCCTACATCGCCCGCGAGGTGTTCCACCTCGACCAGCGGGGGCTGGGCTGGCTGATCGCCAGCTTTTCCGCCGGCGCGCTGATCGGCTCGGTCCTGATGGGCGCGCTGGGCGGGCGGCTGCGGCCCGGTCGCGCGATGCTGGTCGCCAGCGTGGTCTGGTACGGCTGCCTGTTCGGCTTCGTGGCCACGCCCCCGGTGGCGGTGGCGATGGCGCTGCTGGTGGGGGCCGGCATGGCGCAGAGCACCAGCATGCTGGCGCTGTCCATGCTGCTGCTGCGCTCGGTGGACCAGCGCTTCCGGGGCCGGATCATGGGCGTTCGCATGCTGGCCATCTATCCATTGCCGCTGGGGCTGCTGCTCACCGGCGCGCTGATCCCGCGCATCGGCTATGCGTGGACGGCCGACCTGGTGTTGTGCTGTGGCCTGGCGCTGACGCTGGCCATCGGCATGGCCTGGCGCGATGAGCTGTGGCGCAGCGCGTCGCCCGGCAATGCGCTGGCCCCGCACGGCTGAGGGTCTGCGCAGGCTGACCTTGAAGTCCATGCCTGCGGCCTTCAGGCTCGCCGGCAGACCCGACGCAGCGCGCTGCCCAGCAAGCGCAGCGCGTCGAACAGGCTCTCGACGTTCCTGATCGTCAACGGCCCGTGCTGCGGGCCAAGGTGGCCAATCGTCGGTTCCGGCAGGGTTCGGCCTCAGAGGCTGAGAGGAATTCGAGCGTGACCGAGCAGCGTGCCAAAACGTGCTCGATCTAGGCGCAAAGCGCAGACATAGCCCGGGCTATGGCGAGCATTTGCAACGACGAGCGGGTGCGTTTTGGCGTGATGAGCGGGCATGATCGAAAAACGCTCAGCCTCTCAGACCTTGGCCAGCCCGGCCTTGACCAGCAAGGGCCGCACGCTGTTGAAGTACTGCTCGGCAAACGCCCGGTACTCGGCCGGGTTCTTGCGCCAGGGCACCTGGATGTAGCGGCCCAGCAGTTCCAGCGTGGCGGGGTCGTTGTTGGCCTCGTTGAAGGCCTCATACAGGCTCTGCGCGATGGCCGGCGGCAGGTCTCTGGGGCCGACCAGGCCGTAGGGGCTCTGGCCCACCGCGTCGATGTTGCGCTCGCGCAGCGTTGGCACGTTGGCGTACTTGGGCAGCCGCTGCTCGGTCACCATCGCCAGGATGCGGCAGCGCCCGTCGTCGACGAACGGCCCCCATTGCGACGCGTCGGCCAGGAAGTCGATCTGCCCGCCCAGCAGCGCCTGCATCCATTCAGCGCCACCCTTGTAGGGGATGTGGTTGAACTTCGAGCCGACCTTCTGCTCGATCTCGATCATCATCAGGTGGCCCGACCCGCCGATGCCGCTGGTGCCGTAGGTGTGCTTCTCGGGGCTGGCCTTGCCGGCGGCGAACAGGTCCTCCACTGTCTTCCACGGCGAGTCGGCGCGCACCACCAGCGCGAAGGTGTACGACGACAGGCCGGTGATGAAGCTGAAGTCGCGCGTGGGGTGCCAGTTCACCGACTGGTAATGCGGGTAGCGCAGGCTGTTGATGGTGTAGCAGGCCAGCGTGTGGCCGTCGGGCTTGGCGTTCACCAGCGCTGCCGGGGCCAGCGTGCCGGCGGCGCCGGCGCGGGCTTCCACCAGGATCTGCTGGCCCAGCACCCGGCCGACCTTCTCGCCGATCAGGCGCAGGTGCAGGTCGGTGATGCCACCCACCGCGAAAGGGTTGTAGATCGTGATCGGGCGCTCGGGCTTCCAGCGCGGTGCTGCGGCGGTCTGCGCAATGGCCAGGCCGGGTGCGGCCAGCAGACTGCCTAGGCCTGCGGTCAGTGTGCGGCGGCGGGGGTCGAAGGTCGAATCGGGCATGACGGGTATCTCCAGGCTGGGGGAGCCCCGATCTGACCAGCCCGGCCCGGTCCAGGCCATGAGGGATGACCAGCAAACCGGCGTTGCCGTGGCCCCATCAGGCGCGCCATGTCGCGCAGGCGTCAGTGCGGCGGGATGGGTCGGCATGAAACAAAGATGCCTGGAAGTACCCCATCAAAGACGCCGTGATTGCGGCCGAATTACCCCTCACCACCGCCTACGCGCTACGGCACTCGCCGATCACCGACCTGATCGCTCTGCACCGACTCGACACAATGACGGTGGCCCAACGGTCAGGCACCAGCCTGTTGATGAGCGAGAAGCGTTGCGGGCGGTCAGGCGTTTTCGCCGCCGATGCACACGCTGCTGGAGATCGACCCATCCAGTTGGACGAGCTTCTTGACCTATACCTTGTGGCGCCAGTCGCCGCCGTAGTCGCATGCGTAGACGAACATCTTCCTTGTGCCGACGAGCATCTGGCGCAGCGTCACACCTTCCTCGTCCACGATGTGATCCAAGTCCGCCATGTCCACGGGACTGGTCGGTGTCAAATGCCCTGGCCCCGGTGGGGAGGTCAGAGGGCAGTCGAGAAAAAACGCGCCTGACAGCTAATCTGGCCGTGAGCACTCGCCAGCTTGGGTTGAATCCGGGAATCGGCCAAAAAACCCAGGTGAACGACATTCGCCACCATGGCCCACGATACTTTTATGCTTACTCCCTGGTCAACCGCTCTGCAAAGGAAATTCCTATGGCGGCAAGTACGAAAGTGAAGTGAATGACAGCCACTATCGCCACTACCTGTATGTTCTCTAAACTCAGGTCGCCACTCAGGTAACTCTTCAACGCATGAACGCCTGAAATGGAGATGATCGCGAATGCGAGCTTCAACTTAAGGTTGTAGGTATTGACATGGTCCAGCCAGTCGGGCTTTTTTATGTCGTTCTTGTCAAAGTGTAAGGTGGTCACGAAGAGCGAAACACCCGCCAGTGCCACGACCCAAACAAGTTGCGCCACCATCGTCATGTCCACCAATTCAAGCACCTTGATTATAAGGTAGACCTTCTCTATTTCGCCAAGCAGCAATGCGCTCATCAGCTTGTATATTTCAAGCAGGAACTTTCCCAGAATGCCAAAAATGATCGCTACCAGACCCACATAGAAGAACAGCATGGTGAATCGCATGCTGTAAAGCAGCGACCCGACCCCTGAAAGTAGTTTTTCCATTTTTGGTTACCTTGAAACAAAGCAGACGGATAGATCAAATAGCGACTTATGAGTCATGAAAAAATTACTTGGACATTATTTTTTTGGGTGCGATGACGTAATTTAATTCTTCGTGAAAACTGTCTCTGGCAATCTGGATTGTAGCGAACTCGGCGTTGGTCACCCTGACTCCCTGCCTGTATTGGGCGTCATCGATTGCGGCCTGCACCCTCAGTCCTATGCGGGCAGCGGGTGGTAGTCGCTGCGATCAAGTTGACGATGACCGCGTGACGCACCAAGGGTTGACCTCGCCAATTCATGCCGATGTGTGAAAAAAGACGATGCTCGATCTTGTTCCACTTGCTCGTGCCTGGCGGAAAGTGACTCCCTCGGATGTGCAACGACAGTTCTGAGACTACGGTGGTGGTGCCCGAGATTTCCAACGGCCTGGATATGGCCAATTTCAAGGACAAGGCCCGGCAGATCCTGAAGGCACATGGGGACCATGTCTGTCTGCAGCGGCTGCGGCACAGCCAAGCACTGACACCGGTGGACCTGAGCGAACGGGAACAGATGCTCCGCCAGGCAGGTGGGTCAGCCGAGATGACCGGGAAGGTGGCCGCCGGCAGCCTGAACCTGGGGGTCTTCATCCGGTCGCTGGTCGGCATGGACCGCGAGGCGGTCTACCGAGCATTCAACGAGTTCGTCACCGGCACTTCCAAGCCCGACCAGATCGAGTTCGTGGAGTTGATCGTCTCGGCGCTGACCGCCAACGGAGTAGTCGAGGCCAACCGGCTGTACGAGTCGCCCTATCTGGAGGTCAGCCCCCAGGGGCCTGAAGCGCTGTTCACGTCCGCCAAGGTCGAGCGGATGCTCCAGATCCTGGAGGAGATCAAGCTGCGTGCGGCGGCATGAGTTGGCGGGGAGGCCCCTGCCGAATCTGGCCGCCAACTTCATTGACCGCGAAGCTGGCGCGACCGAGCCAATGGTTTGACGTTAACCGATCACGCTGCAGCCAGGGACTGCGTCCAGGCCTTGTCGGCAAGCAAGTTCAGGCAATAACTCTTGGGCGCTAAAACGGCAGCCTTGCAGCAAGGCAGCCCAAGCATGTCAGAAAGGTGCTTTGGGACCCTTTTGGGGCGCCCAATAAAAACGGCGCCGTAAGGCGCCGCTAAGTTCTTGATTTTATTGGAACTTCTGGTGGGCGGTGCAGGTTTTGAACCTGCGACCCCTGCCGTGTGAAGGCAGTGCTCTACCGCTGAGCTAACCGCCCGGTATTCCTGACTGTCCGGATCCCGGTGTGCCAACTGAGACGTCCATCAAACCTGAACCCCAACCGGCAAGTCCACTATTATGCCATAGTCGAAGCGCTGCTCAACGCGCGCCACACCGTCTTGCCGCCGCTGGCCTTGTCCAGTTCAGCGAGAACGGCGTCATGCGCCAACCGCTCCTCGGCTGTCGCCTCGATCACGGTCATGGTGTACTGGCTCAGGTCACGCGCCTGGAGTGCCTGCGCCATGTCCTGCGGACTGTCGTCGTCGTGGATCACCAGCGAGTCCTGGCCACGCGTCAGCCGGATGTAGACCTCGGCCAGCAACTCGGCATCGAGCAGCGCGCCGTGCAGGGTGCGGTGGGCGTTGTCTACCTCCAGGCGCCGGCACAGCGCATCCAGCGAGTTGGCCTTGCCCGGAAACATCTCGCGCGCCATCAGCAACGTGTCGGTCACCTTGGCGGCCACGGTGTGGAAGGGCTGGCGACGCAGGCGCTTGAGTTCGGCGTTGAGGAATCCGACGTCGAAGGCCGCGTTGTGGATGATGACCTCGGCCCCGGCCAGGAATTCCAGCAAGTCCTCGGCCAACTCGGCGAACTTGGGCTGTTCGGCCAGGAAAGCGTCGGTCAGGCCGTGGATCCTGGCCGCTTCCTCGCTGCACTTGCGCTCGGGGTTGAGGTAGAGATGGCGGCGCCCGCCGGTGAGCCGGCGGTTGACCATCTCGATGCAGCCGATCTCGACGACGCGGTCGCCGCTCTCGGGGTTCAGGCCGGTGGTTTCGGTGTCGAGGAAGATCTGTCGCATGGTCTTATCGCAGTCGGGGCGTCTGGCGGCCGGCCCAGGTCCACATCGCGGCACCGGCGATGATCATCGGCACGCACAGCCACTGGCCCATGCTCAAGCCCAGCGCCAGCGGGCCCAGGAAGCTGTCGGGCTCGCGGAAATACTCGGCCGCAAAACGGAAGATGCCGTAGCCGGCCAGGAAGGCGCCCGAGACCTGGCCGGTGGCGCGTGGCCGGCGTGCATAAAGCCACAGCAGCGCGAACAGCAGCAGTCCCTCGAGCGCGAACTGGTAGAGCTGCGAAGGATGGCGCGGCAAGTTGCTGCCCGACTGCGGAAACACCATCGCCCAGGGCAACGCCGGGTCGGCGGCGCGGCCCCAGAGCTCGCCGTTGATGAAGTTGCCTATGCGCCCCGACGCCAGACCGGTGGGCACGCAGGGGGCGATCAGGTCGGTCACTTCCAGCCAGCGTCGGCCGCGGCTGCGGGCGTAGGCGGCCATCGCGAAGATCACGCCCAGCATGCCGCCGTGGAAGGACATGCCGCCCTTCCACACCGCCAGGATCTCCAACGGGTGGCCCAGGTAGTAGCCCGGCTTGTAGAACAGCGCGTAGCCCAGCCGGCCGCCCAGCACCACGCCGAGCACGCCCCAGAACAGCAAGTCCTCGACATCGCGCCGGGTCCAGTCGGCGTTGGCGAAATGCGGCTGGCGCGCGCGGGCGTTGGCCAGCGCCATGAACAGCGCAAACGCCACCAGGTAGGTCAGGCCGTACCAGTGGATCTGCACTGGGCCCAGCGCCAGCGCCACCGGGTTGAACTGGGGATGCATGAGCATCGTGGAGACTCCGTTGAATTGTTCGGCGCTGCGTTGCCGCCGACCGCCGATTGTCGCCGCTGGCCGCATGGCGCCCGGGGCCGGTTCGGCAGGCCAAGCCCGAGAAAGGCGCCGCGACGCCCACAGTAATAATCGGGCGACGGGCCAGATACCGAGCGATGACTGCGCCGGGTCAGGCTGACCGCCCTCCTCCCCAGAAACCCACGAGACCGCCAATGAGCATCAACCGCCGCTCCAGGAACATCACCGAAGGCGTTGCCCGCGCGCCCAACCGTTCGATGTACTACGCCATGGGCTATACCGAGGGCGACTTCGTCAAGCCGATGATAGGCGTGGCCAACGGTCACTCGACGATCACGCCCTGCAACTCGGGCCTGCAGAAACTGGCCGACGCCGCCGTGGAAGGCCTGAAGGCGGCCGGCGCGAATCCACAGATCTTCGGCACGCCGACCATCAGTGACGGCATGGCGATGGGCACCGAGGGCATGAAGTACAGCCTGGTCTCGCGCGAGGTGATCAGCGACTGCGTCGAGACCTGCGTCGGCGGCCAGTGGATGGACGGCGTGCTCGTCATCGGCGGCTGCGACAAGAACATGCCCGGCGGGATGATGGGCATGCTGCGCGCCAACGTGCCGGCGATCTACGTCTACGGCGGCACCATCCTGCCCGGCAAGTACAAGGGCCAGGACCTGAACATCGTCAGCGTGTTCGAGGCGGTGGGGCAGTTCTCGGCCGGCAACATGTCGGAAGAGGACTTCTGCCAGATCGAACGCCGCGCGATTCCCGGGTCTGGCAGTTGCGGCGGCATGTACACCGCGAACACCATGAGTTCGGCCTTCGAGGCGCTGGGCATGAGCCTGCCCTACGCCAGCACCCAGGCCAATGTGGAGGACGAGATCGTCGAGACCACCCGCCACGCCGCCGCGGTGCTGGTCGAGGCGGTGAAGAAGGACTTGAAGCCGCGCGACATCGTCACCAAGAAGGCTATCGAGAACGCGGTGGCGGTGATCATGGCCACCGGCGGATCGACCAACGCAGTGCTGCACTTCCTGGCCATCGCCCATGCGGCCGAGGTCGAGTGGACGATCGACGACTTCGAGCGCATCCGCAAGACCGTGCCGGTGCTGTGCGACCTGAAACCCAGCGGCCAGTACCTGGCGATCGACCTGCACCATGCCGGCGGCATCCCGCAGGTGATGAAGGTGCTGCTCAAGGCCGGCCTGCTGCACGGCGACTGCATGACCATCACCGGCAAGACGGTGGCCGAGAACCTGGCCGACGTGCCCGATTCGCCGCGCGCCGACCAGCAGGTGATCCGCACGATAGACAAGCCGATGTACGCCCAGGGCCACCTGGCGATCCTGCGCGGCAACCTGTCGCCCGAGGGCTGCGTGGCCAAGATCACCGGCCTGAAGAGCCCTGTGATGACCGGCCCGGCACGGGTGTTCGAGGATGAGCAGTCGGCGCTGGCCGCGATCATGGCCAAGCAAATCGTCGCCGGCGACGTGATGGTGTTGCGCTACCTCGGCCCCAAGGGCGGCCCGGGCATGCCCGAGATGCTGGCGCCCACCGGCGCGCTGATCGGCCAGGGCCTGGGCGAGAGCGTGGGCCTGGTCACCGACGGGCGCTTCTCGGGTGGCACCTGGGGCATGGTGGTCGGCCATGTGGCGCCCGAAGCCTATGCCGGCGGCAACATCGCGCTGGTGCGCGATGGTGATTCGATCACCATCGATGCCCACCGCCTGCTGCTGCAGCTCAACGTGGACGACGCCGAACTGGCGCGCCGGCGCTTGACCTGGGTCCAGCCCGCGCCGCGCTACACCCGGGGCGTGCTGGCCAAGTTTGCCCACAACGCGTCGAGCGCCAGCTTTGGCGCCGTGCTGGACAAGTTCGACTGAGCCCGCTCGAGTGCCCTTGCCCGAGCGGCCACCGGCATCACTGCCGGCGCTGACCGCCTGGCTCGTCTTCGGGCGGTTTGGCGCCGGCGGGGCCGGCTACGCTCGGTGGCGCCACACCGTCCCGGCCGGCACGGGCAGTGCCTGAACCCGACTTGCCCGGCCGCAGGCCCAGCGCGGCCAGGCGCTCCTCGCGCCGCCGCGCCACGCGTCGGCCCTCGCGCTCTGCGGCCGCCCGCTGGGTGATGCCCACGCTGTCGGCGAATTGCCACCAGATCGCCGCGGCGGCAAACGGTGCCAGCACGACCCACCACGACCAGTTCGCGACCGGGCCTGTCGCCACCAGTTTGAGCAGCAGCAGCAGTACCCCCACGAGCACAAAGCCAATCGCATTGCTCCCTGTCATCGACAGCCGATTGGCAATATCGCGTCAACCCGCCTGGCTAAAATTCGTTGTAGGGACTGTAGACCCGCCCATGCACGCTGTTTCACCTGTCGAAAGCAACACCATGAAGAAAATCGCCTTGATCGCTGCCCTGGCCGCCGTGGTGGTCACTCCTGTCTTCGCCAATGCCGATCTGGCGCAAAAGAAGAACTGCCTGGCCTGCCATGCCACCGACAAGAAGCTCGTCGGCCCGGCTTACAAGGACGTGGCCGCCAAGTACGCCGGCCAGAAGGACGCCGCCGCCAAGCTCGCCGACAAGATCCAGAAGGGTGGCGCCGGCGTTTGGGGCCAGGTGCCGATGCCGGCCAACCCGCAGGTCAACCCCGCCGAGGCCAAGCAGTTGGCGGACTGGGTGCTGACGATCAAGTGATCTGAGCCTGTCGCATCAAAAAAAGGCCCCGCACGGCGGGGCCTTTTCGCTGGATAAGGGCGCCTTGCGGCACCCCAGTCGCTGGCGCGCCACCTGGATCAGCAGGGCTCAGTAGTTCTCGCCCAACTGATCCAGGATCGCCGGGTTCTCCAGCGTCGAGGTGTCCTGGGTGATGGCTTCGTTCTTGGCCACCGAGCGCAACAGACGGCGCATGATCTTGCCGCTGCGGGTCTTGGGCAGGTTGTCGCCAAAACGGATGTCCTTGGGTTTGGCGATCGGGCCGATCTCCTTGCCCACCCAGTCGCGCAACTGCTTGGCGATGGCCTTGGCTTCGTCGCCCACCGGGCGCGAGCGCTTGAGCACCACGAAGGCGCAGATCGCCTCGCCGGTGGTGTCGTCCGGGCGGCCCACCACCGCGGCCTCGGCCACCAGTTCGGTGCAGCTGACCAGCGCGGACTCGATCTCCATCGTGCCCATGCGGTGGCCGCTGACGTTCAGCACGTCATCGATGCGGCCGGTGATCGTGAAGTAGCCGGTCTTCGGGTCGCGGATCGCGCCGTCGCCCGCCAGGTAGTACTTGCCCTGGAAGTCGTCCGGGTAATAGCTCTTCTTGAAGCGCTCCGGGTCGCCCCAGATGGTGCGGATCATGCTGGGCCAGGGACGCTTGACGACCAGGATGCCACCCTGGCCCCAGGGTACGTCCTTGCCGGTCTCGTCGACCACCGCGGCCATGATGCCCGGGAAGGGCAGCGTGCACGAGCCCGGGATCAGCGGCGTGGCGCCCGGCAGCGGCGTGATCATGTGGCCGCCGGTCTCCGTCTGCCAGAAGGTGTCGACGATGGGGCAGCGGCCGCCGCCCACGTTCAGGTGGTACCACTCCCAGGCGGCGGGGTTGATCGGCTCGCCGACCGAGCCCAGGATGCGCAAGGACGTCAGGTCGTAGCTCTTCGGGTGCACGGCGGCATTGGCTTCCGCGGCCTTGATCAGCGAGCGGATCGCGGTGGGCGCGGTGTAGAAGATCGAGACCTTGTGGTCCTGGATCATCTTCCAGAAGCGGCCAGCGTCCGGGAAGGTGGGCACGCCCTCGAACACCACCTCGGTGCCGCCCAGGGCCAGCGGGCCGTAGGTGATGTAGGTGTGGCCGGTGACCCAGCCAATGTCGGCGGTGCACCAGAACACATCGTCGGGCTTCAGGTCGAAGGTCAGCTTGGTCGTCAGCGCGGCGTGCAGCAGGTAGCCGCCGGTCGAATGCTGCACGCCCTTGGGCTTGCCGGTCGAGCCGCTGGTGTAGAGCAGGAACAGAGGGTGCTCGGCGCCCACCCACTCCGGCTCGCAGACCTGGGGCAAGCCCTCGACCAGGTCGGACATCCACAGATCGCGCCCGGCCGTCATCGCGATCGCCGAGCCCGAGCGCTTGACCACCAGCACCTTGCCGACCGACTCGCAGCCGCCGAGTGCCAGCGCCTCGTCGACGATGCTCTTGAGCGGCAACTGCTTGCCGCCACGGATCTGGTGGTCGGCGGTGATCACCAGTTTGGCGCCGGTGTCCTGGATGCGGTCGCGCACGCTTTGCGCCGAGAAGCCGCCGAACACCACCGAATGGATGGCGCCGATGCGGGCGCAGGCCTGCATCGCGGCCACGCCGTCGACCGACATCGAGATGTAGATGATGACCCGGTCGCCCTTGGCGATGCCCAGGCTTTTCAGTCCATTCGCGATCTGGCAGGTCTTGGCCAGCAGTTCGCTGTAACTGGTGCGGGTGACTTCGCCGCCGTCGGCCTCGAAGATGATCGCGGTCTTGTCGCCCAGGCCGCGCTCGACGTTGCGGTCCAGGCAGTTGTAGGAAGCGTTGAGCGTGCCGTCCTCGAACCACTTGAAGAACGGTGCGTCGCTCTCGTCGAGCACCTGGGTGAACGGTGTCTTCCAGGAGATCAGCTCGCGCGCATGGCGGGCCCAGAAACCGGCGTAATCCTCATGTGCTTCCTGGACCAGGGCCTCGTAGGCGGCCATGCCCTGCACATGGGCACCGGCGACCGATGTGGCCGAGGGAAGGTAGGTTTTCAGCTCGGTGGGGGCGTCTGTGCTCATGTAGGTCTCCTGGATTGCGAATGGGAAAACGGTGAATCTCGGTCAATACCCCGCACCTTAGGCAGAGGCTCTTACGAACCGCTTACTCGACAGGCCACATCAGGCAGCGACAGACCGCGATGCGGACAATCACCGCCAGTCTGTCCTCGATGTGCTCCCGCGCCCAGGGGCCCCGCAGATGGGGGCTTGACCCCCACAGCCTCTACACTCCGGGCCCGCCAGCGGACTGTGCGGACGAGCGGGCATGCCGCCGCGGCAACCCGCTGCTGCTATCCGCCGACCACCCTGAGCCCTGCGCTGGCGCCTGCGCATCCACGACGAGACCATGCCCGAAGTCCCAGCCCTGCCGGCCACCAGCGCCGCCTATTCGGTCAGCACCGAGGATGGCGCCTGGCTGTTGAGCGGCGGCGAACTGCTCGGCGTGGAGCATCTGGGCGCGATCTGGCCGCTGCCTGGCTGTGCCCACCCGGTGCGCGGCCTGGTGGCCAGCGAACAAGGGCCGCTGGCCTTGCTGAGCTTGGCCGAGGCCGACCCGCAGGCCAACGCCGCGGCCACCCAACCCGCCCGCCTGCTGGCGCTGCGCACGCCACTGGGACCGATAGGCCTGGCCGCGCAGGGCGTGGCCGCCGGTGCGTCGGCGGGCGCTTGCGCGGGCCTGCAGACCCCGCTGCAAGGCGCGCTGCGCGGCTTCGGCCCGGCCGCAACAGGCCCGGCCGCACGCCAGGCGGGCGGGCCGCGGCCAGCCAAGCTGCATTTCCTGCGGGTGGGCAGCGGCGGCGCCGAGTGGGTGGTGCCGGCCGCGCGCGTGCGGCGCGTGGGCAAGCACAGCGGCGCGCGGGCCTGGCAAACGCCAGGCCACGGCAGGCAGTGGCTGGTTCAGCTCGACGGTGAGTTGCTCGCCGCCGAGTCGCTGGTCAGCCGCCTGGCGGCCTACCCGCAGGCGGTCGACGCGGCGCCGGCCGACGAACCCTGGTGCCTGTGCCTGGACGAGGCCGGCAGCAGCCGGGGCCTGCTGGTGCAGCAGGTGCTGGGCCTGGTCGAAGCCGAGGCCGGCCAGCTCAAGACCCTGGACACGGCCGGACAACCCAGCCGCTGGCTGTTGCTGCCCGACTGGCCGCCGATCGAGGTGCTGGACCGGCCCGGCGCCGGAACGCCTGGCGCAAGCGCCAGCGCCAGCGCGGCGACGCTCCCCTGGCCGCCGGACGCGCGCGGTGCGCTGAGCCTGCACGCCGGCGGCTGGCGCCTGGCCCTGCCGGCCGCTGCGGTGACGACGGTGCTTGGCCCGCTGGACTCCGGCCGCCTGGCCGCCCGGCGCAGCCCGTGCGCCTGGCCGGCCGTGGACCTGAGCCGCCTGCTGCCGGCCGACGCTGCCAGCGCCAGCGCCACGCCGACCCGGCGCTACGCCGTGCTGGCAAGGCTGGGCCGCGGCGCACCGGGGCGCCGCGGCGTGGTGCTGCTGTGCACGCGCGTCGAGGCCGTCCGCCCCGCCGACGCGGCCGCGCCCTGGACGCCACTGCCGACGCTGCCCGCCGCCCTGCACAGCCTGCTGCAGGCGCTGCGCCTGGGCCCGGATGGCGCCGAACTGCTGCTGCGCAGCGACGCCGCCGGCACCGCGCGCCGCGCTGCGCTCGACGACTGCCGGCGCCTGGCCTTCGCCGGCTGGCTGTCGCCCCTTGACCTGCAAGACCCCTGCTGACCCGAGAATTCCCATGCTCAATAACCTGAAAATCCGCGCCAAGCTGATCCTGCTGGTCGGCCCGCTGATCCTGTTCCTCGCCGCCGCCGGCGGCATCGCCGACAAGGCCTTCCGCACCGGCCAGACCGCACTGTCGACGGTCTACGAGGACCGCGTCGTGCCTTTGCGCGACCTCAAGGTCATCGCCGACATGTACGCAGTCAACGTCGTCGACACTGCCCACAAGACAAGGTCCGGCGCACTGACGCGCGCAGCGGCGCTGAAGAAAATCCAGCAGGCGCGCACGACGATAGAGAAGAGCTGGAAAGGCTACCTGGCCACCTACCTGGTCGAGCGCGAGCGACAGCTGGTCGACGAACTCAAGCCGCGGCTGGCGACGGCCGACAAGACCATAGACCGGCTGGTCGCGCTGCTGCAGGCCGGCGGCGACGCCGAACTGGCCGACTTCGTCGCGCAGAGCCTGTACCCGGCGATAGACCCGGTCTCCGAGCGCCTGTCCGGCCTGATCGACCTGCAGATCGAGGTGGCACAACAGGATACCGGGTCGGCCAAGCAGCAGTTCGAGGTCTCGCGCCGGCAGCTGATCGTCGTCATCGTCGCCGCGGTGCTGCTGGGCCTGCTGCTGAGCTGGCTGGTGATCCGGTCGATCACCCAGCCGATCGCCCAGGTGCTGGCCGCGATCACCCGCATGGCCGGCGGCGACCTGTCGGTGCAGGTCGTCGACCAGGGCCACCGCGACGAGCCCGGCCAGATGATCCGCGCCACCGCCGAGATCGCCAAGACGCTGCAGGCGGTATCGCACGATCTGGGCGAACTGATCGATGCCGCCCGCGCCGGCACGCTGTCGGTGCGCGTCGATGCCAGTCGCCACCAGGGCGAATTCGCCAAGCTGGTGGACGGCGCCAACGCCCTGCTCGGCACCTTGGCCGAACCGCTCAACGAGGTCGCCGCGGTGATGGCCAGGCTGGCCGCGGGCGACGTGCGCGGCCGCATGAGTGGCGACTACGCTGGCGAGTTGCGGGCGCTCAAGGGCAACGTCAACCGCAGCCTGGACATCCTGGTGACGCTGCTCGACGCGGTCTCGGCCTGTGCCAGCGCGCTGGCCGATGGCAACCTGACCCACAGCATCGAGGGCAGCTTCCAGGGCGAATTCGTCGGCATGAAGCTGAACCTGAACAAGGCGGTGGCGCAGCTGCGCGGCGTGATGCGCGAGGTCGGCCAGGCCACCGAGCAGGTCAACCTGTCCTCGCAGGAGACGACGGCCGCCGCGCTGGAGGTCTCGCGCCATGCCGCCGGCCAGATGACGACGCTGGTCGACATCTCCGGTGCGATAGAGCAGACGGCCGCAGCCATCGGCGAGATCGCCCGCAGCGCCGACCGTGCCCGGTTGCTGGCGCGCCAGGCCGTCGAGGCGGCCCAGGGCGGGCATTCGACGCTGACCGCGCTGAGCAGCGCGGTACACGGCATCGCCGAGAAGAACGCCCGCATCACCCAGATCAGCGAGCGCATCGCCAGCATCGCCGACAAGACCGACGTGCTGGCGCTGAACGCCGGGCTGGAGGCCGTGCGCGCCGGCGAGAACGGCAGCGGCTTCGTGCTGATCGCGCACAAGATCAGCGCGCTGGCCGAGGACGTGGCCGGTGCCACGCGCGAGATCCGCAGCTTGGCGCGCGAGGCCACCGCCACCGTCGACCAGGGCGTCAGCACCGCCACCGAGGCGCGCGCCTCGATGGGCCAGATCGTAGGCCTGTCGCAGCAAAGCGGCGAGATCGTCCAGTCGATCGCCGCTGCGATCGAGGAGCAGAGCTCGATGATGCAGTTGCTGAAAGACCGCTGCCTGCGGCTGCAGACGGTGGCCCAGACCACCGCCAGTGCGTCGGAGGAAATTTCGGCAACGATGCAGTCACTGACCCAGTTGTCGCAGCAACTGCGGGCCGAGACGGCGCGCATCCGCACGGCGTGATCTGACATGGCCATGCTCGACCCAACGCGGCAGGTGCTGGCCAAGATCGTCGGCCCGCTGCTGATCTCGCTCAGCATCCTGGTGGTGTTCTTCTTCGGCGGTGACGCCTACCAGCGCTTCGGCATCGAGGCTATGGACAGCACCACCACGGTGATGAAGAACATGCTGGGCGTGGTGGGCTTCATCTCGCTGGCGGTGCTGGCCAACCGGATCATCCGCTATGTGATCTTCGAGGGCCTGATCGCCTCGGCCACCGGCACCCCGGTGCCACGGCTGCTGCTGCAGATCTCCAGCCTGATCATCTACGCGATCGCGGTCTCGGCCTGTGCCCGCATCGTCTTCAACCAGGACTTGACCTTTCTGTGGGCGGCCTCGGGCGTGGCCGGCCTGGTGCTGGGCATGGCCTTGCGCGAGCTGCTGCAGGACGTGTTCGCCGGCATCGCGCTGAACATCGACCGCGCCACCCGCATCGGCGACTGGATCCAGATCCACCGCTCGGGCGACGAGCGCACGATCGGCCAGTTGATGGAGATCAGCTGGCGCACGACCCGGGTCAAGGACATGCTGGGCGACATGATCAGCTTCCCGAACAGCAAGTTCAGCGCCTTCACGATCAGCAACTTCAGCCTGCCCGAAGCGGTCAGCGCGCGGCGGGTGCAGGTTACGCTGGACTGCGCCGTGCCGGCCGAACAGGCCTTCCGCATCCTGCAGGCCGCGGCGCTGGACGCGCTGATCGAGCTGATCGGCCCCGAGGTCGGCACGCCGACGGTGGCGGTCAACGGCATCAAGATCGAGGGCGTCGAGTACATGATCACCTTCCGCGCCCAGTGGCCGCAACTGATGCCGGCCACCCGCGCCATCCTCAAGTCCATCCTGCTGCACTTGAACCGCGCCGGGCTGCGTCCGGCCGGCCACTCGATCGCGCTGACAGAACGCCCGGCCGCGCCGTCGGCCGCCAGCGACGCGCAGCGCCTGTTCGGGCTGCTCGAGCGCACGCCAGTGTTCGACGGCCTGCCCGAGGCCGGGCTGCGCCTGCTGCTGGAGCAGGGTCGCAAGGCCCGCTACGCCGCCGGCCGCGTCGTGATCCAGGCTGGCGAGGCCGGCAGCGAGCTCTACCTGCTGCAGGAAGGCCTGCTCGACGCCCAGGAGGCGCAGCAGTTCACCGGCCAGTCTGGCAACCCCACGGTGATGCGCCCGGGCGACCAGTTCGGCGCGCCGACCGCCCTGCTCGGCCTGCCGCACCGGCGCACCGTCCGCAGCCGTACCGAGGTGCTGCTGCTGGAGATAGGCGGCGACGCGCTGCAGCAGCTATTCGTCCGGCAAGCGGGCAGCCTGGACACCGTGGCGCGCAACTTGGTGGCCATGGGCGTGCTGGGCCATTCGCTGGACGGCGAAGACCGCCAGCAGGCCGTCACGCGCCAGCTGCGCAACATGTTCCCGGACGCCAGGGCGGCCGACGGCCTACCGGCCGAGGCGCTGGAGCGCACTGCCCATTAGCCCGCCCGGCCGGCCCACCAACCCGAGCATCAGCGCCGCGGCAACCCGCGTGCTGCTGGCCCAGCTGCCTACGGCGCTACGGCTGCAACTGCGCCGGCTGCTGCGCGAAGCGGCTGGTGTGAGCATCGTCCACGAGCCCGCCGGCAGCTGGCTGCTGCTGGACGCCGGCCAGACACTGGGCGCAGCCCAAGCCGCCGCGCTGCGCGAGCCCGGTCTGCGCGGCGGCCTGCTGCTGCTGCCGCCTGGGGCCCGCACGCCGGTTGGCCTGCCCGCCGGCTTGCGCTGCCTGCCGCGGCCGGCCGACCTGGAGCAACAGGCCAGCGACGGCGAGTTCGCCCGCGCGCTGCTGCAGCGCCTGGGTGTCGCCAGGCCGGGCGAACCTGGCAGCGCGGCCGAACCGACCCGGCTGCTGCCGAGCGCCACCGGCCCGGTGCCCGGCGGCTTCGAGTTGCTGGCCATAGGCGCGTCCACCGGCGGCCCGCAGGCGCTGGCGCTGCTGCTGGCCGGGCTGCGCGGGCGGCTCACCCTGCCGGTGCTGATCACTCAGCACCTGGGCGCCGGCTTCACCGCGGCGCTGGCACGCAGCCTGAGCGACAGCGGCGCGCTGCCCACCGTCGAGGCGACGGACGGCCTGCCGCTGCTGCCCGGCCGCGCCCATCTGGCGCCAGCCGGCCGTCACCTGCGCGTCGAGCGCCAGGGCCGGCAGGGCATCTGCCGGCTCGACGACGGACCGCCCGAGCAGTTCTGCAAGCCGGCGGTCGACGTGATGCTGCGCTCGCTGGCGCAGGCGCCGGCCTGGCGGACGCTGGTGGTGATGCTCAGCGGCATGGGCCAGGATGGACTGCAGGGCTGCCGCGAGCTGGCGCGTTGCGGCGGGGTCGTGCTGGCGCAGGACCAGGCCAGCTCGGTGGTCTGGGGCATGCCGGGGGCGGTGGCCAAGGCCGGCCTGTGCCGGGCGGTGCTGCCGCTGCAGCAGTTGCCGGCGGCGGTGCTCGAACTGCTGACGGCCGGTCGATGAGCGCGGCGGCCGACCGCCTGCGCCAGTTCCTGCGCGAGCAGGTCGGCGTCAGCCTGGGCCCGGAGAAGGACTACCTGATCGACTCGCGGCTGCGAGACCTGCTGCGGCGCTGGCAACTGGGCGATCTGTCGGCGTTGGCCGAGCGCCTGGCGCAGCAGCCGGTCGGCGCGCTGGCCAGCGCAGTGACCTCGGCGCTGACCACCCACGAAACATCCTGGTTTCGCGACCGCCGGCCCTTCGAGCGCCTGCGCGACGAAGTGCTGCCGTTGCTGCGCCAACACCCATTGCGACCGCTGTCCCTGTGGTCGGCGGCCTGCTCGACCGGCCAGGAGGCCTATTCGCTGGCCATGCTGCTGCGCGAGCAAGGCCTGCACCCACCGCAATGGCAGGTCTCGCTGCTGGCCTCGGACATCTGCGAGCCGGCGCTGGCCCAGGCGGCCCTTGGCGTCTACAGCGCCTTCGAACTGGGCCGCGGCCTGCCCGACGGCTACCTGGGGCGTTACTTCCAGCCGGCCGGCGCCGACTGGCAGGTGCTGCCTGCGCTGCGCGCGGCGATCCGCTTCGAGGCGCTGAACCTGATCCGCCTGCCGCCCGGACTGGGGCGCTTCAACGTCATCTTCTGCCGCAACGTGCTGATCTACTTCGAGCCGGCGCTGCAGCAAAGCGTACTGCGCCAGTTGCAGGACCGGCTGCAGCCCGGCGGTTTCCTGTTCCTCGGCGCCGCCGAGAGCCCGCTGGGCCTGGGCAATGCGCTGCAGCCCTGGGGCGGCCACAGCGGCCTGTACCGCCTGCCGCCGTGACGCGGCGGGCTGCGGGCTGGCCATCAGGCCGGTACCGCGCCAGATCGACCCGGGTCAGGCTGGCCGATTTACCCTGCGGGTTGGACGACGGGCCAGCACCAGGATGGCGGCGCCCAGCAGACCCGACAGCAGCGAGCCTGCGATCACGCCCAGTTTGACGCGCAGTTCGTAGCCCGGGGCCTGCCCCTCGAAAGCCAGGCCGCCGATGAACAAGCTCATCGTGAAACCGATGCCGCACAGCACGGACACGCCGAAGCACTGCAGCCAGCTCGCGCCCGCGGGCCGGGCCGCCCAGCCCAGCCGCACCATCAGCGCCAGGCTGCCAAATACGCCCACCGCCTTGCCCAGCACTAGGCCGGCGGCAATGCCCAGCGGGATACCCTCGGCCAGCGTGGCGAGTTGGACACCGGCCAGCACCACGCCGGCATTGGTGAAAGCGAACACCGGCAACACCCCGAAAGCCACCCAGGGGTGCAGGCTGTGCTCCAGCGTCTGCGCCGGCGAGTGACCAAAGTGGCCCCCACCTCGCACCCGCATCGGTATCGCCAGCGCCGTGACCACACCGGCCAGCGTGGCATGCACGCCCGACTTCAGCACGCAAAGCCAGACCACCAGGCCCACCGCCAGATAGACATCGACCCGCACCACGCCGGCCCGGTTCAGCAACACCAGCACGACGATGCCCGCCGCCGCGCAGGCCAGCATCAGCGGCGACAGGTGGTCGGTGTAGAACAGCGCGATCACGACGATCGCCCCCAGGTCGTCGATGATGGCCACGGCGGTGAGGAAGATCTTCAGCGAGGCCGGCACACGGTTGCCCAGCAGCGTCACGATGCCGATCGCGAACGCGATGTCGGTGGCCGCGGGAATGGCCCAACCCTGCAGCGCCACCGCATCAGTCAGGTTGAACAGGCTGTAGATCAGCGCGGGCGCGGCCATGCCGCCCAACGCCGCCACGGCCGGCAGCATGGCCTGGCGACGGTCGGTCAGTTCGCCCTCGGTGAATTCACGCTTGATCTCGAGGCCGACCAGCAGGAAGAAGACGGCCATCCACAAGTCGTTGACCCACACCACCAGCGGCTTGGCCAGCACCAGCCAGTTGCCGACGCGAAAGACGACCGGCATCTGCACCAAACCCTCGTAAGCCGGCTGCCAGACCGAGTTGCTGACGATCAGCGCGGCCAGCGCGGCGATCGCCAGCACGGTGGCGCCGGCGGATTCGTGGGCGAAGAAACGCAGCAGGGCCGGCGTGGCAGAGGCATTCAGATCAGGTTTCAAGCGACTTCCGTTCGGTAAACTGGCCGGCTGACCCGCCGACGCCCCAGGCTGCGGCGGGCAGATGGCCAGCGATCGCTGTCAATCCGGCGGCGATCACTGCCCCAGTCCGTCACAGACCGCGAGCCCCCCTGCCATGACCACCACGATCCGCCAGGCCGACCTGATCGACAGCGTTGCCGCCGCGCTGCAGTACATCAGTTATTACCACCCGGCAGACTATATCGCCCACCTGGCGCGGGCTTACGAGCGCGAACAGGGGCCGGCAGCGAAGGACGCGATCGCGCAGATCCTGACCAACTCGAAGATGTGTGCCGAAGGCCACCGCCCGATTTGCCAGGACACCGGCATCGTCAACGTCTTCCTCAAGATCGGCATGGACGTGCGCTGGGAAGGCTTTGCCGGGTCGATCGCCGACGCGGTGAATCTGGGCGTGCGACAGGGCTACCTCAACCCCGACAACGTGCTGCGCGCCAGCGTGCTGGCCGACCCGATCTTCGAGCGCAAGAACACCCGCGACAACACCCCGGCGGTGATCCACATGGAACTGGTGCCCGGCGACCGGGTCGACGTGATCGTCGCCGCCAAAGGCGGCGGCAGCGAGAACAAGAGCAAGATGCAGATGCTCAACCCGAACGACGACATCGTCGAATGGGTGCTCAAGACGGTGCCCACGATGGGCGCGGGCTGGTGCCCGCCGGGCATGCTGGGCATAGGCGTGGGCGGCACGGCCGAAAAGGCAGTGCTGATGGCCAAGGAAGTGTTGATGGAAGACATCGACATGTACGACCTGCTGGCGCGCGGCCCGAGCAACAAGCTCGAGGAACTGCGCATCGAGCTCTACGAAAAGGTCAACGCGCTGGGCATAGGCGCGCAAGGCCTGGGCGGGCTGACCACCGTGCTGGACGTCAAGATCAAGACCTTCCCCACCCATGCCGCGAGCAAGCCCATCGCGATGATCCCCAACTGCGCCGCCACCCGGCATGCACATTTCGTGCTCGACGGCTCGGGCCCGGCCTTCCTCGAACCGCCCAGCCTGGACTTGTGGCCCGACGTGACCTGGGCGCCCGACTACAACAAGAGCCGGCGGGTCGACCTCAACACCCTGACCCCGGCCGAGGTGGCGGCCTGGAAGCCGGGCGACACCCTGCTGCTCAACGGCAAGATGCTGACTGGCCGCGACGCCGCGCACAAGCGCATCCAGGACATGCTGGCCCGCGGCGAGACGCTGCCGGTGGACTTCACCAACCGCGTCATCTACTACGTCGGCCCGGTCGACCCGGTGCGTGACGAGGTGATGGGCCCGGCCGGCCCGACCACCGCCACCCGGATGGACAAGTTCACCGAGATGATGCTGGCACAGACGGGGCTGATCTCGATGGTCGGCAAGGCCGAGCGCGGGCCAGTGGCCATCGAAGCCATCAAGAAGCACAAGAGCGCCTACCTGATGGCCGTGGGCGGCGCCGCCTACCTGGTGGCCAAGGCGATCAAGGGGGCCCAGGTGGTGGGCTTCGACGACCTCGGGATGGAAGCCATCTACGAGTTCGACGTCAAGGACATGCCGGTGACGGTGGCAGTCGACAGCCTGGGCACCAGCGTGCACAACACCGGTCCGGCGGAATGGCAGGCACGCATAGGCAAGATCCCGGTCAAAGTGGTCTGACGCCGCGGTTGGCCGCGCTGGGCCCTGCTTCAGCCGCGCTTAAGGCGCGGCCCCGATGCTGGGGGTATCCGAACAAGCCCAGCCAGGAGCCCTCCATGCACCGCGAACTTCATCACTTCCTCGCCCGCCTCATCGGGGTGATCGCCTTCACGCTGATACCGGTCGTCCTGACGGCCTTCGTCGCGCTGCCGATGAGCCTGGGCCGCCATCCTGGCGAACCAGCGGCCACCACGCCGATCGTGATGCCGCGGCACATGACCTGAAGCGGATACCGGGGCAGCCGAGTCAGCCCCGGGGACGCCGCACCGGTCATTGTGGCGCTGGGATAACCAGCACCGCGTGGTCCAGGTCGGGCCGCCGCCACGGATCGATATGGGTCATCAGGTTGAGCACCCGGTGGCGCTGCAACACCCGCTGGCGCGCCATCACCGCGATATCGTGGCCGGCCTCGACGCTGATCAAGGCATCGACCTCCAGATGCGCATCGACCACGATCATGTCGCCCATCTTGCGGGTGCGCACATCGTGCACATCGGCCACGCCCGGGGTCTCGATCAGGGTACGGCGGATCGCCTCGACCTCGGCCTCGTCGACCGCCCGGTCCATCAAATCGTGCAGCGCATCCCAGCCGAAGGACCAACCCATACGGGCCACCATGAAGCCGACGATCAGCGCGGCGATCGGGTCCAGCATAGGGTAGCCGGCCAGGTTGCCGGCAATGCCGATACCCACCACCAGCGACGAGGCAGCGTCCGATCGCGCATGCCAGGCGTTGGCCACCAGCATGCTGGACTTGACCCGCTTGGCCACCGCCAGCATGTAGCGGAACAGCGCTTCCTTGGCGATCAGCGCGCCGCCGGCCACCCACAGCGCGACGGTATGCACCTGCGGCACCAGGTCAGGCTCCTCGAGCTTGCGGACTGCTGACCACAGCATACCCACTCCCACTGCCAGCAGCAGCGCGCCCAGCACCAGCGAGGCGGCGGTCTCGAAGCGCTGGTGGCCGTACGGGTGGTCGAGATCGGCGTCCTTCTTGCTGTGGTGACCGGCCAACAGCACGACGAAATCGGCCACCAGGTCGGACAGCGAGTGGATGCCGTCGGCCACCAGGCCCTGCGACTTGGCCAGCAGGCCGACGCCGATCTGGGTCAGCGTCAACACCAAATTGACGCCCACGCTGACCCAGGTGCTGCGCGAAGCCGCCGCGGCGCGCTCAGCCGGACTGTGCTGGGCGTCTTCGTCATGGTCGGGAAAGTCGGTGAGGTTCATCGGGGTCGGGTGCGGGGCAGGCAGCGAGGTTGTGGCAGCGCCGGCCACGATCGACCGACGCCGTTCAGCCTACACCGCCAGCATGATCAGAGTGTTAACCCGCATCAGTAACCGTCATAAAACGCCGAAACGCGGCCAGGGCGGTCTTTGTAGCCTGCCCCTGGCGCCATTCCCGATTGACCCGCGGCCCGTATCCGGCGAGCATGCCCCCATGAAAGCCGCCATCCTCCGCCAAGCCGGTCAGCCCCTCGTCATCGAAGAGCTGTCCATCGACAAACCCCGTTCACGCGAGGTGCTGATCCGCACAGCCGCCGTCGGCGTCTGCCACTCCGATCTGCACTTCATCGACGGCACCTACCCTTACCCGGCACCCTTCGTCCCCGGCCACGAGGCCGCCGGCATCGTCGAGGCCGTCGGCCCCGAGGTGCGGACCGTCAAGCCGGGGGATCATGTCATCACCTGTCTGTCGATCTTCTGCGGCCACTGCGAGCACTGTGTCACCGGCCACCTGTCGCGCTGCGTCAGCCCCGAGACCAAGCGCGACAAGGGCGAATCACCGCGCCTGGGCCGCGACGACGCGCCGGTGCAACAGCTTGTCGGCCTGGGCGCCTTCGCCGAGCAGATGCTGGTGCACGAGCATGCCTGCGTGACCATACGCCGCGACATGCCGCTCGACCGCGCGGCGCTGATAGGCTGCGCCGTGATGACAGGCTATGGCGCGGTCACCCACACGTCCAACGTGCGACCGGGCGACACCGTGGCAGTGATAGGCTGCGGTGGCATCGGGCTGTCGGTGGTCAACGCGGCCTTCGTGGCCGGGGCCGGCCGCATCATCGCGATCGACCGCGTGGCGTCCAAGCTGGCGCTGGCCAGCAGCTTCGGCGCCACCGACGTGGTCGACGCCAGTGCGGTCGACCCGGTAGCGGCCGTGCTGGAGTTGACCAACGGCGGCGTGCACCACAGCTTCGAGGCGATCGGCCTCAAAGCCACCACCGAGCAGGCCTGGCGCATGCTGCGCCGCGGCGGCACCGCCAACGTCATCGGCATGATCCCGCCCGGCGTCAACATCGAGTTGCGGGGCAGCGATTTCCTCGGCGAGAAGCGGATCCAGGGCTCGCTGATGGGATCGAACCGCTTCCCGGTGGACATGCCGCGCCTGGTCGACCTGTACCTGCAGGGCCGGCTCAATCTCGACGCGCTGATATCGCAGCGGGTGGCGCTGACCCAGGTCAACGAGGCCCTGGCCGAGTTGAAGCGCGGCGAATTGGCCCGCTCGGTGATCGTCTTCGACGCGGCGGCCTGAGTGCCGCAGCCCGCGCCTGGGTGGGCAACTCACCCGCGCCGGCGAAACACACCCGGCCTTACAAGCCCGGCCACATCGGCGCGGCAGGCAGCGGCTGTTGGGCCGCGCTGCCCACCGCCGTAGCCACCACCGCAGCGGCTACCGGGACGGACAAGGGGACGGCCGGCGGCAAGCCGGCTTCCAGCCTGGCGATGCGGGCCGCCAGGGCCTCGGTCTGCGGATCTGCGCCGGCGAGCTTGCCGTTCAGGTAGGGGCTGGTGCTCCACCAGTCGATGCCGATTTCCCTGGCCTTGTCGACCGAGCAGACCAACAGCCGAATCTGGATCGTCAGCAACTCGATATCGACGATCTTGATCTTGATGTCGCCGGCAATCACCAAGCCCTTGTCGAGAATCCGTTCCAGGACATCGGCCAGGGTCGCGGATTCCACCGCATGGGTCATGCTCTTTCTGGTCTTGATCGGGGTGTTCATTCTCTTCGGTCCGGTTGCATCAGCCGCCCTGCGTTACTAGACGGTTCGGGATGGCTGGTCACAGCAGTTTGCCCAGCGGCCCCAGGTCCAGGTTCAAGTCCTTGTCGGTCAGGTCGAACTCCTTCTTCAACCACTGCATCTGCTGGTCCAGTTCGAGGAAGGTCAGGCCCAGGCGTTCGACCTCGTCGTCGGTCAACGAACCGCCCTCGATCCGACGCATCGCCTGCTTTTCCAGCAACTGCCGGACCAGCTCGACCAGCGTCAGGACCAGCTGCCCCAAGCCCTTCTTGACGCTCTCCGGATTGAGCGCGATGCGCGGCGACGCGGGGACTGACCCGGGCCGCTCGGGCTCGTCCGGAAACAGCAGGGACAGGGTGTCGTTCAAACGACCGCCTGCGTCAGACTGGCCTTGCCCCGGGCGGTCTCGACCGAGGTCAACAGCAGGTTCACGTTCAGGTAGATCAGATCGATGCCCGCAACCGAGATCACGATCTCACCCATCGCCACCACGCCGGTGTTGAGCACGCGGTCCAGCAGTTCGCACAAGGACGTTCGCTTGTCGTCAACAGGCCTCAGTCCGTTGTCCACGTCTTCAGTCTTCCAGGGCCAGCAACCGCTCGTAGATGCTGCGCGCCATGTGTTGGTTGTTGAGGCGGCCACAGTCTTCGGCCATCGCCATCAATGCCTGCTTGGCGGCTTCTGCTTGCGGCGTGTCGGGATGGTCCTCGGCCAGCGTCCAGAACAACTCGGTGGCCTGCCGGGAACTGCCCTCGACACGGTAGCGCTGCGCCATCGCCAGCAGCCTGCCCAACAGCGCGGAAGCACCGGTCGGCTTGGGCTTGACGACCTCAGCGACTGAGGTCGGCGCAGCCATCGTCATGGCCTCGGCGGCCACCGGCGGCGTTGAGGGGTCTGATTCAGATTCCAGGGCTGTGTTCATGGCAAACCTTTATTCAAATTTCAAACGCCGCCGCAGGATGGACGGGGCGCGTTCCAACACGCTGAAGCGGCACATCCCACAGGAACTGACCGAATGAAGACCCGTTGGGATGCGCCGCCCGGGTGGTCAGGGTGAACCCTTGGGCCCTGCATCGGGCGATCGCCCGTCTCCGTCTTCGTCTTCGTCTTCGTCTTCGTCTTCGTCTTCGTCTTCGTCTTCGTCTTCGTCTTCGCCATTCGCTTCGTTGCGCTCCCGGATCGCGTCCAGGCGGTCTAGCAGTTTGGTTTCTTCAAGCGTGAAAGCTTCCTCGGTCAGCGCCCCCGAATCCAGCTTCATGTAGAGTTCACTGAGCATGCGCGTGACGGCTTCGCCCTCACCGGCCTGCTCCTTCTGAACCGCTTCGTTGATTTCCCTGAAAATCCACATCAACGGCGTGACGAACAGATCATCCAGCAGGAACATCGAAAAGCCTCAAGCTGACAATGAAATACTGACGAAATTGTGCGGTGCCCACGGCCCGTTGAAATCGAACGAGAAGTTGTTGTCGAACTTGTTGGCCACCTCGAAAACCCCATCCTCGAATTCCTTCTGCGCCCCGCGGTCGACCAGGCAGGCCAGGTGCATGACCTCCCGCTCTTCATGGACAGGATTCTGTTTTATCTCGGCGCAGTGCGGTCCCAAAACGGCAAGCACCGTTTCAGTGTGGCGCTCACGGTCCTGCGTCAACAACTGGTCGAAGCGGCGGCCGAGTTCTATCTTGTCGTTCTGGGTCGGGCCGTGCGGCTTGCCCCGCATCTCGTCGCGCAGATCGGCAAGTTCCTGATGTCGGCTCACCAGATACTCAAATATATTGGGCACATCGAGCATGACGCGTAAACCCATTTCCACCTTGCCGCGCACCCGATCGAGTTGCTCGGCAAAGGTTTTGCGGTTTTCCTTGAGAATCCCGTTCAGCGCCTTGGCGCTGTCGGCAATCGTACCGAAAGACACTGGCAAGACCGTCGTGTCCTCCATCATCCGCTTGGTCACGGCGTGGTGCACGGAAAGGTGCTTGCGCTCAGGCCGGATCCGCTTGTCGGCAATGTCACTGACCACCGCCGCGATCGCGCCGAAGGCGATGGTATAGATAGTGGCGCCGTTGATCCCGAGCCCGGGATAGTTGATGGGCGCGGTCGCGTCGGCAATCGCGTACAAATAAAATCCGGTGTCGGCCGTCGGCTCAGTTGTCATGGCTACCACATCAAGGATTTGGTTTTTCGGGACTGCGCACTGCGGCTGGTGCGCAAGCGCCCGGCCGGGTCGATCAGGAATACCGCTGGCATAGGATCAGCCTGCAGCCGCCGCAAGGTCATGATATCGCGGCGGAATCGGTACACCGAGCCGTGCGCATCACGAGCCAGCATGATTCGAAAGGCCGCTGCGCGCAGCGAGGATGTCACACTGGAAGAAGTCTTAATTTTCATGACCTCGTACTCAACAAGTTGCCAGGGTAATTGACAGCCGGCGGGACAGGGTGTCCCGCTCGCCTTCAATACGCCAACTGCCGGCGCTTGAGCCGGTCGGTGGGTGCCGAGTGAATCGGCAGCGGTGAGGCCGCCGCCAGTGCCGTGCCCGACCAGCCTGAACTGTTAGCCATCGGCTGAGTTTGCAGGATTTCACCCACCGAACGATCGACGAAACGCTGCAGCCATTGCTGCTTGGTCTCGATCTCGGCCATGCGGTTGCGGATCTCGAGACAACGTTGTTCGGCGCGCCGCATTTCCTTGGACAAGCGCTGCTTTTCCATTTCCAGCATCGACAATTCGAGCAAGGCACCGGAGGACGTGCGGATGCGCCGCGCATCGACCAGTCTGGCCATCGTCTTGATTTGCTGCACGCCACGTTTTTCAGTTGCCATGAAGACTCTCCGACCGGTTGAAGTTCACGCGCATCAAGACGCCGCCGGTACCAGCGCTGGCAACGCCGGGCAGCAGCGCTCGATGATCTCGTCCAGGCGCTCGAGGCCGGCCATCGCGCCGTCATGGGTCACCTTCAGGCAGTCCGCATTCAGCACATCGTGGCAGAGTTCGCGGAAATCGGGGTCGCTGGCCGATACCGTGCCTTTGCGATTGGCGACGATGCGACCGAGCATGATGCAGGCGCGAATCGTCGGCCGCGCATTCTTTACCCCCAACTCGCGGAACTGTCGGACGATATCGACGATGGACTTGGCCTGCCGCCACGGCAGGCCGGACTTGGCCTGGGTGATGGCCACTTCGGTCTCATAGTCGTGGTGACCGACCTTGATCGTGATCATCCGGTCCATCAGGGCGTCCTGTGTCTTGTGGACCCCCGCATACTCTTCCGGGTTGCTCGTGAAGAGCGCGCTGAATTGCGGATGAACCTGGATATAGCCATCGCCATTGCGCGCGTCGGGCAACTCGAGCAAACGCTCCTCAAGAATCGACAGCAGCACGTTGTTGGCCTCTGGACGCGACCTTGTGAACTCGTCGTAAATCAAGGTGAAACCGTACTTGCAAGCCGTCGTCAGGCGGTTGTCGCCCCACTGTTTCGAGACGCTTTCTTCCTGCTTCAGGACCGAGTGAATGTAGTTGTCAACCACCTTGACCGAACGGTAGCCGGTCTGGCCGCCGATCAGGTCGGAGCTGCCGAACTCGTCATCGCCGTGAATCAGGACCACCTGCCGGCCGAGCTGCGCCGCCACATGCATCGCCAGCGCGGTCTTGCCGGTGCCGGCAGGGCCGCTGAAATGAACCGGATAGCCGGCGGTGATGTAATCCAGGGCGCGCTCGGTGACGCCCTGAATGTAGGAAGTTTCGACGAAACTGGACTTTTTCTCCAGGGTCAGCACGGTTAACTCGTCAGCTTGGCTCATTGCAGGGTTTCCTCATCCATTAAAACTGTGGCGCAACAACTGGGGCAGCTGCCGACATTACTTCTTCTTGGCTTTCCAGACCGTCTTCGGAAAATGCGGCAGCACCTCGGGCTCGGTCGTATGGGCAGCGCTGGGGCTGCTTTGCTCCGAGGCCTCGGGCGGCGCGCTGACTTCGGCCGGCGCGACAGCCACCAGGGCTTCTGGCGCCACTTCTGGCGCCACTTCTGGCGCCACTTCTGGCGCCACTTCTGGCGCCACTTCTGGCGCGGCGACCGGCGCACTGTCGGGAAGCGCCGATTCTTCTACCGGCAGCGGGTCAGGCAGGGCGCTCGGCGCCAGCGGGGCGGGCGCAGCGGCGGGTCTGGCCGCGTGGAATTGCCGCAGCAGATCGGTAGCGGCCTGGACACGCTCGATCCGGTGGCTTGACAACTCCGCTTGCTGATCTCTGGCCTGGCGGCGCCTTGACAGCGCCACCTCGGCATACTTACGGTCGGTTTCGGTCCGAATCGAGTTGACGGCGTCGATCACCGACGCACGCGACTCGAGCAGACTCAGGCGGAGTTCTTGTCCCATCTGGACATGGCTGACGCGGAAGTCCTCGCAGATCTTGATCGCCTCATCACGCAGCGCCATCACCTCGGCCGAGCGGTTCAATCGGTCCGCGGCCAACCTGGCGTGAAGTGTCTTGGCCACGGCGCGGCGTTCACGGCCAAAACCGCGCAGCATCTGGCCGGTCTGAACCTTGATATCACCGACGAGTCGCGTCCGCGCGGATGTCGACGAGGCGATGTCCTGAAGCAGGACGGCCATTTGACTTCTCCAGCTATGCATTTTAATTTCCTCTTTCTGGGCGGGGCATGCCGCCTATTTCCACCACAGCGCGAAAATCAACTTGGACTGGTTATCGTGCCGCCGGTTCAAATCTCGTGGCAAAGACCCCGCCGGGAGAATAACCTCCCGGCAGGGGAACACTAGAGCAACTGGCTTATCAGGCCGGCGCAGCAGCGCTCGACGTGAGGCCAATCGCCTCAGCGTACTTGAGGTAGGTCTCAACCGAAGCGATCACGATACGCGCCTCGATCGACAGCAGCTCAATGCCGACCAGCGACACCTTGACCCAGGCGTCGATGACGATGCCCTTGTCAAGGATGCGGTCGACGACTTCGGCCAGGCTCGACGAGTCGGTGGACTTTTGGACTTTTGCCATTTTCAATCTCCAATTGTTGCTTACCCCTATTTACGGATACCAGGTACGGAGTGCGGGGTTAGGCCCTTCGTACAAAAAGGATTAGCAACAAGCGTGCCAAATTGCAGGAAATTGGTGGAGAAGAATTTTCTTCAATGCCATCAAGGACTTGCGCTGAAATACCGGATCGGGTCCCGGCGAAGAATCAGCAGCGCATCTGAAATACCGGGGCTCGCCCGCCGCAGCTATGGTGTGGATTCCCTAGTCCCAGGGTGCTCCAGCCGCATTTCCGGTCGCAGTCCGGCGCACGGACCGATCCCTTTGCCGAACTGGCGCAGCCCAGACGGGCCGTTTTGCTGCTAGACAACGGGCGGCGCCGTGGCGGCCAGCGCCGACCGGATCGAGTTGAGGATCTCGGCGTGCCGAAAGGGTTTTGTCACAAACGCCGAAATCAGACCGGTTCGCAAACTTTGCTGGACCAGGTTGTCATCCTTGTAGAAAAAGCCGGACACCAGGATCACCGGCGCGAGACAGCATCGCTGGCGCCGTATCAACTGGGCCAGTTCAACCCCATCGACATCCGACAGTTTGGCGTCGAGCAGGATCAGGTCGCAGGCCTGCCCCGGCTGAGCCAACCATTGCAGCGCCGCGTCCCCGCTGACCGCCGTGGCCACCGCAAAGCCGTTGCGCAGCAGGATCATTTCCAGCGACCAGCGAACGTCGGCTTCGTCGTCGATCACCAGCACCGTCTTGACATGGGTCATTCGGCCTCCATCGCCAACGGCAGGCGCAAGACAAAGGTCGTGCCAACGCCCTCGACGCTGCTTTCAACCGCGATCACCCCACCATGCTGCTTGACCAGGGTATGGCAGATCGACAGGCCCAGACCCGTGCCCTGGCCGGCTGGTCGGGTGGTGAAAAAGGGGTCGAATATCCGGCCCAACAACTGTGGCGACATCCCGCTGCCGGTATCGCTGACGCGCAGCACGGCGCTGGCGGCCTCGCGGCTGATGGAAACCGTGACCCGGCCCTCGGCCGGCGTCGCCTGGTAGGCATTCAGGATCAGATTCATCAATACCTGCTGCAGCAGGTTGGGATTGCCCGAGATCGGCACCACGGCTTGCGGGAAATCCTCGATCAAGCTGATTCGCTGCAGTTTGGCCTGCGGTGTCAGCACGGTGACGGTGTCATGCGCCAGTGCGACCAGATTCAGCGGCTCGGTGTCGCTGCTCGAGGACGGCCGGGCGAAACGCAGCAGGTTCTCGATGATGATCGATGAGCGCTCGATACCTTCGATGATCTTTTGGACGCATTCCTTCTGAAAGGCCGGATCGGTCGGTTCCTCGAGCAGGAACTGCGCCGCCGAATAACTCACCGACAGCGGGTTTCTCAACTCATGCGCGATGCCGCCCGCCATCACCCCCAGCGCGGCGAGTTTCTCGCTTTGCTGGACATGGCGCTCGAGTGCCCGACGCTCGGACAAGTCGCGGCCGACCGCCACCACGCCACTGACCATGCCCGAGTCGTCGCGGATGGTCGAGAACGACCAATCGACCGGCACCAGACTGCCCGACTTGTTCAACAGGTTGATTTCCCGAAAATCGACCCGTTCACCGTCAATCAGTTGGGCGATGACACCGACCATCTCGGGACGTCGAGAAATTTCGCACAAGTCGGCCAGTGGCTGGCCGTGGACCTCGCCGGCATGGAATCCCGATATCCTATTGGCGGCCGCGTTCCAACTCGTGATGGCGCCGTCCGCATCGGTCGATATCACCAGATCCTGCGCACTTTCGATCACGCTCGCCAGGTGGCGTTCGGCCACGCGCGCCTTCTCGATCAACTGCACTTTCTCGGTGATGTCGTCCATCACCAGAATGGCATGCTGCACCCCACGGCCGGAGGTGATCGGGATCACGGTGTAGTAGAAGATGCGGCTCGGAAAGCCCGGCGCCCGGTAGGTGATCTGGGCCCCGCTCACGGTCGATCCGGTATCGAACAGACGGTTTATCTTGGCTTCGAGCTGGGTGGTTTCCAGTATCGAATCCGGAAATATGTCGCGAATTCGCAGACCAACCGTATTGGCTTCGGTGCGCCGGGATTTTTCGATGAAATTGCGGTTGGCCAGCACCACCCGTTGCGCCGGGTCGATCAGCACGATCGAGTACGGGATGTGGCGAAGCAGCATCTCGCAGAGCTTTTGATACCAGCCATCGGAAAGTATGGCCGACACCGGCAAGCCAAGGGCTTGCGCGAGGCCAATATCCGCTCTGTTGGGGGGCATGGCTCAGCCCTGCGGCAGCGGCGGACAAAAGTTGTAGGGCGGCCAGGGCCCTTTCAACTCGAAGGCCAGACCGATCGCTTCGCCTTCTTGCTGCTGCTCGGCCAGTGCCGCCTGGAACTCGGCCAGGTTCTCGGGCGCGAGCAGGAAACTGGCGTTGAACATCATGCGCTGCACCCGCCCGGTGACGGCGCTGCTGTGGCGGCGCAAGCCCGCGCTGGCCTCGGCGTGCACGGCCAGAGCTTGCCCGATCGCTGCGCTGGCAACTTCCAGCCCGGCCTCCAGCGCCGCATCCATCATCGTTTCGATCCGTTTCTGCAGCAGGTAGCGGGCACCCGGTGAAGCCGGCAAGGCGGCCAGGCGGGCTTGAATCTCGGGGTCGCGCGCGGCGAAACCGGTACGGGCCTGTTGTTCGTCCAGATAGCCCTTGACGCTCCACTCGGCCATGCCACGCAGGCGGTCCAGCGCCTGCGCGATGTCCAGACGGTGCCGCGCCAGGAAAGCGATCAAACTCTCGCGCGAGCTGAAGATCGTGCCGAACTTGACCGGCAAGACCGGCGAAGCCGCCATGGTCCAGGCCACCACGCCCTCATGCCGACTGGCCCTGGCCCCCAGCCAGGACAGGTCTTGCAGGTTGTGCTCGGAAAACTCGGCGATCACCACCTGCCCGACCACCGCGCTGACGCCGCCCACGCTGAGCCGGGTGACCGGGTAGCGCTGATCCACACCCTCCGGGGCCTGTTCCAGCACCCCGTTGACCGCCGGAAGCGCCGCGGATTCGGCGATGCAGTACAGGTACAGACCGAGCGGGTCGGCATCGGCCTCGGATGGGCCGGTCGGCACCGGGTTCATGGCCTGATCTCGCTGAGCGCAGCATGAAAATGCCGGGCATGGACCCGCAGCGTGGACGCCTTTGCCTGCTTCTTGTCGCCCGCCTGCGCGATCCGCTCGCGGATCGCCGCCAATGCCGCCTGGTTGCAGACCGCCCCCAGATCGGCGCCGCTCAGGCCTTCGGTCTGGCCGGCCAGCTCAGCCAGGTCGACGTCGGCGGCCACCGGCTTGCCGCGAACCTGGACTTGCAGAATGGCCAGGCGCTCGGTCGCGTCGGGCAGTCCTATCTGCACCACCACATCGAAACGGCCGGGCCGCAGCAGGGCAGGATCGACCATGTCGGGCCGGTTGGTGGCGGCCAGCACCATCACACCAGTCAGTTTCTCGACGCCGTCGAGTTCGGCCAGGAACTGGCCGACCACCCGCTCGCTGACCCCGCCATCCGAGCCGCCACTGCCGCGGCGCGGCACCAGCGCATCGATCTCGTCGAAGAACACCAGGCAGGGTGCGGCCTGCTTGGCCTTGCGAAAGACTTCGCGCACGGCCTTCTCGGACTCACCGATGTACTTGGACAACAGCGCCGGACCCTTGACCGAGATGAAGTTGACCTGGGTCGAACTGGCCGCTGCCTGAGCAAGCAAGGTCTTGCCGCAACCGGGCGGGCCGCACAGCAGCACGCCCTTGAGCGGCTTGACGCCGGCCACCGCAAACAACTCGGCGTACTTCTGCGGCCATTCCAGCAGTTCGCGCAGCAGGCGCTTGGGTTGTTCCAGCCCGCCCACATCGTCCCAGGACGTGGTGGGCACCTCGACGAACACCTCGCGCAGCGCCGAAGGCTCGACTTCGCGCAGGGCGGCCAGGAAGTCATCCCGGCAGAGCTCGAGCTTGAGCAGCGCGTCATAGGGCAAGCTGGCCTGGGCAAAGTCGATGTCGGGCAGGATACGGCGCACGCAGACCATCGCCGCTTCGCGGCAAAGCGCCTCGATGTCGGCGCCGACGAAACCGTGGGTGATGTCGGCCAGCCGCGCCAGGTCGACATCCTGTGCCAGGGGCATGCCGCGGGTATAGATCTCGAAGATGGCCAAGCGGCCGTGGCGGTCGGGGATGGGGATCGCGATCTCGCGGTCGAAGCGACCCGGACGGCGCAGCGCGGGGTCGAGCGCATTGGGAATGTTGGTCGCCGCGATGACGATGACCTGACCGCGTGCCTTGAGCCCGTCCATCAGGCTCAGCAACTGGGCCACCACCCGGCGCTCGACCTGGTGCTCGGCACCCAGGTCTTCGCGCTTCGGGGCGATCGAATCGATCTCGTCGATGAAGATGATGCTGGGCGCGTTCTTGGTCGCGTCCTCGAACAGCTTGCGCAGATAGCCCTCGGACTCGCCGTAAAACTTCTGCATGATCTCGGGGCCGCTGATCGAGAAGAAGCGGACGTCGGTTTCGTGCGCGACGGCGCGCGCAATCAGGGTCTTGCCGCAGCCCGGCGGCCCGTAGAGCAGCACGCCCTTGGGCGCGGCGATGCCCAGGCGGGTGAAGACCTCCGGGTAGCGCAGCGGCAGCTCGATGATCTCGCGCACGCGCTGCACTTCGCGCTTCAGCCCGCCGATGTCCTCGTAGGAGAAGGCGGCACGGCCGGCAGGCGCTGTCTTGGCCTCGGTCTGCGCGGGGCCGACACTCAGCACGGTGCTCGGCGCGATCAGCACCGGCCCCTTGGGCGCGGTATCGAGCACCAGGAAGTCGAGGAAGCGGCTGCCGAACAGGGTGCCGCGTATCTGGTCGCCCTCGACCACCGGCAAGCCGTCGAGCCTGGCGCCGATGTAGGCCAGGTCGCGGTCGGACAGCCCGGCCGCCGTGGGCGAGAGCACGATGCGCTGCGCCGGCTTTGCCAGCACCTTGCGCACCGTCACGCTGTCGTCGAGCGCGACTCCCGCGTTGCCCCTCGACAGTCCGTCGAGCTGGACCCGGGCCGCGCCGCGCATGTCCTTGTAGGCCGGCAACAGCTTGCACACCGTGCGGCGTTTGCCGACGACTTCGACGATGTCGCCAATCTCCGCGCCCAGGACCTGGATGTCGGCGGGGTCCATGCGCGCCAGCGCCCGCCCCACGTCCTTGCCCAGCGCCTCGGTCACCTTCAGGCGCAAGCCACCTTCTGCGGGCTTCTTCATCATCAGACCCCGGCCGACTTCTTCAGCACGATCTCGAGCATGCCGTTGCGGCATTGAAAGCTCATCTGACCCGCGCTGAAGCTGGCGGGCAGCAGCATCTCCTTGCGGTACTTGAGTTCGCCGGCTTCGGCCACGATCAGCAGGATGTCGTCCTGCAGATCGAGCTGGATCTGCTGCGCTTCGACGCCCGGCAGCTCGGCGACGATCAGCAAGCGGCCGGGCTCGTCGAACAAGTCGACCAGCGGCTCGCGGATCTCGTGCACCACCACCAGCTTGCCGGCGTCGTCGCGCCGGATGTTGCCGAAGGGCTCGACCTTGACCGAAGGCTGGCCCGGCCCGGACTTGATCGAGAAGCCGTAGACGCCCTTGACCCGCGAGTCCGAGGCGCGCCCGAATTCACCGGTCCTGGTGACGGCGCCACCGTTCTGGTCGGCTTGCTCGGCGAGTTTTCCCAACTGCCCGAGCAGTCCGCCCAAGCCACCCAGCAAACCGCCGCCGGCGGGCGGCACCTGGGTTTGACCAAACATCGAACCCAGGCGGCGGCCGATTTCATCGAGCCGCTCCTTGGCGGTCGAAAAATCATCGGAATGGTTGTTTTCAGCCATCGGTGCATCTCCAATATTCCAGCGGGTGAGCGGGCCGGCAGCGCCGCTTTCAAACTATCTCAGGCAGACGCAATTCAGCGGCTACCTGGGTCGTGCAGATCTCATACAATTTGATTTTGGTATGGATAGTCTTGTAATCGATTTGCAGTATCCGGGCGGCCAGCGCCTTGTTGCCATGGCTGATGCGCAACGCGCGCAGCAGGATCTCGCGCTCTATGCGTGCGTTGCACTGGCCGGTCATCTCCTTGAACGACAAGCCCAGCCCTGGCGTCAACAGATCCTGCGAACCGCAGACGTCGCAGGTGGACGGGCCGGCGCAAGGCGCTGCGGCGGCAGGGCCGGGAGCGGTGGGCAGCGCCTTGCCAACGCGCTCATCGAGCGCGCCCAGGTGCTCGGGCAGGATCAGGCCGTCGGCCTCGTCGCACAGCAGCACCGCGCGGCGCAGCTGGTTTCTCAGTTCGCGCACATTGCCGGGCCAGCTGTAGCGATCGATAAGCCCCCAGGCGGCGGTCGACAGCGCTTGCACACGCTTGCCCAGTTCCATGTTGGTCTGGTTCAGGATCCGGTCCACCAGGAAGCGGAGATCCTCCCGACGCTCACGCAGGGGCGGGATGCGGATCGTGTACTCGGCCAGCCGGTGGTAGAGGTCGCCGCGAAAAGTCTGCTCCTCGACCATCGCCAGCAAGTCGGCGTTGGTCGCCGCGACGACCCGGAAATCGACGTCCACTTCCCTGGCGCTGCCAACCCGCTGGATGCGACGGGTCTCGAGCACCCGCAGCAGCTTGCCCTGCATCACGAGCGGCAGGTTGCCGATCTCGTCGAGGAAGATGGTCCCGCCCGCGGCCAGTTCGAAAGCGCCGGTCTTGGCCTGGTAGGCGCCGGTGAAAGCGCCCTTGTCATGACCGAACAATTCGCTCTCGATCAGCGACCCGGGAATCGCGCCGCAGTCCACCGCCACCAGCGGCTTGCCACCGGCGCGCAGGCTGCAGGCATGGATGGCTTGCGACACCAATTCCTTGCCGGTTCCCGATTCACCGGTCACCAGCACCGAGAAGTTGGTCCTCGCAACCCGCTCCACCTCGTTCTGGACCCGGCGCACCGCGGCGCTGTCGCCCATGCAGGTCAGCAGGAGTCCTGGCTGCGGGCCACCCATCTGCCGGTAATGCCGCCTCGAGCCGATGTCCTCCAACGCATGGCGCACCGTCAACGTGACATCGGCGTTGTTGAAGGGCTTGGTCAGGTATTCATAGGCGCCCGCGCGGATCGCCCTGACGGCGTCATGGGTCTTGCCGTTGGCGGTGACCATGATCACATGCATCGCCTTGTCGGGCACCCTTGCCCGCGCCAGCACCTCGAAACCGTCGATATCGGGCAAGCCGATGTCGAGCAAGACCACATCGGGTTCGTCCTGCTCGATGCAGATCAGCGCCTGGGCGCCTGTCGCGGCCACCAGGGGTGTCCATCCGGCCTGCCGGATCAAGGCCGAGAGCACCCAGCGGGCGTCATCCAGGTCATCGACGATCAGCACCTTGGGCGATCCAGTTGGCCGCGAGCCGGATTTGCAGACCGCCCACCGTGGGTCGGTGCTGCTCATGGCGTCGCGCCCGGGGTAGGCTTGAGCGATGGCAGCAGGTTCCTGACCAGGATGTCGTCAGGCAGCAAAGGCGACACGTTGTGGGCCAGACCCAGGAACAACAGGCCGATCTCGCCTGCCGCAAGCGTGGCATCGATGCGCGCGGCGATGAAGCGGTCGCGCTCGGCCAGCAGGCGCAGGCTCTGGTCCTCGCGTGCGCTGTCCTGCCCGCCGGCACGCAGCGCGCCCTGGTGAAACTGGTATTCCTGCAGCAGCAGGCGAGGATCTTCGGTGCCCATCAAGCGGCAACCCTGCTGAATCAGTTGCAACAGCAACTGGTGGTTCTTGCTGCCTTGGGCGGCGACATCCTTGACGATCTCGACTTCCTTGCCGCAGATCGGCAAACCGTCCTGGTACAGGCGCACCGAAGTGCAGGGCAGTTCGAGCGCGGTGATGACGGCATGGATGCCGTCCCAGAACCCGTCGATGGCGTCCAGGTGTTGCGCCCACTTGGCCAGACCAAAGCGCGCAACATATTCATGCTTTGTCCGATCGAGCAATGACCCGAGGTCATGCTTGGTATGAATGATGGGAACCAGGATAAGCGTACGCATTGATCAAACGATGCCAATGGTTGAATCCGAACCCTGAGCGATAATATCTCCCGGAAAATACAATCCCGCCCCATCAGCGCCGCATACAGATCACCCGAAGATCCACTGCACGAGGCGGCACTGTCGATTGACCGACCTTGAAGCGCTACGACGGCGCGCGCGACGGTCAGCAACAAAAACATTTTTTGATTTTACACCGGAATTATCATTTGGGTCAAAATCACCACCACAACTTGATCTGGAGCAACAAAAACATTGTTTGTTTACATAATAATATTATTTTTAATGTAATTTAATAAAATTATTTTTATTTATTTTAAATAAAAATGCTTTTTTGATATTTTATGTAATCTGTCCGGTCATCGAGTCGTCGGTGCGCGCCACAGGTCGGGGCGCAGAGCCAGGCGCGCCGCGGCCTGTGAATCAGGTCAGCCGGGTCTTGCGGTCAGGGCCTGAGGAGGCTGGGAGCCGGGCAGCGCGCGCAGCACCCGCTGCGGGAAGGGGATCTCCACCCCGGCCTGGTTGATCGCCTGCAGCACCGCCAGATTGACAGCGCTGCGCACGTTGCCCTGGCCATTGGCGATGTCGGCGATCCAGAACACCAGGGTCAACTCCAGGCCGTCGGCGGCAAAGCTGGACAACTGCACTGCCGGCCCCGGATCGGCCAGCACCCGCGGCACGGCCAGCATCGCAGCCACCAACTGCGGCATCAGGTCGGCCAGATCGGTGCCATAGGCCACTTGCACTGTGCTGGTCAGCGCGACATGGGGGTCGGCGAACGAGCAATTCTCGACCCGCTGGGTGATCATCATCTCGTTGGGAACGATCGATTCACGGCCGTTGGCGGCGCGGATCACGGTGTAGCGGGTGCTGATGTCGGTGATGCAGCCCTCGAAGTTGTCGACCTTGACCACGTCTCCGATGCGCAGCGAGCGCTCGGCCAGGATCACGAAGCCCGAGACATAGTTGGCCGCCAGCTTCTGCAGGCCCAGGCCTATGCCCACGCCCACGGCGCCGCCCAACACACCCAGCGCACCGATGGGGATGCCGGCGGCCGACATCGCCACCAGCAAGCCCACCAGCAACAGGATCGCACGGGTGGTGTTGGCCGCCATCTTGCGCACGCTGAGGTTGACGCTGGACGCACGCAGCAGCCGGGCCTCCAGGGTGGCCGACAGCCACAACATCACCAGCATCACCGCCACCGCGCTCAAGCCGCCCTCGACCAGGCTTCGCAGCGACACCGGGGCACCGCCTATCTTCCAACTGACGGCCTCCATCTCGGACAGTACCACCGGCAGCAAACCGGTGATCCACAGCACGGCACCCAACCACACCGTCCAGCTCAGCGAGCGCTCGAGCGCCCGCACCAGGGGCGAGGCCGGAAATGCCGCATGCAGCACGCGCACCGAGACCCGGATCAGCGCCAGGCTGGCCAGCACCGGCACCGCCAGCTGGAACAAGGCCACCGGCAGGCGGCCGCGCAGCGCCAGCTTGGCCAGCAGCGCCAGCGCCAGCGCCAGCAAGGGGAACAGCACGCCGTCGAAACCGCGCTGGCCAAACCACAGGCCGGCCTCGCCGGTCTTGGGCCGAAGCACCGCCGCCACCGCCCAGGCCACGCCCAGGCAGACGGCCAGCAGCGCCAGTTCGAGCAGCGCGGCGGGGCGGGCCAGCTCGGAAAAAAGCCCGGACAAGGAGTCAACGTCGTTCATCGTGGCCGGATTGTCTCAGTCCGGTCATGACAGGCAGGCTACACGTCGGCCAGCACCCGCAGATGGGTCACCACGCTGCGGCCCAGCGCCGACAACGCATAACCGCCCTCCAGGCAGGAGACGATGCGCCCGCCGGCGTGGCGGTCAGCCACGTCCTTGACACGGCGCGTGATCCACTCGTAGTCGGACTCGACCAGGCCGAGTTGGCCCAGGTCGTCCTCGCGGTGGGCGTCGAAGCCGGCGCTGATGAACACCATCTGCGGGCGGAACTCCTCGAGCCGGGGCAGCCACATCGCGTCGATCATCTCGCGCACCTCCATGCCCCGGGTGTAGGGCGGGATGGGTACGTTGACCATGTTGGTGCCCATGGGCACCGCCCCGCTGTTGGGGTAGAGCGGGTGCTGGAAGAAGCTGGCCATCAGCACCCGCTCGTCGCCGGCGATGATGTCCTCGGTGCCATTGCCGTGGTGGACGTCGAAATCGATGATCGCCACCCGCTTCAGGCCCAGCACGTCGAGCGCATGGCGGGCCGCGATCGCCACGTTGTTGAAGAAGCAGAAGCCCATGGTCTCGTTGCGCGTGGCGTGGTGGCCGGGCGGTCGCGTCGAGCAGAAGGCATTCTCGACCTCGCCACGGAACACCGCCTCGGTGGCTGCCACCGCCGCGCCCGCCGAGCGCAGCGCGGCGCGCCAGGTGCCGGCGCAGACGACGGTGTCGGGGTCGAGGTGGCGTGGCTCGCCGCTGGCCTGCACCTGCTCCATGAACTCGCGCAACTGGGTCACATAGTTCACGCTGTGCGCCCGCTCGATCTGCTCGAGCGTGGCGAGCGGCGCCTCGCGGTGGTCGAGCGCGATGTCCAGCCCGGAGGCCCGCAATTGATCGGCGATGGCGTCCAGTCGTTGCGGGCACTCGGGATGACCCGGTCCCATATCGTGCAAACGGCACTCGGCGTGGCTGTAGAAGGCAGTGGACATGCTCGTCTCTGGTGGTTTTCCGGTATCGTGACACGGATGGCTGATCACGACCTTGCTCAGCGCTTGTCTCGGCTCACAAGCCAGATTAGCACGGTCATTGTTGGCAAAAAGCCCCAGATCGAAGACTGCGTGGCCTGCATGCTGGCCGGCGGCCATCTGTTGATAGAAGACATGCCCGGCGTCGGCAAGACCACGCTGGCCCATGCGCTGGCGGTGTCGCTGGGCCTGCGCTTCTCGCGGGTGCAGTTCACCGCCGACCTGATGCCGTCGGACCTGATCGGTGTCACGGTGTTCGAGCGAAGCAAGGAAGCCTTCACCTTCCACCCCGGCCCGGTCTTCACCCAGGTGCTGCTGGCCGACGAGATCAACCGCGCCGGCCCCAAGACCCAGAGCGCGCTGCTCGAGGCGATGGAAGAGCAGCAGGTGTCGATCGAAAACCAGACCCGGCCGCTGCCCAAGCCCTTTTTCGTGATCGCGACGCAGAACCCGAGCGACCAACTCGGCACCTACCCGCTGCCCGAGAGCCAGCTCGACCGTTTCCTGATGTGCATCACCCTGGGCTACCCCGACCGCGCCAGCGAGCGTGCGCTGCTGGCGGGCGAGGACAGACGCCACCTGGTCGCGCGCCTGGGCGCGGTGATGAACACGGCCGAGCTGCTGGCCGCACAGGACGACGTGCTCAAGGTGCATGCCTCCGACCCGCTGCTGGACTACCTGCAGGCCTTGATCGCCGCCACCCGCTCTGGCCAGTGGTTCGCCGAAGGCCTGAGTCCGCGCGCGGGCATCGGCATTCTGCGCGCCGCCCGCGCCCGCGCCCTGCTGGCGCAGCGCGACTACGTCGCACCCGACGACATCCAGGCCATCCTGCCGCAGACCGCCGCCCACCGCCTGGTGCCGGTGGCCAGCGCCGGGCGCGGCAGGGTCGAGCAGGTGCGGGCGATGATCGAAGCGGTCGGGATACCGTGACGACCTGTTCAGGCTTTCTGACTCCACGATAGGCGAGGCCTCAGCCATGATCCGCCAGCGCGTCCGCGCCTGGTTCGAGAACCGGCTGCCGCGCAGCGACAGCCAGACCCTGACCCAGCGCAAGCTCTACATCCTGCCGACCCAGGCCGGCTGGGGTTTCGGCCTGACGCTGGCACTGATGCTGCTGGCCTCGGTGAACTACCAGCTCAACCTGGGCTATGCGCTGACCTTCCTTCTCGGCGGCGCGGCGCTGGTGGCGATGCACCAGACCCATGCCAACCTGTGCCGGCTGGAACTGCATGTCAAGGCACCAGCGCCGGTGTTCGCCGGCCATCCGGCGACGATAGAGGTCGTGCTGGACAACCCCGGGCCAGAACGCCATGGCGTGGGCATGGGCTTGTACGGCGCGCGCCGCCCCGACATGACCTTCTGCGACGTGCCGGCCCAGGGCAGCAGCCCGCTGCGGCTGCGCTTCACGCCGCAGGCGCGCGGCCGCCATGCCCTGCCCACGCTGCTGGTCGAGACGCACTTTCCGCTCGGCCTGTTCCGGGCCTGGACGGTATGGCGTCCTGCGGCCCGGGTGCTGGTCTACCCGGCACCCGAGCAGCCGCCCCAGCCGCTGCCGCCGCCCCAGCCCAGCGGCAGCGGCGCGCAGCCGACCCGGAGAGGTAGCTGCAGCGGCGGCGGCGGCGAGTTCGAGGGCGTGCGCGCCTACCGGCGCGGCGATGCGATGCGCCAGGTGGCGTGGAAGAAGATGGCGCGGTCGGGCGAGATGGTCAGCCGCGACACCAGCGCCAGCGCCGCGCTGACCCTGCTGCTGGACGCCGCGGCAGCCGGCAACGTGTCGGGCGAGGCGCGCCTGTCGCGGCTGGCGGCCTGGGTGCTGGCCGCCGAGCAGCAGGGACTGGATTTCGGCCTGAAGCTGCCGGGGCTGGACCTGCCGCCGGCGGGCGGACAGGCCCAGCGCCGCGCCGCGCTCGAGGCGCTGGCGCTGTGGCCGACCCCGGACCAGGCGGGCGCGGCGGCCGACCCCGCAAGAAGGCGCGCCTGACCGTGACCCCCGCCCCCTCCCCCGCCAGCGTCGTCCGCATCACGCGCATCCTGGCCTGGCGGCTGTGGCCGCGCGAGACCCGCGACACGTTGTTCCAGCTGGCGGTGATCGGCTGGACGCTGACGCCGCACCTGTTGCGCCTGCCGGGTTGGTGCGGGGCGCTCGCCGCGCTCGTGCTGTGCTGGCGCGCCCAGCTGGCGCTGAGCGGCGGCGCGCTGCCCCGCCGCTGGAAAGTGCTGGCGCTGCTGGCGGTGGCGGTCGGCCTGACAGCCTGGAGCGAGCGCACGCTGTTCGGCCGCGATGCCGGCGTGATGATGCTGGTGGTGCTGATGGCGCTCAAGATGCTGGAGCTGCGCGCCCGGCGGGATGCGATGGTGGTGTTCTTCCTCGGTTTCTTCCTGGTGCTGACGCACTGCCTGTACTCGCAGTCGCTGCTGACCGCGCTGGCGATGGGGGTGTCGACCTGGGGCCTGCTGACCGCGCTGGTGCTGGCCAACATGCCGGTGGGCCGACCGGCGCTGGCGCGCGCCGGGGCTTACGCCGCGCGCTCGGCGCTGCTCGGGCTGCCGCTGATGGCCGCGCTGTTCCTGCTGTTCCCGCGCTTCGGCCCACTGTGGGGGCTGCCGCCCGACGGCGCGGGCCGCACCGGCCTGTCGGGATCGCTGCGGCTGGGCGGCGTGGCCGAACTGGCCAACGACGACAGCATTGCCTTCAGCATCCGTTTCGACGGCACCGAGCCGGCCCCCGAGGCACTGTACTTCCGCGGGCCGGTGCTGTCGCGCTTCGACGGCTTGGAGTGGCTGCCCTCGGTCCTTGCGGGCACACGCGGCGCGACGCGGCCTGTCGACCTGCGGGTGTCGGGCCGGCCGCTGCGTTACGAGATGATGATCGAGCCGATACGCCTGGCGCTGCTGCCCCTGCTGGAGGCCACGCCGCCCAGCGCGGACGGCCTGGCCTGGCTGGCCGACTGGACGCCGTGGATGGGCCATGACCTGCAGTGGCACACCGACCGGCTTGTGGCCGAGCGACTGCGGTTGCGCGCCGAGGCCTGGACGCATTTCGCCCATGGCCAGCACATCGATGGTTCTGAGCTCGAGGCGATGCGCGCGCTGCCCGCCGGCTTCAACCCGCGCACCCTGGCCTGGGCCGCGCGCCTGCGCAGTCGGCTCGGCGACGCCGACGCCCGCACCCTGGCCGACGCGCTGATGGCCTACATCGGCCAGGCCGACTATGTCTACACCCTGCAACCTGGCCGATATGGCCGCGACGCGGTGGACGAGTTCTGGCTAGACCGGCGCGAGGGGTTTTGCGAGCATTTCGCCACCAGCTTCGTAGTGGTGATGCGCGCCATGGGCGTGCCGGCGCGGGTGGTCACCGGCTACCAGGGGGCTGAGCCGGCGGACGCCGACGGCTTCCGGGTGGTGCGCCAGCGCCACGCCCATGCCTGGGCCGAATACTGGCGCGCCGGTGCCGGCTGGGTGCGCGCCGACCCCACCGCAGCGGTGGCGCCCGAGCGGGTGCGGGCCAGCCGGCCGCTGCCGCCGCGGCCCGGACTGGTGGCCGGCGCGCTCAACACCATGAGCCCGGCGCTGGCGGCCCAGTTGCGCCGGACCTGGGAGCTGATGGACCGCCGCTGGAACCAGTGGGTGATGGGCCATTCGCGCAGCCGGCAATTCAATCTGCTGAAAAGCCTGGGCGTGCAGCGCCCTGACTGGACCGATCTGGCTCGCGCGCTGGCCGGGCTGCTGGCGGCGGGAGCGGCTGGCGGCGCACTGTGGGTCTGGCACGACCGGCGCCGGCAAGACCCCTGGCAGCGCCTGCACGGCCGGCTGTGCCGCTGCCTGCAGGCCGTCGGTGTGGCGGCACAGCCGCACCAGCCGCCACGCACGCTGGCGGCCCAGGTCAGGGCGCGCCACGGCGCGGCCGGCGAGGCGCTGGCGCAGTGCCTGGACGCGCTGGACCGCAGTCGCTACGGCCAGGGTGGCACCCGCCTGCCTGCCCGCGGCTGGTGGACCCGGACCGCACGCGAGGCCGCCCGCCTGCGGGAAGCGGTGGTGCCGGGATAATCCCGGCCATGCCCTTGCTCCGATCTCCGACCGCGCGCCGCGCGGCCTCAAGCCGGCCGCTGCCCCTGACGAGGCGGGGACTGGCGCTGGTCGTCGCGCTGATCGCCGCGCTGGCCGTCACGCCGGACCGGCTGCGCGCGGCCGAGCAGCCGGCACCCCTGGCCCAAGCCGGGCCGCACACCGGAAAGCCCGCCGGCAAGCACGCTGGCAAGTCGCACCGCGGCAAGAAACCGGCGTCCGGCAGGCGCCAGACGCCGGTGCGCGACGACCAGGAAGCCGACCCGGTGATCTATGGCCAGCGCACCGACGCGATGGCGCTGGCCGACCTGCTGGCCGAGCGCCATGGCCTGGACCCGGCCTGGGCCAGAGCCCAGCTGGCGCAGGCCCGCTACCTGCCGTCGGTAGCCCGCCTGATCATGCCGCCGCCGGCGGGCAAGGCCAAGAACTGGGCCGCCTACCGCGCCCGCTTCATCGAACCCGAGCGGCTGCGCGCCGGCGCCGCCTTCTGGGACGCCAACGCCGCCTGGCTGGACGCCGCCGAGCAGCGCTGGGGCGTGCCGGCGGCCATCGTGGTGGGCATCCTCGGCGTCGAGACCTTCTACGGCCGGGTCACCGGCAACACCCGGGTGCTGGACGCGCTGGCCACGCTGAGCCTGGACTTCCCCACCGGCCGCTCCGACCGCAGCGCCTTCTTCCGCGACGAACTGGGCCAGTTCCTGCGGCTGGCGCAGACCGAGCAATGGGTGACGACCGCGGTCAAGGGTTCGTTTGCCGGGGCCATGGGCCTGGGCCAGTTCATGCCCGGCAGCATCAACCGTTTCGCGCTGGATTTCGACGGCGATGGCCATGTCGACATGAGCGGCCAAGCGAACGGTTCACCCGCCGACGTGATCGGCAGCGTGGCGCATTACCTGGCCGAGCATGGCTGGCAGCGCGGCCAGCCCACCCATTTCGCCGTCAAGCCGCCGGTCGACAGCGCTGCGCGCGCCATGCTGCTGGTGCCCGACATCCTACCCAGTTTCACGCCGACGCAGATGGCCGACCAGGGCGCGCTGCTGGGCGAGGCGGCGCTGGCGCACCCGGGTCTGCTGGCACTGGTCGAGTTGCAGAATGGCGACGCTGCGCCCAGCTTCGTGGCCGGCAGCGCGAACTTCTACGCCGTGACGCGCTACAACCACTCGAGCTATTACGCCTTGGCGGTGATCGAACTGGGGCAGGCGGTGGCGGCGCTGCGGACTGCGCCGCGCTGAGCCCGGCCACCGAGCCCGGCCACTGAACCAGCGCTCGATGCGGCCCCGCCCGGTCAGGGTTTGCCGCTGATCTGCTGGTTGATCTCGACCAGCTTGTCGTTGTAGTCCTTGATCGCCTGCTGGCAGGCCTGGAGCACGCCAGTCAGATAGCGGTCATGCCGGGCACAGGCTCGCAAGGCGTTGCGGTCGTCGATGCCGATGGCGATCAGGTCGGCATAGCTGATGCCGTCAGCCACCACGCGCGGCTCGTCGCAGCGCCGGGCCAGCGCCTCGGTCGGCAGCGGACAGTCGACAGGCTGGACGACCACCGGCAGCGTCGGCGCGCAGCCGACCAGCAGGCCGGCGAGCAGCAGCGGCAGCAGGGCGGCCGGCCGCCGAAACGTCAAGGGGATCATGGCGGGCTCCCGACACGCAACGGGGCCAGCAACTCGGCGGGCACCTGGACCTTGGAACATTCGAGCCCGGCGATCAGCGTCTGCTGGTCGGCCACCTGCTGCTGCAGACGGGTGATCTCGGCCTGCAGGCGCAGCCGCTCCTCGGGGCTGACGCTGGCACTGCTGGCGGCCTGGCGCAGCGCGGCGATCTGCGATTGCGCGCCACCGCGGGTGCGAACCAGATCGGCAATGCGCTGGTCGCGGTTGGCCAGCGCGGCGCTCAACTCTGCCTGGGCGCTGGCGTGATCGTCGGCCAGCTTCTTGCTGTCCCGCTCGAAATCGGCCGTCATGCTGGCGATGCGCTGGTTCAAGGCCTTGACCGCCTTGTCATGCTCGGTCTGTGCCTGTTCGCCCAAGTCCTTGGCCTTGGCCAAGGCCTGCCGCGCATCGCGCCCGGACCAGGAGCCGACCGTCCAGCCGGTGACGCCGGCCAGCACCATCACGACCAGCAACAGCAGTTTTCCCATGCCCTCGCCCCCCGCTTGCTTTGCGGACCATGCTGGCACGAAAAACGCACTGCGCCTAGGCGCTCCGGCGCGGCACCCCCCCAAGTCGGGCGGGGGCAGACCTTACCTGGACAGTGCCAGCCGCAGCCCGAAACCCAGCAGCAGGGTGCCGGCCGCCCGATTCAACCAGCGCACCAGGCGCGGGTTGGCGCGCAGCCGGTCGGCAAAATGGCGCGTCAACGCCACCACCAGCGCGCCATACAGAAAGGTCAGCACAGCGATGGTGGTGGCCATGAAACCGAAGGTGGCCAGGCCCTGGTGGCGCGCCGGATCGACGAACAGCGGGAAGAAGGCCATGTAGAAGACGATGGCCTTGGGGTTGAGCAGCGTGATCGCCAGCGCTTGCCGGAAATACTGCCCGGCGCGGATGTGCAGCACCGGCGCGTCACCCGGCTTGGCGACGATCATGCGCCAGCCCAGCCAGGCCAGGTAGCCCGCGCCCAGCCACTGCACCCCGGCAAACAACATCGGCGAGGCCGCCAGCAGCGCGGCCACGCCGGCCACGGCCAGCCACATCAGCACCTGGTCGCCGGCGATCACGCCCAGCGTGGCAGCCAGCCCGCCCACCACGCCGCCTTTGCCGGTGGAGGTGATCAGCGCCAGGTTGCCCGGCCCGGGGATGGCCAGGAAGACAATCACCGCCACCACGAAGGCGCCGTAATCCGAAACACCGAACATGCCCAACACTCCTGAAATCCAACATTACCGAGAGGGCCGATGATGCCAGTGCCCGCTGGCCTGACCGGACACCCGCGCGAGGACGAGATCGAGTTCAGCGCCATCCGCGCGCAGGGCGCTGGCGGCCAGAACGTCAACAAGGTCAGCAATGCCGTCCACCTGCGCTACGCCGTCGCCGCGTCAAGCCTGCCCGACGCGGTGAAGGCCAGGCTGCTGGCCTGGCGCGACCAGCGCATCAGCGGCGACGGCGTGGTGGTGATCAAGGCGCAGGACCACCGCAGCCTGGAGCGCAATCGCCAGGACGCAGTGGACCGGCTGCGCGAACTGATCCTGGAAGCCGCGCATGTGCCCAAGGTCAGGCGCGCCACACGACCCACCAAGGGCTCGCAGCGCCGGCGGGTCGAGGGCAAGGTCAGCCGCGGCCAGATCAAGGCGCTGCGCGGCAAGGTGGGCGGCGGCGACTGAGTCGGACGCCAGGGCCTGGCTCAGTCCGCGCTCAGCCCGCAGGCTGCCAGGGCCGAACCATGCGCAACCACTTGCGCGCCGGCAGGTCGAAGCGGGCCTCGATCGCCTCGGCGCGGGCGGTCAGCGTCTCGCGGTCGGGCACGGCCACACCGCGCGCGGCCACCAGCACGGTATTGCCTTCTTTGGTCGGCACCAGTTGCCAGACCTGGTCGGCGCCGAACACCGCGGCGATGCGCGCGGCGCTGCGCTCGAAACTGGCGTCGCGGCCGAACAGGTTGACCGTCATCAGCCCGCCCGGCGCCAGCACGCCGTGGCAGGCGGCGTAGAAGGCGTCGTCGTCGAGCACCGGCGCGGCGGCGTCATGGTCGTAGAGGTCGACGCACAGCGCGTCCACCGTCTGCAGCTGCTCGTCGCGCTGCACCCAGCGGCCGGCATCGTCCTCGATCACCCGCAGGCGCTCGTCGTCGTTGGGCAGGTGGAACCAGATCCGGCAAGCCGTCACCACCGTCGGGTTGATCTCGACGACGGTGGTGTGCCAGCGCAGCGCCTGGTGTGTGAAGCGGGTGATCGCGCCCGCGCCCAGGCCGAGTTGCAGCGCGCGGCGCGCCTCGGGGCCGGCAGCGGGAAACTCGCCCAGCGACTCGGTCGGCAGCCACAGCAGCCAGACCATCATGCGCTGGATGTATTCGAGTTCGAGCTGGCGCGGCTTGCGGATGCGCATCGCGCCCTGCACCCAGTCGCTGCCCAGGTGCAGGTAGCGAACGCCGTCGAACTCGCTGATCGTCGCCCCCGCCAGGGTGGTTTGTTGCCGTTGCTTGGTTGTGGGCTTGCTCATGGGGTGGGCATCATGCCCTGCGCGGCGAAGACCTCGGCCCAGACCGCGCGTTTGCGCTCGAACGACCAGCTCGCGTGGGCCGGGCTGGTCGACGGCAAGCGGTAGACCGGCAGGCCCAGCGCCCGCGTCAGGCCCATCGTCCGCGCCGATTCGCCGCCGTTGTGGGCCACCGCCGCCAGCCGCGGCAGCGTGGCGACCAGCGCAGCCAGCGGGTTCAGCTCGGCCTCGGTGATCGCGGCGTCCAGGCTGCCGGGGCGACGGCAGCGGGCGTAGACATCCCAGATCCCCAGGCCGCGGTCGCGCACCTGCTCCAGCCGCTGCGCGTAGGGCATGGCCCGCAGGTCGACGCCCCACAACGCCGACAACATCGGCCAGAACTGGTTGCGCGGATGGGCGTAATACTGCTGCGCGGCCAGCGAGGCCACGCTGGGGAAGCTGCCCAGCAGCAGCAGCCGGGTGCCCGGCCCCACCACCGGGGCCAGGCCTTGCAGCAAGGCGTCGGGGGCGGTGGGCGCAATCGGCGCAGCGGGCGAGGGACTCACGGCGCTTGCGCCCCTGGCGGCGGCAGCGCGGCGTCGGCGGCCACCAGCGCCGCCAACCGGGGCAAGGCGCTCAGCGCATTGGCGCGGGTGACGGCAGCGGTCTGGTCCAGCGTCCAGCCGCGCAGCGCTGCCAGGCTGGCCGCGATGCGCGGCAGTTCGGCCGGCTCGTTGCGGTGGGTCAGTCCGGCAGCGCGGTCGGCGGCGCTGCGGTACAGCCACTGCGGCGGGATGTCGGGGGCGTCGGTCTCGAGCACCAGCGCGCTGGCCGGCAACTCGGCCGCCAATTTGCGGATCTGCAGCGCGCGCTCGAAGGTCAGCGTGCCGCCAAAGCCCAACCTGAATCCCAGCCCGGTGAAAAGGTCGGCCTGGACCCGGCTGCCGTTGAACGCATGGGCGATGCCGCCGGCCACGACTATGCGGCGCAGCCCCTGCAGCAAGGCATCTGCCGAGCGCCGCACATGCAGGATCACCGGCAGGCCGGCGTCGCGCGCCAGCTTGAGCTGCGCGGTGTAGAAACGCGCTTGCCGCGCCAGGTCCAGCCCGGGCACGAAATGATCGAGGCCGATCTCGCCCACCGCCACCAGGCGCGGGTCGCCGCGGTGGCGGTGCAGCTCGTCGGCCAGGCGGTCGAGGTCGGCGTCGGCCGAGCGGTCGACGAACAGCGGATGGATGCCCAACGCGTAGGCCAGGCCCTGCTGATGCGCCAACGCCCGCACCGCGTCGAAATGCCCGGCCAGCACCGCCGGCAGCACCAGCATCGCCACGCCGGCAGCCCGGGCGCGGGCCAGCACGGCGGCGCGGTCGGCGTCGAACTCGGGGGCGTCGAGGTGGCAGTGGGTGTCTATCCAGGTCACGCCCGCATGATGCCCGCTGGGCCGCCGGTTCAGAGCAGTTGCAGCCGCCGCGCCTGTGCGCTCAGCTCGGCGCGGAAATCCGGGTGCGCGATGGCGATCAATGCCTGCGCCCGCTGCTTGGCGGACTTGCCACGCAACTGCGCGACGCCGAACTCGGTGACGACATGGTTGACGTCGTTCTTGCTGGTGCTGACATGGGTGCCGGGCGAGAGCACCGGCACGATGCGCGACAGGGTGTCATTCTTGGCCGTGGACGGCAGCACGATGAAGGCCTTGCCGCCGCGCGAGCGGTTGGCCGCGCGCACGAAATCGCCCTGCCCGCCAGTGCCCGAGAACGGCACCGAGCCCAGGCTCTCCGAGCCGCACTGGCCCAGCAAGTCGATCTGCAGCGTGGCGTTGATCGCCACCAGGTTGTCGTTGCGCCCGGCCAGCGCCGGGTCGTTGGTGAAGTCCACCGGATGCATCTCCAGCGCCGGGTTGCGGTCGAGGAAGCGGTAGAGCTTGTTGGACCCCAGCGCGAAGGTGGCCACCATCTTGCCGGGCAGGTAGTTCTTGCGCCGGTTGGTGACGGCACCGCACTCGACCAGCGACAGGATGCCGTCGCCGATCATCTCGGTGTGTATGCCCAGGTCATGCTTGTGGGTGAGCTGCATCACCACCGCGTCGGGGATGCCGCCGTAGCCGATCTGCAGCGTGGCGCCGTCGTCAATCAAATCGGCCACATATTTGCCGATGGCCTGCTGCACCGGGCCTATCCTGGGCAGCCCGACCTCGAGCACCGGCTCGCTGCTCTCGACCAGCGCGCTGACCTGCGAGACATGCACATGGCAGTTGCCACCGGCGAACGGCACGTTGGGGTTGACCTCGAGCACCACCGCGCGGGCGCGGGCGATCGCTGCCATCGTGTAGTCGGCCGCCAGGCTGAGCGCGAAGTAGCCATGGGCGTCCATGGGTGAGGCCAGGCTGACGACGACGTCGGCGGGGATCTGGCCGCGGTCGATCTGGCCCGGAATCTCGGAAAAGTGGTTCGGCAGGAAGTCGATCCAGCCGGCCTGGCCGCCGGCCCGGGTGGCCGCGCCGTAGAAGAACGCGACATGGCGCACATGCTCGACGGTGGACGGGTCGAGATAGTCGTATTTGCGCATCGCCAGGATCTGCGCCACCTTGACGTCGCGGAAGCTGCGGCGCTGCTCCGACAGTGCGGTCAGCAGCGCCGGCGGCTCACCCACGCCGGTGGGCACGATGATGAAATCGCCATCACGCAGCAGGCGCAAGGCCTCGTCGGCACTGCACTTCTTCTGGGCATACAGATCGCGGTGGGTCATGCGGGGTTCCTGGTGCGGGGGGCTGCCGGCCGGTCCGGCGGATGGGGCGCCATGGTAGCGTCGGGCTTGGGCGCCACGGAGGGATGGGCCGGTCCGACGCAAGGAAAGACGCGACAAGACCCGCGCCTTGGGGTGAAATGCCAGCCCATGACACCCTACCTGCGACTGCGCCAGATCTGCCTGGCCACCGACGACCTGCCGCGCGCGGTGGCCGACATCCCACGATCTTCGGCGTCAACCTGGCGCATGTGGACCCGCATGTCGCGGTCTACGGCGTGCGCAACGCGCTGTTCGCCTTCGGCCTGTCCTTCATCGAGGTGGTCGCCCCCATCACCGAGAACAACGCCGCCGACAACGCCGCGGCCCGCTTCGTTCGCCGCGGCCCCGGCCGGGGTGCCTACATGGCGATCTTCAACTGCGACGACCCGATGGCGCGCCGCCCCGGCCTGCTGGCGCTGGGCCTGCGCATTGCCGCCGAGATCGACGCCGAGGGCTTCCGCGCCCTGCAACTGCACCCGCGCGACTGCCGGGCGACGATGATCGAACTCGACCACACCCCGGGCGAGCAGGACCTGCGCGGCCCCTACTACCCGGCCGGCGGCACCGGCTGGACCGCCACCCTGCGCAGCGACGTCACGCAAGGCCTGCGCGAGGTGGTGATCGAGAGCCCGACACCTGGCGCGCTGGCCGAGCACTGGGCCCGCATCCTCGACCGTCCGCTGGCGTCCGACGCCGGGCCGCCGTTGATCACGGTCGAGCTGTGCCGAATGCGCTTCGAGGCCGGCGCGGTCGAGGCGCTGACCACGCTGGTGGTCGAGGTGACTGATCCCGCCGGCGTGCTGGCGCGCGCCGCGGCGCTCGGTTACGGCGTCAGTGGGCAGCGGGTGCTGGGGCTGTGCGGGGTCGACTTCGAGCTGCGCCAGGGCCGAGAGGCCGGCAGGGCCGGCGCTGTGTAAGCGTCCGGCATTCGGCGTCGGGTCCTTAGGCGGCCAACTGGGCTCAGCGCGCCACCTCGACGCGGGCCGTTTGCGCACCCAGCCCCTCATCGTCGCTCGAAGGCGTGGGCATCACATGCTCGAGCACGCCGTTGCGCCTGACCACCAGCGCCGTGCCGGTCTGCTGCGCCAAATCACGCGCCCGCTGTGCCGCGCGTCGCAATGCAACACGGGTAGACCGCAGGTCGGGATCCTGGGCCTGCTCGATAGGCAAGTCGTTCATGACCGTTCGCTCCAATTCAGCAGCACCGCCTCGGCGCCACCGTTGTCATACAGCGCCCACGAGTCCACCCGGGGCACGTACAGGTTTTCAAAGTTGTCGCGTCCGGCGAAGAAGCGACGCCGGATCACGTCTTCGGGAATGTGGTGGCCACCCTGTCGGACACGCTGGGCGACGCGGGCGATAGCGTCTTCCGGGCTGGCCAACTGCAGAAACACCAGTTTCACCCGGTAGCCCGCCGCCTGCCATTGATCGATCTGGCGCAGGTAGCCGCGGCCTGACAGGGTGGTCTCGAACGCAAAACTCACGCGCGCCGCCGTGTGCAATGCCAGTTGCTGCAGCATCACCCGCCCGGCTTGCAAGGCGGCGGTCTCGGGTGCAAAAGGCGCCAGGCCAGCAGCGATCAGGTCGGCGTTGACAAACACCGGGCAACCCGCTTCGTTAGGCAGGAATTCACGCGCAAAAGTTGTTTTTCCGGCGCCGTTGGGCCCGGCGATGATGATCACGCGTGGCGCTGGCATGGGCTGGATTCAGCGCCTGGCAAGGCGTGCGCCAGGGACATGGCGCCGCCAGCAGCAGCCCGCCTTCTGCTCGGCGGTCATCGCGCACGCCCAGCCTGACCGAGGCCGAGACGCGCCGCAGTCCACAGGGGCCGGGCTTGACGGTCGAGGTATCGGCACATATCGATGTCGGTCAGGAAATCGAACCTGTCCTCAGCGTGCCCGGCCCTCGGCGCTTCGAGCTGGCACGACGCAGTGGTGATCAACTTCATTCCAGTCAGTGTAGGGGTGCGGCGAGGTTCACGGTGGCGGCAGGGCACAGGCCATTGGGCAACCGCCTGTCATCGCCGCCCTTTTTCACACGCCCATTCACAGGTCACCGGGACTGTTCTGGACACGCCGCCAAGTGCTGCTTCACCCCGCCAGCCGCCCCTGCTCCAGCCGCAGCACGCGCTGGCAGCGTTCGGCCAGCGCAGCGTCATGCGTGACCAGCACGAAAGCCGTGCCGCGCTCGCGCGCCAGATCCAGCATCAGCGCGAACACCGCGTCCGCGCTGCCGCGGTCGAGGTTGCCGGTGGGCTCGTCAGCCAGCACGCAGGCCGGTCGCGTGACCAGCGCGCGGGCGATCGCCACGCGCTGACGCTCGCCGCCGGACAGTTGCGCCGGCTTGTGGTCGAGCCGCGCGCCCAGGCCCACCGCGACCAGCGTCTCGCGCGCCGCGGCCTGGGCTTGCGCGACGGACTGGCGCCGGATGCGCAGCGGCATCGCGACGTTGTCGAGCGCGGTGAATTCGGGCAGCAGGTGGTGGAACTGGTAGACGAAGCCCAGGTGCTGGTTGCGCCATTGCCCCTGCGCGGTGGCGTTCATCGCCGACAGGTCGCGGCCCATCAGCTGCACCCGGCCGGTGGATGGCCCGTCGAGTGCGCCCAGCAGGTGCAGCAGCGTGCTCTTGCCCGACCCCGACGCGCCGACGATGGCCAGCGTCTCGCCGGCGGACACCGCCAGGTCGACGCCCCGCAGCACGGTCACGTCCAGCCCGCCGTCGGTGAAGCGCTTGCCCAGGCCCTGGCAGGCCACCACCGGATCGCCGGCGCGCGTCGGGTCACTCATGACAACTCATTCATAGCGCAGCGCCTCGGCTGGCTTGACCCGGCTGGCGCGCCAGCTCGGGTAAAGCGTGGCGACAAAGGCCAACAGCAGCGAGATCAGCGCGATCGGCAGCACGTCGGCGGCGCGCGGGTCGCTGGGCATGCGGCTGATCAGGTAGACACTGGACGGCAGGAAGACCGTGCCCAGCAGACGCTCCAGCGCCGGCACCAGGGTGCCGATGTTGACCGCCACCCCCAGCCCGAACACCACCCCGCCCAGCGTGCCGATGATGCCGCTGGCCGCGCCCTGGACGACGAAGATGCCCATCACCGAGCGCGGGCTGGCGCCCAGCGTGCGCAGGATGGCGATGTCGGCGCGCTTGTCGGTCACCGTCATCACCAGCGTGCTGACCAGGTTGAAGGCCGCCACCGCGACGATCAGCGTCAGGATGATGAACATCAGCCGCTTTTCCAGTTGCACCGCGTCGAACCAGTTGCGGTTGGTGCGGGTCCAGTCGCGCACCATCAGCCCGGCGGGCAGTTGCTGCATCAGCTGCTGGGCGACGGCGCGGGCCTGGTGCAGGTCGGCCAGCTTGAGCTGGATGCCGGTGGCGCCCTCCAGCCGGTAGAGCCGGGCCGCGTCGGCCAGGTGGATCAGCGCCAGCCCGCTGTCGTATTCGTAATGCCCGGCCTCGAACAGGCCCGCCACCGTGAAGCTCTTGAGCCGCGGCACGGTGCCGGCCGGCGTCACCTGCCCGCCCGGCGCGACCAGCGTGACGGTGTCGCCCACCCGCACCCGCAGGCTGCGCGCCAGCTCGACGCCCAGCACGATGTTCCAGGCGCCGGGCTGCAGCTTGGCCAGCACGCCGTCGCGCAGCTGCGCGGCCAGCGGCGTGACGCCGGCTTCCTCGGCCGGGTCTATGCCGCGCACCACCGCGCCGCGCATCTCGTCACCGCGGGCGATCAGCGACTGCATGGCGATGAAGGGCGCGGCCGCCAGCACCGCGGGGTTCTCGCGCGCCCGGGCGGCCAGGGCGCGCCAGTCGGCCAGCGCCTCGCCCTGGGCGTCCAGCACCTCGACATGCGCCACCACGCTGAGCATGCGGTCGGTGACTTCCTTCTGGAAGCCGTTCATCACGCTGAGCACGATGATCAGCGCCGCGACGCCCAGCGCGATGCCCAGCATCGACACGAAGGAGATGAAGGAGATGAAGCCGTTGCGACGGCCGGCGCGCCCGGCCCGGGTGTAGCGCCAGCCGATCTGCCATTCATAAGGCCAATTCATGTAGATGCGATGCTAACAGTGGCCCGCCAGACCGGTCGGCCGCGACCGGCCGGGATAATGACCCATGCACCTGATCGTCCCTTTCGCCGGCACCGTCTCCGAGGCCGGCCGGCATGCGCTGCAATCGCTGGCGCTACCCAACCTCGAGCAACTGCTGGCCAGGCTGAGCCCCGGTCCGGCGCTGGGCAGCGACGAGTTCAGCCCCAACACGCCGCACGAGCTGGCCCTGGCCAGCGCCTGGGGCTGGCTTGACGCCACAGCAAACACCACCGAGACAGCCGCCGAAAACACCGCCGCCTTGCCCTTCGCCGCCGATCAGGCCGCCGCGCTCGGTCTGCCCGGCGCCGACTTGGCCTGGGGCCTGTTGACGCCGGTCCACCTGCTGGTGGGCAGCGAGGGCATCAGCCTGACCGACCCGGCGGCGCTGCAGCTCGACGAAGCCGGCTCGCGCGAGTTGCTGGAGATCGTTCGCCCGCTGTTCGAGAGCGAAGGCTTCGCGCTGCACTGGGCCGCGCCGCTGCAGTGGCTGGCCCGCCATCCGCAGTTCGACGCCCTGCCCGCGGCGTCGATAGACCGCGTCATCGGCCGCAACCTGCTGCCCTGGCTGCCCGAGCAGCGCAGCGCCAGGCTGATCCGCCGGCTGCAGAACGAGGTCCAGATGACGCTCTACACCCATGCCGTGAACGACAGGCGCGAGGCCGCCGGACTGCCCAGCGTCAACTCGTTCTGGCTCAGCGGCTGCGGCCGGCTGCCCGTCGACACAGCGCCTGCCCGGCGCGACACCGTCGTCGACGACCGCCTGCGCGGCCCGGCGCTGAGCGAGGACTGGGCCGCCTGGTGCGAGGCCTGGCGGGCGCTGGACGCCGGGCCGCTGGCGTCCTTGCTGCGCGGCGGCATGCCGGCCCGGATCACTTTGTGCGGCGAGCGCCTGGCGTTGCCGTTCACGCCCCAGCCGCGCGGCTGGTGGCACCGGCTGTCGGCCAACTGGCGCAGGCCGGCACTGCACAGCGTGCTGGAAAGTCTGTGAGAAAGCTCCCATGAACGCTGCCACCCTGTTTACCCGCGACGTGCCGCCGCGCCTGGCCTTCGCGCTCGAGCAGGCCGGCGTGCACCCGCTGCTGGCGCGCCTGTTCGCCGCGCGCGGCGTGCGCTCGGCCGACGAGCTCGACGACGGCCTGGCCAGGCTGCTGGCGCCGGCCACGCTCAAGGGCACGGCCCAGGCCGCCGTGCTGCTGGCCGACGCGATTGCCGCCGGCGCGCGCATCTGTGTCGTCGCCGACTACGACTGCGACGGCGCCACCGCCTGCGCCGTGGCACTGCGCGGGCTGGTGATGCTGGGCGCCGCGCCGGCCAGCGTCGGCTATGTCGTGCCCGACCGCGCGGTGCATGGCTACGGCCTGACGCCGGCGATCGTCGACCTGGCGCTCGCGCAAATGAACCCGGCGGCGGCCGACCCGCCAGCCTTGCTGGTGACCGTGGACAACGGCATCGCCAGCATCGCCGGCGTGGCCCATGCCCGGGCGCTGGGCCTGCAGGTGCTGGTCACCGACCACCACCTGCCGGCGCTGGGCGCCGACGGCGCGATCGAGCTGCCGGACGCCAACGTGATCGTCAACCCCTCGCAACCCGGCTGCGGCTTCGAGAGCAAGTCGCTGGCCGGTGTCGGCGTGATGTTCTACGTGCTGCTGGCGCTGCGCGCCGAGCAGCGCGCGCGCGGGCTGTTCGACGCGGCGTCGCAGCCCAAGCTCGATGCCCTGCTCGACCTGGTCGCGCTCGGCACGGTGGCCGACGTGGTCAAGCTCGACGGCAACAACCGGCGCCTGGTGGCGCAAGGCCTGAAGCGGGTGCGGGCCGGCCGGATGCAGGCCGGCGTGGCCGCGTTGTTCGCCGCCGCCGGCCGCGCGCCCGAACGCGCCGCGGGCTTCGACTTCGGCTTTGCGCTGGGCCCGCGCATCAACGCCGCCGGCCGGCTGGCCGACATGACGCTGGGCATCGAATGCCTGACCACCGACGACCCGGCGCGCGCCGCCGAGTTGGCCGGCCAGCTCGACGCGATCAACCGCGAGCGCCGAGTCGTCGAGGCCGACATGCGCGAGCAGGCCGAGTTGCTGCTGGCGCAGTTGCTGGCGGTCCAGGCCGACGCGCAGGCCACGCCGCCGGCGCTGGTGCTGTTCGACCCCGAGTTCCACGAAGGCGTGGTCGGCATCGTCGCCGGCCGGCTCAAGGACCAGTTGCACCGGCCGACCTTCGTGCTGGCGCGCGGCCAGGACGGGCTGCTCAAGGGCTCGGGCCGTTCCATCCCCGGCTTCCACCTGCGCGACGCGCTCGACCTGATCAGCAAGCGCCACCCTGGCGTGCTGCGCCGTTTCGGCGGCCACGCGATGGCGGCGGGCTGCACGCTGGCCGAGGCCGACCTGCCGACCTTCGCCGACGCGCTGCGCCGGGTGGCCCAGGAGTGGCTGCAACCCGAGGCGCTGAACCGCCGCCTGGCCACCGACGGCCCGCTGGCGCTGGAGTACTTCAACATCGCCACCGTGTCCGCCCTCGACGCGCAGGTCTGGGGCCAGGGCTTCGAGGCGCCGGTGTTCTGCGACGAGGTCGACGTGCTGGCGCAACGCCTGGTGGGCGAGAAACACCTGAAATTGCGGGTGCGCCACGCCGGCCAACTGCGCGACGCGATATGGTTCGGCCATGCCGAGCCGGTGGCCGCGCGGGTACGGCTGGCCTACCGGCTCAACGTCGACGAGTTCCAGGGCCAGCAACGCCTGCAGATGGTGGTCGAGGGCACGGCATGATGCTGGCGCTGAACCAACGCAACCGCGCCCTGCGGCCAAGCCCGGGCGGCGGCCTCTGCCTGCTGACCGACAACGCCGACGGGCGAATCCTGAAAGTGCTGCCATGACCCATGATCACGACCACGACCACGCCGACGACCACAGCGAGCTCGGCGAGATGGACTTGCGGGTGCGCGCGCTCGAGACCGTGCTGACCGAGAAGGGCTACATCGACCCGGCCGCGCTCGACGTCCTGATCGACACCTACCAGACCCGGATCGGCCCGCGCAACGGCGCCCGGGTGGTGGCCCGGGCCTGGGCCGACACCGCCTTCAGGGACTGGCTGCTGCGCGACGCCACGGCGGCCATCGCCTCGCTGGGCTATACCGGCCGCCAGGGCGAGCACATGGTGGCGCTGTTCAACAGCCCCGAGCAGCACAACCTGGTGGTCTGCACGCTGTGCAGTTGCTACCCCTGGCCGGTGCTGGGCCTGCCGCCCAGCTGGTACAAGAGCGCGCCCTACCGCGCCCGGGCGGTGCGCGATCCGCGCGGCGTGCTGGCCGATTTCGGCGTCACGCTGCCCGAGGGCATGGCGATCCGGGTCTGGGATTCGACCGCCGAGGTGCGTTACCTGGTGATCCCGCAGCGCCCGCCCGGCAGCGAGGGTCTGGACCAAGCCGCGCTGGCCGAACTGGTGAGCCGCGACTCGATGATAGGCACCGGCCTGGCCAGTTCACCGGCGGGGCAGGCTGAAATGGCGGGGTCGGCAGCATGACTTACACCAGCCATGCCGATCTGGGCGGCCGGCAAGTCGAGGGCGCCGTGCTGCCCGAGGCCGAGGGCGAGTTGTGGCACGCCAGTTGGGAACCGCGCGCCTTGGCGCTGACGCTGGCGATGGGCGCTGCCGGGGCCTGGAACATCGACCAGAGCCGCGCCGCGCGCGAGACCCTGCCCGACTACGCCGGGCTGGGCTATTACCGCGTCTGGCTGGCCGGCCTGCAGCGGCTGCTGGAAGAGCGCGGGCTGGTGAGCGCGGACGAGCTGGCCGCCGGCCATGCGCTGCACCCGGCGCTGCCGGTGCCGCGGGTGCTGGCAGCCGACCAGGTGGCCGCCGCACTGGCCAAGGGCTCGCCCACCGAGCGGGTGCCCAGCGCGCCGGCGCGCTTCGCAACGGGCGACCGGGTGATCACCTCGGCGCGGCAGCCCGACCACCACAGCCGGCTGCCCGGCTATGCCCGCGGCAAGCCCGGCACCATCGAGCGGGTGCACGGTGTCCATGTGTTCGCCGACCGCAACGCCCAAGGCCTGGGCGAGCAGCCGCAGTGGCTGTACGGCGTGGTGTTCGAGGGCCGGGACCTGTGGGGCCCGGACGCCGATCCCGGCCTGCGCGTGGCGCTGGACGCCTGGGAAAGCACGCTGGACGCTGTCGTCGACGAGACGGCAACGCGGAGCCCCGCATGACCGAAAGTTCAAGCTGCCCCGGCCTGCCCGCGGGCGAGTTCGCCGGCCCGGACAGCGCGCCGGTGTTCGCCGAGCCCTGGCAGGCCCAGGCCTTCGCGATCACGCTGCAACTGCACCAGCGTGGCCTGTTCAGCTGGCCCGAATGGGCCGCGGCGCTGTCGGCCCGCATCGCGGCGGCACAGGCCGCGGGCGATGCCGACCTGGGCGACACCTATTACCGGCACTGGCTGGCGGCGCTGGAAGACCTGGTGGCCGCCAAGGGCGCCACCGACGCGGCCGAACTGGCGCGCTGCGCCCAGGCCTGGGACCATGCCGCCGACCGCACGCCGCATGGCCAGCCCATCGTGCTGCAGGCGGCCGACTTCAAGCCCTGAGCCGGCTGTTCGACCTCAGTCCACCCGCCCGCCGACGGTGTGCAGCTCGGCGACGCCGGCGGCCACCGCCTCGACCGCCAGCCGCAGTGCCGCCACCTGGTCGGCCAGCGCCATGCTCGCGGCCTGCGGATAACGCGCCGCCTGCTCGGGCAACGGTGGCAGGTGGATGAAGCCCCCAGTGGCTGATGCTGCCGACCCGGGCGGCGCCGCCAGCGCGTGCATCAGACCGTAGAACACCTGGTTGCAGACAAAGCTGCCGGCCGAATGAGACAGCTCGGCGCGGTGGCCGGCCTGCTGCAGGCGCGCGACGATGGCCTTGGCCGGCAAGCCGGTGAAATAGGCCGCCGGGCCACCGGCCAGCACCGGCTGGTCGATAGGCTGCGCGCCGGCGTTGTCGGGGATGCGGGCGTCGACCAGGTTGACCGCCACCCGCTCGACGCTGATCGCCGACCGGCTGCCGGCCAGGCCCAGCGCCAGCACCCAGCGCGGCCGGTGGGCGGCCAAGGCGGCTTGCAACGCCGGCAGCGCGGTGGCAAACACGCAGGGCAGTTGCACCGCCACGACGCGGGCCCCGCCTATCCGCTGGCCATCGAGTGCCAGCGCCACGGCCCAGGACGGGTTGAAGGCATCGCCATCGAAGGGCTCGAATCCCGTCAGCAGCAGCGTGTTCATGCGCCCTCCCCTGGCGCCTGGCCCCAGCCGCCGCCGCCCGGGGTCTCGATCACGAACACATCGCCGGGCTGCATCAGCACCTCGCCGATATAGGCCAGCGGCTCGACGCTGCCGTCGGCGCGCTCGACGCGGTTGATGCCGGGCGCACCCGCCTGGCCGCCGGCGCCACCGAAAGCGCCGTGCAGGCGGCCGTTGCTGAGGATGGCCGCGGTCATGGGTTGCAGAAAGCGCAGTTTGCGCACCCCGCCGTCGCCGCCACGCCAGCGGCCGGCGCCGCCCGATCCGGCCCGGATCTCGTAGCTGTCCAGCCGCACCGGAAAGCGGAACTCGAGCACCTCGGGGTCGGTCAGGCGCGAGTTGGTCATGTGGGTCTGCACCACACTCGTGCCGTCGAAACCCGGCCCGGCGCCCGACCCGCCCGAGATCGTCTCGTAGTACTGGTGGGTGGCGTCGCCGAAGGTGAAGTTGTTCATCGTCTGCTGGCTGGACGCCAGCACGCCCAGCGCGCCGTAGAGCGCGTTGGTGACGCAGGACGAGGTCTCGACATTGCCCGCCACCACCGCGGCCGGCGGTCGCGGGTTGAGCAGGCAGCCTTCGGGGACGATCACCCGCAGCGGCTTCAGACAACCGGCGTTGAGCGGGATGTCGTCGTCGACCAGGGTGCGGAAGACATAGAGCACCGCGGCCATCGTCACCGCCTTGGGGGCGTTGAAGTTGTCGGGCAGTTGCGCGCTGGTGCCGCTGAAGTCGATCACCGCCTCGCGCCTGGCGGCGTCCACCGTGACCTTGACCTGGATCTGCGCGCCGTTGTCCATGGGCAGGGTGAACTGGCCATCCGACCCGAGCGCCGGGCCGCCCCAAGCCGGGTCACCCCCCTCGGGGGGCGGTGCGCCGCCAGGCGCGCCTGGCGGCCGGGCCGCCAACGCGGTGATCACCCGCCGCACCGACTCCTCGGCGTTGTCCTGCACATGGCCCATATAGGCCGCCACCGTCGGCTGGCCCCAATGCGCGACCATCGCGTGCAGTTCCTGCACGCCTTTCTCGTTGGCGGCGATCTGGGCCCGCAGGTCGGCGATGGTCTGGTCGGGGTTGCGCGCCGGCCAGCGGCCGCTGCCGAGCTTGTCGCGCAACTCGGCCTCGCGCAGCGCACCGCCGCGCACCAGCAGCAGGTTGTCGAGCAGCACGCCTTCTTCCTCGATGCTGCGCGAGAACGGCGGCACCGAGCCCGGCGTGATGCCGCCGATGTCGGCATGGTGGCCTCGGGACGCGACGTAAAAACCCGGTGCCGCCGCGCCGCCCAGGTACACCGGTGTGACCACGGTCACGTCAGGCAGGTGGGTGCCGCCGTGGTAGGGGTCGTTGAGCACGTAGACATCACCAGCCTGCATCGCCGGGTTGCGCGCGATCACGGTCTTGATCGACTCGCTCATCGACCCCAGGTGCACCGGCATGTGCGGCGCGTTGGCGATCAGCGCGCCCTGGGCGTCGAACAGCGCGCACGAAAAATCCAGCCGCTCCTTGATGTTGACCGAGTGCGCGGTGTTCTGCAGCCGCAAGCCCATCTGCTCGGCGATGTTCATGAACAGGTTGTTGAACACCTCGAGCATCACCGGGTCGGCCACGCTGCCGACGGCTTGCGCGGCGGGGCGCGGGCGGACGCGGCGCAGCGTCAGCGTGCCGTCGCCATCGACCCGCGCCTGCCAGCCGGGCTCGACCACCGTGGTCGCGTTGCGCTCGGCAATCACCGCCGGGCCGCTGACCCGCGTGCCGGCCGGCAAGGCCTCGCGCTGGTGCAGCGCAGCTTCGCGCCACGACGCGTCGGCGCTGTCGTCGCCCGCGCAGTGCATCGCGACCCAGGCCAGCGGCTCGGGCTGCGCCGCCGTCGCTGCGGCGTCGGCCGCGCAGCCCGCAGCCGCCCCGTCGCCCACCGCCTGCGCCGCCCCTATCGCCTCGACCGACGCGGCCTCGATCACCAGGCCGCGCCCCGGCATGCCGAAGGCGAAGCGCTGGCGGTAGGCGGCCTCGAAGGCCGAGGCCATGGTCGCCAGTTCGGCCGGCGCCACCGGCAGCGCGGTGTCGGTGCCCTGGTAGCGCAGCAGCAGGCGCTCGACGCGGCGGATGCGGTCTGCCGGCACGCCCTGCGCGGCCACCTCGGCCTGCGCCGCGTCGCCCAGCGCGGCGAGTCGACCACGCGCGACCGACAGACCGGCGGCGTCCAGCGCCAGCTCGATCGAGGCCTCGCGCATCGCGGTCTGGTCGGCCAGGCCCATGCCATAGGCCGACAACACCCCGGCCAGCGGGTGGATCAGCACCGTCGACATGCCCAGCGCATCGGCCACCGCGCAGGCATGCTGGCCCCCGGCGCCACCAAAGCACTGCAGCGTGTAGCCGGTGACGTCGTAACCGCGCGCCACCGAGATGCGCTTGATCGCGTTGGCCATGCTCGCCACGGTGATCTGCAGCGCGCCGGCGGCCACCGCCTCGGCGCTGGTGGGCCGGCCGGTGGCCGCGGTGATGCGCAGTGCCAGCGCGGCAAATTGCTGGCGCACCACCTCGCCGTCCAGCGGCTGGTCGGCGGCTGGGCCGAACAGCGCCGGGAAATGCGCCGGCTGTATCCGCCCCAGCATCACGTTGGCATCGGTCACCGCCAGCGGCCCGCCGCGCCGGTAAGCCGCCGGCCCCGGGTTGGCGCCGGCCGACTCGGGCCCGACGCGCAGCCGCGCGCCGTCGAAGCGGATCAGCGAGCCGCCGCCGGCGGCCACGGTGTGGATGCTCATCATCGGCGCGCGCATCCGCACCCCCGCCACCTGGGTGTCGAAGGCGCGCTCGAACTCGCCCGGCGCGCCGTCCGGGCCCACCGTGTAGTGCGACACGTCGGTGGACGTGCCGCCCATGTCGAAGCCGATCAACTTGCCATGGCCCGCGCTCAAGGCGGTTCTGACCATGCCGACGATGCCGCCGGCCGGCCCGGACAGGATCGCGTCCTTGCCCTGGAAGCGAGCGGCCGAGGTCAGCCCGCCCGAGCTCTGCATGAAGTACAGCGGCACGCCCGGCATCTGCGCCGCCACCTGGGCCACGTAGCGGCCCAGGATGGGCGAGAGGTAGGCATCGACCACGGTGGTGTCGCCGCGCGGGATCAGCTTGATCAGCGGGCTGACCTGGTGCGAGACGCTGATCTGGCCAAAGCCGATCTGGCGCGCGACCTCCAGCGCCGCCAACTCATGCGCCGGGCTGCGCCAGCCGTGCAGAAAGACGATCGCGCAGGCCCGGATGCCGGCGTCGAAGGCCGGCTGCAGGTCGCGCCGCAGCGCGGCAAGGTCCAGCGCGCGCAACACCGCGCCCTGGGCATCGAGCCGCTCGTCGGCCTCGACCACGCGCTCGTAGAGCATTTCGGGCAGCACGATGTGGCGGTCGAACAAGCGCGGCCTGGCCTGGGTGGCGATGCGCAGCGCATCGCGGAATCCGCGCGTGATCACCAGCACGGTGCGGTCGCCCTTGCGCTCGAGCAGCGCGTTGGTGGCCACCGTGGTGCCCATCTTGACGCAGTCCACCCGGTCGGGCGTGATCAGCGCGCCGGCGGGCAGGCCGAGCAAGCGGCGCATGCCCTCGACTGCGGCATCCGGGTACTGCTCGGCGTTCTCGCTCAGCAGCTTGGCGGTGGCCAGCGTGCCGTCGGGGCGGCGCGCCACGATGTCGGTGAAGGTGCCGCCACGGTCTATCCAGAACTGCCATTTATCGGCACGCAAGTCCCGCGCCTCACCCGATGTCGCCGATGTCACCATGTCGTTCAATCCCTGCTGCACAGGCCGGCAGTATCGGCCAGCGCGCCAGACCGGCGCAGGCCCAGGGCTTGCTTTATCTTCGGATCAACACCCATGGATGCCCGCCACTATGCCGTTATTCTGTTCGGGTCATTCACAGCCGAAGAAAGCGCTCATGACCTCATCGCCCCTCCCCCGTCGCCGCGTTGCCGCGCGCGCCCTGGCCGCTGCCCTGATCACCACGCTGGCGGCGTCCGCCGCCTGGGCCCAGACCAAATGGGATCTGCCCGCGGCCTACGCCGCCAGCAACTTCCACACCGAGAATCTGGTGCAGTTCGCCGCCGATGTCGACAAGGCCAGCGCCGGCAAGCTCAAGATCACCGTGCATGCCAACGCCGCGCTGTTCAAGGCCACCGAGATCAAGCGCGCGGTGCAGGGCGGACAGGCGCAGATCGGCGAGATCCTGCTGGCCAACTTCAGCAACGAGTGGCCGGTCTACGCCGCCGACGGCCTGCCCTTCCTGGCCGACAGCTACGACGAGGCGGCCAAGCTCTACAAGGTGCAGCGCCCGCTGCTCGAGAAGAAGCTGGCCGAGCAGGGCATGCTGCTGCTGTACGCGGTGGCTTGGCCGCCGCAGGGCATCTTCGCCAAGAAGCCGATCAACGCGGCGGCCGACCTGAAGGGCGTGAAGTGGCGCGCCTACAGCCCCAGCACCTCGCGCATCGCCGAACTGGTGGGCGCACAGCCCGTCACGGTGCAGGCCGCCGAGCTGAGCCAGGCCATGGCCACCGGCGTGATCGAGAGCTATATGTCGTCGGGCTCGACCGGCTACGACACCAAGACCTTCGAGCACCTGAAGTTCTTCGTCGACACCCAGGCCTGGTTGCCGAAGAACGCGGTGCTGGTCAACAAGGCCGCCTTCGACGCGCTGGACAAGCCGACCCAGGCCGCGCTGCTCAAGGCCGGCGCCGAGGCCGAGACCCGGGGCTGGGCCGTCTCCAAGGTCAAGAACACCGAGTACCTCGACCTGCTGAAGAAGAACGGCATGACCATCCTGCCGCCCTCGCCGGCCTTGAAGGCCGACATGAAGAAGGTCGGCGACACGATGCTCAAGGAATGGCTGGACAAGGCCGGACCCGAGGGCAAGACCTTGGTCGACGCCTTCCTGAAGTGACTGCCCCATCTGCCCGGCGTGCCCTAGACGCCTTGTTCGACGGCGCGGCGGCGCTGGCCGCAGCCTGCATGGTCGCGCTGCTGGTGATGGTGATGCTGTCGATCAGCGGCCGGCTGCTGCACTTCCACCTGCCCGGCACCGACGCCTACGCCGGCTACCTGATGGCCGGCGCGGGCTTTCTGGCGCTGGCCCACACCCTCAAGCGCGGCGAGCATATCCGCGTCACGCTGCTGCTCGGCGCGCTGTCGGGCCGGGCCAAGCATGTGCTGGAGCTGTGGGCGCTGGGCGCGTCGGCCGCGCTGGCCGGGCTGCTGGCGTTCTACAGCGTGCGGCTGGCCTGGCAATCGCACGCCTTCAACGACATCTCCACCGGCAACGACGCCACGCCGCTGTGGCTGCCGCAGCTGGCGATGGCCGCCGGCACGCTGATCCTGCTGCTGGCGCTGATCGATGAATGGCTGCTGGAGTGGCGCGGCCTGCGCGTGGGCCTGGTCAGCGACGAGATGCTGCACAACGAATGACGAGACCTGAAAAGCGCATGAACACCCCATGAACGACCTGCTGATCACCAGCCTGCTGATCGTCACGCTGTTCGCCATCCTGGGCAGCGGGGTCTGGATCGGCCTGGCGCTGTCGGGCGTGGCCTGGATAGGCATGGAGTTGTTCTCCAGCCGGCCGGCCGGCGACGCGATGGCCGTCACCATCTGGGGCTCGAGCTCGAGTTGGACCCTGACCGCGCTGCCGCTGTTCATCTGGATGGGCGAGATCCTGTTCCGCACCCGCTTGTCCAACGACATGTTCCGCGGCCTCGCGCCCTGGGTTCAGGCGCTGCCCGGCCGGCTGCTGCACACCAACGTGATCGGCTGCACCATCTTCGCCGCGGTCTCGGGGTCGAGCGCGGCCACTTGCGCGACCATAGGCAAGATGACGCTGCCCGAGTTGAAGCGCCGCGGCTACCCCGACGACATCGCGATAGGCTCGCTGGCCGGCGCCGGCACGCTCGGGCTGCTGATCCCGCCCTCGATCATCATGATCGTCTACGGCGTCAGCGCCGACGTCTCGATCGCCAAGCTGTTCATGGCCGGGGTGCTGCCCGGCGTGATGCTGGCCTCGCTGTTCTCGGGCTACCTGGTGGTCTGGGCGCTGCTCAACCCGGGCCGGGTGCCACTGGCCGACCCGCCGATGAGCTTCAGGCAGAAGCTGTTCGAGTCGCGCCACCTGATCCCGGTGGTGTTGCTGATAGGCGCGGTGCTGGGATCGATCTACAGCGGCGTGGCCACTGCCACCGAGGCCGCTGGCGTCGGCGTGCTGGGCTCGCTGGTGCTGTCGGCCTTGCAGGGCTCGATGAGCTGGACCACCTTCAAGGAATCCTTGATGGGCGGCACGCGGCTGTACTGCATGATCGCGCTGATCCTGGCCGGCGCGTCCTTCCTGACGCTGGCGATGGGCTACATCGGCCTGCCGCGCCATCTGGCCGAGTGGATAGGCGGCCTGCAGCTGAGCCCGGTGGCGCTGCTGACCGCGCTGATGGGCTTCTACATCGTGCTGGGCTGTTTTCTCGACGGCATCTCGATGGTGGTGCTGACGATGGGCGTGATCCTGCCGACGGTGCAGAAGGCCGGCATCGACTTGCTGTGGTTCGGCATCTTCATCGTGCTGGTGGTCGAGATGGCGCAGATCACGCCGCCAGTGGGCTTCAACCTGTTCGTGCTGCAGGGCATGACGAAGCGCGAAATCGGCTGGATTGCCCGCGTGACGCTGCCCTTCTTCTTCCTGATGGTGGCCGCAGTGGCGCTGATCTGGCTGTTTCCGGGCATCGTCACGCTGCTGCCGACGCAGATGGGCTGAGCCGACTCAGCGCCTGCTCAGCGCGCGCCGCGCAAGCCGTCGACGAACTGGTGCACCTGGGCATCAGCGGGAGCCAGCGCCTGCAATTTTTCGCCCCAGGCCAGCGCCTGCGCGCGCCGGCCGGCCTGGGCATGGAGCACCGCCAGCGCGTAGGCCATGGCCGGGTCGGCCGGGGCCAGCCGCTGGGCCTGCAGCAGCGCGGCTTCGGCCGGCTGGCGCCGCCCCAGTTGCTGCAGCGCCAGGCCCAGGTTGTAGTGCACCTTGGCGCGCCCGGGCAGCAGCCGCGCCGCCTGGGTCAAGGCCTGGGCGGCCTCGGGCAGGCGTTTCTCCTCGGCCAGCAGCAGGCCCAGCGAATACTGCAGATCACCCTGCGCGGGCAGGCGCCTGACGCCCTCGCTCAGCACCCGTTCGGCATCGGCGTTGCGCGCGCCGGCGTTGTAGAGCCGAGCCAGGTTGGCCCGGGCCGGGGTGAAGTCGGGGTCTATCCGCAGCGCGGCCAGGTAATGCTGCTCGGCCAGATCGGCCTGGCCCAGGTTCTCGAACACCACCGCCAGATTGAGCTGTGCGCCGGGCATGTCGAGCGCGAGCCGCTGCACCGCGAGGTACTCGGCCAGCGCGGACTCGAAAGCCGGGCGCGCCTGGGGCTCGATCAGCGTGTCCTTCAGCGTGGGCGGCAGCGCCGACAGGCTGCGAGCGGCGGCGATGCGCACCGCGCGCACCGCATCGGTCAGCAAGGGCGTCAGCGCCTGCGCGCGCAGGTTTGCCGGCAGGGCGTCCAGGCTGTCGGCGGCGGCGGCGCGCACTTCCGGGTCGGCGTCACGGGTGGCGGCGATGCGCTGGAGGTGGCCGGCAGACGGGTCGTCGCGCAACGCGGCCAGCGCGCTGGCGCGCACGATGGGCGGGCGGGCGGGGTCGGCAGACAACTGGGCCAGGCCATCGCCGGCGCCCGACTGGCCGGCAATGGCGGCGGCAAAGACCTCGCCATAGTGCGGAGCCTGGCGCCGCTGCGGGCCGTACCAGGCGGCCACGCGGTCGGCCGCCCATTGCGCGGACCGGTCACCATGACAGGCGTTGCAGGCATTGGGCGTGCCTATCTTGACCGACAGGTCGGGCCGGGGAATGCGCAGGCTGTGGTCGGGCCGCTGCTGGACCTGCATATAGGTCTTGGACGGCATGTGGCAGTTGACGCATTGCGCACCCGCCGACCCCGCCGGGTGGAAATGGTGCGACGGCGCATCGAACAGCCCGGCCGCCTTGGGGAAAGCCGGGTTGGCCTGCGGCGAATGGCATTGCAGGCACAGCGCGTTGCCGGCGAGCTTGAGTTGCCCGCTGTGCGGGTTGTGGCAGGCACTGCAACCTACGCCCTGCTGGTGCATCTTGCTCTGGCGGAACGAGCCGTCGACAAACACCTCGTCGAGCTGCTGGCCGTCGGCATGGTAGAGCCCGGGCTGCAGCAGGCTGGGCAACTGGCTGTCGAACTGGGGCGGGCCGGGCAGCGCGGTGGCCACCAGTTCGGTGCGGCGGGCGTGGCAGGCGGCACAGACTTCGGTCTGGCGCGACGCCGACAGGGTCTTGAAGCTCAGGGTCAGGCCGAAATTCGGCTCGGCCAGGGCGGCGGCGTCCGGCCCGGCGCCCACCGTCCTGGCTTCGGCCTTGGCCCGGGCCCAGCGCAGATGCCGGTCGCCCGGGCCGTGGCAGGACTGGCACGAGACGTTGGGCTCGCGCCAGGTCGATGCAAAGCGGTCGCTGGCCGGGTCGTAGCGCTTTTCGAAGCCGGTGGTGTGGCAGGCCAGGCACTGGGTGTTGGCGGTCTGGTAGCGGCCGGTCCAGTGCAGCACGTCGCCCGCCGGCGCGCGCTCGTCAGGCCGCAGGTGAAACCAGCGCCTGGCGCGGGTGTCCCAGGCGATCTGCAGCGGCTGCAGGCGTCCGCCGGGCATCGCGATCAGGTATTGCTGCAAGGGGTCGACGCCGAAGGTGTGGCTGATCTCGAAATCGGCCAGCCGGCCGTCCGGCCCGTCGGTGTGCACCATGAACTTGTCGCCGCGCCGGAAGAACCGGCTGGTGACGCCACGGTGGGTAAAGCGGGCGTCGTTGAAGTCGCCGCGCACCGCTGTGGGCGTGGCGGCGGCCATCGCCCGGGCGTGGTGCGAGGCCTGCCACTGCCTGGCCTGTTCGGCATGGCAGGCCAGGCACTGCACGTTGTCGACCAGGACCGCCGCCGGCGGTGCGGCGCCGGGTGCTGAGGCCGACGCGGGGATAAGGGCCGCCGGCGCGCTTTTGGCTATCCACAGGGCCGCACCCAGCGTCAGCGTCAGCAGCAGCACCAGGGCCACGGCCAGCCAAGGCCCCTCGCCGCGCCACGACCGCATCGAGGGCGGGGGTGGCGCGCCAGCGGCAGCGGCCGAGCCAACCGGGACGGAAGCGGAGCTGCGGAGGTGGGCGGGCGGAACTTTGGCCATGGCGTTGGCACCGGCGGCTCGGGTCGCCTCGGTTCAGGTCGGGCCGCGATCTTGCCATGCCGAGGCCCTGGGCGATGCGTGCCCGCCCACACCGGTCACGCCCGATCAAGCCAGCGGGCCCAGCGGCCCGCGATCAGGGCGTCTTCAGCGCGCGCTTCCAATCGCGGTACAGGTCGAGGTCGACACCGTCGGGGTAGTTCAGGTAGCCCGGCGCATGGCCCTTGACGCCCAGCACGCCGTACTGCCAGAGGATGGCCCGGGTCTGGCGGTCGACCACGATGACGCGGTCATGCAGGTCGTCGACGATCAGCACATCGCCGGTGTCGGGCAGTTCGCGGGCGATCGACGGGTGGTCGAGCATGCCCGCGCCCTCGGCGACAAAGTATTCCCAGGTCGGCTTGCCGGTGGCCGGGTCGAAGATCACCACCCGGCCCGGCTTGACGAAATCGGCCACGATCAACTGCTTGCCGTCCACCGTCGGGAAGGTGTCGGACGGGTAACGGACATGCGGCGCGCGCACGCTGTACAGCACCTTGCCGGCGCGGGTGATGCGCGAGACCCAGGCGCCGCTGATCTCGGTGACCAGGATGTCGCCGTTCTCGAGCGGAGTGGCGCCGTTGGGGTAGTCGAGTTGCTGCGGCGGCTTGTGGTGGCACTGGCCGGGCTCGCCCCACTGGGTGACGATGCGGCTGTCCTTGGGGTCGATGATCATCACCCGGCAGTTGCGGATGTCAGCTGTCAGGAACAGCCCGTCGGCCAGCAGGTGGGCGTCGTCGGGGTAGTTCAGCAGCGTGCCGGTCTTGCCCCGCGTGTCAGGCACGCCGTAGGTCCAGGTGATGACGCGCCGCTCGTAATCGACGATGTGGACGTCGAAGTTGTCTTCTTCGCTGACCGCCAACTGGCGGCCATCGGCCGAGAAGTTCACATCCTCGTTGCCGCGGTAGAGCGTCAAGCTGGGCGACGGGAACTCCCAGAGGATGCGTTTATCGGGCGCCACCTCGATCAGTCGGTTGTTGCGACGGTCGGCGATCACGATCGGGTAGGGCAAGGGCTTGCCCCAGGACGGCACCGGCTGCTGGCGCGTGCCGGTGGCCGGCGGGATGGGCGGCAGCACCACGCCGCTCGAGACGATGCCGGCGCCGGTCATCTCTGGCGTGACGGTCACCGCCACCCCCGGCGGCTTGCTCACCTTGGCCACTTTGGCCGAACTCGCCGGCGGCGCGGGCATGGGGCTGCTGGCCGCTGCGTCGGCCGCCGCGGCCGGGCCCGCCAGCGACCATACCGCCAGCGCGCCCAGCATGGCGGCCCAGGGCCGCGCCTGGCGCGTGGGTGCGGTCGAAGCCTGAAGTTCTTGCATGCGCTGGATCCGATGGGCTGAGGTTGAGAATCCGCACCATGCCCCAGCCGCGCGGCCACCGCCTTGATGCGTCACAAGCCGGGGCCGATAGACCTGAGGCGCAGCGGCGGGGCCGGGCGCTGCCCTACAATCGCCCCCGACGGGCCTCCCCGCATGGAAGCGCGCCCAACCGGGTCAGGTGGGGAACCAAGCAGCCCTAAGCGTTGCGACCAGTGCCGGGGTCAGGCTCGTCACCACTTTCAGCGCCTGGGCTGGCCTGCGGCTGCAAATCAGCCGAAAAGCGCGTCGGCAATGCGCTGAAACAGCACTCAGCCCTGCCCGCCGCCTTGGCGGAATGCCACCACCGCCTGGTTGCGCAAGGTGCGAAGCAAGGCCAATTCGCTTTCGCTCACCTGCAGACCACCGGCCTCGGACTGGTCGGCGTAGATGAGGGCAAACGGCAAACCCTTCATCACCAGCGGCAGCAGCAGGAAAGTGGGCGCATTCACCTGCTCTCGGTACCAGCCGGGCAGGCGCGGCAGGATGGTCGGCTGGCGGCTGTCGGTGATCAAGGTGTCGCGGGCATTGAGGCAGACCGCGCTGAACAGGTCGGGCGACTGGCCAGCCGGCCATTGCAAGCGCACCTGGAACAGCGGGCTCAGCACGCCCGCCCGGTCGCCAAGTCCGAAGCGCCCGCTGAGCCGGCCGGTGCTGGTGTCGTGCAGACAGAACACGACGCGCTGCAAGCCCAGCGCGCGGTACATCGTCTCCAACACCATGCGCAGTGCCTGGTTTAGGCGGAAGGCATCGCCGGCCAGGGCGTCGGTGATGTCGTGGATGCCCGCCGCCAGCAGGTCGGTGACCGCGGCCGGGTTGACGGAATGGGCGGATGGGACCGGCAGCAACCGCAGCGTCGCGGCTTCGCCGCCCGCCGGGTCGGCACTTCGACCGTCCCGTCGATGCAGCACCAAGGTGGCCGGCTGGGGCGAAAGTGCGTCAGCCCTGTCCGCCTTGTCAGCCAGTGGAATCCCGGCCAGCAGATGCCGGCCCTGCGCGCCCTGGGGCAGAGACAGGCCCATCGCCGGCGCCATCTGCGCCAGCGCCAGCTTGGCCTGGGCGGCAGCGCGCCACAGGTCGGGCAGGCGCAGGCCGAGCGCCCGGCCGTAGCGCTGGGCCAGGGCCTCCAGCCGGGCCGGCAGGCCGGACTCGTCAGGCTGCCACATCGCATCGGACAAGTCGTTGGCGGCCACCGCCAGCCAGCGCAGGCGATCTGGACCGGGCGGAATCGGCTGCGAGGGCGGCGTGCTGTCGGGTCGGCGCATGCAGCGCTGCAGCGACTCGGGCAGCCCCCAGTGGCGGGCCACGCCGACGCCCAGGGCCTCGAACCCCAGCCCCAGCACCTTGTGCGCGGCACGCTCGACGAGTTGGTCGGGATGCGCGAGCAGCGCCTGACCCACCAGAGGCAGCCGCAACTGCGCGCGTATGGCCTCGGCCTCGTCCGGAAAGTAGAACTCGGTCAGCATCTGGCCCAGCTTGTGCAGCATTGCGCCGAGAAAGGCTTCCTCGGCCTCGCGCGGCGAGGCCAGCACATCGGCCAACTGGCCGGCCAGCAACGATCGCAGGAACTCCTGCTTCAGGCGCTGGGCATGGGACTTGTCCTTCATGTGCTCGACCAGCACCAGCGACAGCGCGAGGTTGCGGATGCCGGCCAGCCCCACCAGCGCCACGGCGCGCGACACGGTGCTGACGCCATGGCCGTCACGCCGGAAATAGGCGGTGTTGACCAGACGCAGCAGCTTCTGCGTCAGTGCAACGTCATTGAGGATCGCTTCGGCCAGTTGGTGGAGGTTCTCGCTGTCGGAGTTGGCCATGCGCTGGATGCGCAGCACATGCTCGGTGAGGGCGGGGAAATCGTTCTTGTGGCGCATGCGCCTCAGCAGGAAGTCCAGCGTGCCATGGCCCTGCCCGCCACCGGGCTCGGGTGCGGCCTCATAGGCCGGCGCCAGCCACTGCATCAGCGCATCGCGCAGGCTGGCGGCGCTGTCGTAGCGCTTGGCCGGGTCGCGTGCGATGGCGCGCTGCACCACCGCGCGCAAGCGGTCGTCGACATCGGCCCGGTCGGGCAGCAGCAAGTCTTCGCTCTGCACCCGGCGCAACGCGGCACCGGGCTCGCGGTGGGTCATCAGCGGCGCGCCGGCCAGCATCTCGGCCAGCACGACGCCCGCGGCGAACACGTCCATCTGCGCCGACGGCGCGCCACCGGCCGCCGCCTCAGGCGACAGGTAGCCGGGCGTGCCGACGATGCAGCCGACGTTCGGATCGAGCGTGCCAGCCCGGGGCGTTCCGTCCCTTGTGAAGAGCCGGGCGGCGATGCCGAAGTCCATCACCCGGGCCCGGCCTTCGGCGTCGAGCAGGATGTTGGAAGGTTTCAAGTCGCGGTGCACGATGCCCTGGGCATGGGCGGCGCGCAGGGCGTCGACCACGCCCAGCATCATCGCCACGGCCTCGCGCGCCGGCATCGCGCCCTTGCCGCGAAGCGCCTGGGCCAGCGTGAAGCCGGGCACGAGCTCGAACACCAGACAGGCCTGGCCGTCGATCTCGTCGGCCTCGAACACCGGCACGATGTGCGGATGGCCCAGCCGGCTCACCGCCCTCGCCTCGTTCAGCCACTGGCTCAGCGACTGGCCGGCGCCGTCAGGGCTCAGCAACTTGAGAGCGACCTCGCGGTCCAGGCGCTCGTCATGGGCGCGCCAGACGGTGGACTGGGCGCCGCGGCCCAGTTCGGCCACCAACCTGAAGCGGCCGATGCGCTGGCCGACCCGGTGCGCCGGCGGCGGGCGGGCCAGTGCGGCGCTCATGCCGAGCAGGCCTGGCCAGCGGTCTGTGGCGCAGCCGGCGCAGGGGTTGGCGCCGCAAGGTCAGGCCCGCACGCCGGTGCGGCGCCATCGACGCTGGCGACCTTGTCCGGCGCCAGTCCCTGCGCGGCCAGTTGAACCTCACGCAGGCTGATGCCCAGCACAGGGCCATAGCGCTGCACCACCCGCAGCAAAAATGCAGCCCGCTGGTGCGTCGGCAGACCTTGCGAATCGACCACCTCGTTGGCGCAACTCGCACTCAGGCGCAGCATGTCGTCATCGTTGTCGGCCGCGTGCACAGGCGCGGTCAGCGGCAAGCGGCGGATCATCTGCAGCACGGCATCGTCCAGGCCCCAGTGGCGTGCCACCGCCTGGCCCAGGGCATCGACCGCCACCCCCAGCACGGCGAAGGAGGCGCTGTGCTCGCTCATGCCGGGGCCCTCGGGCTCACCGTCAGCCGCCGGCAGCATCAGGCGCCGGATCTGCGCCGCCTCCTCCGGAAAATGGTATTGCAGCGCCAGCCGACCCAGGTTCTGCATCAGCGCCAGCAGGTAGACCACCTCGGCGTCGTAGCCCGCCGGCCGCAGCCATTGCGCCACGCGGCCGGCCAGCCTCACCCGGTTGACCAAGCGGGCCAGATCGTCGGCATGGGCCTCGCCCAAGGGACCGGGCCAGGGCCGCAAGGCCTGCGCCGCATGCCGCACGCCGTCCAGACCGACCAGCGCAATCGCGCGGCGCAGGGTCAGGATGGTGCCGCTGCCCGCGCCAAGCGCACCCCGCGACCTGGGGCCGTTGACGCGGCGCAGCAACTCGAAAGCAAGGCCCACGTCCTGCAACGCGACTTCGGCCAATTCGATGGTGCGCTCGCGCTCCATGGCCGCCATGCGGACGGCGCGGGAGGCCCCGCCGGGCATCGCCGGCAACAGCCCGGCGGCGCGCATGCGGTCGAGCAAGAGCGCGATAGGCCCTTCACCCGACTCGCCTTCAGTCTTCAGCCAGCCGCCGAGCGCGCGCTCGAGGGTGCGCGCGCTGCGGTAGCGCTGGCGCGCCTGGCAATCGGTGGCCCGGTTGACGATGGCGCGCAGCGCCTCGGGAATGGAGTGCATGCCGGTCCAGGGCAGGCGGACGGTGTCGCGCCCTAGAGGGGCCAGGCGCGCGATCACGCTGCCGACATCGGACTGGTCCAGCGCCGGCGCGCCGGCCAGCGCATGGTGCAAGACCAGACCGAGCGCCAGCACATCGCGCTCGGCGGCCTGGTGCTGGGCCTGCAGGCCCGACCCGACGGCCGGCGGCGGCAGCGCCACGCCCAAGCCCATCAGGCGGCAATCGCCACCCTCGGCCAGCACCAGCATGCCGGTCTGCAGATCGTGGTGCGCGATGCCGGCTTCGTGGGCAAAAGCCAGGCCGGCGAGCACCTGCAGCGCCCAGGGCACCAGTTCGGTAGACGCCAGCCCCTGGCCACCGAGCCGCTCGGCCAGCGTGACGGCGCTGCCCCGGTCGTAGGCGATGTAGGGCCAGCGGTCGTACTCGCCCACCTCGACCACCGGGAGCAGACCTGGGTGGTCGATGCGTGAGGCCTTGTGCGCCGCCGCGAGCCAGTGCTGCAGCGACTGGGCCTCCGGCGGCCGGCCGCGCGGCAGGACAAGCACGCGTTCCCGGTCAACCTGTGGATCGTCCACCAGCCACAGCATAGTGCGTGCGCTCTTGCCCAGCAGGCGCAGCAACTGGAACCGGCCGAGGTGGCGAATGGCGCTGGTCGGCGCGGCGCGGGGCATGGGGGGTACGGACACAGTGCGACTATCGGAATTTCCAACCGATTGGACCCAAGCCGCGCAGCCGCCAAGCGCCGAACAAGCGCCACTTGGCGGCGCTGTTCACCGCGAGGCGGCCCGTGGCCCGCCTCGCCACGGCCCCAGGCCCTTTGTGCGAAAATCCGGCAAGCCTGCATCGCGGGCTTTCGCCTTTCCAGGCATCCCAAGGAACAACGATGAGCAGTGAATTGATCAAGCACACCACCGATGCCACGTTCGAAGCCGATGTGCTGAAGTCGGACACGCCGGTGCTGGTCGACTACTGGGCCGAATGGTGTGGCCCGTGCAAGATGATTGCCCCCATCCTCGAAGAAACCGCTGTGGAACTGGGCGCGAAGTTGCAGATCGCCAAGATGAACGTCGACGAGAACCGCGAAATCCCGGCCAAGTTCGGCATCCGGGGCATCCCCACGCTGATGTTGTTCAAGGGCGGACAGCTCGCCGCCACCAAGGTCGGCGCACTCACCAAGGCGCAATTGGCGGCATTCATCGCGCCGCACCTATAATTCGCTTTCTGGAGCAGCCGGCGCGACCAAGAGGCGCGCTGCTTTCTCCACGGGACCAAGCCCTCTCGGCCGACGGACGACCTCCGGTACGGCCCGACAATCAGGCCCGATTTTCTGTCTGACCCTGGCATGCTGCCCACGCGACATGCCGATCCAACGAGCACGGCACCGCGTGCCGCCGTTTCCGGCCCGTCAGGGGTCGAGTGCTGGCAAAGTCTCGCCACCAGCGCCGGCACCCTTGACCGCCACCTCCCGGCCTCGTGCTCACAGCCCGGCGCGAATACCCTCCACCTCCCGGTGAATCCCTAAATGCATCTCTCAGAACTGAAGGCGCTCCACGTCTCCGCACTCATCACGATGGGTGAGGAACTGGAGATCGACAACGTCGCCCGCCTGCGCAAGCAGGAGTTGATGTTCGCCATCATGAAGAAGCGCGCCCGCGCCGGCGAACAGGTGTTCGGCGACGGCGTGCTCGAGGTGCTTCCCGACGGCTTCGGCTTCCTGCGCTCGATCGAGGCCAGCTACATGGCCTCGACCGACGACATCTACCTGTCTCCGAGCCAGATCCGCCGCTTCAACCTGCACACCGGCGACATGATCGAGGGCGAAGTACGGGTGCCCAAGGACGGTGAACGCTACTTCGCGCTGGTCAAGGTCGACCGCGTCAACGGTGTCACGCCCGAGGAGAGCAAACACAAGATCATGTTCGAGAACTTGACGCCGCTCTTCCCGAAAGAGGCGTTCAAGCTCGAGCGTGACATCAAGGGCGAGGAGAACATCACCAGCCGCATCATCGACCTGGTGGCGCCGATCGGCAAAGGCCAGCGCGCGCTGCTGGTGGCCCAGCCCAAGACCGGCAAGACGGTGATGATGCAGCACATCGCCCATGCGCTGGTGGCCAACCACCCCGACATCCACATGATCGTGCTGCTGGTCGACGAACGGCCCGAGGAAGTGACCGAGATGCAGCGCACCGTGCGCGGCGAAGTCATCTCCTCCACCTTCGACGAGCCCGCGGCCCGCCACGTGCAGGTGGCCGAGATGGTGATCGAGCGCGCCAAGCGCCTGGTCGAGATGCGCAAGGACGTGGTGATCCTGCTCGACTCGATCACCCGGCTGGCGCGGGCCTACAACAACGTGCTGCCGTCCAGTGGCAAGGTGCTGACTGGCGGCGTCGACGCCAACGCGCTGCAGCGGCCCAAGCGCTTCTTCGGCGCGGCACGCAACGTCGAGGAAGGCGGCTCGCTGACCATCATCGGCACCGCGCTGATCGACACCGGCTCGCGCATGGACGAGGTGATCTACGAGGAATTCAAGGGCACCGGCAACTGCGAGATCCACCTCGACCGCCGGATGGCCGAGAAGCGCGTCTACCCGTCGATCCTGATCAACAAGAGCGGCACAAGGCGCGAAGAGCTGCTGCTCAAGCCCGAGATCCTGCAAAAGACCTGGATCCTGCGCAAACTGCTCTACAACATGGACGAGATCGAGGCGATGGAGTTCATGCTGGACAAGATGAAGTCGAGCAAGAACAACCTCGACTTCTTCGACATGATGCGCCGGGGCGGCTGAGCCAGCCCAGTTCGAGGCCCCGCCGGGTGGCGGCGCTATAATCCAAGGTTTTGCGCTTGCGGCAAGTGCGTGGCATGGTGCCCCGTGGCTCCCGATGACAAGCCGACATATTTGAAGGGTTTCCCATGAAAGAAGGCATTCACCCCAACTACCGCGACGTTTGCTTCGTCGATCTGTCGAATGGGTTCAAGTTCGTCACCCGTTCGACGGTGAACACCAAGGAAATGGTCAAGATGGAAGACGGCCGCGACCTGCCGCTGGTGAAGCTCGAAACCACGAGCGAAACCCATCCCTTCTACACCGGCACGCAGAAGAGCATCGACAGCCTGGGCGGCCGGGTCGAGAAGTTCCGCAACAAATTTGCGAGTCTGGGTCTCAACAAGAAGGCCGCCGTCTGATCACGGCATCGGTCTTGCGCTGATCGCTGAGCGCAAGCGAGCAAGGGCAGCCCAGGGCTGCCCTTTTTCATGGGCACGGCACAAATGGGGGTGGCTCAGGCCCGCTACGCTTGCCCCCTATGATCGCCCGGTGACCTCTACCCCCAACCCTGCCCTGGTGACCCAGGCCGCTGCCAAGCGCCTGCCGCGCCTGGCCTTGCTGCTGTTCTGCGCGGCCTATGTGCTGCCAGGCCTGATCGGTCGAGACCCCTGGCGCGGCGCCGACCTCAACGCTTTTGGCCAGATGCTGGCCATCGCCGAGGGCCGCGCGCCCTGGCTCGCGCCGTCGCTGGGTGGCGTGCCCACCGGCGCCGCGCTGTTGCCGCACTGGATAGGCGCGGCGGCGATCAAGGCCTCCCAACCCTGGCTGGCGCCCGACCTGGCCGCGCGCCTGCCCTTCGCGCTGCTGCTGGTGTTGTCCCTGGTGGCGCTGTGGTACGCCACCTTCCACCTCGCCCGCAGCGAGGCGGCGCAGCCGCTGCCACTGGCCTTCGGCGGTGAGGCCAATCCGGTCGACTATGCCCGGGCGATCGCCGACGGCGCGCTGCTGGCGCTGATCGCCACGCTGGGCCTGCTGCAACTCGGCCACGAGACCACGCCCGAGCTGGTCCAGCTGGCGGCGATGGCCTGCCTGCAATGGGCGCTGGCCGCGGCCATCCACCGCGGCTGGCCGGCGCGCATGGGCACCTTGCTGGCCTTGCCGGCGCTGGCCGCCAGTGGCGCCCCGGTGATGGCCCTGGCGATGGGCTGCGGCAGCCTGCTGCTGTGCCTGCGCAGCCGCCAGGCGGGCCTGAAATCGCTGACCCCCTGGCTGGCCGCGGCCGTACTGCTGGCCGCCTTGCTGGCCTGGGCCACCGGCAGTTGGGCCTGGCGCCTGGCGCCGCAGGTCGGGCCGGTCGCGCTGGCCAGGCTCTGGCTGTGGTTCCTGTGGCCGGCCTGGGCCCTGGCGCTGTGGACGCTGGTGCGCTGGCGCCGCCAGCTCGGCCAGCCCCATCTGGCGATTCCCCTGCTCGGACTGGCGGTGGCGCTGGCGGCCTGCGTGGCGATGGACGGCTCGGACCGGGCCTTGATGCTGGGCCTGCCCGCCATCGCCGTGCTGGCCGCCTTCGCGCTGCCCACGCTGCAGCGCGGCAGCACCGCGGCGATCGACTGGTTCTCGGTCTTCTTCTTCACCTTGTGCGCCGGCGTGGTGTGGGTGTTCTATGGGGCGATGCAGACCGGCACGCCGGCTGCCGCGCTCGCCACCGTGCTGCGTCTGGCGCCGGGCTTCAAGCCGGTACTCTCGCCGCTGGAGCTCGGCCTGGCGACGGCCGCCACGCTGGCCTGGGCCTGGCTGGTGCGCTGGCGCACAAGGCGCCACCAGCCTGTGATCTGGAAGAGCCTGGTGCTGCCCGCCGGTGGCGTGGCGCTGAGCTGGCTGCTGCTGATGACGCTGTGGCTGCCCTTGCTGGACTACGCTCGCAGCAACCGGCCCTTGATCAACCGCCTGGCGCGGCACCTGCCGGCACAGGGCTGCGTCGCGGCGCCGAATGCACCGCTGTCGCTGGTGGCCGCGCTCGAATTCCATGGCCGGCGCCAGGTGCGCGCCCAGGCCGATGCGGACGGCAGCCTGTGCCCGGTCCTGGTGCAGGTGCTGGTCGAACGCGGCCCGGCCGCTGCCAGCAGTGCTGCTGCTGCCGCCGCGCTGGGGCAGCGCGGCTGGACCGAACTGGCGCGCGAGCGGGGCCCGACCGAGCGCAGCGAATTGGTGGTGGTCTACCGGCGGACCCGCGTCCCGGCCGCTGACTGACCCGCCTTCAAGCCCCGGCCGGTACCCCCGCCCCCACCCGGGCCCGCACCCGGCTGGCCGGCAGCAGCAGCCTGAAGCGTGAGCCCTGGCCCAGTTCGCTGTCGATCTCGAGCGCGCCGCCGTGGCGCTGGATCACATGCTTGACGATGGACAGGCCCAGGCCGGTGCCGCCGGTGTCGCGCGAGCGGCTGCCGTCGACCCGGTAGAAGCGCTCGGTCAGGCGCGGCAGGTGCTCGCGGGCGATCCCTATGCCGCTGTCGCGCACCTCGATCTCGGCGCTGCCATCGGCCCGGGCATGCCAGGCGACGGCGATCCGCCCGCCGGCGGGGGTGTAGCGCACCGCGTTGTTGACCAGGTTGGCCAAGGCGCTGAGCAGTTCGGGTTCCAGCCCGGCCACTTCGACCTCAGGCAGATCGACCGCATCGAACGGGTGGCGGCCAGCCGACAAGTTCTGCGCATCGGCCAGCACCCGCCGCAACAGCGGCGCCATGGCCACCCACCGGTCGGCCGGCGGCCGTGGGCTGCCCTCGAGCTGGGCCAGGGTCAGCAGGTCGGACACCAGCACCTGCATGCGGTCGGTCTGCTGGGCCATCAGCTTGAGCACGCGGGCGCGCTCGGCCTCGGTCAACGGCAGGCTGGCCATGGTTTCGACAAAGCCGGCCAGCACCGTCAGCGGAGTTCGGATCTCGTGCGAGACGTTGGCGACGAAATCGCGCCGCATCGCGTCGGCGCGCGTGCGCTCGGTGACATCCTGCGAGATCACCAGTTTCTGGCGATCGCCATAAGCCCGCACCACCACCTGCAGGTTGCCCTGCCCGCCCGGCGCGGCGAAGCTGACGGACTCGCGCGAGTCGCCGTCCTGCAAGTAGGCGACGAAGGCCGGGGTTCGAACCAGGTTGGTGATGGGCTGGCGCATGTCACGCCGGGCATCCAGCCCCAGGTGGTCCGCGGCGACCGCGCTGGACCAGACGATCTGGTCCTTGTCATCGAGCAGCAGCACGCCATTGGGCGAGGCTTCAATGGCCGATAGAAACTCCTCGAGCCGCTTCGCCTCGGCCGCCGTGGCCTGTTCGCGCAGACGCAGCGCGCGCTCGACCCGGTAACCCACCTCGCCCCAGAAACCGGCGTCGCGCGGCGCGGCACGCGCCAGGTCGCCGCGCAGCCAGGTCATCAGTCGCATCGCGCGCAGCAGATCGACCAGCACGGCCAGCGCCACCGCGATGGCAGCACCGGTGACCGTGCCGACGCCGGGCAAGCCCAGCGCTGCACCCGCCAGATGACCCAGGCCAACGCCCAGGGCCAACACCAGGACGACAGCCAGCAGGCGCGGCAGGAACCAGACCATCAGGGATGCGCGCCGTCGCGACGCTCAGGCCGGCGCGGCGCTGGCGTGCTGCGTGAGGCGGTAGCCTGCGCCGCGAACAGTCTCGATCATGCCGGCACAGGCCGCGGGCGACAGCGCCTCGCGCAAGCGCTTGACATGGACGTCAACCGTGCGTTCCTCGATGAACACATGGTCGCCCCAGACCCGGTCGAGCAACTGGGCGCGGCTGTGCACGCGCTCGGTATGGGTCATCAGGAAATGCAGCAGGCGGAACTCGGTGGGGCCCATCTTCAGGTCTACCTCACGACCGTCGACCCGCCCGCTGATGCGCCGGGTGGACGGGTCTATGCGCAGCACGCCGACCTCGACCGCGTCCTCCAGCGACTCGGGCGCCTTGCGGCGCAGCACGGCCCTGATTCTGGCCATCAATTCGTTGGTGGAGAACGGTTTGGTCAGGTAGTCGTCCGCACCGGCGTCGAGCCCGGCCACCTTGTCGGGCTCCTCGCCGCGCGCAGTCAGCATGATGATGGGCAGCTCACGCGTGCGCGGGTCGGCCCGCCACTGGCGCGCCAGCGACAGCCCGCTTTGCCCGGGCAGCATCCAGTCCAGCACCACCAGATCGGGCAGCATCGCGTCGATCTGGCTGCGCGCCTGCTCTGCGGTGGCGGCGACGATCACGTCGTGTCCGGCATGGCGCAGGTTGATCGCTATCAGTTCGGCAATGGCCGGTTCGTCCTCCACCACCACGATCTGGCTCATCGCTGCAGCGTCCGACTCGCCGTCACCGAACCAGGCCCTCGACCGTGTCCACCGGACTGTGGCGCACGTCGGTGCCCTTGACGATATAGATGATCTGCTCGGCCAGGTTCTTGGCATGGTCGCCCACCCGCTCGATCGCCTTGGCCACGAACACCAGGTCGATGGCCGACGAGATCGTGCGCGGATCTTCCATCATGTAGGTGATCAGCTTGCGCATCAATCCCTCGAACTCCTGGTCAATCTGGTCGTCGTGGCGCAGCACCTCGACCGCCGACACGACGTCGAGCCGGGCAAAGGCGTCCAGCGCCTTGCGCAACTGCTTGGTCGCGAGCTCGGATTCGTAGGACAGATCGCCCACTGGCAGCCGCAGCCGGCTTGACAGGCCGGAGTTCAGCAGGCGTTGCACGGTTCGGGCGATGCGGGCCGCCTCGTCACCGATGCGCTCGAGGTTGGCAATGGTCTTGGACACCGCGATCAACAGCCGCAGATCGCGCGCGGTAGGCTGTCGGCGCGCGATGATGGACGACAGGTCGCGGTCGATCTCGAGTTCCATCGCGTTGACCCGCTCCTCCTCCTTGATCACCGCGCTGGCGATCTCGTCGTCGAAGGTCGACAGCGCCAGCACAGCCTGAGCGACCTGGGATTCGACCAGCCCGCCCATCTCGAGCACTCTGGTCGAGATGCCGCTGAGTTCGTTGTCGAACTGCGTGGATAGATGTTTTTCAGTCATGCTGCGCTCCCTGTGAATCAGCCGAACCGACCGGTGATGTAGTCCTCGGTGTCCTTGCGCTTGGGCTGCGTAAAGACGTCGGCGGTGCGGCCGAATTCGATCAAATCACCCAGGTACATATAGGCGGTGTAGTCCGAGCAGCGCGCCGCCTGCTGCATGTTGTGGGTGACGATCAGCACCGTGTAGTCGGTCTTGAGCTCGTGGATCAGTTCCTCGATCTTGCCGGTGGAGATCGGGTCGAGCGCCGAGCAGGGCTCGTCGAGCAGCAGCACCTCGGGCTTGATCGCGATGCCGCGCGCGATGCACAGCCGCTGTTGCTGGCCACCCGACAGGCCGGAACCGCTCTGGTCGAGCTTGTCCTTGACCTCGTTCCACAGCGCAGCCTTCTTCAACGCCCACTCCACCCGCTCGTCCATCTCGGCGCGCGGCAAGGTCTCGAACAGTTTGACGCCAAAGGCGATGTTGTCGTAGATCGACATCGGAAAAGGTGTGGGCTTCTGGAACACCATGCCGATCTTGGCGCGGATCAGGCTGACGTCGAGACCCTTGTTCAGGATGTTCTCGCCGTCGAGCAGGATTTCGCCCTCGGCGCGCTGGTCGGGGTAGAGCTCGAACATGCGGTTGAAGGTGCGCAGCAGCGTGCTCTTGCCGCAGCCCGACGGGCCGATGAAGGCGGTGACCTTGTTGGCCGGCAGCGTCAGGTTGATCTTCTTCAGCGCGTGGAAGCCGCCGTAGTAGAAGTTGAGGTCACGCACCGAGATCTTGACCTTCTCGGTGGTGGTGGGGTCGACACGGGTGTCCATGTGGCAGTCCTCGAAAGGGTGTCAGTGCTTGTTGCGGAAGAACACGCGGGCGGCGATGTTGAGCGCCAGCACCCCGATCGTGATCAGGAATACCCCTGCCCAGGCCAGCTTTTGCCAGTTCTCGTAGGGGCTCATCGCGAACTTGAAGATCGTCACCGGCAGGCTGGCCATGGGCTTGCTCAGATCGCTGGTCCAGAACTGGTTGGACAACGCGGTGAACAGCAGCGGCGCGGTCTCGCCCGAGATGCGCGCGATCGCCAGCAGAATACCGGTGATCACGCCCGAGCGCGCCGCCTTGAGCGTCACCGAAGAGATCACGATCCACTTCGGCGTGCCCAGCGCATAGGCCGCTTCGCGCAGTGCGTTCGGCACCAGGCTGAGCATGTTCTCGGTGGTGCGGATGACCACCGGGATCACGATCAGCGCCAGCGCCAGCACGCCGGCAACGCCGGAAAAACTCTTGAGCTGGGCCACCACCACCGAGTAGATGAACAGGCCGATCACGATCGACGGGGCGGACAGCAGGATGTCGTTGATGAAGCGCGTCGCGCTGCCCAGCCAGGTCTTCTGGCCGTACTCGGCCAGGTAGACGCCGGCCATCACGCCGATCGGCGTGCCCAGCAGCGTGGCCAGACCGGCCATCACCACCGAACCGAAGATCGCGTTGGCCAGGCCACCGGTGTCGGCCTGCGGCGACGGGGTCATCTCGGTGAAGACGGCTAGGCTCAAGCCGCCCAGACCGAGGCGAAAGGTCTCGAACAGGATCCACAGCAACCAGAACACGCCGAACGCCATCGCGCCGATCGCCAGCATCAGCGCGACCGCGTTGACGCGCTTGCGATGCCGGTGCCTGGCATGCCGGGCCTGGTGCTGCTCCGCGGTGAACGCGGTGGAAATGGCATTCATGTGCGGGTCCCCTCGCCCTTGCGGAGTTGCGACAGCAGCAGTTTGGACAGCGTCAACACCACGAAGGTGATGAAGAACAGCACCAGGCCGAGATAGATCAGCGAAGCCTGGTGAAGGCCTTCGCCGGCTTCGGCAAACTCATTGGCCAGCGCCGAGGTGATGCTGTTGGCGGCCTCGAACAGCGACAGCGAGTTGAGTTGGTTGAAGTTGCCGATCACGAAGGTCACCGCCATGGTCTCGCCAAGCGCACGACCCAGGCCCAGCATGATGCCGCCGACCACGCCGGACTTGGTGTAGGGCAGCACGACCCGCGAGACCACCTCCCAGGTGGTTGCGCCCAGACCGTAAGCCGATTCCTTGAGCATCGGCGGCGTGACCTCGAACACGTCGCGCATCACCGACGCGATAAACGGTATCACCATGATCGCCAGGATGATGCCGGCCGACAACAGGCCTATGCCCACTGGCGCGCCCGAGACGAAGGCACCCAGCACCGGCACGCCCTTGAAAGCCGCTTGCAGCGGCTGCTGCACATAGGTGGCCAGGATAGGGCTGAAGACCAGCAGGCCCCACATGCCGTAGACGATGGAGGGGACCGCCGCCAGCAACTCGATCGCGATGCCGAGCGGACGTTTGAGCCAGCCCGGCGACATCTCGGTGAGGAAGATCGCGATGCCAAAGCTCACCGGCACGGCGATCAGCAGCGCGATGGCCGAGGTCATCAGCGTGCCGTAGATCATCACCAGACCACCGAAATGCTCCTTCACCGGGTCCCACTCGGTCGACCACAGGAAGCCAAGCCCGAACTGCTTGATCGCCGGCGCTGCGCCGATCAGCAGCGAGAGGAGGATGCCCACCAGCAGAGACAGCGTCAGCCATGCCGCGCCCTGTGCCAATGCAGCGAACAGCGGGTCGGCCCAGGGGGCGATGCGACGCCGTTCAGGCGGTTGGCGGTGCGGCACGGTGCGCTCCGACGAGGAATAGGGGCTGGCGGGAAGGGCTGCGGCCACGGGGCCTCCACTGGACTTGGAACTCAATGCGGACGGATGCAAGCCGCCCGACCCGGATCACTTGTAGGCGATCGCCTTGCCGGCGGCGTCCTTCAGATTGTCCGTCCACAGCTTGCGGGAGAGCGCCTTGACCGAATCGGGCAGTGGCACGTATTCCAGGTCCGATGCCAGTTTGTCGCCGCTGGCGTAGGCCCAGTCGAAGAACTTCAGCGTGTTGCTGGCGTTCACCGGCTTATCCTGCGCCTTGTGCATCAGGATGAAGGTGGCGCCGGTGATCGGCCACGAGTCCTTGCCCGGTTGCTCGGTCAACACCTGGTAGAAGGTCTTGCTCCAGTCGGCGCCGGCTGCCGCAGCCTTGAAGTTGAGGTCATCGGGCTCGACGAACTGGCCAGCCTGGTTCTTCAGCAGCACATGCGACATCTTGTTCTGCTTGGCATAGGCGTACTCGACATAGCCAATCGAATTTGGCAGGCGCTGGACATACGACGCCACACCCTCATTGCCCTTGCCGCCGAGCCCCAGCGGCCAATTCACGGCCGTTCCCTCACCAACCTTGGTCTTCCAGTCTGCGCTCAGCTTGGACAGGTAGTTGGTGAAGATGAAACTGGTGCCCGAACCATCGGAGCGGTGGACCGTCGAAATGTCGGCCGCCGGTAGCGGCACGCCGGCATTCAGCGCGACCAGTGCCGGATCATTCCACTTGGTGATCTTGCCCAGGTAGATATCGCCCAGCACGGCGCCGGTGAGCTTGATCTGGCCCGGCTTGATGCCGGCGATGTTGACCACTGGCACGACGCCGCCGATCACGGTGGGGAACTGGATCAGGCCGTCCTTGGCCAGTTCATCGTCATGCAAGGGCATGTCGGAAGCACCAAAATCGACCGTCTTGGACTTGATCTGCTTGATGCCGGCACCCGACCCCACCGATTGGTAGTTGATGCGCGCGCCGGTAGCCTTGTTGTAGGCGTCAGCCCACTTGGAATAGATGGGCGCCGGGAACGAAGCGCCTGCGCCGGTCACGTCTTGGGCCGAGGCGAAGACTGGAATCATAGCCACCGACGCCAGGGCAGCACGGAGCAACATCGAGTTCATGGGCGAGGCCTTTGAGTTTGTGGGATGGGGAAGAAAAACACCAAGCCTGGACTCTAGGCCGCCCTTATGACAAGCACATGACGGCCTGTCATATTTCAAGATCACGTCATGAAGCTGTCATCAAGAGACTGCAGGGCTGTCACATTCGACCCCTTCAGCGCTTGGGCCGTCTTGGCGCCAAGCCTGCCGGATCCCCATTCAGGCCTTTGCGGCCTCGACCAGACGCTCGGCCAGATGCCGACCCTGAGCGCGGTCACGCGCCTCGACCATCACCCGCAGAACCGGCTCGGTGCCAGAAGCCCGGATCAGCACCCGGCCCAGCCCAGCCAATTCACGCTCGACAGCGCGCGTCTCATCGGCCAAGCTGGCGTTCAGTTGCCAGCTTGCCAAGCTGGGCAAGCGCACGTTGAGCAGGGTCTGCGGGAACAGCGTGACACCGGCCAGCAGGTCAGCCAGCGAGGCCTGCGCCCGCTGCGTGGCCTGCAGCACCTGCAGGGCACTGACGATGCCGTCACCGGTGGTGTGCTTGTCCAGCGCCAGCAAGTGGCCGGAGCCCTCGCCGCCGAGCAGCCAACCGCGCGCGGCCAAGGCTTCGAGGACATAGCGGTCGCCCACCTTGGCGCGCACCAGTTCGATGCCTCGGGCCTGAAAAGCCAATTCGATCGCCATATTGGTCATCAAGGTGCCGACCACTCCGGGAACGGCATGACCCTGGGCCACACGGTCCATCACCATCGCGTAGAGCAGTTCGTCGCCGTTGAACAAGCGGCCAAAGCGGTCGACCAGTTGCAGTCGGTCGGCATCGCCGTCCAACGCTACGCCGTAGTCGGCGCCCTGCTCGGCCACCGCTGCCACCAGCGCCTGCGGCGAGGTCGCGCCGAAACCTGCATTGATGTTCAAGCCATCGGGCTGGCAGCCGATGGCGACCACCTCGGCCCCCAGTTCATGGAAGACCTCTGGCGCCACATGGTAGGCCGCGCCATGCGCCGCATCGACCACCACCTTCAGGCCCCGCAGCGACATGTCCTTGTCGACCGTGCTCTTGCAGAACTCGATGTAACGGCCGCGGGCGTCGTCGAGCCTGCGCGCCTTGCCCAGGGTGGCCGAATCGACCCATTGCGGCGGCTCGGCCAGCGCCGCCTCGACCGCGATTTCCCAATCGTCGGGCAGTTTCTCGCCCTTGGCGGAGAAGAACTTGACGCCGTTGTCGGGATAGGCGTTATGCGAGGCGCTGATCACCAGGCCCAGATCGAGCCGCAGCGCGCGCGTCAGGTAGGCCACGCCCGGCGTCGGCAACGGGCCGGTGAGCAAGGTATCGACGCCGGCCGAGGCCAGCCCGGCCTCCAGCGAGGATTCGATCATGTAGCCCGAGATCCGGGTGTCCTTGCCGATCAGCACCGTTGGTCGGCTGGACGTTCGGCGCAGCACCCGGCCCACCGCGTGCCCGAGCATGAGCATGAAATCGGGCGTGATCGGCGCCTGGCCTACCGTGCCGCGGATGCCGTCGGTGCCGAAGAATTGTCGCGTCATGTTGTGCTCGTCCCTGTTCGCAGGCCTGGATTGTGATCCGCCAGCAAGCCGGCAGCGCCCCAGACCTTGAGTGCATCCACCGTGGCCGCCACATCGTGCACGCGAACCACCTGGCCGCCGCGCTGCACGCAGGCCAGCGCCGCCGCAACGCTGGGTACGAGGCGCTGGTCCACTGGCCTACCGGTCAGCGCGCCCAACGTCGACTTGCGCGACCAGCCCAGCAGCAGCGGTCGGCCCAGCGTCAGCAATTCGGCCTGCCGCCGCAGCAGCGCCCAGTTGTGTTCGGGCGTCTTGCCGAAGCCGATGCCAGGGTCGAGCGTGATGCGGTCCAGCGCCACGCCGGCGGCATGAACCTGCCGCAGGCGCCGGTCCAGCCAGGCGCGCACCTGCGCCACCACATCACCCGCGTAGGCCGGTGACTGCTGCATCGCGCAGGGCTCGCCCTGCATGTGCATCAGGCAGACCCCGCAGCCGGGGTGCGCTGCCACCACGGCCAACGCGCCGGGTCGGGACAACGAGCGCACATCGTTGACGATGTCCGCACCCAGGTCGAGCGCGACCCGCATGATCTCCGGACGGCTGGTGTCCACCGACACCGGCACGCCCAGCGTGACGGCCTGCCGAAGCACCGGCAGCACGCGGGCCAGCTCCTCGGCCAAGTCGGGCTGACGGGCGCCAGGCCGGGTCGACTCGCCACCGATATCGAGAATGTCCGCGCCTTCGCGCAACAGTTGCTCGCAGTGCGCGATCGCCGCATCGGCGCTGGCATACCGACCGCCATCGGCAAACGAATCCGGTGTCGTGTTGACGATCCCCATCACCCGCGGCCGGCCCAGGTCGATCAGGAAACGGCTGGTCTGCCAGTGCATAGCAAGCGCTGATTCATGAGAAAGGGGCCCGAAGGCCCCGTCGATTGCGGCTGTAGAACCTTGCTGCCAGACCGCTCAGACGACCGTGGCAGGGGCTGGATCGGTGCTGACCGTGCCGCTGCCGCCGGCCGGGCCCGAACCCGAATTTCGGGTGCGGTCATTCGGCACCCAATCCTTGGGCGGGCGCGGCGGCTTGCCGGTCATGATGTCCTCGATCTGCTCGGCGTCGATGGTTTCCCATTCGAGAAGCGACTTGGCCATGATGTGCATCTTGTCCTGGTTGTCCTCGATGTGCTTGCGGGCGATCGCGTACTGCTCGTCGATGATGCGACGGATCACCAGATCGACCTTGCGCATCGTCTCTTCGGACATCGTCGTGGTCTTGGTCACCGAACGGCCGAGGAAGACCTCGCCCTCGTTCTCGGCATAGACCATCGGGCCGAGTTCGTCGGTCATGCCGTAGCGCGTGACCATGTCGCGGGCGATTGCCGTAGCGCGCTCGAAGTCGTTGCTGGCGCCGGTCGTCATCTGGTGCATGAACACTTCCTCGGCGATGCGGCCGCCGAACAGTACCGAGATGGTCGAGAGCATGCGCTCCTTGTCCAGGCTGTAGCGGTCGGTCTCGGGCAACTGCATCGTCACCCCCAGCGCGCGACCGCGCGGGATCACCGTGACCTTGTGCACCGGGTCGGTCTTGGGCATCAGGCGCGCCACCAGCGCATGGCCGGCCTCGTGGTAGGCAGTGTTGCGGCGCTCTTCCTCGGGCATCACCATGCTCTTGCGCTCGGGGCCCATCATGATCTTGTCCTTGGCTTTCTCGAAGTCGACCATCTCGACCACGCGTCCGCTGCGGCGCGCAGCGAACAGTGCTGCCTCGTTGACCAGGTTGGCCAGATCGGCGCCCGAGAAGCCCGGGGTGCCGCGCGCCAGGATGTCGGCCCGGATGTCCTGACCGATCGGCACCTTGCGCATATGCACGTTGAGGATCTGCTCGCGGCCGCGCACATCGGGAAGCGTGACGTAGACCTGACGGTCGAAGCGGCCCGGGCGCAATAGCGCGGGGTCGAGGATGTCGGGCCGGTTGGTCGCGGCCATCACGATCACGCCCAGGTTGGTCTCGAAACCGTCCATCTCGACCAGCATCTGGTTGAGCGTCTGCTCGCGCTCGTCGTTGCCGCCGCCCAGGCCGGCACCGCGGTGCCGACCGACGGCGTCGATTTCATCGATGAAGATGATGCAGGGCGCGCTCTTCTTGGCCTGCTCGAACATGTCGCGCACCCGGGCCGCGCCCACGCCGACGAACATCTCGACGAAGTCGGAACCCGAGATCGAGAAGAACGGCACCTTGGCCTCACCGGCGATGGCCTTGGCCAGCAGGGTCTTGCCGGTTCCGGGCGGACCGACCAGCAGCACGCCGCGCGGGATCCGGCCGCCGAGCTTCTGGAACTTCTGCGGGTCTTTCAGGAAGTCGACCAGTTCCTTGACCTCCTCCTTGGCTTCGTCGCACCCGGCGACATCGGCGAAGGTGGTCGAGTTGTTGGCCTCGTCGAGCATGCGCGCCTTGCTCTTGCCGAAGCTGAACGCCCCGCCCTTGCCGCCACCCTGCATCTGACGCATGAAATAGACCCAGACGCCGATCAGCAGCAGCATCGGACCCCAGCTGACGAGCAGGCTGACCAGTAGCGAAGGCTCTTCGCGCGGCTTGACGTCGAACTTCACGCCGCTGCTGATCAGGTCGCCCACCAGACCCCGGTCGAGGTAGGTGGCGGTGGACCGGATGCGCTTGTCGTCGTTGGTGACGGCCAGGATCTCGGTGCCGCCATTGCCCTCTTGCAGCGTCACTACCTTGATGCGTTTGGCGCGCACTTCTTCAAGAAAATCGGAATAGCCGATCATCGAGCCCGACGACACCCCGCGGTCGAACTGCTTGAACACGGTGAAAAGCACAAGCGCGATCACCAGCCAGACAGCGACCTTCGAGAACCATTGATTGTTCACCGCGGCTCCTTAAGCCAAGCATTACCAAATCCGATTGTCATATGGCGACTCGCGTTGCACCCTCGCGGGTTCACGCCTGTCATCCCCAGTCGGTGGCATGTGGGGCCGATTCTAGTCGAGTCAAGCCCCCTGCACCGGGCAGGTGGTCAGCGCCAGACGGGGTGAATTCATGCCGAATTCGACCCATCGCCAACAGGACATCCCACTGCGGGCGACGCGATCTTCAGACCGATCCCGATCAGATAAGTTTCAGCTGATTTGTCGCGCGAGGCCTTAGGCTTGAGCGGCTTGACGACCCGGAACTGCTGCTTGAACAACGCGACCAACGGGTTGTAGCCGCTGCCGTGGAAGACCTTGGCCACCAGCGTGCCCGTCGGCTTGAGGTGGTGTTGGGCAAATTCGAGCGCCAGTTCGATCAGGTGCTCGATGCGGGCGGCATCGGCGTCGTGGATGCCGGTCAGGTTAGGCGCCAGGTCCGAGACCACCACATCCACCGCCCGCCCGGCCACCGTCGCGTTCAACTGCGCCAGCACCGCGTCCTCGCGAAAGTCGCCCTGGATGAACTGCACACCCTCGATGGGCGCCATCGGCAGGATGTCGAGCGCGATGATGGTGCCCAGCAACTCGCCCACCGCTGCGCCGCCGGTGCCGGCAGCCTTGGGCGCGAAGCGCCGGCGCAGGTATTGGCTCCAGGCGCCCGGGGCCGAACCCAGGTCGACGACGGTCTGGCCAGGCTTGAACAGGCCCAGCGTCTCGTCGATCTCCTTGAGCTTGTAGGCCGCGCGGGCCCGGTAGCCCTCGCGCTTGGCCAGCTTGACATAGGTGTCGTTGGCATGGTCGTTGAGCCAGGCCTTGTTGATCTTCTTGCTCTTTGAGTCGATTTTCATGACGGGGCGATAATACGGCGATGTCTGCACTTCATTTAACGCCCGCCGAACGCAAAGATAAGCGTGGCGAAGCCCATCATCTCGACCCTGTCGTCGCCATTGGCGGCGAGGGCCTGAGCGATGCCATCTTCAAGGAAGCCGATCTGGCGCTCAAGGCCCATGGCCTGATCAAGGTGCGGATGTTCTCCGATTCGCGCCCTGACCGCGAGGCCGCGCTGGCCGCCCTGGCCGACAAGCTGGGCGCCGCGCCGGTGCAACATATCGGCAAGCTGCTTGTGCTGTGGCGGCCGATGCCCGACAAGGACAAGGCCGTCAAGGAAGGCGGCATGGCTGCGCCCCGCGTGGTCAAGATCCTGAAGTTCTCCAAGAGCGGCAACCACCGGGCCCAGATCAAGAAGATCACCGTCTTTGGCAATCAGCGGGTCACGGCCGCCGGCGAGATCAAGCGCGTGCGCACACGCGTGACCAGCGTCAAGAAAAAGGCGCAGGACTGACCGTGGCGGGCTTGGCAACACGCCAGGCCAGCACCAGCACCAGCACGGTCTTGAGGCCAAAGAACAGCGTGCTGACCGCATGCAATTGGCCGAAACTGAACACGCTCTGCCCGGCCCGCGCCGCGGGCAGCAGGGGCTGGATCGCGAAGTAACCCGCCACGGTGCAGAACACCGTGCCCAGCGCCAGCAGCATCTCGGTGCTCAGGACCGAACCCTGGCCGAGTTCGGACGCGCGTCGCGCGCGCACCCGCTCGATCGCCAGCAGGCTCAGCGCCAGCGCCAGGCTCAGCCAGGCTTCCTGAACAAAGATGCGGCCGACGACACGCCCGGCATCCGCACGTTCCAGCAGCGCGAACGGCGCCGGCGTGGCGATCAGCGCCGTGCACAGCAGCATGCCAGCCCACAGGCCTGGCAGCAAACGACGCAGCCGCTCGACCCTGGGCTGCCAGACCACGCCAGCCTCAGACGTAGCGCACGTCCACGATGTCGTAGCGCTTGACGCCGCCCGGTGCATGCACCTCGGCCACGTCGCCGGCTTCCTTGCCTATCATCGAGCGCGCTATCGGTGAGCTGATCGAGATCAGTCCCTTCTTCAGATCGGCCTCGTCGTCGCCGACGATCTGGTAGGTGACCTCCTGACCGCTGGACTCTTCTTCCAGGTCGACGGTGGCGCCGAACACCACCCGGCCACCTGCGTCCACGGTGGACGGATCGATCACCTGCGCGGCCGCGAGCTTGCTGTCGATCTCGAGGATGCGGCCCTCGATGAAACCCTGCTTGTCCTTGGCGGCCTCGTACTCGGCGTTCTCGGACAGGTCACCCTGGGCCCGCGCTTCAGATATCGCCCGGATCACGGCGTGGCGTTCGACGGTCTTGAGCTGGTGCAGCTCGGCCTTGAGCAATTCAGCACCGCGCTTGGTGACGGGGATGGTGGCCATGAGGCATCCTGAGTACAAGTGGGGACGGACAAAAACAAATCCGCCGCACTGCGCACCCGGCGGGCGGGCACAAAGGCGGCGGAACGGAAAAATCGCGGACGCAGGAGTTTAGATCAACTCGACGTGCAATTCCTGCAGGCTGCGCACCGTCATGCCGGACTGGTGCTTCATCGCCTCGGTGGCAGCCTCGCAGCCCGCCATCGTCGTGTAGTAGGTCACGCGGTTGGCCAGCGCGGCAGTGCGGATGTAGCGCGAATCGGCGATCGCGGTGCGGGTCTCATCGACGGTGGTGAAGACCAACTGGATTTCACCGCCCTTGACCATGTCGGCGATATGCGGCCTGCCGTCCATGATCTTGTTGACAGTCCGCACCGGCACGCCGGCCGCAGCGATCGCCGCTGCCGTGCCCTTGGTGGCCACCACAGTAAAGCCCAGCGCCACCAAGTCGCGCGCCACACCGACGGCGCGCGGCTTGTCGCCGCTCTTGACCGTGATCACCACCGTGCCCTTGGTCGGCAGGCGCGATCCGGCGCCGAGCTGGCTCTTGAGCATGGCCTCGCCGAAGGTCGCGCCCACGCCCATCACCTCACCGGTCGACCGCATCTCTGGCCCGAGGATGGGATCGACGCCGGGGAACTTGTTGAACGGGAACACGGCTTCCTTGATGCTGAAATAGGGCGGAATCACCTCATGCGGCGGCACGCCGCCAGGCCCGGTCTGCTCAGTCAGCTTCTGGCCGGCCATGCAGCGCGCGGCGATCTTGGCCAACTGCTGGCCGGTCGCCTTGCTCACATAGGGGACGGTGCGCGAGGCCCGCGGGTTGACCTCCAGCACATAGACCACCGCGTTCTCGGCCTGGCCGTCGACCGGCCCGACATCGCCCTGGATCGCGAACTGCACGTTCATCAGCCCGACCACCTTCAGCGCCAGTGCCATCACCGTGGTCTGGCGGCGCAATTCGTCCTGCAAGGCCTTGGGCAAGGTGTAGGGCGGCAGCGAGCATGCCGAGTCGCCCGAATGAACCCCCGCCTGCTCGATGTGCTCCATGATGCCGCCTATCATCACCCGCGTGCCATCGCAGATGCAGTCGACGTCGACCTCGATCGCGTCGTCGAGAAAGCGGTCGAGCAGCACCGGCGACTTGTCGCTGACGCGCACAGCCTCGCGCATGTAGCGCTCCAGGTCTTTGTCGCCATGCACGATCTCCATCGCCCGTCCGCCCAGCACATAGCTGGGACGCACCACCAGCGGGTAGCCGACCTCATGGGCCAGCGCGATCGCCGACTCCTCGGTGCGCGCGATGCGATTCGGCGGCTGCTTCAGGCCGAGTTCATGCAGGAGTTTCTGGAAGCGCTCGCGGTCCTCGGCGATGTCTATCGAGTCGGGCGAGGTGCCGATGATGGGCACGCCGTTGGCTTCGAGCTCGAGCGCGAGTTTCAACGGCGTCTGGCCGCCGTACTGCACGATCACGCCGACCGGCCGCTCCTTGTCGACGATCTCGAGCACGTCTTCCAGTGTCACCGGCTCAAAATACAGCCGGTCGCTGGTGTCGTAGTCGGTCGAGACGGTCTCGGGGTTGCAGTTGACCATGATGGTCTCGTATCCGTCTTCCCGCAGCGCCATCGCCGCATGGACGCAGCAGTAGTCGAACTCGATGCCCTGGCCGATGCGGTTGGGCCCGCCACCCAGCACGATGATTTTCTTGCGGTCGGTGGGGTCGGCTTCGCACTCGCCGTCCACCGTCTCGTAGCAGGAGTAGAGGTAGGCGGTCTGGGTCGCAAACTCGGCCGCGCAGGTGTCCACCCGCTTGTAGACCGGGCGCACGCCCAAGGCATGGCGGGCGCGCCGCACCTCATGCTGGTTGCTGGCCATCAGTTTGCCCAGCCGCTTGTCTGAAAAGCCCTTCTGCTTGACGAAGCGCAGCTCAGCCGCTGATAAGCTGGCCAGCGTGCGGTCCTTGAGCCTGGCCTCGGTGGCGATCAGGTCCTCGATCTGGGCCAGGAACCAGGGGTCGATTGCGGTCTCGTCGAAGATATCGTCCAGCGTCATGCCGATTCGGAAGGCGTCGGCCACATACAGGATGCGCTCGGGACCGGCGTTGCCTATGGCCTCGACGATCTCGTCGCGGTCGATGGCACGGCAGCCGGTGCGCTCGGTCAAGCCGTCGATGCCGGTCTCCAGGCCACGCAGCGCCTTCTGGAAGCTCTCCTGGAAGGTGCGGCCCATCGCCATCACCTCGCCCACCGATTTCATCTGCGTCGTCAGTCGGGCATCGGCGGCCGGGAACTTCTCGAACGCGAAGCGTGGGATCTTGGTGACGACATAGTCGATGCTGGGCTCGAAGCTGGCCGGCGTGACGCCGCCGGTAATGTCGTTGCGCAACTCGTCCAGCGTGTAGCCCACTGCGAGCTTGGCGGCGATCTTGGCGATCGGGAACCCGGTGGCCTTGGACGCCAGCGCCGACGAACGCGAGACACGCGGGTTCATCTCGATCACCACCATCCGGCCGTCGACCGGGTTGATCGAGAACTGCACGTTCGAACCACCCGTGTCGACGCCGATCTCGCGCAGGATCGCGATCGAGGCGTTGCGCAGCAGCTGGTATTCCTTGTCGGTCAGGGTCTGGGCCGGCGCCACGGTGATCGAGTCGCCGGTGTGGATGCCCATCGGGTCGAGGTTCTCGATCGCGCAGACGATGATGCAGTTGTCCGCCTTGTCGCGCACCACCTCCATCTCGTACTCTTTCCAGCCGATCAGGCTTTCCTCGATCAGCAACTCCTTGGTCGGCGACAGGTCGATGCCGCGCCTGCAGATCTCCTCGAACTCTTCCGGGTTGTAGGCGATGCCGCCGCCGGTGCCGCCGAGCGTGAAACTGGGCCGGATCACCATCGGGAAGCCTCCAGTCGAGCTCGCACCGATCTCGGCCATGATGCGCTTTTGCACGCTCCAGGCCTCTTCGAGGGTATGGGCGATGCCGCTGCGCGCCGAGCCCAGGCCGATGGCCGTCATCGCGTCCTTGAACTTGAGCCTGTCCTCGGCCTTCTCGATCGCGTGCTCGTTGGCGCCGATCATCTCGACGCCCCACTTCGCCAGCACGCCCTGCTTGTGCAGGTCGAGCGCGCAGTTCAACGCGGTCTGGCCCCCCATCGTCGGCAACAAGGCCATGGTCTCGTCGGGGTGGGCTGTGCGCTCCTTGGCGATGATCTTCTCGACCACCTGCCAGGTGATGGGCTCGATGTAGGTCACGTCGGCCGTGTCCGGGTCGGTCATGATCGTCGCCGGATTGCTGTTGACCAGCACGACCTTGTAGCCCTCCTCGCGCAGCGCCTTGCAGGCCTGGGCACCGGAGTAGTCGAACTCGCAGGCCTGGCCGATGATGATCGGCCCGGCGCCGATGATGAGGATGGTGTGCAGGTCGTTGCGCTTAGGCATGGGTTTTCTCCGCCACCTTTGACGCCATCAGCGTCGTGAAGCGGTCAAAAAGGGTGGCGATGTCGTGCGGCCCGGGCGAGGCTTCAGGGTGGCCCTGGAAGCTGAACGCGGGCTGGTCGGTGCGGGCCAGCCCTTGCAGCGTGCCGTCGAACAGGCTGACATGGGTGGGCCGCAAATGGGCGGGCAGCGAATCGGCGTCCACCGCGAAGCCGTGGTTCTGGCTGGTGATGGCCACCCGCCCCGAGTCCAGGTCCTTGACCGGGTGGTTGGCGCCGTGGTGGCCGAACTTCATCTTGAAGGTCCTGGCTCCCGAGGCCAGCGCCATGATCTGGTGGCCCAGGCAGATGCCGAAGGTCGGGATGCCGGTCGCTATCAGCGTGCGGGCCGCGGCGATCGCGTAATCACAGGGCTCGGGGTCTCCCGGACCGTTGCTCAGGAAGATGCCGTCGGGCTTCAATTCGAGCGCCGCGGCAGCCGGGGTCTGCGCCGGCACCACCGTGACGCGGCAGCCGCGGCTGGCCAGCATGCGCAGGATGTTGCGCTTGACGCCGAAGTCATAGGCCACCACATGGAAGCGCGCTTCGACCGACCCCGCGTCCAACCGGCCGTAACCCGTGCCCAGTTGCCACTCGGTCTCGGTCCAGGCGTAGGGCTGAGAGGCCGAAACCACCTTGGCCAGGTCCAGCCCGGCCATGCTGGGCGCGCTCTGGGCCCGGGCCAGGGCCTGGGCGATGTCCTCGGCCGTGACCGCCGCACCGGCCTCGAAGGTCACGATGCAACCGCTCTGTGCCCCCTGGCTGCGCAGCACGCGGGTCAGACGCCGGGTGTCTATGCCGGCGATCGCCACCGTGCCCTCGCGCCGCAGGTAGGCGTCGAGTGTCATCGTGGCGCGGAAATTCGACATCCGCGCCGGCAAGTCCTTGATGATCAGCCCGGCAGCATGCACTGTCCGGTCTTCGACATCCTCCTCGTTGACACCGTAGCTGCCGATGTGCGGGTAGGTCAGCGTGACGATCTGCCGGCAGTAGCTCGGGTCGGTGAGGATTTCCTGGTAGCCGGTGAGCGCGGTGTTGAACACCACCTCGCCCACCGTGTGCCCTGGGGCGCCGATGGATATGCCCTGGAAGACCGTGCCGTCTGCAAGGGCGAGAAGAGCGGGGGGCAGGAGGGGCAGCAAGTAGGACTCCGGAAGTCGCGCTCGCCCAGCTCCGCCCCGGGTCGACATCAGGTCGACGTCAGTTCGACATCAGTTCGATATCGTCTTGGGCAGGAAGTCCGGTGGGGAAACTTCGCAGGAGTTTCGCTGGGCTGCGATGGTGGCAGGTAAACCCATCGATTATAGCCTTGCGGGTTTGCCCTGACGCAGCCCAGCCCCGGACGCTCAAGCCAGCGCCGCGATGCCGGCGCGGGCGATCTGCGCATCCTCGCTGGACTTGACGCCCGACACCCCGACAGCGCCCACGCAATGGCCATCCACCAGCACCGGCACGCCGCCTTCGAGCATGCCCTCGAGGGCTGGCGCGCTCAGAAACGAGAAGCGGCCCTGGTTGATCATGTCCTCGTAGACCTTGCTCTCGCGCCGACCCAGCGCCGAGGTGCGTGCCTTGGCCGGGGCAATGGCCGCCGACAACGGCGCGGCGCCGTCCAGGCGCTGCAGCCACAGCAGGTGGCCGCCGTCGTCGACGATGGCGATCGTCACCGCCCAGTGGTTGGCCAGGGCCTCTGCTTCGGCGGCCTGGGCAATGGCGCGAACGTCGCTCAGGGTCAACACGGATTTGGTTTGCATGGAAAATTTCCGAAAGTGGGATGCTGCCAAGTGTGCCTGAGCCATGCGCGGCGATTGCCGTCCGCGTCAGCATGACTATGCTGCGGAACTTACAATTGATATCGCGGATCTGACCCGCTTCAACGTCACCCCTCCTGGAGAGTCCATGAACGAACAACGACAGCAAACCTTGTCCGGCTTTTCCGGTTTGGGCATGTCGGCCGCTGATCGCAACCGCGTTCTGCGCAATACCTACTGGCTGCTTGCGCTGTCCATGGTGCCCACGGTGCTGGGCGCCTGGGTCGGCGTGACATCGGGCATCACCCAGATGATGGGCAGCGGCCTGAGCGCCATCGTGTTCCTGGCCGGTGCCTTCGGCTTCATGTACGCGATCGAGAAGACCAAGGAGACCTCGACTGGCGTCTTCGTGCTGCTGGGATTCACCTTCTTCATGGGGCTGATGCTGGCCCGCCTGCTGGCGATGATCCTGGGCTTCAAGAACGGCTCGTCGCTGATCATGACGGCCTTTGGCGGCACGGCGGTGGTGTTCTTCGGCATGGCCACGCTGGCCACCGTGATCAAGCGAGACCTGTCCGGCATGGGCAAGTTCCTGTTCATCGGCGCGCTGATCCTGCTGGTGGCGGGCATCGTCAACATCTTCATGCAGTCGAGCGCGCTGATGATGACGCTGTCGGTGCTGGCGATCGTTATCTTCTCGGGCTTCATGCTGTTCGACATCAAGCGTGTGATCGACGGCGGCGAGACCAACTACATCAGCGCCACGCTGGCGATCTACCTCGACATCTACAACGTGTTCCAGAGCCTGTTGATGATCCTGGGCGTGGTGGGCGGCGAGCGCGACTGAGCTTTCAGTCCTTCTCCACAGAAAAGGGACTGCGTGCAGTCCCTTTTCTCTTGTTCGCGCCAAACACCCGACCCGGCGGGCCAAAATCAGCGGCGTTGACAACCCGGCTGCCGCGATGACGACCTCCGACTGGAACCAGGCTCTTTCCGACCTGCCTGACCGCTGCGACGTGCTGGTGGTCGGAGCGGGCCCGGCTGGCAGTGCCTGCGCGCAGGTGCTGGCCCAAGGCGGCCCGCGGGTGGTGCTGGTCGACTCACAGGTCTTCCCGCGCGACAAGGTCTGCGGCGACGGCCTGGTGCCCGACACCCACGCCGCGCTGCGCAGGCTCGGCGTGCACGACCAGGTCATGCGGCTGGCGCAATCGGCTTCAGCGGCGCGCTGCGTCGCACCCAACGGCAGCTTCATCGACATCGCCGGCGAACTGGCCGTGCTGCCGCGGCGTGAGCTCGACGCGCTGCTGTGCCGAGCGGCGCTGGCCGCCGGTGCGCTGATGGGGGCGCCGGCGCGCTTCGTGGCGCCCTTGCGCGACGAGGCAGGGCGTGTCTGCGGGGCGGAGTTGAGCGACGGCGCGCAGACCCGGGCCCTGAGGTCGCGCTGGCTGGTGCTGGCCACTGGCGCCTTGCCGAATGCCCTGCTGGCCGCGAACCTCTGTCAACGGCGCTCACCCAGCGGCATGGCACTGCGCACCTATGTGCGTCATCCGGGCATGGTCGACGACCTGCGGCAACTGCGCTTCGTCTGGCATCGCCACCTGCATGGCGGCTATGGCTGGATCTTCCCCGCGCCGGATGGCGTGTTCAACATCGGTGTCGGCCTGCTCGACAGCCGGGAGGACGACGACCGCAGCGCGAGGCGGCGGCGCGGCGGCAGCAACCTGCGGCAGATGTTTGACCAGTTCCTGCAGGCCGAACCGCTGGCGGCGCGGCTGATGCGCGAGGGCGAGGTGCTGGGCGGCCTCAAGGGCGCGCCGTTCCGCTGCGACCTGACCGGCGCGATGTGGTCCCGCCCAGGTCTGCTGGTGACCGGCGAGGCCGCCGGCGCCACCTATTCCTTCACCGGCGAGGGCATAGGCAAGGCGATGGAGACCGGCATGGCCGCGGCCGATGCGCTGCTGGACCATGCCGCGCTGGTGCCGGCAGACGACATCACCTCGCCAGCGTCTGCGACCAGATCCGATGAGGCCGTTGCGCGGGACTACCACGCCAGGCTGGAAGCCTTGCTGCCGCGCTTTCGCACCTACCGGCAGGCCGCCAGCTTCAACCGCTGGCCCTGGCTGGTGAACCTGGTCATCTGGCGGGCGAGGCACAGCCCGCGCCTGATGGCCAAGCTGGGCGACGTGCTGAACGAGCGCCGCCTTCCCGGCAGCATGCTGACGGCGCGCGGCCTGCGCAACCTGCTGTCACCCTGACTGACCACAGGCCACCCGCGCCGCGGCTAGGCCTGGTATTCAAAGACCGCCATGCTCTCCACATGGGCGGTGTGGGGGAACATGTTGACCGCCCCTGCCGCCACGCAGCGGTAGCCGGCCTGGTGCACCAGCAGACCGGCGTCGCGCGCCAGCGTGGCCGGGTTGCAACTGACGTAGACGATGCGCGAAGGCGGCGTCCAGCCCTCGCGCGGCGCCCCGTGCAGGTCGACCAGCGCCTTGACCAGGGCGAAAGCGCCCTCGCGGGGCGGGTCGATCAGCCACTTGTCGGCGGCGCCAAACGCCACCAGGTCGTCGACCGAGAGCTCGAACAGGTTGCGCGCGGAGAAGCTGGTGCGCCCGGCCAGGCCGTTGCGCTCGGCGTTCTCGCGCGCGCGCTGCACCAGGGCCTCGCTGCCCTCGATGCCCAGCACCGCCCGCGCGCGGGTCGCCAGCGGCAGCGTGAAATTGCCCAGGCCGCAGAACCAGTCGATCACCCGCTCCTGCGGCGTCGGTGCCAGCAGCCGCAGCGCACGGCCCACCAGCACGGTGTTGATCGCATGGTTGACCTGGGTGAAATCGGTCGGCTTGAACGGCATCGTGATGCCGAACTCGGGTAGCGCATAGGCCAGTTCAGGCCCGCCCTCGTCGAGCAGGTGAACCGTGTCCGGGCCCTTGGGCTGCAACCACCACTGCACGCCTTGTTCGGCGGCGAAGGCGCGCAGCCGCTCGCCATCGCCAGCCGTCAGCGGTTCGAGATGGCGCAGCACCAGCGCGATCACCGGACCTTCCAACCGCTCGCCCATCGCCAGCTCGATCTGCGGCAGGCGGTCGCGCTGGTCCATCCGGCCTATCAGTTCGCGCAGCGGCAGCAGCATCGCGCTCATCTTCGCCGGCAGCACCGGACAGACCGACATGTCGGCCAGGAAGCTGCTCTTGCGCTCGTGAAAACCCACCAGCACCGTGCCCTTCTTGGCCACATGGCGCACCGACAAGCGGGCCCGGTAACGGTAGCCCCAGGTCGGTCCTTCGATGGGCCGCAGCATCAGCTCGGGCTTGACCTTGGCCAGGTGCTGCAGGTTGTCCTCCAGCACGCGCTGCTTGACCGCGACCTGCGCGGCGGCGTTCAGGTGCTGCATCTTGCAGCCGCCGCAAGACCCCGGATGCAGGCCGAAGTGCGGGCAGCCCGGGCGCACGCGCTGCGAGCTCTCGCGCCGCATCGCCGTCATCGTGCCCTGCTCCCAGGCGGTCTTGCTGCGGCCCACCCGCACCTGCACCTGTTCACCGGGCAGCGCACCCTCGATGAACACCACCTTGCCCTCGGCGTTGCGGGCCACGCCCTGGGCCTCGAGATCGATCGATTCGACCGTCAACCATTCGTCGCTAGCTGTCATGGCCCTGATTATCCGGCGCCAAAAAAAGGCCGCCCTCCAGGCGGCCGGTGGTCGGGCGCAACGCGCGTCGGTCAGGCGGCCTGGCGCAACACGATCACGCGCCGCTGCAAGGTCTCGAGCAACTCGCGTTCGGGTTCCAGCGTGGGCGCGATGCTCTTGGCGCGCACCGGGCCGTAGCCCCGAATCTGCTCCGGCAAGGACGCCAGCGCGACCGCCGCCTCGTGGTGGGCGCCGTCTCGCGTGCGCTCGAGCACCGCCAGCGCGGTCGCGATGTTCTCCTCGTAGCGGGTGATCAGCGCGCGCTCGCCGCGTCGCTCGGCGCTGTAACCGAACATATCCCAGGCCGTGCCGCGCAAGCCGCGCAGCCTGGCCAGCAGGCGGAAGACCGGGATGATCCAGGGCCCGAATTCGCGTTTTTTCGGCTCGCCGGTGGCCGGGTCGCGGGCCGACAGCCCGGGCGGCGCCAGGTTGAAGACCAGCTTGTAGTCACCCTCGAACTGCTGCGCCACGCTGGCCAGGAAGCCGCTGTGCACATGCAGCCGCGCCACCTCGTATTCGTCCTTGATGGCCAGCAGCTTGAAGTAGTACTTGGCCACCGCCTCGGCAAGCGTGCTGCGGCCTGCGAATGCGCCCTGCTCCACGGCGCGCACCCGCGCCACCAGATCGAGGTAGCGCTGCGCATAGGCGGCGTCCTGGTAGTCGGTGAGGAACTGGCTGCGCAGCGCGATCGCCTCGTCCAGGGTCTTGACCGGCGCGGGCGAGACGCCGGCACCCATCTTGGCGCGCTGGGACGCCAGCAGGCGCTCGACCGCCTTGGGGTCGACCGCCGTGCGGCGGCCCCACACGAAGGCGTCCTGGTTCATCTGCTGGGCCGTGCCGTTCAGCACGATGGCGGCCTCGATCGCCGTGGCCGAGATCGGAATCAGGCCGCGCTGGTAGGCGAAGCCCAGCATGAACATGTTGGCGGCGATGCTGTCGCCCAGCAGCGCGGTGGCGATCCGGCCGGCATCGACGAATTCGGCGCAGTCCTCGCCCACGGCGTCGATCACGTTGCCGCGCAGCCCACCGCTGGGGAACTGCATGTCGGCGTCGCGCGCGAACTCGCCCGGCATCTTCTCCTGCAAGTTGACCAGCATCCGGGTGCTGCCATGCCGGGCGGCAGCCAGGGTCTTGGAGTTGCCGGCCACGATCATGTCGCAGCCCAGCACCAGGTCGGCGCCGCCGGCCGCGATCCGTATCGTCTTGATGGACTCGGGCGACGGACCGAAGCGCAGATGGCTCCAGACCGATCCGCCTTTTTGCGCCAGCCCGGCCATGTCGAGCAGGCCGCAGCCCAGGCCCTCCAGATGCGCCGCCATGCCCAGGATCGCGCCTATCGTGACGACCCCGGTGCCGCCCATGCCCGCCACCATGATGCTGTAGACGCGCTGGTCGACCGCCGGCCGCACCGGTTCGGGCAACGCGGCGAACAGCGTGTTGTCGGTCACCCGGGCCGGCTTGCGCAACTGGCCGCCGAGCACGGTGACGAAGCTGGGGCAGAAGCCCTTGACGCAGGAGTAGTCCTTGTTGCAGGACGACTGGTCGATGATCCGTTTGCGGCCGAGCTCGGTTTCGAGCGGCTGGACCGAGACGCAGTTGGACTTGACGCCGCAGTCGCCACAGCCCTCGCAGACCAGGTCGTTGATCAGCAGGCGCTTGGCCGGATCGGGGAAGGTGCCGCGCTTGCGGCGGCGGCGCTTCTCGGCGGCGCAGGTCTGGTCGTAGATCAAGGCGCTGGTGCCCTCGACCTCGCGCAGCTCGCGCTGCACCGCGTTGATCTGGTCCCGGTGGTGGATGCTCACCCCGGCCGGCCAGACCGTGGCGGGCGGGTATTTTTCAGGCTCGTCGGTGACCACGACGATGCGCGTCACGCCTTCGGATCGCAACTGGTGCGCGATCGTCGGCACGTCCAGATGGCCGTCGTGGCGCTGCCCGCCCGTCATCGCCACCGCGTCGTTGAACAGGATCTTGTAGGTGATGTTGGTCTTGGCCGCGACCGCGGCGCGGATCGCCAGCAGCCCCGAGTGGAAGTAGGTGCCATCGCCGATGTTCTGGAACATGTGCTGGCGGCGCGAGAACGGGGCTTCGCCCACCCACGACATGCCCTCGGCCCCCATCTGGGTGTAGCCGGTGGTGGAGCGGTCCATCGCCTGCGCCATCCAGCTGCAGCCTATGCCGGCATAGCCCTTGCTGCCCTCGGGCAGCACGGTCGACGAGCTGTGCGGGCAGCCGCTGCAGAAGTAGAAACTGCGGCTCAGGATGTCGACCACGCCCTTGGGTTTGCGGTAGGCGCGCAAGGCCTCGACCCGCTGGCGCAGCGCCGGGTTGTCGCGCAAGTCGAGCAGGCGCTCACCGATCGCGATCGCCACCTGGTTGGAATCGAGCGCCATCTCGGCCTGGAACAGCGTCTGCCCCTGCTCGTCGAGCTTGCCGACGATGGCCGGCATGTCGCGCCGGCCGTAGAGCTGCTCCTTGAGCTGCGACTCGATCAGGCTGCGCTTTTCTTCCACCACCAGGATCTTGTCCAGTCCGACGGCGAATTCGGCTGCGCCCTGCGGCTCCAGCGGCCAGGTCATGCCGACCTTGTACAGGCGCAGGCCGAGCTCGGCTGCGGCTTGTTCCGACAGATCCAGGTCATCCAGCGCCTGCAGCACGTCGAGGTAGCTCTTGCCATGGCTGATGACGCCCAGCTTGGCCGCCGGCCCGGCTATGACAGTCCGGTCGATCCGGTTGCTGCGCGCAAAAGCCCGCACTGCGCCCAGCTTGTAGCGGTGCAGCCTGGCCTCCTGCGCATGCGGGGTGTCGGGCTGGCGGATGTTGACGCCGTCGGCAGGCCACGCCACGCCTTCGGGCAAGGTGATGCGAACCCGGGCAATGTCGACATCGATCGAGGCCGTGGCCTCGACCGTGTCCTTGACGCATTTCATGCCGACCCAGCAGCCGCTGAAGCGCGACAGCGCCCAGCCCAGCACGCCGTAGTCCAGGATCTCCTGCACGCCGGCCGGGCTGAGCACCGGGATCATCGCGTCGACCATCGCGAATTCGCTCTGGTGACAGGTGGTCGACGACTCGCAGGTGTGGTCGTCGCCCATCAGCAGCAGCACGCCGCCGAGTGGCGACGATCCGGCCAGGTTGCCGTGGCGGAAGGCGTCGCCGGTCCGGTCGACGCCCGGTCCCTTGCCGTACCACAGCGCGAACACCCCGTCGTACTTGCCCTCGCCGCCGATCTCGGCTTGCTGCGAGCCCCAGACCGCGGTGGCCGCCAGATCTTCGTTGACGCCCGGCACGAACAGCACGTTGTGCGCGTCGAGATGCTTCCTGGCCTTGCCGAGTTGGTCGTCCAGCCCGCCCAGCGGCGAACCGCGGTAACCGCTGATGTAGCCCGCGGTGTTCTTGCCCAGACTGGCGTCGCGCTGTTGCTGGGTCATCGGCAGCCGAACCAGCGCCTGCGTGCCGGTGATGAAGATGCGCCCTTGGGTCAGCGTGTACTTGTCAGCCAGCGTGACGGTCTTCAAGCTCATGGCGTTCTCGATCCTGCGTGGGTGGCGGGTGACGGCGGGCTACCGCGGCTGACCGCGGGTGACCGCAGGATGAGGCCGGGCTAGGGGTCGAAGCGGCTGGCAGGTCCGTCGACGGGACTGACTCGCCAGAGCCATGCGGACTCACCATCATGGCACCGCAACCGGCGGCTGGGACGTCGCATCCGGGACGACGGTGCCAGGGGATAGCCCTGCTAGCGCCAGGCTATCGAATTTGCTCAACTGCCTGTTGCGGTCAAGCGAGCCAGCCCCCGCACAGCAAGCCCCGGTCAGTCAAAGACCTCTCACCTTGTGGAGTCCCCATGAACCGATTCGTTTTCATGGCCAGCGCCGTCAGCGCCGCCATCGGCCTGGTCGCACCTGCCGCCTGGGCCCAGCCCACCCAAGTTCGACAGTTACGGACGTAACTCTATGATTTCATTGACCTGGGATTTGAAACGTGCCCCTACAACAGGCTGAGTTGTTGCGATTGGCTGGGTGTTTTGACCTTCAGTGCCTTGAGCATCTCGCTGTGTTCGGCAGTCATTGAAGACACGCCGGACAGGGGTGGCGCGCCGTTGATCGACACGCGGTGATGCTGGATGCGTTTCAACGATTGCAGCGCCCGTTCAGGCGTGAGTCCAGTCTTGCCCTCGCGCAGCCGCATGCGCATGACACGATGCAGGATCAACGCCATGAAGCAGATCGACGCATGCGCGCGAATTCGTTCAGGCAGGCGGTGGTAGACCGGCCCGATCTCGAGTTCAGACTTCAGAACCTTGAAGCCACGCTCGATGTCGGCCAATGACTTGTAGCGCTCGATGACCTTGCCCGGAACCATGTCCTTCACATTGGTCACGACCAGCAGCTTGCCGTCCA
>CANGHK010000005.1 GCA_947453625.1 Burkholderiales bacterium
AACTGCTCGGCCACCGCGGCGCGGGCGATCGCCGACCATTTCCGGCGCGACGCGCTGGCCGCCTACCCCAATGTCGACGGCGTGGTGGCGCTGACCCACGGCATGGGCTGCGCCACCGCCAGCGACGGCGAGGAATTGCAGGTGCTGCGCCGCACGCTGGGCGGTTATGCGCGCCACGCCAATTTCGCCGCCGTGCTGGTGGTCGGGCTGGGTTGCGAGACCAACCAGATCGCCGGTTTGATGGCGCAGGAGGGGCTGCAGGCCGGGCCCAAACTGGTCGCCTTCAACATCCAGGACAGCGGCGGCACCGCGCGCACCGTGGCCCGCGGCGTGGCCGAGATCCTGCGCCTGCTGCCCGAGGCCAACCGTGTCACGCGCCAGCCGGTGCCGGTCAGCCAACTGGTCGTCGGCCTGCAGTGCGGCGGCTCGGACGGCTACTCGGGTATCAGCGCCAATCCCGCGCTGGGCGCGGCGGTCGACCGGCTGGTGCGCCATGGCGGCACGGCGGTCCTGAGCGAGACGCCCGAGATCTATGGCGGCGAGCACCTGCTGACACGGCGTGCCGCCAGCCCGGAAGTGGCCGACAAGTTGATGGCCCGCATCCGCTGGTGGGAAGCCTATACCGCGCGCAATGGCATGACGATGGACAACAACCCCTCGGCTGGCAACAAGGCCGGCGGGCTGACGACGATCCTGGAGAAATCCCTGGGCGCGATCGCCAAGAGCGGCACCACCAACCTGGTCGATGTCTATGAATTCGCGCAGGCCATCCGCGCGCGCGGCTTCGTCTACATGGATTCACCGGGCTACGACCCGGTCTCCGCCACCGGCCAGGTGGCCGCCGGCGCCAACCTGATCTGCTTCACCACCGGTCGCGGTTCGGCCTATGGCTGTGCGCCCGCGCCGTCGCTCAAGCTGTCCACCAACACCGCGCTGTGGCAGCGCCAGCAGGACGACATGGACATCAACTGCGGCGGCATCGTCGACGGCACCGAGAGCGTGGACGAGGCCGGCGAGCGCATCTTTGCCCTGATGCTGGAGACCGCGTCGGGGCTGGCCACCCGCAGCGAGATCCATGGCTACGGCCAGAACGAGTTCGTGCCCTGGCAACTCGGCGCGGTGATGTGAGCGGCGTGGCGCCGCGGGCGCTCAGGCCGCGTGGGTGACGTAGATGTCGGTGTCGGGCAGCAGGCCGCGCAGGGTTTCGAAAGCGGCTTCCGCCAGCGCCTGACCTCCGCAGTGCCTGCCCACGGCCAGTTGCAGCGTCACCTCGCCCGGCAGCACCTGCAGCGACCGCACCAGACCCGCTGTTGACAGGCCAGCGTCAGCGGCAAAGCCCAGCCGGGGCGCGAGTGCGGCCATCAAGCGCGCCAACTCATCGCTGCGCCCGGACAGTTGCGGCGGCTCGCCGGACAGGTCAGTCATGGTCCGGCATTGCGGGCCGCTGGGGCTGGGCACACAGGCAGTACAACCCAGGTGCGGTGCGTCGCTCCGGATCGCGATGGTCTTGAGGTCGGGGCGCATGCGGTGGATGATGCGCTTTTTTATCAGTTACAAATTGATTTTTGTCAAAAATTCGCCAAGCGTCACGGCTCGGCCCAGCGGCGTGACGGTGCGCTGGCCCGGCGTCAGGCGATGCCGAGCCGGCTGGCGAGCGCGCCCAGGTCGGGCGCGACGATGTCGAACGGCGTCGTGCCCACCGCTTCCATCCAGCCGCCCGGGCCATGCTCGTCGGGCCGGGGGATGTAGGCGGTGCGCAGCCCGGCCTGGTGGGCAGCGGCCAGGTCCGAGGGGTGGGCGGCCACCAGCATCACCTGCCCTGGCGCCAGGCCGAGCAGGCGGGCTGCAGCCCGGTAGACCTCGAGGTCGGGCTTGTAGCGGCCTATCAGTTCGGCCGAGAGCACGCAGTCCCAGGGCAGGCCGGCGTGCTTGCTCAGGTTGACCAGCAGCGCCATGTTGCCGTTGGACAGCGTGGTGGTGGTGAAGCTGCGGCGCAAACGGGTCAGTCCAGCGACGCTGTCGGGCCAGGGCGCGAGCCGGTGCCAGGCCCGGTTGAGTTGCTGGCGCTCGGCCTCGGGCAGCGCCGCCAGTCCGAAGCGCGGCAGCAGCCCGTCGAGGATCTGGCGGTGCAGGCCGTCGATGTTCGTCCAGGGCAGTTCGCCGCTCGCCACGCGGGCCATCGCAGGCCGGTAGCCGGCGCGCCAGGCATCCGCCAGCGCCGGCCAGTCCGGCAAGGTCGCCCAGTCCGCGCCCAGCCGCTGCTGCAAGGCCAGGCCCTCCCGGATGATCGAGCCCCGCCAGTCGACGACGGTGCCGAAGATGTCGAAGGCGAGGGCGCGGATGTCGGTGGGCAGGGCAGTCATGAAGGCGGCGCGAGTGAAGGTGCCGGCCATCATGCCGCAGCGCCAGGAGGCCGGCCTGCCGCCCGCTTGGCTTGACCTGGCGCAAGCCCAGCCCAACGGCCGCGGGGGCCGTCGCTGACGCGACAAAACCCGCTGCCGCGGGCGCCGAACAATCCGCGGCCATGGACTTCGCCGATTCGCCGCTCTCTCTGGCCCTGCAGTCGCGGCTGCAGCAATTCATGGCCGATCTGGTGCTGCCCTCGATGGCCGAGTGGCACCGCTGGTCGGATGCCGGCGCCTACCCGCTGGACCTGATCGACCCGCTCAAGGCGCAGGCGCAGGCGCTGGGGCTGTGGAACCTGTTCCTGCCCAGCCTGCGCGACGACCAGCCCGGCACCCGCCTGAGCAATCTCGACTACGCGCCGCTGGCCGAGATCATGGGCCGGGTGCCCTGGGCGGCCGAGGTCTTCAACTGCAACGCGCCCGACAGCGGAACGATGGAGTTGCTGCAGATCGCCGCCAACTCGGCTCAGCGCGAGCGCTGGTTGAACCCGCTGCTTCGCGGCGAGATCCGCTCCTGCTTCGCGATGAGCGAGCCCGACACGGCCTCGTCCGACCCGACCCAGTTGCAGACCAGCATCACGCGCGACGGCGGCGACTGGGTGATCAACGGCCGCAAGTGGTTCATCACCGGCGCGGCCCACCCGCTGTGCCGGCTGGCGGTGGTGATGGGGGTGAGCGAAGGCGACGATGCCACCGAGCATGGCCGGCACTCGATGGTGCTGGTGCCCATGGACACGCCGGGGCTGACGGTCGAGCGCAACATCCCGGTGATGGACCATGCCTCGCTCGACGGCCATTGCGAGCTGGTGTTGCGCAACGTCCGGGTGCCGGCCGACCACTTGCTGGGCGAGCCGGGCGCGGGCTTCGCGCTGGCCCAGGCGCGGCTCGGCCCGGGCCGGGTGCACCACGCGATGCGCAGCATAGGCCAGTGCGAGCTGGCGCTGGAGTTGATGTGCGAGCGCGCGCTGGAGCGCCGCGCCTTCGGCGGCCGGGTGGCCGATTTCGCCAATGTCGGCGACTGGGTGGCCGAGAGCCGGGTCGAGATCGACCAGGCCAGGCTGCTGGTGCTGCGCGCGGCCTGGAAGCTCGACACCCTGGGTTCGGCCTCGGCGCGCACCGACGTGGCGGCAATCAAGCTGGTCAGCTCGCGGCTGCAGACAAGGGTGCTGGACCGGGCGATGCAGGTCTTCGGCGCGATGAGCTTGTCGCCTGATACGCCGCTGGCCCGGCTCTGGGCCTGGGGCCGGGCGCTGCGCTTTCTGGACGGGCCCGACGAGGTGCATCTGCGCACGGTGGCACGGGCCGAGTTCAAGCGCAGCAAGAGCCGGCGCGGTGCCAACGCGGCGCACCTGCGGCGCTGGATGCCGGTGGCCGACTGACCCGCCTGACACCGGCCCGGACGCCGGCGCGCCGGCCGGGCAAGCTGCTGCCGGGTCGGCAAGGCCTGACCGCGCGGCGCGGGTCCGGGCTATGCTTGGGTTGAGAACAACACCCAAGGAGAAAAGACGATGTTCGACACCGCGATCGCTGGCAGCCTGCCCAAACCCGCCTGGCTGGCCGAGACCGAGAAGCTCTGGCCGAAATGGAAGTCGGAAGGCGCCGAACTGGCCCAGGCCAAGCTCGATGCCACGCTGCTGTGGATCAAGGCCCAGGAGGACGCCGGGCTGGACGTGATCGGCGACGGCGAGATGTCGCGCCAGCACTTCGTCCACGGCTTCCTGGAGCAGGTCGAGGGCATTGACTTCGAGCACAAGGTCGAGATGGGCATCCGCAATGACCGCTACAAGGCGATGGTGCCGCAGGTGGTGGCCGCGCTCAGGCTCAAGGGCCGGGTGCACGCGGCGGAAGCGCGCTTCCTGCGCGCCCACACCACGCGCAAGATCAAGTTCACGCTGCCGGGCCCGATGACCATCGTCGACACCGTCGCCGACAAGTTCTACGGCGACCGGGTGGCGCTGGCCTTCGCCTTTGCTGAGCTCTTGAACCAGGAGGCGCTGGCGCTGCAGGCCGATGGCGTCGACATCGTGCAGTTCGACGAGCCGGCCTTCAACGTCTACATGGCCGACGCGGCCGACTGGGGCGTCAAGGCGCTGGAGCGCGCCGCGCAGGGCCTGACCTGCACCACCGCCGTCCACATCTGCTACGGCTACGGCATCAAGGCCAATGTCGACTGGAAGAACACGCTGGGCGCCGAGTGGCGGCAGTACGAACTGGTGCTGCCGGCGCTGGCCGCCAGCTGCATAGACCAGGTCAGCCTGGAGAGCATCCACTCGCATGTGCCGGCCGAGTTGATGGCACTGCTCGAGGGCAAGGACGTGATGGTCGGCGTGATCGACGTCGCCAGCGACCAGATCGAGACGGCCGAGGAAGTGGCCGACACGATAGGCCGGGCGCTGCAGTTCGTGCCGCGCGACCGGCTGATCCCCTGCACCAACTGCGGCCTGGCGCCGATGTCGCGCGCGGTGGCCGAGGCCAAGCTGGCGGCGCTGGCCGCCGGTGCGGCGCTGGCGCGCCAGCGCTACGGCGCGGGCTGAGCGCCCGCGCGTTCAGGCCACCGGGTGGCGCGCTGACGCGCCGCCCTCAGCGCGCCCGCACCGGGATCTGGTTGAACGGCAGGCCGCGGTCGGCGCGCAGGTCGCCGGGCAGGCCGAGCACCCGCTCGGCGATGATGTTGCGCAGGATCTCGTCGGTGCCGCCCTCGATGCGGGTGGCCGGCGAGCGCAGCAGCATGGCCTGGAAGCGGGCCGACGCGCTGGCCTGGCCCTCGTCGACCAGCACCCCGGACGCACCCTGCAGGTCGAGCGCGAAGGCGGCGATCTCCTGCAGCGTCTGGCCCGCCACCAGCTTGCCTATCGAGTTCTCGGGCCCGGGCGTCTGGCCCTTGGACAGCGCCGAGATGCTGCGGTAGGCGGTGTACTTCAGGCCGCTGGTGCGCACCGCCCAGGTCGCGAGCTTGGAGCGCACCGCCGCATCGTCGATCGCCAGCCCGTTGCCGGTGTCGAAGCTGCGGCAGAAGTCCAGCATTTCCGGAAACCCGGTGGGCATGCCGGCGCCTATCGACATGCGCTCGTTCATCAGCGTGGTCAGCGACACCCGCCAGCCCTGGCCGACCGCGCCCAGGCGCTGGTGGTCGGGCACCCGCACATCGGTGAAGTAGACCTCGTTGAAGCCGGACTGGCCGTTGACCTGCTTGATCGGCCGGATCTCTATGCCCGGGCTCTTCATGTCGAGGAAGAACATCGTCAGGCCGTCGTGCTTGGCCGCCGTCGGGTCGGTGCGCACCAGCACCATGCCGTGGTCGGAATACTGCGCACCGCTGGTCCAGATCTTCTGGCCGTTGATGACCCAGTCGCCGCCCGATTCACTCGAATCGCCGGCCACCCGCTCGGCGCGGGTGCGCAGTCCGGCCAGGTCCGAGCCCGCCGCCGGCTCGGAGAACAGCTGGCACCAGATCTCCTCGCCCGAGGCCAGCGGCGGCAGGTAGCGCTGCTTGTGCGGCTCATGCGCATAGGCCATCAGCGTGGGCGCGATCATGCCCTGGCCGATCAGGAAGACGCCGGCCAGCTTGGCGTAAGCGCCTTCTTCCTGCTGCCAGATCACGCGCTCTATCGGGCTGGCGCCGCGGCCGCCGAACTCGACCGGCCAGTGCAGGCAGGCCCAGCCGCCCAGGCTCTTGGTTTTCTGCCAGGCCTTGGAGGCGGCGATCACGTCGCCGCTGCGCAGCGGGGGTTGGCCGTAGCCGGCGAGTTCGAGTTCGGCGCGGTGTTCGGTGGGGGCGTGGGCCTGGATCCAGGCGCGCACCTCGGCGCGGAAGGCGGCTTCTTGGGGGGTGTCGTCGAAGTTCATGGGGGCTGTCCTGCAGGGCTTGCGGTCTGAATTGGGGCGGGGCGGGGCTTCAGGCGGCGCGGCGTGCGCTCAACCGGGCCACCAGCAGGTCTTCCCAGCGGCTCAGGCTGCCCAGCGTCAGCGCCAGCAGATTGGCGCGGCGGTAATGCAGGTGGCAGTCGAACTCCCAGGTGAAACCCATGCCGCCATGCACCTGGATGTTGTTGCGCGCGCAGTGCTGATAGGCCTGGGTGGCGCTGACGCGGGCGGTGGCGGCGGCCTCGGGCAGCTCGCGCGACCCGGTCGACAGGGCCCAGGCGCCGTAATAGGCGTTCGAGCGAGCCAGCGTGGCCGACACATACATGTCGGCCAGCATGTGCTTGATGGCCTGCAGCGAGCCTATCGGCCGGCCGAAGGCAAAGCGCTCCTGGGCGTAGGCGCAGGCCGCCTCTAGCGCGCGGTCGGCGCCGCCCAGTTGCTCGAAGGCGATCAGCACCGCGGCGCGGTCGAACACCTCGGCCAGCAGGGCCCAGCCCGCGCCCGCCGCGCCCAGCGGCTCGGCCTCGGCGTGCGAGAAGACGATGCGCGCCTGGCTGCGCGTCGGGTCTATGCTGGGCACGGTCTCGCGCTGGACGCCCGCGCCCCGCAGGTCGACCAGGTAGAGCGAGATCGCCTGCGCCGCGTCGCCTTCACCGCGCGCCGCGACCACCGCGAAGTCGGCGATGTCGCCGTCGGCCACCGGCAGCTTGCAGCCGCTGAGGCTGCCGCGCGCGGCTGTGGTGGTGATGGCGCCGGGTGTGGCCTGGCCGGCGCGCTCGGTCAGCGCCAGCGTGCCTATCGCCTCGCCGCTGGCCAGCGCCGGCAGCCAGCGCTGTTTCTGCGCCTCCGAGCCCGCCAGCAGCAGCAGTTCGGCGGCGATCGCGATCGACGACGAGAACGGCACCGGCGCGACGGCGCGGCCGAGTTCCTCGGCAATCACGCACAGCTCGAGGTAACCCGCGCCGAGTCCGCCGTAGGCCTCGGGGATGGCCGCGCCCAGGTAGCCCTGCGCGGCCAGCCCGCGCCACAGCTTGGCGTCATGCGACTGGGGGCCGTCCAGCACCGCGCGCACGGCGCCGCGGTCGCAGTGGTCGGTCAGGTAGCGGCGCGCCTGGTCTTTCAGCTGCAACTGGTCCGGGGAGAAGTCGAAGTCCATGGTGTCCTTTGGGCCGGAGGCGCGTTGGCGCGGTCCGGCAGGGGAGTGGGAATGGGGGAGGGGGAACTGACGCCGGCGGTGACTGCCAGGAATCCCGCCTTGCGGCCTGGGCGCGGTTCACCACCTTGCGGACCATCTTGTCGCAGCGCGCGCCCGCCGGCCATCGTCGAAACTGACGAATATGGCGTGTAGGGCCCGCATGCCCAGTTGTCGCAAGACACCGCGCCTGTCGCTGTCTAGGCTGTGGCCAACTCTTGAGCGCAGACCCTCCCATGGCCACTATCGAATCCACCTTGTCCCCCGGCAGCCAGGCCTTCCGCGACAACCGCGACGGCATGCTGGCGCTGATCGAGCGGGTGCGCGACGCCGAGCGCCGCACGCTGGCCAAATCGGCCCTGTCGCGCGAACGCTTCGAGAAGCGCGGGCAGTTGCTGCCGCGCGAGCGCCTGGCCTTGCTGCTCGACCCCGGCGCCCCGTTTCTGGAACTCTGTACCTTGGCCGGCTACGGCCTGGACACGCCCGACCCGGCCAAGACCGTGCCCGGCGGCGGCGTGATCGCCGGCATAGGCTTCGTCTCGGGCGTGCGCTGCATGGTGGTGGCGTCCGACTCGGGCATAGACGCCGGCGCGCTGCAGCCCAAAGGCCTGGACAAGGTGCTGCGCATCCAGGAAATGACGATCGAAAACAAGCTGCCCTATGTGCAGTTGGTCGAAAGCGCGGGCGCCAACCTGATGGCCTACCGGGTCGAGGACTTCATCCGCGGCGGCAACTCGTTCCGCAACCTGGCGCTGATGTCGGCCGCCGGCCTGCCAGTGGTCACCGTCACGCATGGCTCGTCCACCGCGGGCGGGGCCTACCAGACCGGTCTGTCGGACTACATCATCCTGATCCGCGGCCGCTCGCGCGCCTTCCTGGCCGGGCCGCCGCTGCTCAAGGCCGCCACCGGCGAGATCGCCACCGAGGAGGAACTGGGCGGCGCGGTGATGCACACCTCGGTGTCTGGCCTGGGTGACTACCTGGCCGAGGACGACCCCGACGGCCTGCGCATCGCGCGTGAAATCATGGGCCAGATCGACTGGAATCAGCAGCAGCCGGCCACCCCGGCGCGGCGCTTCAAGCCGCCGCGCTACGACGCCGAAGACCTGCTGGCCATCATGCCTATGGACCACAAGCGCCCGGTCGACATGCGCCAGGTCATCGCGCGCATCGCCGACGACTCCGAGTTCCTCGAGTTTGGCGAGAACTACGGCTCGGCCACGGTCTGCGGACACTTCAAGATCGAGGGCTGGCCGGTGGGCGTGATCACCAACAACGGTCCGATCGACCCCGACGGCGCCGCCAAGGCCACGCACTTCATCCAGGCCTGCTGCCAGAGCCGCACGCCCATCCTCTACCTGAACAACACCACCGGTTTCATGGTCGGCAAGGCCTATGAGGAGGCCGGCATCATCAAGCATGGCTCGAAGATGATCCAGGCGGTGACCAACGCGACGGTGCCGCAGATCACGATCTACTGCGGCGCGTCCTTTGGCGCCGGCAACTACGGCATGTGCGGGCGCGGTTTCCACCCGCGCTTCTGCTTCTCGTGGCCCAACGCCAAGACCGCGGTGATGGGCGGCGAGCAGGCCGCCGGCACGATGGTCATCGTCACCGAGGCCGCGATGCGGCGCAAGACCGGCACCGTCGACCAACCCAAGCTCGACGCGATGCGCGACGGCATCATCGAGCGCTTCGACAGCCAGATGAGCGTGTTCACGACCAGCGCGTTGCTGCTCGACGACGGCGTGATCGACCCGCGCGACACCCGCGCCGTGCTGTCCAAGGTGCTGGCCACCTGCCGCGAGGCCGATGCGCGCGAGCCCCAGAAGATGCAGTTCGCCGTCGCCCGGCCATGACCTTGCCTTGATCGAGCCCTGACATGACCCGTGCCCATCCCCTCTTCACGTCCCTCTCCACGCCCTTCTCAAAGGTTCTGATCGCCAACCGCGGCGAGATCGCGCTGCGCGTGATGCGCAGCGCCCGCGCGCTGGGCTACCGCACGGTGGCGGTCTACTCCAGCGCCGACGCCGGCGCCCGCCATGTGCAGGCGGCCGACCAGGCGGTGTGCATCGGTGAGCCGCTGCCCGCGCAGTCCTACCTCAACATCCCGGCGATCATCGCGGCGGCCCAGCTCAGCGGCGCCGACGCGGTGCACCCGGGCTACGGCTTCCTGGCCGAGAACGCGGCGTTTGCCGCCGCCTGCCGCGACGCCGGCCTGGTCTTCATCGGGCCCTCGCCCGAGGCGATCCGCGCCATGGGCCACAAGGCCGGTGCCAAGCAGTTGATGGTGGACGCCGGCGTGCCCTGCATCCCCGGCTACCAGGGCGCCGACCAGGGCGCTGAGCGGCTGGCCGCCGAGGCCTTGCGCATCGGCTACCCGGTGATGATCAAGGCCACCGCCGGCGGCGGCGGGCGCGGCATGCGGCGGGTGGACTCGGCGGAGGATTTCGCCGCGGCGCTGCGCAGCGCCCAGTCCGAGGCCCAGAACGCCTTTGGCGAACCCGAGGTGATCCTCGAGCGGGCGATTCAGGAACCGCGCCACATCGAGATCCAGGTCTTTGCCGACCGCCATGGCAACGCGATCCACCTCGGCGAGCGCGACTGCTCGGTGCAGCGCCGGCACCAGAAGCTGATCGAGGAGGCGCCGTCGCCGGCGGTGGACGCCGACCTGCGCGCGCGCATGGGCGCGACCGCGGTGGCCGCGGTCAAGGCCATCGCCTACGAGGGCGCGGGCACGCTGGAGTTTCTGCTCGACAGCGCCGGCCAGTACTACTTCATGGAGATGAACACCCGGCTGCAGGTCGAGCACCCGGTGACCGAGGCGCTGACCGGTCTCGACCTGGTCGAACTGCAACTGCGCGTGGCCGCCGGCGAGCCGCTGCCGCTGAGCCAGGACCAAGTGCGCTTCTCGGGCCACGCGATCGAGGTGCGGCTGTGCGCCGAGGACGCCGACCGCGGTTTCATGCCGCAGAGCGGCGCGATGGCGCTGTGGCAGATGCCCGAGTCCGGCCCCGGTGCGCTGCGCGTCGAACACGCGCTGGTCTCGGGCGCCGAGATCCCGCCGTATTACGACTCGATGATCGCCAAGCTGGTCAGCCATGGTGCGACCCGTGAGGAGGCGCGGCGCAAGTTGCTGGCCGGGCTGGAGGACGCGGTGGCGCTGGGCGTGACGACCAACCAGCGTTTCCTCGCGCGTTGCCTGGCGCACCCGGTGTTTGCCGCCGGCGGTGCCACCACCGGCTTCATCGCCACGCACCAGGCCGATTTGCTGCAGGCCGACGCGCCGGCCTTGCAGCGCGCCAGCGCGCTGGCCGCGCTGCTGCTGTTCGAGACCGCCGGCGGGCTGCGCGCGCTGGCCGAGAACCGGCGCCTGACCCACACGCTGCCGATAGGCCTGCGCTTCGAGATCGACGGCGCGGCGCGCAGCGTGGCGCTGACCCAGCTCGCCGCCCACCGCTTCCAGGCGCTGGTCGACGGCCGCAGCTTCGAGCTGGCGCTGGTGGCGATCGATGCCCACGAATTGCGCTTCAGCTGCGACGGCCTGCTCGATCGCCTGGTCTACCTGCGCGACGGCCACAGCCTGCTGCTGCGCTACGGCGGCGTGCCCTACCGGGTCGACGACCGCACCCGCAGCGCCAGCGCCCGCCAGGGCGAGGTGGCCGGTGGCGACGGCAAGCTGCGCGCGGCGATGAACGGCCGCATCGTCGCTGTGGCCGTGGCGGTGGGCGACCGGGTGCAGGCCGGCCAGCCGCTGCTGACGCTGGAGGCGATGAAGATGGAGCATGTGCATGCCGCGCCGCTGAGCGGCACGGTGACGGCGCTGCATGTGGCCGTCGGCGAACAGGTCGCGGCGCGCCGCGTGGTGGCTGAAATCCAGGCCGATGCCGCGGTGGTCACCGACCCCGCGGCAGCGGCTTGATCGGTGCCTCGCCGGCCTGACCCGGCCGGCCCAAACCAGGAGACGACGATGGACTTCCAACCCAGCCCGCGTTCGCTGGCATTGCAGCAACAGGTGCAGGCCTTCATGGACGCGTTCGTGCTGCCGGCCGAGGCCAGTTACGCGCGCGAATTGCGCGAAGGCGGCCATGCCGTGCCCCCGGTGCTGCAGGCCCTGAAGCGCCGCGCCCGCGACGCCGGCCTGTGGAACCTGTTCCTCGGCCATGGCCACCCCCGTGGCGCGGGCTTGAGCAACCTGGACTACGCCCCGGTCAAGGAGATCATGGGCCGGGTGTTGTGGGCGCCCGAGGTCTTCAACTGCTCGGCGCCCGACACCGGCAACATGGAGGTGCTGGCGCAGTACGGCACGCCCGAGCAGCAGCGCCAATGGCTGGAGCCGCTGCTGGCCGGCGAGATCCGCTCGGCGTTTGCGATGACCGAGCCGGCGGTGGCCTCCAGCGACGCCACCAACATCCAGTGCAGCATCCGCCGCGACGGCGACGACTATGTCATCGACGGCCGCAAGTGGTACATCTCGGGCGCGATGAGCGAGGCCTGCCAGCTGCTGATCGTGATGGGCAAGACCGCGCCCGATCACCCGGACCGGCACCAGCAGCAGTCGATGATCCTGGTGCCGCGCCATACGCCCGGCGTGCGCGTGCTGCGCGACATGACGGTGTTCGGCTTCGACGACGGGCCCGGCGGCCACCCCGAGCTGGTGTTCGACGCGGTGCGTGTGCCGGCGGCCAACCTGCTGCTGGGCGAGGGCCGGGGCTTCGAGATCGCGCAAGGCCGGCTCGGGCCGGGCCGCATCCACCACTGCATGCGGCTGATCGGCTGCGCCCAGCGTGCGCTCGAGCTGATGTGCCAGCGCGCCACAAGCCGGGTGGCGTTTGGCCGGCCACTGGCCGAGCAGGGCTCGCTGCGCGAGGACATCGCGCATTCGTTCTGCGACATCGAGCAGGCCAGGCTGCTGACGCTGCAGGCCGCCGACAAGATGGACCGCGAGGGCAACAAGGCCGCGCGCGACCTGATCGCCGCGGCCAAGATCGTCGTGCCGGCGATGGCCGCGCGGGTGATAGACCGCGCGATCCAGATCCACGGTGCAGCTGGCGTCTCGCAGGACACTTTCCTGGCCGAGGCCTACGCCTATGCCCGCTTCATCCGCATCGGCGACGGCCCGGACCAGGTTCACCTGGCCGCGCTCGGCAAGCAGTTGCTGGCGCGGCACGGCAGCGCCTGAGCCTGCTGGGCCGCCCCTCGCCATCCCTAGCCATCCCTTTCTCCCCCGTTCCGCCCCTGAAAGAAGACAAGTCCGATGAAAGCCCTGCTCTGCAAGCAATACGGCCCGCCCGAAACCCTGGTGCTGGACGACCTGCCCGACCTGCAAGCCGGGCCGGGCGAGGTGGTGATCGACGTCCACGCCGCGTCGGCCAACTTCCCGGACACGCTGATCATCCAGGACAAGTACCAGTTCAAGCCGGCGTTGCCGTTCGCGCCCGGCGGCGAGGTGGCGGGCACGATCGCCGCGCTGGGCGAGGGCGTCACCGGCCACGCGCTGGGCGACCGGGTCATCGGGGCCTGTGGCTGGGGCGGCTTTGCCGAACAGGTGCGGGTGCAGGCGGCCAAGCTGCAGCGCCTGCCCGCCGGCGTGGCCATGGACCTGGGCGCGGCGCTGGTCGTCACCTACGGCACCACGCATTACGCGCTGGTCGAGCGCGCGCACCTGCAGCCCGGCGAGACCCTGCTGGTGCTGGGTGCGGCCGGAGGCACCGGGCTGGCGGCGATAGAACTGGGCAAGCTGATGGGCGCGCGGGTGATCGCCGCGGCCTCCAGCGACGAGAAGCTGGCGCTGTGCCGCCAGCTCGGTGCCGACGAGACCATCAACTACGCCAGCGAAGACCTGCGGGCGCGGCTGCGTGAACTGACCGGCGGGCGCGGTGTCGACGTGGTCTACGACCCGGTGGGTGGCGCCTACTCCGAGCCGGCGCTGCGCAGCATGGCCTGGAACGGGCGCTTCCTGGTGATCGGCTTCACCGCCGGCGAGATTCCCAAGCTGGCGCTGAACCTGACGCTGCTCAAGGGCTGCGCCATCGTCGGCGTGTTCTACGGCGCCTTCAGCGTGCACGAGCCCGCGCGCTACCAGGCGCTGATGGACGAGTTGCTGGGCTGGCTGGGCGCTGGCCGCATCAAGCCGCTGGTCACCGCGCATTACCCGCTGGAGGACGGCGCACAGGCTTTGCGCGACCTGCTGGACCGCCGGGCCACCGGCAAGATCGTCATCACCACCGCACGCGGGCGCGCCGCGGCCTGACGCGCTGGCCTACCCCCAGCATCCTGCCGCTGCGACCGGCCGCACCAGATTCCCCGCATTTCCGTTGAAAAGACCCGCCATGACCGCTACCCCTGCCCCAGCCCTGACCGCCCCGGTGCGCTTCGAGCGCCATGGCCTGATCGGCTTGCTGCGCATCGCCAATCCGCCGGTCAACGCGCTGTCACCCGCCACCGTGGCCGGCTTGATCGCCGGCCTGGCTGCTTTCGAGGCCGCGCCCGACCTGCAGGCGCTGGTGATCCACGCCGAGGGCCGCACCTTCGTCGCCGGCGGCGACATCAGCAGCTTCGAGGCGCCGGACTTCTCCACCGTGCCCTACAACAGTTTCCTGGCCCGGCTGGAGGCCGGCCAGCGGCCGGTGATCGCGCTGCTGCACGGCACGCCGCTGGGCGGCGGATTGGAGCTGGCGATGGCCTGCCACCGGCGGCTTGCCGTGGCGAGCACAAGGCTGGGCCTGCCCGAGGTCAAGCTCGGGCTGATCCCGGGCTCGCTGGGCACCCAGCGTCTGCCGCGGCTGGTGGGTGCGGTGCTGGCGCTGGACCTGATGCAGAGCGGCAGGATGATCGCCGCACCCGACGCGTTGCAGGCCGGTCTGGTCGATGAGCTGATCGTGGCCGCGCCCGGCCTGCCCGCGGCCGACGGCCTGTTGCAGGCCGGGCTGGCCCGGGTGCAATCGCTGCTGGCCGAGGCCGGCGGCGCGGCGGCGCTGGTGCGCCGCAGCAGCGCGCAGACCGCGCCGGGCGGTCCGCTGCCGGCGGACTTCTTCAGCCAGGCGCTGGCCACCGCGGCCCGCAAGCCGCAGTACCCGGCGCTGGCCGGCCTGGTGCGCTGCGCCGAGGCCGCGGTGACGCTGCCCTTCGCCCAGGGCGAGGCGGTCGAGGCCGAGGTGTTTGCCGGCGTGTTGCGATCGGGCGCCTCGGCGTCGCTGCGCCACTTGTTCTTTGCCGAGCGTGAAGCGGCCAAGATCCCCGGCCTGCCCAAGGACTTGCCGCTGCGCGAGATCCGGCGCGTGGGCATCGTCGGCGCCGGCACCATGGGCGGCGGCATCGCGATGAACTTTGCCAACGTCGGCATCCCGGTCGTGCTGGTCGAGGCCACGCCCGAGGCGCTGGACCGCGGCGTCGCGCTGGTGCGCGCCAACTATGCCGCCACGGCCGCCAAGGGCAGGATGAGCCTGGCCCAGGTCGAACAGCGCATGGGCCTGCTGCAGGGCAGCACCGATTTCGAGCGCCTGTCCGATTGCGACCTGGTGATCGAGGCGGTGTTCGAGAACATGGCGCTGAAGAAAGAGGTGGCGGCTCGGCTCGGCCAGGTCTGCCGCCCTGGCGCGATCATCGCCACCAACACCTCGACGCTGGATGTCGACGCGATCGCCGAGGCCACCGGCAGGCCGGCCGACGTGCTGGGCACGCATTTCTTCAGCCCGGCCAACGTGATGCGCCTGCTCGAGGTGGTGCGCGGCGCCAAGACCGCGCCCGAGGTGCTGGCCACGGTGATGAAGCTGGCCGGCCGCATCCACAAGGTGGCGGCGGTCTCGGGCGTGTGCTACGGCTTCATCGGCAACCGCATGGCCGAGCCCTATATGCGCGAGGCCGAGTTTCTGCTGATGGAGGGTGCCACGCCGGCCCAGATCGACGCCGCGATCGAGGCCCAGGGCCTGGCGATGGGGCCTTGCCGGATGCTCGACATGGCTGGCATCGACGTCGGCGCCAAGACCGTGATCGAACTCGGCAAGGCCGGCGGCCTGCCCGACGACCCGAGCTACCGCGCGCTGTGCCGCAAGCTGTTCGAACTCGGGCGCTTCGGCCAGAAGACCGGCGCCGGCTACTACCGCTACGCGGGCCGCACGGCCCTGCCCGACCCCGAGGTCGAGCGCATCAGCGCGGCGCTGGCGGCCGAGCATGGCGTCCAGCGGCGCAGCGACATCAGCGCGGCCGAGATCGTCGAGCGCCTGCTCTACCCCTTGATCAACGAGGGCGCGCTGATCCTGGAGGAGGGCATCGCCTACCGGCCGGGCGACATCGACATCATCTGGACTGCCGGCTACGGTTTTCCCGACCACCGCGGCGGGCCTGTCTTCCTGGCCGATGCGATCGGCCTGCCGGCGATCGTCGAGGCCTTGACCCGCCATGGCCAGCGCCACGGCGCCGGCGATCCGCATGGCTACTGGCGCGTCGCGCCGCTGCTGGCCCGCTGCGCCGCCGAAGGCAGGCGGCTGAGCGACGTCGGCCGCGGCTGACGGGCGCCAGCCCTTGAGGCTTAGACCGGCTCGATGCGCAGCCTGGCGCCCAGCAGCGTGAGCTGCTGATCGTCCACGGCCAGGCCGGCGGCCCGGGCCCGGGCCAGCAGGTCGGCGGGGTGGTCCACCGCCAGCGTGAAGCCGGCCACGCCGTCGCTGGCGCCGCCCTCGAAGTCGGCGAAGCCATCGTTCAGCGCGACGCGCCAGCGCGGGCCCGGGTCCAGGCGCACCGGATCGGGACGGCCCAAGACCTGGGCCCATCGTCGCGCCAGGGTCTCGGGCTCGCGCGCCTGCAGCGTGATGCCGCGAATGCCTTGCCGGCCGATGTCGCGCTGGGTCTGGTCGCCCTGCCAAGGCGGCCCACCCCAGCGCCAGGACGCGGCCGGCCGCGGCTCATCGACCGAGACGATCGCCGCGCCCACGTCCTTGGGGTGCAGGTGCATCGCGCTGATGTCGTCGAAATCGGCGCTCCAGACGCTGCGCACGCCCAGCGCCGTGAAGCGCGCCCGCTCGCTGGCCAGGCTGTCGGTCTGCAGCAGCAGCATGTAGCCGCTGTCGCCATGGCGGTCCAGGTGGCGGCCGCAGGCGGTGTCGGGCTGGGTCGGTGAAATCACCTCGATGAACTGGTCGCCCAGGCTGAACACCGCGTTGTCTATGCCGAACTCGGCCACGCCCGGGTCGCGAAACGGCGGCGCCAGCTGGAACAACTGGGCCAGCAGGTCGCGGGCAGCGGGCAGACGCTGGGCGGCAAAGACGATTTGACGGATGCGCATGGGGCGGGCCCTTCCAGGCAGGTGACGAGACGCGGGTGACGAGAGGACAAGACGCAGAGGACAAGACAGAACCACTCTACGCCGCTGGGGGGTGGTCGCATGGCACCTTGGTTACGCCGGATCGCGCGATCGTCTGCCAGGATCAGGTCCGCACCGGCTGGCCCAGCGCTCGGGCGGCCCGGCCGTCGGCGTCGACCCCGGCCGACCCTCACATCCCCCAGAAAGACCACCCCCATGGCATTCGAACCCAGTCCCAAGGTCCAGGCCTTGCAGCAGCGCTTGCTGGCCTTCATGGACGAGCATATCTACCCGAACGAGGAACGCCACCTGCAACAGGTCGAGCAACTGGGCCCCTGGCAGGTGTCGGGCGTGCTCGAGGAGCTCAAGCCCAAGGCCCGCGAGGCCGGCCTGTGGAACCTGTTCCTGCCCGAGTCGCCGCATGGCGCGGGGCTGACGAACCTGGAGTACGCCCCGCTGTGCGAGACCATGGGCCGCTCGCTGCTGGCGCCCGAGGTGCTGAACTGCTCGGCGCCCGACACCGGCAACATGGAGGTGCTGGCGCGCTACGGCACGCCCGAGCAGCAGGCGCGCTGGCTCAAGCCGCTGCTGGCCGGCGAGATCCGCTCCTGCTTCGCGATGACCGAGCCGGCGGTGGCCTCGAGCGACGCCACCAACATCGAGTCCGCGATCACGCGCGACGGCGACGACTATGTCATCAACGGCCACAAGTGGTACACCACCAACGCCACCGACCCGCGCTGCAAGATCGCGATCTTCATGGGCAAGACCGACCCGGACAACGCCGACCGGCACCGCCAGCAGTCTATGGTGCTGGTGCCGATGGACACGCCGGGCGTGCGGGTGCTGCGGCCGCTGCCGGTGTTCGGCTTCTACGGCACGCCCGACCGGGCTTCGGAGGTGGTGTTCGAAAACGTTCGCGTGCCGGCGAGCAACATCCTGCTCGGCGAGGGCCGCGGCTTCGAGATTGCCCAGGGCCGGCTCGGGCCGGGACGCATCCACCACTGCATGCGGCTGATCGGGCTGGTCGAGCGCACGCTCGAGCGCATGTGCCGGCGCGCGCTGTCGCGGGTGGCCTTTGGCAAACCGATCGCCCAGCAGGGCGTGACGCTGGAGCGCATCGCCGACGCCCGCATCCTGATCGAGCAGGCCAGGCTGCTGACGCTCAACGCCGCCGAGCGCATGGACCGAGTGGGCAACAAGCTGGCCAAGACCGAGATCGCGATGATCAAGGTGGCGGTGCCCAACATGGCCTGCCAAGTGATCGACTGGGCGATCCAGATCCACGGCGGCGGCGGCACCAGCAACGATTTCGGCCTGACCCATGCCTATGCGATGGCGCGCCTGCTGCGCCTGGCCGATGGCCCCGACGAGGTGCACCGCGCCCAGCTCGGCAAGCTGGAGTTGCGCAAATACGCCTGATCCGCTTCGGCGTGGCTGGCGCGGGCCGGTGGCCGCGAGCAGATTCTGGTGGACATGCCGATGCGCTTGCGCGGCGTCCTGCCGGGGTGGTGTATCCCGACGACGGCGTCTGATCCGCCATGGGCAGTTTATTGAGTCGCTGACCCCCGGTTTCCATCGGCATGCGATGATCTGATCAGGGCGGACATCAAAATTCACGACAAGCGCAAGACCTCCTCAGGCCAAGCCGAGCCAGCCGTCCCGCCACCGCGACCGGGTTTGACCGGCTTCGTGGCGGCTGCGGCCCTGGTGTCGCTGGCTTGGCTGCTGACCTTCCGGCTCAACGCCTGGGCCTTCGACGCCGTGAATCTGTCGCCCTATGTGAGCTGGATCTTCCTGCCTGCGGGGGTCAGGTTGCTGGCGGTGTTGCTGTTCGACTGGGCTGGCGTTGCCGGCTTGTTCGTGGGCAGCCTGATGGGTCTCGGGACGGTCTATGGCGACAACCTGCCGGCCGCCCTGGTGCTGGCCGGCCTGTCGGCTCAGGGTCCGCTGGTCGCGGTTCGCCTGACCCGGCGCTGGCTCAGGCTGCCTGTCGATTTCGGCGGCCTGTCGCCCAGCCATCTGGCGACTTTCTCCTGCGTCGGCGCCTTGCTCAATGTCGTGCCGGCGACGCTTTTTCACCGGCTGACCGACCAGCCTGTGACAGCTTTCGACCACGCCTTGCCGATGTTCGTCGGGGACGCCGCCGGGTCCTTGCTGTTGCTCTACGGGCTGGCCAGTCTGGCCCGACTCGGCTTGCGCCTGACCCGCTGAACTGGGTCACGAGCCGGCTTGGGCCGGCCTCGGGTCGCTCAGTAAGTCGCGCGTCCGCCCGACAGGTCGAACACCGCGCCGGTCGAAAAGCTGCACTCCTCCGACGCCAGCCAGGCCACCATCGCCGCCACTTCGGTCACCGTGACCAGCCGGCCCATCGGGATCTTGCCCAGCATGAAGGCGATGTGCTCGGGCGCCATCTGGTCGAAGATCGCGGTGCGCGCCGCGGCGGGAGCCACCGCGTTGACCAGCACGCCCTGCGTCGCCAGTTCCTTGCCCAGCGACTTGGTCAGGCCGATCAGCCCGGCCTTGCTGGCGCTGTAGTGGCTGGCGTTGGGGTTGCCCTCCTTGCCGGCCACCGAGGCGATGTTGACGATGCGGCCATAGCCTTGGGCGATCATCTGCGGCACCACCGCCCGGCAGGTCAGGAAGGGCGCGACCAGGTTGACCGCTATCACCTGGCGCCACACCGCCGGGTCCAGCTCCCAGGTCGGCGCGTTGCCGCCGGTGATGCCGGCGTTGTTGACCAGGATGTCGATCCGGCCATGCCTGGCCACGGCCGCCGCGGTGGCGGCGGCCACCGCGACCTCGTCGGTGAGCTGCACCACCTCGCCGCTGACGGCGCCCTGGGCCGACAGGGTTTGCACCGCGCTGGCCAGGCGGGCGGCGTCCATGTCCCACAACACCACGCTGGCGCCCGAGGCGAGCATGCGCTCGGCGCTGGCATAGCCTATGCCCTGGGCGCCGCCGGTGATGACGGCGACGCGGCCTTTCAGGTCGATCTGGTTCATGCCTGGCCCGCCAGTCCGGCCAACCCGGCCAGCGCGCCGGGCGTGTTGGCGCTGTCGGCGATGTACTGGCGGATGATGTCGGCGAAGTTGGCTTCGGGCAGCAGGCCGAGCCTGGCGGCGCGGTCGGCGCGTGCCGCGGTGGGCCAGTTGGCGACGATGCCAGCGATGCGCTCGTCGCGCTCGAAGCGCACCAGCGCCCGCACGGCCGGGCCGGCCACTTCTTCCAGCGCGGCCAGCATCTGCGCCACCGTGACGTTGAGCGCCGGCAGGTTGAGCGCGGTGCGGCCGCCATAGGCCTCGCGCGAGGCCTCGTAGACGGCGATCAGGCCTTCGACGGTGCGCTGCGGCGACGACACCGGGTGTGCCACCTCCAGCCCGACCGGGCAGACCGATTCGACGCCGGCCAGCGGCTCGCGGATGATGCCGGAGAAGAAGGACGAGGCCGCGCCATTGGGCCGGCCGGGCCGCACGGTGACGGTCATCAACCGGGCGCTGCGGCCGTCGATATAGCCCTTGCGGGTGTAGTCGGCCACCAGATGCTCGCAGATGTGCTTCTGGATGCCGTAGCTGGTCTGCGGCGTCGGCAGCGTGGTGTCGGTCACGGTAGCCGGCATCGCCACCGCCGCGTCCGGGCCGTAGACCGCGACCGAACTGGAGAACACCAGCTTGGCCGCCGCTGCGCCGCCGTTCACGCGGTGCCTCAGCGCGTCGAGCAGGGCGCGCGTGCTGTCGAGGTTGCTGCGCAGGCCGAGGTCGAAATCGGCCTCGCATTCGCCCGACACCGCCGAGGCGAGGTGGAACACGCCGTCCACCGCCTCGTCGCGCAAGCCCTCGCAATGCGCGAGCAGCGGGCCGACGCGGACCTCGACGCGGGCATCATTCAGCAGGTCGGCAGGCGGCTGGGCCTGGTCGGCCAGCACGATGCGGCTGATGCCGCGGCCGTCCAGCGTGCCGCGTTGCAACAGGGTGCGCGCCAGGCGGGCGCCGACAAATCCGGCGCCGCCGGTGATCAGGATCTTCATGGGGTGTTTCCTTGGGTGGATGTCTTGCAGGCCTGCAGCCAGCCCAGGCCGGCGCTGGTGCCGGCGCGCGGCCGGTATTCGCAGCCGATGTGGCCGGCCCAGCCCAGCTCGTCGAGCAGCGTGAACAGGTAGGGGTAGTTCAGTTCGCCTTGGTCGGGCTCGTGGCGATCGGGCACGCCGGCGATCTGCAGGTGGCCGACCCGGCCGGTGGGCAGGTACTGGCGCAGCTTCATCGCCACATCGCCTTCGACGATCTGGCAGTGGTAGAGGTCCATCTGCACCAACAGGTTCGGCGCGGCGACCTCTTCGAGGATCTGGTGCGCCGCATCCTGTCGGTTCAGCAGGTAGCCGGGGATGTCGCGGGTGTTGATGGGCTCGATCAGCAGGTCCAGCCCGGCCGACGCGGCTTCGCGTGCCGCCCAGGCCAGGTTGTCGACATACACCGCCCGCAGCGCGGCGCGCTCGGCGCCGGCCGGCATCAACCCGGCCATCACATGCACGCGGGGGCAGCCCAGCGCCAAGGCATAGGGCAGGGCGCGCTCCAGCAGGCCGCGGCGGAACTCGTCGCGCCGTTCGGCCAGGCAGGCGATGCCGCGCTCGCCGGCCGCGAAGTCGCCAGGCGGGGCGTTGAACAAGACCTGCTGCAGGCCGTTGTCAGCCAGCCGGCTGGCGATCTCGGCCGGCGCATGGTCGTAGGGAAACAGAAACTCCACCGCGTCGAAGCCGTCGGCCGCGGCCGCGGCGAAGCGGTCGAGGAAGGCGTGCTCGGTGTACATCATCGACAGATTGGCGGCAAAGCGCGGCATGGTCACCACCTCGCGCCAAAGGCGCTGTAAAGGTCTTCGAGTTGTGCCTCGGACAGGGCGGTGGCCAGTCCCTCGGCGATCCGCCAGAGGCGGGCGGTTTCTTCCAGTTCTTCCAGCACGGCGCAGGCCGAGGCCGGCGAGTCGTGCCAGACGTTCGGGCCCAGCCGGTCCAGCATCACCGCCCGCAGCGGCGCGCCGCGGGCCTGTGCCGCCTGGATCGCCGCGCTCACCCGGCCGGCCACGGCCGGGTCGCCCGGCCGGTGGTAGGGGATCAGCGGCACGCGGCCGACCTTCATCACGAAATAGGGCGTGATCGGCGGCAGCACGGCGTCGCCGCGCCAGACGCCGGTCAGCGTCAGGGCGACCAACTCGGTGCTGTGGCTGTGCAGCACGCATTGCGCAGCCGGGTCGGCGGCGTAGATGGCGCGGTGCAGCGTCAGCGTCTTGCTGGCCCGCGCCCCGCTGATCTGCTGTCCGGCGCGGTCGGTGCGGGCCAGTTGATCGGGCTGCAGCTGCCCGAGGCAGGCGTCGGTCGGCGTGATCAGAAAGCCTTGGTCGTCGGGCAGCCGCACGCTGATGTTGCCGGCGGTGGCATGCACATAGCCGCGGTCGAACAAACTGCGGCCGACGCGGCAGATCTCCTCGCGCTGGGCGGCGAAATCGCTCATGCCGCTGATGTCGCTCATGTCCCGTTCGCCCTGTGCAGCGCCTCGGCGAAGAAGTCGGGTCCGCCGAAGTTGCCCGACTTCAGCGCCAGGTGCAGCGGGTCGTCGGCCGGCCGGCCCTCGGCCTGGGTCCAGGGCACGCCGGGGCAGATCGCCGCGCCTATGCGCAGTTGCCGCACCGCCAGCGCCTGCACCACCGCCCCGGAAGTCTCGCCACCCGCCACCACCAGCCGGCGCAGCCCTTGCGCGACCAGGCCGCGGGCGATCTGGGCCAAGCAGTCCTCGACCAGCGCCCCAGCCCGCTGCGCGCCGAGCTCGGCCTGGACGGCCTGCAGGTCGGCGGCAGGCGCGGTGGCGTAGATCAGCACCGCCTGGTCAGGCGGCTGGGACTGCGCCCAGCGCAGCGCGTCGGCGGCCACCGGCTCACCGCGCGCCAGCGCCCGCGGGTCTATCGCCAGCGCAGGCCGGCCGGCCTGTTGCCAGCGCTGCACCTGGGCGTTGGTCGCCAGCGAGCAGGACCCGGCCAGCAAGGCGCCGGCGCCGGCTGCAGCGTCTAGCGCGGCGGCGTCGGCATCGGGCACCAGCCAGCCGCGTTCGGCGTAGACAGCGGGCAGGCCCAGCGCCAGGCCGGAGCCCGCGGTCAGCAGCGGCAGGTCGGCGCAGGCGTCGGCCAGCACCCGCAAGTCGTCGTTGTCGACCGCGTCTGCCACCGCCAGCGTGATGCCGTCGGCGCGCAGCGCGGCGATGCGCTCGCGCACGGCCGCCGCGCCCTGCGCGATCAGGTCGTAACGCAGCAGGCCGACACGCCGTTCGCACTGCGCCTGCAGTACGCGCACCAGGTTGGCGTCTGTCATCGGCGTCAGCGGATGGTGGCGCATGCCGGAATCGCTGAGCAACTCGTCGCCGACGAACAGATGGCCGCGGAAGATGGTGCGGCCGTTCTCCGGGAAGGCCGGGCAGGCGATCGTGAAGTCGGCACCCAGCGCCTGCATCAGCGCCTCGGTGACCGGGCCGATGTTGCCGGCCGCGGTCGAGTCGAAGGTCGAGCAGTACTTGAAATAGCACTGGCGCATGCCGGCGGCCTGCAGCCAGCGCAGCGCGGCCAGCGACTCGCGCACGGCGTCGGCCGCCGGCACGGTACGGGTCTTCAGCGCGATCACCACCGCATCGGCATCGACCTGGACGCCGTCGTCGGGCACGCCTATCACCTGCACCGTGCGCATGCCGGCGCGCACCAGCATGCTGGCGACATCGGTGGCGCCGGTGAAGTCGTCGGCTATGACGCCTAGCGTCATTCGGCAGTTCTCGCCCAGCGTCATTCGGCGGGTCTCGCCCGCCGCGGCATGTTCGGGTTTGCCCACCGTCAGCTCTCCTGCGCCGGTTTCGGCAGATCGAGTCCCGCCAGCCCGGCGTAGAACTTGATCACCGCCGAGTCGTCCTCGGCGCCATGGCCAGCGGCGGCGGTGGCCAGGTAGAGCTGGTGCGCCGCGGCGGCCAGCGGCAGCGGGAAGCTCAGCTTGCGCCCGGCATCCAGCACAAGCCCCAGGTCCTTGACGAAGATGTTGACCGTCGACAGCGGGCTGTAGTCGCCGTCCAGGATATGCGGCACGCGGTTCTGGAACATCCAGCTCATGCCGGCCGAGTTGCAGATCACCTCGTAGAGCGCGCGCGGGTCGGCGCCGGCGCGCATGCCCAGCGCCATGCCTTCGCAGGCGGCGGCGATGTGCACGCCGGCCAGGTGCTGGTTGACCATCTTCACCGTCGAGCCTATGCCGGGCGCATCGCCCAGCCGATACACCTTGCCGGCGATCGCGGCCAGCAGCTCACCGGCCGCGGCAAAGGCCCCGGGCGCGCCCGAGGCCATTACCGTCATCTGGCCGGCCGCGGCCTTGACCGCGCCGCCCGACACCGGCGCATCGATCAGCCACAGCCCGTGCGCGGCCAGCCGCTGCTGCCAGACCGGGGGCAGCGTCGGATCGACGGTGGCCGAAGTGATCACCACCGAGCCGCGCTTCAGCGTGTGGGCCAGTCCGTCAGCGCCGAACAGCACCTCTTCGGTCTGCGCCGCGTTGACCACCAGCACCACCACCGCGTCGCACTGCGCGCCCAGCGCGGCCAGCGAATCGGTGGTGGCGCCGCCCTCGGCCTCGAAGCGCTGACGCGCCTCGGCCCGGGTGTCCAGCCCGACCGTGGCCACGCCCTTGCGCAAGGCGGTCAGCGCCGCGCCATAGCCCATCGAGCCCAGCCCGACCACGCCCAGCACCTTGGCCTGGCCTGCTTGCTTGTCTTGTGTCATGTCTTGCCCCCTTGTGCTGTTGCCAGCCCCGGCTTGCGCCGTTGCCCTGAAATCACGCCACCCTCGACCAGCCGCCGTGCGCCATGCGCCAGATGCTCGCGCGCCCGGCAGCGCGCGGCGGCCGGATCGCGGGCGGCGATGGCCTCGACGATGGCCAGGTGTTCCAGCCGCACCGCCTCCATGAAATCGAGCCGCCGCGCCTCGTTGCCGCGCGTCACGCGCATCGCCTCGCGCAGGTACTGCTCCAGAAAGCCGAGCAGCAGTCGGAATTGCGGGTTGCCGGTGGCCTCGCCTATGCAGCGGTGGAAGGCCAGGTCCTCGACGACACCGTCATGGCCTGCGGCGGCCGCCGCGTCTATCGCCTTCAGCGCGCGCCGCATCGCGCCGACCTGGGTCCGCGTCGCGCGCTCGGCGGCCAGCGCGGCCATTTCGCCTTCCAGCACGCGCCGCACTTCGACCACATGCACGACGGCCTGCAGCGAGCCGAGCACGCTGGGGTCGAAGGCCAGTGGCTGGTTCAAGGGCGTCGGCGAGACGAACACCCCCGAGCCCTGGCGCGACACCACGAGCTGGCGCGATTTGAGCTGGTGCACCGCCTCGCGCACCACGGTCCGCGACACGCCATGCGTTGCCGCCAGTTGCTGCTCGGTGGGCAGGCGGTCGCCGGGTCGCAACTCGCCGCTGGCGATCTGGCCGTCCAGCCGCAGCGCCAACTGGTCGGACAGCCGCGCGGCGACCAGCGGCCGGACGCTGGAAGCGCCCCGGTCGGGCTGGGGCGGGTCAGCTTGAAGCGTCTTCGGCATGGTTATCGGGTCATCATACAAATATTCGTGCCCGTTCTTCTAACGGTTTGCCCTGATGGCGGGGCGCGACTTCCCTGCCGATACTGCCGGAGCGCCGTGAAGCTTGCCCGTGGGGCGGGTTCAGGGCAGCCCCGGGCGAACTCCGCCCGATGACTATTCGGGATCTCCAGCAGCATGGCCAGCGTCACCATCCAGGCAGTCAAGAAGAACTTCGGCGAAGTGCCCATCCTGCACGGCGTCGACATCGACATCCCCGACGGCTCGTTCACCGTGCTGGTCGGCCCATCGGGCTGCGGCAAGAGCACCTTGCTGCGCATGATCGCCGGGCTCGAGCAGATCAGCGGCGGCGAGATCCGCATCGGGCAGCGGCGCGTCAACGACCTGCAGCCCAAGGAACGCGACATCGCGATGGTGTTCCAGAACTACGCGCTCTACCCGCACATGACGGTGCGCGCCAACATGGCCTTCTCGCTCGAACTCGCCAAGCTGGACAAGGCGACGATAGACGGCAAGGTCGGGCGCGCGGCCGAGATCCTGGCGCTGACGCCGCTGCTCGACCGTTTTCCGCGTCAGCTGTCGGGCGGCCAGCGCCAGCGCGTGGCGATGGGCCGGGCGATCGTTCGCGACCCGCAGGTCTTCCTGTTCGACGAGCCGCTGTCCAACCTCGACGCCAAACTGCGGGTGGCGATGCGCGCCGAGATCAAGGAGTTGCACCAGCGGCTGAAGACGACCTCGATCTACGTCACCCACGACCAGATCGAGGCGATGACGATGGGCGACAAGATCGTCGTGATGCGCGACGGCCGCATCGAGCAGGCCGGCAGCCCGCTCGAGCTCTACGACCACCCGGCCAACCAGTTCGTCGCCGGCTTCATAGGCTCGCCCGCGATGAACTTCCTGCCCGGCACACTGCGCCGTGGCGCCGGCGTGGCGCATGTCGAACTGAGCGACGGCACGAGGCTGCCCGCGCCGCCGGATTCGGGTGGCATCGACGGCCAGCCTGTGGTCTACGGCACCCGGCCCGAGCACATGACCTTGAGCGACGCCGACGGCATCCCGGTGCGGGTGGTCGTGATGGAGCCCACCGGCATGGACACCTTCATTGCCTGCCGCCACGAGGGCGTCGAACTGGCCGCGGTGTTCCGCGAGCGCCACGACTTCGCCCCCGGCAGCACGATCCGGCTGTTGCCAGACCCGCAGCGCGCGCACCTGTTCGACACCAGCGCCGGCCAGCGGCTGGCGGCCTGATCGCCGCCACCCGGCTGCAGCCCAAGAGTTCCCCGCGTCAACCCCAGACCGATCACGTCTGACCACAGAAGGAGACCACCATGACCGAATTCAATCGCCGCAAGTTTCTCGAAGGCTCGGCCGGCGTTGCCGCGTCGGCCAGTCTGGGCACCGGGGCCGCCGTCTGGGCGCCCGCGGTGCATGCGCAAAGCCTGAACCTCAAGCCCGAGAAGGGCGCCAAGCTGCGCGTGCTGCGCTGGAGCCGCTTCGTCCAGGGCGATATCGACGCCTACATGGTCAACGTCAAGAAGTTCACCGAGAAGACCGGCATCGAGGTGCGGGTCGACAACGAGGGCTGGGAAGACGTGCGTCCCAAGGCTGCGGTCGCGGCCAACACCGGCGCCGGCCCCGACATCATCCTGTCGACCAACGACGACGCCAACCTCTACCCCGACAAGCTGCTCGACGTCACCGACGTCGCCGAGTATCTGGGCAAGAAGTACGGTGGCTGGTACCCGGCCTGCGAGGCTTACCTGCGTCCTGACGGCAAGAAGTGGATTGGCCTGGCGCTGGGCGCCTCGGGCTCGTACATGGTCTACCGCCAGAGCCAGCTCAAGGCGGCGGGTTTCGACGCTTTCCCGAAGAACACCGACGACTTCCTGAAGATGCTCCGCGCGCTGAAGGAAAAGGGCACGCCGGGCGGTTTCGCGCTGGGCAATGCCACCGGCGACGGCCTGTGGACCAACTGGCTGATCTGGTCGCATGGCGGCAAGCTGGTCGACGCCAACAACAAGGTCGTGATCGACAGCCCCGAGACGATCAAGGCCCTGGAATACGCCAAGGAGATGTACGCCACCTTCATCCCCGGCACCTTGTCCTGGCTCGACCCGAACAACAACAAGGCCTTCCTGGACAGCCAGATCAGCGTCACCAACAACGGCATCTCGATCTACTACGCGGCCAAGAACTCGCAGGATCCCAAGGTGCACGATCTGGCCGCCGACATCAACCACGCCTCGTTCCCGATCGGGCCGGTGGGCGTGCCGACGGAATCCCATCTGTTCTTCAACCAGATGGTCATGAAGTACACCAAGTACCCGAATGCCGCCAAGGAGTTCCTGCGCTTCATGATGGAGTTCGAGCAGTTCGACCCCTGGCTGACCGGCGCTGGTGGCTACATCGCCCAGCCGCTGCGGGCTTACGAGAAATCGCAGATCTGGACCGTGGATGCCAAGCACACGCCTTACCGCGACGGCGTCAAGAACCTGCGGCCAGCGGGTTACGCCGGCAAGCTGGGTTATGCCTCGGCCGGCGCGGGTGCCGACTTCATCGTCTGCAACATGGTGGCCGAAGCCGCCAGCGGCTCGAAGACGCCCAAGGAAGCCGCCGAGCGGGCCCAGAAGCGCGCCGAGCGCTACTACAAAGTCTGATTCACGCGCTGTCTGATCCGCGCCTGGCGCGCTTGCGGCTTTGCCGCGATCGTCGGCCAGGTGCGCGTTTTGCTGCCACCGCTGCGGCTTGATGTCCATGGGGCTCCATGAAACTGCTTGAGAAACTCCAGAACAACCGCAACGCCCTCGGCTGGCTGTTCATGCTGCCGTCGACGCTGCTGTTGATCCTCTTCCTGACATACCCGCTCGGCCTGGGCACCTGGCTGGGCTTCACCGATGCCAAGATCGGCCGCGACGGCGCGTGGATAGGCTTAGAGAACTTCAGCTTCCTGGTCACCGACAGCGTGACCCAGTTGGCGCTGTTCAACACCCTCTTCTACACCACGGTGGCGAGCGTGCTGAAGTTCGTGCTGGGCCTCTGGCTGGCGCTGCTGCTGAACAAGAACCTGCCGTTCCAGAGCTTCTTCCGCGCCGTCGTGCTGCTGCCCTGGATCGTGCCCACGGCGCTGTCGGCGATTGCCTTCTGGTGGCTGTATGACGCGCAGTTCTCGGTCTTCAGCTGGGCGCTGATGAAGATGGGCGTGATCGACCACTACATCGATTTCCTGGGCGACCCGTGGAACGCGCGTTGCTCGACCATCGTGGCGAACGTCTGGCGCGGCATCCCGTTTGTCGCGATCTCGCTGCTGGCCGGTTTGCAGACCATCTCGCCCTCGTATTACGAAGCCTCGGCGATCGACGGTGCCACGCCCTGGCAGCAGTTCCGCCACATCACCTTGCCGCTGCTGACGCCGATCATCGCGGTGGTGATGACGTTTTCGGTGCTGTTCACCTTCACCGACTTCCAGCTGATCTACGTGCTGACGCGCGGCGGGCCGCTCAACGCCACCCATTTGATGGCCACGCTGGCCTTCCAGCGGGCGATTTCGGGCGGTGCGCTGGCCGAGGGCGCGGCGATCGCCACCTTGATGGTGCCCTTCCTGCTGGCGGCCATCATGTTCAGTTATTTCGGGCTGCAGCGCCGGGCCTGGCAGCAGGGTGGTGACAAATGAGCAAACCCAACGACGACGCCAAGGGCATGGACTTCCTGCAGTCCATGCCGCGGCGCTGGGTCACGGTCTACATCCCGATGTTCATCTTCGTGATCGTGCTGCTGTTCCCGTTCTACTGGATGGCGATCACCGCGTTCAAGCCCGACACCGAGCTGCTGTCGCGCGACGGCAACCCGTTCTGGATCGTCGCGCCCACGCTGGCGCATTTCGAGAAACTGCTGTTCCGCACCGAATACCCGGCCTGGCTGTGGAACACGGTGATCGTCTCGGTGGTGTCGACTGCGCTGTCGCTGGTGGCGTCCATCCTGGCCGCCTATGCGATCGAGCGCCTGCGCTTCCAGGGCGCCAAGGCGGCGGGCGGGGCGATCTTCCTGGCCTACCTGGTGCCGCCGTCCATCCTGTTCATCCCGCTGGCGGCGATCGTCGTCAAGCTCGGGCTGTTCGACAGCCGGATGGCCTTGATCCTGACCTACCCCACCTTCCTGATCCCGTTCTCGACCTGGCTGCTGATGGGCTACTTCCGCTCGATTCCCTACGAGCTGGAGGAATGCGCGTTGATCGATGGCGCCAATCGTTGGCAGATTCTCGTCAAGATCGTGTTGCCGCTGGCGGTGCCGGGACTGATCTCGGCCGGCATCTTCGCCTTCACGCTGAGCTGGAACGAGTTCATCTACGCGCTGACCTTCGTCTCGTCGTCCGAGAACAAGACCGTGCCAGTTGGTGTCGTCACCGAGTTGGTCGAGGGTGACGTCTACCACTGGGGGCCGCTGATGGCCGGTGCGCTGCTCGGCTCGCTGCCGGTGGCCTTCGTCTACTCGTTCTTCGTCGAGTACTACGTCTCGGGCATGACCGGGTCGGTCAAGGAGTAGTGGACGCACCTAGATCGGCGCCTTGAGTCGGGGTGCCGGCCGGCTCAGCGCGGGCAGGCCGCCGCGCGTGGCCAGCACGTCTTCGATGTCGCTGTTGGCGCCGGCGATCAGCACCAGGATCGCGCGCTCGGCTTTCTGCGGCGCACGCTCGATCACCGCGTCCAGCACCGCTCGGTGCAGGTGCAGCGACGAGGCCGGCCCGTCGGGCCGCGTGGTCGAGATCTCGAAACTGGTGCGCAGCAACGCGCCCAGCGCCTTGCCCATGTGCGCCACCATGCGGTTGTGGCAGGCCCGCAGCAGGCCCTGGTGGAAGCGCAGGTCGCTGCTGACATAGTCGCCGCCCACGTCGATAGAGCGCTTCATGCCGGCGTAGGCGGTCTCGATCTCGGCGATGTCCTCGGCCGTGGCGCGCTCGGCGGCCAGCCGCACCGCCGCCGGTTCGACCAGGCGGCGCAACTCCTGCAGGTCGCGCAGGAACTCGCGCGACAGGCCGGCCCGCGATTGCCAGGCCACGACGTCGGGGTCGAACCAGTTCCATTGGTCTTCGGCCAGCACCCTGGTGCCTACTTTCGGGCCGGTCACCAGCAGCCCCTTGGCGATCAGCGACTTGACCGCCTCGCGGACCACCGTGCGGCTGACGCCGAGCTCCTCGCACAGCATCGGTTCGGGCGGCAGCGAACTGCCCACGGGGTAATGGCCGGTGACGATGGCCTCGCCCAGCAGGTCGACCGTGTTGCCGTGGACGTTCTTGATCATCGGTGAGCGGACCGAGGCTGATGTGGGGATTTCAGGCCCTGACGAACAGCGTGACCAGCGGGTCCGGCCCGACCTGCCGGCTCCAATGGCCGTGCACGCCGGGGTCGAAGGTGGCGCCGGCGGGCAGGGTGTCGGCCGAGTAGAAATGCTGGCCGGGTGCGAAGACGCGCGAACTGCCGTCCTGCAGGCCTATCTCCATCTGCCCGCCCAGGATGAACACCCACTGCGGGTCGCCGGTGCAGTGGAAATCACTGCGGAATCCCACCGGGCTGTGGCGCAGCTGCAGGCCGGCGCCGGGCAGCAGCGGCGACAGCATCGCCTGCGGCTTGCCCTCGGTCAGGGCGATGGGCTGCTCGCGGAAACGCGCATAGCCGTCGGCATCGGTGAACAGGAGGGTCTGGCTGAAGCTGGCGGTCATGGTCGAAACCTCGGGTCGCGAAGGCGATTCGGCGGTGGATCAGAGTGAAGCGGTGAGACCGCCGTCGACGTAGAGGATATGGCCGTTGACGAAGCGCCCGGCGTCGCTGGCCAGGAACACCGCCGCCGGCGCCAGGTCGGCTACATCGCCCCAGCGCCGGCTGGGTGTGCGGTTGACCAGCCAGGTCGAGAAGGCCGGGTCGTCGACCAGCTTCTGCGTCAGATCGGTCTTGAAGTATCCCGGGCCAATGCCGTTGACGGTGATGCCATGCGGCCCCAGGTCGATCGCCATGCCCTTGGTCAGCATCTTCACTGCGCCCTTGCTGGCGGTGTAGGCGGTGGTGCCCGGACGGGCCAGTTCGCTCATCACCGAGCAGATGTTGATGATGCGCCCGGCCCCGCGCGGCACCATGCGCTTGGCCACCGCCTGGCCGACGAAGAACAGGCTGTCGACGTTGGTGCTGATCACTGCCTGCCAGTCGGCCACCGGCAACTCGTGGAAGGCGCCGCGGCGGGTGATGCCGGCGTTGTTGACGAGGATGTCGATCGCGCCGATCTTGGCCTCGATGCGCGCCACCGTGGCCTCGGCGGCGGCCGCGTCGGTGACGTCGAACGGGCAGCTGTGCACCGTCAGGCCCAACTGGCGCAGCGCGTCCGCGGCCTGTGCCAGCTTGGCCTCATCGCGGCCGTTGAGCACCAGTGAGGCGCCAGCCTGGCCCAGGCCGCGCGCCAGCGCGAAGCCTATGCCCGAGGACGAGCCGGTGACGAGGGCCAGCCGGCCGTCGAGGCGAAAGGTGTCAGCAGTGATCATGTCGTCGTGTCTCTGAGTTGGGCCAGCGCGGCGGCGCTGATCTGGTGGGCGGGCAGGGTGATGTCGAAGACGAGGGCATTCTCGTCAGCGGCGGGGGCTTCGAGGGTGGCCAACTGGCTGGCCAGCAGCGACGCCGGCATGTAGTGGCCGCTGCGGGCCTGCAGGCGCGCGTGCAGTTGCGCTGGCGCGCCGTGCAGGTGGACGAAGCGCAGGCCGGGGCAGGGCGCGCGCAGCAGGTCGCGGTAGCTGCGTTTCAGGGCGGAGCACGACACCACCAGGCCCCGGCCGTCGCGATGGGCCTGGCCCAGCCGGCTGGCGATCTCGGCCAGCCAGCCGGCGCGGTCGGCGTCTGTCAGCGGCGTGCCCGCGGCCATCAGCGCGACGTTGCGCGGTGGATGCAGCGCATCGCCTTCGATGAACTCCGCGCCCAGCAAGCCGGCCAGTTGCCCCCCCACCGTGCTCTTGCCGCAGCCGCTGACGCCCATCACCACGACCACCTGTGTCGGGTGTGACCTGGCCAAGCCTGCTGCCGGCGGGGCCGGCGCGCACGCCCTTACAGGCGGCACTCGGGCACCGGCGTGCGCGCGGGCTGGCCGGCCAAGCCGAGTTGCAGGTTGTCGAAGGCCAGGTCGGCCATAGCCTGCCGCGTTTGGGCTGTGGCGCTGCCGATATGCGGCGTCAGCACCACCTGTGGCAGCGCGCGCAGGCGCTCGGGCACCTGGGGCTCGTTCTCGAACACGTCCAGGCCGGCGCCGGCGATCACCCCTTGTTCCAGCGCGTCTATCAGCGCGGCCTCGTCGACCACCGAGCCGCGTGCCACGTTGATCAGGATGCCTTTCTGCGGCGAACTGCTGCCCAGCGCGGCCAGCACCTCGGCGTCGATCAGCTTGAGCGTGCCGGCGCCGCCGGGGGTGATGACGACCAGGAAGTCGCTGACCGCGGCCAGCGCCGCGGCGCTGGGCAGGTAGGTCCAGGGCAGCGCCGGCTTGGCCGAGCGCGCGGTGTAGGCCACCGTCATGTTGAAGCCCAGCGCGCGCTGGGCGATGGCCTGGCCGATGCGGCCCAGGCCGACGATGCCGACCCGCGCGCCTGACATCTTGCGCGCCAGCGGCATCGGCCCCTGCGGCCAATGGCCTTCGCGCACATGGCGGTCGGCGGCGGGCAACTGGCGGGCGGTGCTGAGCATCAGGCCTATCGCCAGGTCGGCCACGTCGTCGTTGAGCACGTCAGGCGTGTGGGTGACCACCGCGCCGCGGGCCTTGGCGGCCGCCACATCGATGCCGTCGTAGCCCACGCCCATCACCGAGATGATCTCCAGCGCCGGCAGCTGCTTGATCAGTTCGGCGGGCACCTTGGATTCGCCGCTGGCGAAGATGCCGCGGATCTGCGGCGCGATCGCGGCCAGCGTGGCGGGGTCCAGCGCATGGACATTGAAGGTCGCATTCAGGCGCGGCGCGAGCAGCGGCGACGGCTTGGCGACCGCGAGGACATGGGGGCCAGGCCGGGCCGCACTGACATGGGACAAGGGGATCTCCTTCAGGGTTTTGCCCCAGGGAATGGACTCCCCGGCGGTCAATCGTCATACCATAATATGCCTGAGACCCGATCCACAGCCCACCCGGGAAAGCCAGCAGACCATGAGTTCAGCCCCCAAGAGCCCCAAGAAGAAGCCTGAAGACCTTCGCAGCCAGCAGTGGTTCGGCCGCCAGGACCGCGACGGATTTGCCTACCGCAGCTGGGTCAAGGGCAAGGGCGTGCCGCACGACCAGTTCGACGGCCGGCCGGTGATCGGCATCTGCAACACGTTTTCAGAGCTGACGCCCTGCAACAGCCATTTCCGTACCCTGGCCGAGCAGGTCAAGATCGGCGTCTACGAGGCCGGTGGCTTCCCGCTCGAGTTCCCGGTGATGAGCCTGGGCGAGACCTTGCTGCGGCCTACGGCGATGCTCTACCGCAACCTGGCCAGCATGGACGTCGAGGAAAGCATACGCGGCAACCCGATCGACGGCGTGGTGCTGCTGATGGGCTGCGACAAGACCACGCCCAGCTTGCTGATGGGGGCGTCGAGCGCCAACCTGCCGACCATAGGCGTGTCGGGCGGGCCGATGCTGAACGGCAAGTGGCGTGGCCAGGAACTCGGCTCGGGCACCGGGCTGTGGAGCATGAGCGAGCAGGTGCGCGCCGGCACGCTCAAGCTGGCCGACTTCTTCGAGGCCGAGAGCTGCATGCACCGCAGCCATGGCCACTGCATGACCATGGGCACGGCCAGCACGATGGCGTCTATGGTCGAAGCCCTGGGCATAGGCCTGCCAGGCAACGCCGCCTACCCGGCGGTGGACGGCCGGCGCAACGTGCTGGCGCGCAACGCCGGCCGGCGCATCGTGCAGATGGTGCACGACGACCAGACCATCAGCCAGGTGCTGACGCGCGAGGCCTTCGAGAATGCGATCAAGACCCTGGCCGCGATCGGCGGCAGCACCAACGCCGTGATCCACCTGATCGCGATCGCCGGCAGGCTCGGGGTCAAGCTGAGCATCGACGACTTCGACCGCCTGGCCAGCGAACTGCCCTGCCTGGTCAACCTGCAGCCCAGCGGCCAGTACCTGATGGAAGACTTCTGCTACGCCGGCGGCCTGCCGGTGGTGATGAAGGAGATCGCCCAGCACCTGCACCGCGACATCGTCACCGTCAGCGGCCAGACCGTGGCCGAGAACTTCGCCGACGCGGTGAACTACGGCCCGCAAGTCATCAAGACCCTGGCCGACCCGTTCAAGGACCGCGCCGGCATCGCGATCCTGCGCGGCAACCTGGCGCCGCGCGGTGCGGTGATCAAGCCCAGCGCGGCCACGCCGGCGCTGCTCAAGCACACCGGGCGCGCGGTGGTGTTCAAGGATTCCGACGACTTCCATGCCCGCATCGACGACGAGGCGCTCGACATCGACGAGACCTGCATCATGGTGCTGAAGAACTGCGGCCCCAAGGGCTACCCCGGCATGGCCGAGGTCGGCAACATGCCGCTGCCGCCCAAGGTGCTGCGCCGCGGCATCACCGACATGGTGCGCATCAGCGACGCGCGCATGAGCGGCACCGCCTACGGCACGGTGGTGCTGCACACCGCGCCCGAAGCCGCCGACGGCGGCCCGCTGGCGGTGGTGCAGGACGGCGACCTGATCACGCTCGATGTGGCGGCACGCAGCCTGCACTTGCATGTGGCCGACGATGAACTGGCACGCCGGCTGGCCGCCTGGCAGCGCCCCGCGCCGGCGATGGCCAGCGGCTACTGGAAGCTCTACATCGACCATGTGCTGCAGGCCGACCAGGGCGCCGACCTGGACTTCCTGGTCGGGCAGCGCGGTTCTGCCGTTCCGAAGGACAACCACTGACCGGGGTTCCCGCGCTGCTCGCCGTCGACTGGGGCACCAGCGCGCTGCGCGGCGCCTTGCTGGCCGCCAATGGCCGGGTTCTGGCCGAGCAGGTCTCGACGCGTGGCCTGCTGAGCATTCCGGCGGGCGGCTGGCCGGCCGCTTTCGATGCCGAGTTCGGCGCCTGGCTGGCGGCCCACCCCGGCCTGCCCTGCCTGATGGCCGGCATGGTGGGCAGCCGCCAGGGCTGGGTCGAGGCGGCTTACTGCGCCTGCCCGGCCGGGCTGACCGATCTGGCGGCGCGGCTGTGCTGGGTTCAGCCCGAACGGATCGCGATCGTGCCCGGGCTGGCGATCGAGGACCATGGTCTGCCCGACGTGATGCGCGGCGAGGAAACCCAGGTCTTCGGGGCGCTCGCGCTGCTGGGCCTGAGCGAGGCCACGCTGGTGCTGCCCGGCACCCACAGCAAATGGGTCACGGTGCGGGGCGGCCGCATCACCCGCTTTGCCACCCACATGACCGGTGAGGTCTATGCCCTGCTGCGCCAGCAATCCATCCTGGCCCGCACCTTGCCGGCCGATGACGCGACCTGGGTTGCCGAGGCCTTCGACCGCGGCGTCGCCCAAGCACAGGTGCCGGGCGGCCTGCTGCACCACCTGTTCGCGGTGCGCACGCTGGCCTTGTTCGACCGCGACGACGGTCCGTCGCTGGCCTGCTACTTGTCGGGCCTGCTGATAGGCGACGAGCTGCGGGCTCAGGCCTTGTCCGCCGGCCAGGCCGTGGTGGCCGTCGGCAGCCCGCAGTTGACAGCCCGCTACCAGCACGCGCTGGCGCAGCGCGGCCATCCGGTGCGCCGCGTCGGCGCCGAGGCGGGTTGGACCGGCCTGCTCGCGCTGTCGGCTACCGTACGGGGATGAACAAAGCCTATTCCAGCGCCGCGGCGTCGGCCGACCGACTGGTGCAAAGCCTGGCGGGCCGGGTGCTCGACCAAGCCGCCCAGCGCGTCACCCTGCGGCTGACGGCCGCCTTGCAGCAACTGCCGCTGGTCGCCATCCTGCGCGGCATCACCCCGGCCGAAGCCCTGCCGGTGGGCCAGGCGCTGGTCGATGCCGGCTGGTCGCTGATCGAGGTGCCGCTGAACTCGGCGCAGCCGCTGGACAGCATCGCGGCGCTGGCGCGGGCCTTCCCGCAGGCGCTGGTGGGTGCCGGCACGGTGCTCGAGGCCGACGAGGTGCGGGCGGTGGCCGGCGCGGGCGGCCAACTGGTGGTGGCGCCCAATACCGACATCGAGGTGATCTTCGAAGCCCAGCGCTGCGGCCTGGCCTGCCTGCCCGGCGTGGCCACGCCGACCGAGGCCTTCGCGGCGCTGGCGGCCGGTGCCCAGGGCCTCAAGCTGTTCCCGGCCGAACTCGTCACGCCGGCGGTGCTGAAGGCGATGCGCGCGGTGCTGCCGGCCGGCACCCTGATGCTGCCGGTGGGCGGCATCACGCCCGACAACATGGCGGTCTACCGCGCCGCTGGCGCCAGCGGTTTCGGCATAGGCTCGGCGCTGTACCGGCCCGGCATGGCGCCGGCCGAGGTGGCGAGCCAGGCGCTGCGCTTTGCCGCGGCCTGGCGTGCCACTGCCTGAGCCGTGCCGCAGCAGGTCTTTCCGCCGGACCCCGACGCGCCGTCCCCGCGATTCGCGGGCTTTGCCTGTGGCGGCCCGGACCCCGGTCGCCCAAAATGGCCGTCCCTTTCTGCTGGAGCCGTGATGCGTGCCCTTCCTGTCTTGACCCTCATCGCCACCTTGTCGGGCGCCGCGCCTGCGGCCCAGGCCGCGCCCGATGAGGGTCTGCTGGCGGCGGCCCGCGCCGCCGAGCCGGCGGTGATCGAGTCGCTCAAGCAGATGGTGGCCATCGAGTCCGGCACCATGGACTTGCCTGGCCTGACCAGGATCGTCGACTATGCCGAGGGCCGGCTCAAGGCGCTCGGCCTGCAGGTCGAGCGCCGCGCGTCCAGCACTGCCAAGGGCGAGATCCTGATCGGCCGGCTGCTGGGCGTGGGCCAGCGCAAGCTGATGCTGATGGCCCACCTCGACACCATCTACTGGCCCGGCACGCTGGCCGGGCAGCCGATCAAGCTTGACGGCAACAAGCTCTACGGCCCCGGCATCGCCGACGACAAGGGTGGCGTGGCGGTGGTGCTGCACGCGCTGGCGATCCTGCGTGACGCGGGCTGGAAAGACTATGCCCAGCTCACCGTGCTGTTCAACGCCGACGAGGAATCGGGCTCTGCCGGGTCGGGCGAGCTGATCGCCACGCTGGCCGCCGAGCATGACGCCGTGCTGTCCTACGAGCCGACGGCGGCCAAGGCCGTGGCCAAGACCGAGGGCGTGCTGCTGGCCGCCGCCGGCACGGCCACAGCCACGCTGACCATCAAGGGCCGCGCATCGCATGCCGGCGCGGCGCCCGAGATCGGGCGCAATGCGTTGGTCGAACTGGCGCACCAGATCACGCAGACCGCCGACATCGCCAAGTCCATTCCCGGCGCGCAGCTGAACTGGACCGAGGCCAGCTCGGGCAAGGTGCGCAACCAGATCCCCGACCTGGCCCAGGCGTCGGCCGACGTGCGGCTGACCGCCGCCGACGCCGCGCCCAAGCTGCTGGCCGCGCTGCGCGCGCAGGTGGCGCAGTACAAGGTGGAGGGCACCGAGACCAGCGTGGCGATCAACATCGGCCGCCCGCCCTATGTCGGCGATGCGCGCACGCTGGCGCTGGCCAAGCGGGCGCAGGCGATCTATGCCGAGCTCGACGGGCGGGTGCTGGCGCTGGTGCCCGGCACCGGCGGCGGCACCGACGCCGGCTATGCCAGCCGCTCCGGCAAGGTCGCCGTGCTGGAGAGCCTGGGCCTGGCCGGCTGGGGCTACCACGCCCGCGACGAGTATGTCGAACTCGACTCGATCGTGCCGCGGCTCTACCTCAGCACCCGTCTGCTGATGGACCTGGCGCGCGACTGAGGGCAGACCCCCTGGGTTTCAATCCCGGATCGCGCCCAGCCTGAGCGTCACCGAGGCCACCGGCGGGCGGTCCAGCGGCTGGACCGCGGCGCCTGGCTCGGTCGCCACCACGCCCTCGAACAGCGCGGCCACCTCGGGCGGGATGAAGCGGCTCGAGCCCCCGTACAGGTGGCGATCGCCCAGCGCAGTGAGCGCCAGTCCGTCCTCGCGCTGCCGCCAGCCCTTGGACCTGGCGCGTCAAGCCCATCAAGTCCTCGGCATCGCCGCGGTCGATGATGCTGAACTGCTCGGGCAGGCCTATCGCCGGGGCGTAGGCGCGCAGCAGCCTCGCGCCGACGGCGTGGAAGGTGCCCGCCCAGGGCAGCGACGGCGCGGCCTGGGTGGCACGCAATCCCAGCGCTTGATGCAGCCGCCGCCCGGCCCGGCGCGACATCTCCTGCGCCGCCCGGCGCGAGAAGGTGAGCAGCAGGCGCTGCGGGTCGGCGCCATCCAGCACCAGCCTGGCCACCCGGGCCGCCAGCGTCAGGGTTTTGCCCGATCCGGCGCCGGCCAGCACCAGCAGCGGCGCGCGGCCATGCGTCACCGCGGCCCGCTGCTGCGGGTTCAAGTCCTTGAAGGGGTCGGCCGGCGTGCCGGACAATGGGGCCGCCGGTGTCTTTGCCGTGTTCGGGGTGGCCCCATCGGCCATGGTCAAGACCTCCTGCAAAGGCGCCAGGGCATGCCGGTTGGCAGCCCCAACCCGACAGAATACTGTATAAACCCCCAGTTCACGCGCCCTGCGGCGCGTCAAGGCCCTTGCGGCGAAAACCCGCCAGCATCCAGGGCTTGCCGACGAAAGAACGACCCATGAGCCACAACGACTCTTCCACTGACCTGTTCGGTGACCGCCACGACGCTGGTCAGGCCAGCTCCGCGCCGGCCGACCCGGTGCCGGCCAGCGCCCCGGACATCGCGCTACCCACAGCGCCAGCCAGCGAGACAGCCAGCGCGCCAGCTAGCGCAGCGGCCCTGCCGGAAGCGGCCCGCCCGGCGCGCAAGCCCAGGGCCCCGCGCGCCGCGCCGGCGCGCAAGCCGAACGCGCAGCAGGCGCCCGCGCTGGCCTTGCCGCCGCAGGCCATCAGCGCCGAGGTGCTGGCCGAAAAATACGCCAAGGGCGACGAATTGACGCCGGACGACGTGCGCCTGCGGGTGGCGCGCGCGCTGGCCGCCGCCGAGCGGCCCGAAAATCGGGCGGCCTGGGAGGCCAGGTTTCTCGACGCCCAGCGCCGCGGTTTCGTCCCTGCCGGTCGCATCAACTCGGCGGCCGGCACGCCGCTGGCGGCCACGCTGATCAACTGTTTCGTGCAGCCGGTGGGCGATTCGATCTCGCAGCCCGAAGAGGGTTTTGCCGGCATCTACACCGCGCTGACCGAAGCCGCCGAGACCATGCGCCGCGGCGGCGGCGTGGGCTACGACTTCTCGCGCATCCGCCCGGCCGGCGCCTGGGTTGCGCCCACGCAGAGCAGCGCTTCGGGCCCGGTCAGCTATATGCGCGTGTTCGACCGCAGCTGCGAGACGGTCGAGAGCGCCGGCAGCCGGCGCGGCGCTCAGATGGCGGTGTTGCGCTGCGACCACCCCGATGTCGAGACCTTCATCCGGGCCAAGGATTCGGGCGACCTGCGCAACTTCAACATCTCGGTCGGCATCACCGACGCCTTCATGCAGGCGGTGCAGGCCGATGCCGAGCACGACCTGGTGCACAAAGCCGAGCCCGGCCCGGCTCTCAAGGCCGCGGGCGCCCGGCGCCGCGCCGATGGGCTGTGGATCTACCGCAGCTTGCGCGCCCGCGCGCTGTGGGACCTGATCATGCGCAGCACCTACGACCACGCCGAGCCGGGCGTGCTGTTCCTGGACCGCATCAACGACGACAACAACCTGGGTTACTGCGAGACGATCGCGGCGACCAACCCCTGCGCCGAACAACCGCTGCCGCCCTATGGCTGCTGCTGCCTGGGCAGCGTCGACCTGACGCATTTCGTCCAGCGTCCGTTCGAGGCCGATGCCGGCTTCGACGAGGCCGGCTTTGCCGAAGTCTGTGCGGTGGCCACCCGCATGCTGGACAACGTGCTGGACGTCACCGTCTGGCCGCTGCCGCAGCAGCAGGCCGAGGCCGCCGCCAAGCGCCGGGTCGGGCTGGGCTTTACCGGCCTGGGCGACGCGCTGGTGATGCTGGGCCTGCGCTACGACACCGAGGCGGCACGCGAGATGGCGCGCCGGATCTCAGCGCTGATGCGCGATGCGGCCTACGGTGCCAGCGCCGACCTGGCCGTCGAGCGTGGGTCCTTCCCGCTGTTCGACGCCGAGCCCTACCTGTCGCGCGGCAGCTTCGCGTCGCGCCTGCCGCAGTCCTTGAAGGACAAGATCCGCGCCCAGGGCATGCGCAACTCGCACCTGTTGTCGATCGCGCCCACCGGCACCATCAGCCTGGCCTTTGCCGACAACGCCAGCAACGGCATCGAGCCGGCCTTCAGCTGGAGCTACACCCGCAAGAAGCGCGAGCCCGACAACAGCTTCAAGCACTACGCGGTCGAAGACCATGCCTGGCGCCTGTTCCGCCACCTGAAGGGCGCGGACGCGCCGCTGACCGAGGCCTTCGTCACCGCACTCGAGATGAGCGCCGAGTCCCATGCCGCGATGGTGGCCGCGGTCGCGCCCTTCATCGACACCTCGATCAGCAAGACCGTCAACGTGCCGGCCGACTATCCCTACGAGGATTTCCAGGGCCTCTACCTGCAGGCCTGGACGGCCGGCCTGAAGGGCCTGGCCACCTACCGGCCGAACGCCGTGCTGGGCTCGGTGCTGAGCGTTGACGCCGCACCTGCCGCCCCCACCGCGCTGGTCATCGGCACCGCGCTGCCGGTGCAGCCCGAGCCGCTGGCTGCCGACGGCGCCAACCAGCGCCTGCGGCTGGACCGCCTGCCTGCGCCGGTGCTGGCCAGCCTGCGCTGGCCCGGCCGGCCCGAGCTGCCCGGTGGCAACCCGGCCTGGAGCTATTTGATCCAGCACCCGTTCGGCGATTTCTCGCTCTTCGTCGGCGAGCTGCCGGCCGAGGCCGGGCCGGACCTGGGCCTGTTCGCCAAGAACGTGCCCTTCGAGGTCTGGGTCAACGGCGCCGAGCAGCCGCGCGGCATCGGTGCGATGGCCAAGACGCTGTCTATGGACATGCGCGCCAACGACGCCGCCTGGCTCAAGCTCAAGCTCGACGCGCTGGCCACCGTGGCCGAGGAGCGGTCCTTCGAGATGCCTTTCCCGCCCAATGGCGAGAAGCGCCTGTTTCCCGGCGTGGTGGCGGCCACCGCGGCGGTGATCCGCTGGCGCTGCGAGCAACTCGGCGCGCTGCAGGAGGGCGGCGCCACGCCGGTGCTGGATGCGATGTTCAGCCGCGAGGAGCCGCGCACCGGCACCGCCGGCACGCTGGCCTGGGCGGTGGACGTCGACAACCATGCCACCGCCGAGTCCTTCACGATGACGCTCAAGGAGGTCTCGCTGCCCGGACCCGACGGCACAACCGTGACCCGGCCCTGCGCGATCGGCTTCTCGGGCAACTACCCGCGCGCCTTCGACGGCCTGGCGCGGCTGCTGTCGCTGGACATGCGGGTGATGGACCCGGCCTGGATAGGCATGAAGCTGCGCAAGCTGCTCAATGTCGGCGAGCCGCTGGGCCACTTCATGGCGCCGGTGCCGGGGCAGCGCCGCCAGCAGACCTGGCCCAGCACGGTGGCCTATATCGCCAGGCTGGTGATCCACCGCTACGCGATGCTGGGCGTGCTCGACGAAGACGGCCTGCCGCTGCGCGAGATGGGCATCCTGGCCGCACCGGCGGCCAAGGCCGCGGGCCTGGCACCGCTGGCCGCGCCGTCGGCCACCCAGCTGGGGTTGATGGCCGGCAAGGCTTGCCCGGAGTGCGGCAACCACACGCTGATCCACAAGGATGGCTGCGAGTTCTGCACCGCCTGTGGCTTCGTGGGGCAGTGCGGTTGAGGGGCGGGCTTGGCGGGACGGGGGCCGGGTGCGTGGCGGGTCCCAACGGATGAAAGCGCGCAGCAGCATGGGTCGATGCCGGCAGCGAACCTGACCCTGCACGGTTGGTGACGCTGTTGCGCGCGGTCGGCCAGCGCAGCAGGGCCGCAGATCTGAACTGGGAAAACTCGCCAAACCTGACAGAATCGATCGAGGCGTGCGTACCAATGGGCGCTGAACACCACCACCTGGGGAAAAGATGAATCGCATGCGTTTCGGGGCCTTTCTGGCGCCCCACCACCCGATCGGCGAACACCCGATGCTGCAGTACCGCAGCGACCTCGCGCTGGTATCGCAGCTCGATGCCCTGGGCTACGACGAGTTCTGGTGTGGCGAGCACCATTCGACCGGCTGGGAGACCATCGCGTCGCCGGAGATGTTCCTGGCCGCCGCCGGCGAACACAGCCGCCGCATCATGCTGGGCACCGGGGTGATCTCGCTGCCCTATCACCACCCCTTTCATGTGGCCCAGCGCATGGTTCAGCTCGACCACATGACGGGTGGACGGGCCATTTTCGGATCGGGTCCGGGTGCGCTGGCGTCCGACGCCCACACCCTGGACATCGAACCCCAGCTGCAGCGCAATCGACAGGACGAAGCCCTGGGCGTGATCAAGCGCTTGCTGGAGGGCGCTGAGCGCTTCAGCTACGACTGCGAATGGTTTCGCCTGAAGGATGCCAAACTGCAGCTGCTGCCGCTGCAGGAGAAGCTGCCGATGGCGGTGGCCTCGACCATCAGCCCCTCGGGCATGACGCTGGCCGGCAAGTACGGCACCGGCGTGATCTCGATCGGTTCGTCGTCGACCGAGGGCCTGGCGGCGCTCGCCACGCAGTGGAGTTTTGCCGAGGAGTCGGCGCGCAAGCATGGCAACCAGGTCGACCGCAAGGACTGGCGGGTGCTGCTGTCCTGGCACATCGCCGAGACCCGCGAGCAAGCCCGCATCGAAGCCCGCGCCGGGCTGCAGCGCTGGAACAATGAATACATCCACGGCACGCTGCAGCGACCGGGGTCCAAGTTCTACAAGACCGCCGACGACGCGGTCGACGATATCGCGTTCACGCCGGGCGCAGCCACCGTCATCGGCACGCCCGACGACCTGGTGGCGGCGATCCACCGACTGATCGGCGTGACCGGCGGTTTCGGCACCCTGGTCGGCTTCGTGCACGACTGGGCCAACCGCGAGAACACCCGGCGCAGCTGGGACCTGGTCGCGCGCTATGTGATCCCGGAGGTCAACGGGCTGCTCGCGCAGTTCCGCGAGTCGCGCGAATTCGTGGTCAACAACCGCGAGTATTTCGACGCCGCCGGCCAGGCCGTGATGAGCAAGATCCTCGAGCATGAGGGCGCGACCCAGGCGCTGGCCCTGACCAAGGACAGCCGGCTCGCGATGCCCGGTCACAACGCGCCTGACCTGATCCGCAGGGGTTGAAGCGCCGGCCGAGGTCAGCGGCGTTTCAGGCCTCGCGCGCCGGGACTCTGGGCGGCGGCGGCTCTCGGGCATCCGTCCGTCGGTGCCTGTGGCCAGGCTGACGGTGAAACCCGCCGAGTTGCCTGCGGGATCCCTGTGCAACACCGTGCCCCGGCGTTGGCGCGAAGGTGCCATCGGGCGCAAGGCCCGGCTGCCAGAATGGTTCGCACCATCAGCACCGGAGACAGCCATGCACGACATCCTCATCCAGGGCGGCACCGTCGTCGACGGCACCGGCGCGCCAGCGGTCCAAGCCGACGTGGCGGTGCAGGACGGGCGCATCGCCGCCGTCGGGCACCACCTGGGTGACGCGCAGCGGGTGGTCGATGCCCGCGGCTTGCTGGTCACGCCCGGCTTTGTCGACATCCACACCCATTACGACGGCCAGGCTACCTGGGATGCCTTCCTCACGCCCTCGTGCTGGCATGGGGTGACGACGGCGGTGTTCGGCAACTGCGGCGTGGGCTTCGCGCCGGTGCGCCCGGGCAGCACCGACTACCTGATCAACCTGATGGAAGGCGTGGAGGACATTCCCGGCACGGTACTGGCCGAGGGCATAGATTGGTCCTGGGAGTCGTTCCCGCAGTACCTGGATGCGCTGGAAGGCCGCCACTACGCGATGGACATCGGCGCGCAGCTGCCGCATGCTGCACTGCGCTTCTACGCGATGGGCGATCGCGGCGCCGACCACCAGGAGCGCCCCACCCCCGCCGAGCTGGACCTGATGGGTCGGCTGGCCGAGGCCGCGCTGCAGGCCGGCGCGCTGGGCATCACCACCTCGCGCACCCTCAAGCACCGCGCGCGCGACGGCCGCTACACCCCCAGCCTGACGGCCGCCGAGCCCGAGCTCTTCGCCATCGCCGGCGCGCTGCGGCGGGCGGGCAAGGGCGTGCTGGAGGTCAATTCCGACTTCGGCGACGGTGATTTCGAGATCCTGCGCGCCGCGGCCGAGGCGGCCGGCCGGCCGATGTCGCTGCTGCTGCTGCAGGTGGACAACGCGCCCGGGCTGTGGCGCAGGACGCTGGACCAGATCCATGCGGCGCGCCGCGCCGGGCTGGACGTGACCGGCCAGGTCGGCGCCAAGAGCATAGGCGTGCTGTTCGGCTTCGAGACCAGCCGCAACCCTTTCGACAACCATCCGGCCTGGGGGCCGCTGGCGCCGCTGGAACCCCGCGCGCGCTACCAGCGCCTGCGCGACGACGCCGCTTTGCGCCAGCGCCTGGTCAGCGAGCGCCCCAGTGACGCGTTGACCGCCTGGTTCGACCAGGCCTTCCGCCGCAGCTTCGCCCTGGGCCCGGCGCTGGACTACGAGCCTGAAGCGTCTCAGAGCCTGGTGGCCCGCGCCCAGCGCGACGGCACCAGCCCCTGGGCCCTGGCGCTGGACGCTCTGATGGCCGATGAGGGCAGGGGCCTGCTGCTGCACCCGTTCGAGAACTACAGCGGCGGCGACTTCAGCGTGGTGCATGAGATGCTGGCCGACAGCGCCACCGTGATGGGCCTGGGCGACGCCGGCGCCCATGTGGGCCTGATCTGCGACGGCGCCGGGCCCACCTACCTGCTCAAGCACTGGGCGCGCGACCGCATCCGCGGCCCGAAACTGCCGCTGGAACTGCTGGTCAAGAAGCAGACGCAGGACACCGCGGCCGTCTACGGACTGCATGACCGCGGCGTGCTGGCCGCCGGCATGAAAGCCGACATCAACATCATCGACTTCGGCGCGCTGGATCTGCTGGCGCCGCAGGTGGCCTACGACCTGCCCGCGGGCGGGCGCCGGTTGCTGCAGCGTGCGCGGGGTTATCGCCATACCTTCGTCTCGGGCGTGGAGGTGCTGCGCGACGACGAACTGACCGGGCAGACGCCCGGCCGCCTGATCCGCGGCTGATCAAGGGCCGATGCAGGACGCCGGCCTGGCCAACCAAGCCAGCCCTTCAGGCCGCATCGATTCATCGGCTGTGGTCGACATCGACTTCCAGGCGATGCGTCGGGTGCGCCAGTGCCGATCGCCGGCGCCGCTCGCCGCTGCATGCTGGGGCCGGCTATCCGGGAGCGCCCCGGTCGGCCAGGTCACCGCGGGCGCGATCGACCCGCAGTCGGCCTGGCGCGGGCCGGCCCTAACATCCGCCACCCGACATCCAACCCCCCCGAGGAGCCGACCATGCCATCGATGCCCCGCCGCCAGATCCTGCAAGCGGGCCTGGCCTTGGCCGCCGGCGCCGCGGCGCCTGCCGGCTTCGCCCAAGCCGCCTTTCCGAGCCGCCCGATCAAGTTCATCGTGCCCTTCCCACCCGGCGGCGCCACCGACCTGGTCGGCCGCTTGATGGCGGCCAAGCTGCAGGAATCCTGGGGCCAGAACGTGGTCGTGGAGAACAAGGCCGGCGCCAGCGGCATGATAGGCACCGAGCAGGTCGCGCGCGCCGCGCCCGACGGCCACACCGTGCTGGTGGCGATCACCACCCATGTGCAGAACCCGGCCATCTTCGCCAAGGTGCCCTACGACCCGCTGAAGGACTTCGTGCCGGTCTCGCAGATATGCTTGTCCTACCTGGTGCTCGTGGTCAAGCCCGATTTCCCGGCCCGCGACCTGAAGGAGTTCGTCGCGCTGGTCAAGGCCAGCCCGGGCAAGTACAGCTTCGGCTCGTTCGGCACGGGCTCGTCGTCGCACATCGTCGGCGAGGGCTTTGCGCGCCGTGCCGGGCTGGACATCGCCCATGTGCCCTACAAGGGGTCGGCGCCGATGATGAGCGACCTGCTGGGCGGGCAGGTGCCCTGCGCCTGGGCCGACGTCAGCACCGCCACCCAGCATATCGCCGCCGGCAAGCTCCGGCCGTTGGCGGTCAGCGGCGAACGCCGTGCCCCGCTGCTGGCCAGCGTGCCCACGCTGCTGGAAAACGGCTACCCCGGCTTCGAGGCCCTGGGCTGGGTGGGCATCCTGCTGCCTGCGGGCACCCCCAAGCCCATCGTCGACAAGTACTCGGCCGAGATGGTGCGCCTGGTCAAGCTGCCCGAGGTCCGTGCCCGGCTCTACGAGCAGACGCTGATGCCGGTGGGCGACAACGCAGAGTCCTTCGCCCGAACGCTCAAGCGCGACATGGCGCTGTGGCAGCAGAACGCGACCGCCGCGGGCATCAAGCCGCAGTGACGACCTAGGGTCTTGCCTGCCCCGGCGGAACTGCCTGAACGTCTACCATCCCGCGCGCAATGCCGCAGGCGCGCGGCGCATTCCCCACAGGAGACCCCATGTCCGAGCCCACCGATTTCACCGCGATCCTTGCCCACTGGGAGGCGCGGCAACCCGACGCCGTCGCCATCAGCTTTGGCGGCACGAACCGGACCTGGGCCGAGCTGGCCGGCCGCGTGCGCCGCAACGCCGCGGCCCAGCGCGCGGCGGGCTTGAAGCCCGGCGACCGGATCGCCGTGCTAGACCTCAACCACCCGTCTTGCCTGGAACTGACGCTGGCCTGCGCGCAGGTGGGCACGGCCAACGCGGTGGTGAACTTCCGGCTCGCGCCGCCCGAGATCGTCTACGTGATCAACGACGCCAAGGCGCGGCTGCTGTTCGTCGGCCCCGAGTTCGCCGGCGCGGTCGACAAGCTGCGCGATCAGATGCCGCTGGTCGAGCGGGTGATCCGCATCGGCGGCGCCGACGACGGCTACGAGGCCTGGCTGGCCGCGCAGCAGCCCGATCCCCTGGCCTACCCGGCCGAGCCCGGCGACTGCTTCGTGCAGCTCTACACCTCGGGCACGACCGGTTTCCCTAAGGGCGCGATGCTGACGCACCGCGGCATGCTGGCCCATGCCCGCAATGTGTCGGCCACCCAGGATTTCGGCGCCGACGCCCGCGTGCAGGTGGCGATGCCGCTGTTCCATGTGGGGGGCACCAGCTACGCGCTGATCGCCGTCAGCGCCGGCGCGCGCATCCACATGATGCGCCTGCCCGACCCGGCGGCCGCGCTGGCCATGCTCGAGGCCGACAGGATCACGCACACCTTCTACGTGCCCGCGCTGATGGCCTCGATGAATCAGGTGCCCGGCGCCGCCGACCGCGACTATTCGGCCTTGAAGGCGCTGTCCTATGGCGCCTCGCCGATGCCGCTGCCGGTGATGCGCGCGTCGCTAAAGCTGTTCCCCGGCGTGATGCAGCAGGTCTATGGCATGACCGAGCAGTGCGGCGTCGTCAGCCTGCTCGGCCCGGCCGACCATGTCGATCCGGCCGTGGCGTACCGGCTGGTGTCGGCGGGCAAGGCGATCCCCGGCGTCGAGATCGAGATACGCGACCCCGCCACCGGCCAGGCCGTGCCCACCGGCGAGGCCGGCGAGATCTGGGTGCGCAGCGAGCAGATCATGGGCGGCTACTGGGACAGGCCGGAGGCCACCGCCGCGACCATCACCGCGGACAACTGGCTGCGGTCGGGCGACGGCGGGCATATCGATGCCGACGGCTATGTCTATGTCACCGACCGCATCAAGGACATGATCATCAGTGGCGGCGAGAACATCTACCCCGCCGAGATCGAACGGGTGCTGGCCGAGCACCCGGCGCTGCAGGACGTGGCGGTGATCGGCGTGCCCGACGAGCGCTGGGGCGAGGTGCCCAAGGCGGTGGTCGTCGCCAGGCCGGGCGCCACGGTCGACCCCGATGAACTGCTGGCCTGGTGCCGTGAGCGCCTGGCCTCGTTCAAGTGCCCGAAGTCCGTCGACCTCGTCGCCGAACTGCCACGCAACCCGACGGGCAAGATCCTGAAGAAGGACTTGCGCAAGCCCTACTGGGCAGGACGCGACCGCCAGGTGGTGTAGCCAGGCGCAGGGCGCGCGCTTGCAGACCCGGGGGGTGAAGCTGTTGACGATCACCGCTTGCCCCAGCAGGGCCGCAATGATCTTGAGCGCGCTGCCTTCAGTCGGGTGGCAGGGGCCGGAACCCGAGCGGAGAGTGGCCGTCAGCGTTTCGCCAGAAGCCGATCAATGTCCTGTGCCGAGCCCACCGTCTTCAGGGCCATCGCCGCGGACATCGCCATGGCCGTCGCCCACCCAGGCCTGCATCAGCGTGTAGGCCACCGCCAGCACCACCGGCCCGACGAAGATGCCCACCAGGCCGAAGGCCAGCAGGCCGCCGATCACGCCCGAGAAGATCAGCAGCAAGGGCAGATCGGCGCCCATCCGGATCAGCATCGGCCGCAGGATGTTGTCGAGCGTGCCCACCACCAGCGTGACGACCAGCAGAAAACTGCCCCAGCCGGTCTCGCCGCTCCAGTACAGCCAGACCACCGCCGGCAGCAGCACGATGACCGGGCCGATCTGCGCCAGGCAGGACATGAACATCAACACCGTCAGCAGCCCGGCATAAGGCACGCCCGAAACCGCCAGGCCGATGCCCGCCAGCACCGACTGCACCACCGCCGTCACCCCGACGCCCAGCGCCACGCCGCGTATCGCCTGGCCGGCCAGCACCACCACCGCCTCGCCCTGGGTGCCGCCCAGGCGGTGACCGATGCGCAGCAGCGCGCCGGCCGCCGCCTCGCCCCGGGCGTACATCAAGGCCGTGATCACCACGATCAGCAGCACCTGCACCACCAGCATGCCCACGCTGCCTACCTCGCTGACCAGCCAGCGCGCGAGTTGGCCGGCAAAAGGCGACAGCTTGGCCCACAGCCCGTCCGACCCGGCGGCCACCACCTCATGCCAGAAGTTGTCGATCTTGGGGCCCAGCACCGGCAGCGACGACAGCCAGTCGGGCGGCGTAGGCATGCGCAGGCTGGACAACTGCTTGATGGCGTCGACGATCTCGTCGGCATTCGCCACCAGCGTGGCGATCGCCAGCGTCAGCGGAACGACGAACAGCAGCAGCAGTGCCAGCGTCATGCCGGCCACCGCCAGCATGCGCCGCTGCCACAGCCTGGCCTGCAGGCGCCGCATCAGCGGCCAGGTGGCGACCGCAATGGTGGTGGCCCAGATCGCCGGCCCGATGAACGGGCGCAAGACCCAGAACGCAGCCAGGATCAGCCCGCCGATGAACAGCACACCCAGCGTGGTGCGGGCCAGATCGGACCGGGGATCAGGTGGCGTCATGGCGCTGGCGGGGCGACGGGCTGTTGGAACAATCCCTGGTGCTGCTCGCGCAGCAGGTTCTTCTGCACCTTGCCCATGGCGTTGCGCGGCAGGTCGTCCACGACAAAGACCCGCTTGGGCACCTTGAAGTTGGCGATCTGGCCCTTCAGCCCGGCGATCATCGCCGCCGGGTCGATCGCCGCGCCGGGGCGCGCCACCAGCACCGCCACCACGGCCTCGCCGAAGTCGGCATGCGGCACGCCGATCACGGCCGACTCGGCCACGCCGGGCAACTCGTTGATGACGCTCTCGATCTCGGCCGGGTAGACGTTGTAGCCGCCGCTGATGATCAAGTCCTTGCTGCGGCCAACGATGGTGACATAGCCGTCGGCGTCGATATGGCCGACATCGCCGGTCTTGAACCAGCCGTCGGCGGTGAACTCTTCCTCCGTCTTCTCGGGCATGCGCCAGTAGCCGGCGAACACGTTGGGACCGCTGACCTGGATCTGGCCGATCTCGCCGGACTTGCAGGGCTGGCCGGCATCGTCGCGCACCCGCAGGCCCACGCCCGGCAGCGCCGGGCCGACGGTGCCGCGCCGGCGCGGGCCGTCTGCCGCCCGGCAGGGGTTGCTGGTCAGCATCACGGTCTCGCTCATGCCGTAGCGCTCCAGCAGGGTGTGGCCGGTGCGCTCGGTCCAGGCGTCGAAGGTCTCGACCAGCAAGGGCGCCGAGCCGCTGATGAAGACCCGCATCCGGCGGCAGGCCTCGCGGGTCAGCGTGGCTTCGGCCAGCATGCGCACATACAGCGTGGGCACGCCCATGAAGACCGTGGCCTCGGGCAGGCGCGCGATCACCGCCCTGGGGTCGAAACGGCCAAACCAGATCATCTTGCTGCCGTTGAGCAGAGCGCCGTGGATCGCCACGAACAGGCCGTGGACATGGAAGATGGGCAGCGCGTGGACCAGCACGTCGTCGGGCTGCCAGTCCCAATAGGCCTTCAGGGTGCGGGCATTGCTCAGCAGGTTGCCGTGGCTGAGCATCGCGCCCTTGCTGCGCCCTGTCGTGCCGCTGGTGTAGAGGATCGCGGCCAGATCGTCGGCCTGGCGCGCCACCGGTTCATGCTGGTCGCTGAAGTGCGCGGCGCGGTCGAGCAGGCTGCCATCGCGCGCCTCGCCCAGCGTGAACACCTGTTGGGTGCCGGCGCTGAAGGCGATGCGGCTGACCCAGGCGAAGTTCTTGGGCGAGCACACCACCACCGCCGGCTCGGCATTGCCGATGAAGTACTCGATCTCGGCCGCCTGGTAGGCGGTGTTGAGCGGCAGGAAGACATGGCCGGCGCGCAGCACCGCCAGGTAGAGCATCAGCGCCTCGACGCTTTTCTCGGTCTGCACCGCCACCCGGCTGCCATCGGGCAGGTTCAGGGATGCCAGCAGGTTGGCCAGCATTGCCGTGCCGCGCTCCAGGTCGCACCAGCGGTAGCTGGCGCCGGCCGGGTGGGAGGCGGCCGGCCCGTCGGCACATTCGATCGCCACCTGGTCCAGGTCGGCAGGGAAGGCGGCTCTCAGCGCCACGAAGAGGTTTTGGTTGTCCATCGGCGTCAGCATAAATGCTGGGCGCACGCATTCGGCGCGCCGCAAGCCGATTTTCACCACCCCGTCCCGGCGCGTGGGGCTTCAGTGCCGCGCGATCAGCGGCCCAGCCGGCGGCAGATCTCCAGCGTCAGCGCCGACTGGTTCAGCGCGTAGAAGTGGACCGCTGGCGCGCCGCCGGCGATCAGCCGCTCGCACAAGCGCGTCACCACCTCGATGCCGAAGGCCCGGATCGACGCCGCATCGTCCAGGTAGCCCTCCATCTTCAGCATCACCCAACGCGGGATCTCGATGCCGTCGCGCGCCGCGAACTGCGCCACCCGGGCGAAGTTGTGGATCGGCATGATGCCCGGCACGATGGGCGCGGTCACGCCCAGTTGGCGGGCCTGGTCGACGAAGTGGAAATAGGCGTCGGGGTTGAAGAAGAACTGGGTGATCGCCGATGTCGCGCCGCAGGCCATCTTGTCGGCAAAGTGCTGCAGGTCGCGCCTGGCGTAGCGCTGCTCGGGGTGGTACTCGGGGTAGGCCGCCACCTCGATGTGCCAGTCCGGCCCCTGGGTCTCGCGGATGAAGCGCACCAGTTCGGACGCGTAGCGGAACTCACCCGCCACCGCCGTGCCGCTGGGCAGGTCGCCGCGCAGCGCGACGATGCGGTGTATGCCCTGGGCGCGGTAGGTGGTCAGGATCTCGGCAATGCTGTCGCGTGTGCTGCCGACGCAGGACAGGTGCGGCGCTGCCTCGAAGCCGGCCGCGGCGATCTCGCGCACGGTGGCTAGCGTCTTCTCGCGCGTCGAGCCACCGGCGCCGTAGGTGACGCTGAAGAATTCGGGTTGGAGCACGCTGAGCTCCTGCACCACGGTCTTGAGCTTCTCGCTGCCGACGGCCGTGTTGGGCGGGAAGAACTCGATGCTGATCGGGATCGAAGCCATGCGGCGCCTCCAACTTCAAGGTCATGCCGCAGGCATGACGAGAAAAATCAAGCAGCAGCCGCGGAACCGGCTTCGCCGGGCCGCTGGCTGCCGCCCCCCCTGGGGGGGGAGCGCCGAAGGCGCTTCGGGGGGGGGCTCAGTACCTGTAGGTATCGAGCTTGTACGGCCCGGTCTTGGGCACACCGATGTAGGCGGCCTGCTCGTCGCTGAGCTCGGACAGCTGGGCGTTGAGCGTGACCAGTTGCAGCCGAGCCACCTTCTCGTCCAGGTGCTTGGGCAGCACATAGACCTTGCCGATGTCGTAGGCGTCCTTGTGCGCGAACAGCTCGATCTGGGCGATGGTCTGGTTGGCGAACGAACTGCTCATCACGTAGCTCGGGTGGCCGGTGCCGCAGCCCAGGTTCACCAACCGGCCCTTGGCCAGCATGATGATGCGCTTGGCCGGCGCGGTGGCGGTGGCCGGGAACAGGATCTGGTCGACCTGCGGCTTGATCTCTTCCCATTCGTACTGTTCGACCGACGCGATGTCGATCTCGTTGTCGAAGTGGCCGATGTTGCAGACGATGGCGTTGTGCTTCATCGCGACCATGTGGTCGTGTGTGATCACGGCCTTGTTGCCGGTGGCGGTGACGAAGATGTCGGCCTTGTCGGCGGCGTAGTCCATCGTCACGACGCGGTAGCCCTCCATCGCCGCCTGCAGCGCGTTGATCGGGTCGATCTCGGTCACCCACACTTGCGCCGACAGCGCGCGCAGGGCCTGGGCCGAGCCCTTGCCCACGTCACCGTAGCCGGCGACGACGGCGATCTTGCCGGCGATCATCACGTCGGTGGCGCGCTTGATCGCGTCGACCAGCGATTCGCGGCAGCCGTACAGGTTGTCGAACTTGCTCTTGGTGACCGAGTCGTTGACGTTGATCGCGCGGAACAGCAGCGCGCCCTTGGCCGCCATCTCGTTGAGGCGGTGCACGCCGGTGGTGGTCTCTTCGGTCACGCCGATGATCTCGGCGCCCTTGCGGCTGTACCAGGTGGCGTCGACCGCCAGCTTGGCCTTGATCGCGGCGTACAGCTCGCGCTCCTCCTCGCTGCCCGGGTTCGCGATCAGCGAGGCGTCGGTCTCGGCGCGCTTGCCCAGGTGCATCAGCAGCGTCGCGTCGCCGCCGTCGTCGAGGATCATGTTCGGGCCTTCGCCCGCCACGCCCTTGGCGCCGAATTCGAAGATGCGGTGGGTGTAGTCCCAGTAGTCGCGCAAAGTCTCGCCCTTGTAGGCGAACACCGGCGTGCCGCGCTCGACCAGGGCCGCGGCGGCATGGTCCTGGGTCGAGAAGATGTTGCACGAGGCCCAGCGCACCTCGGCGCCCAGGGCTTGCAGGGTCTCGACCAGCACCGCGGTCTGTATCGTCATGTGCAGCGAACCGGTGATGCGCGCGCCCTTGAGCGGCTGGCTGGCGGCGTATTCCGAGCGTATGGCCATCAGCGCCGGCATCTCGATCTCGGCGATGTTGAGTTCCTTGCGGCCCCACGCGGCGAGCGTGATGTCGGCAATGGCGGATTGAATTTCTTGAATCGGTTTGAGAACGGCGTTCATGGTGTGGCTTTCGGAGACAGGTTGCCCGATCAGCTTGACACACAGGTGGGGATTGGTCTCACCCGCGGGACAAGCTGGGGGTGAGCGACGTTGCACAGAAGTGGTTCCGAGCCTGGGGCCAGTGGCTGACCTTGCAACGCTCCTCGGAACAGCGCTCATTTTAAGCATAGCGGCCAAATCCCCGCATTCCGCACTGCGATCTGGCGCGTGCGGTCTTGCCGGCTTCGGCCGACGGGTGTGGGAGACTTTGGCGATGCCACCGCCCACCGCCGATTGCCATGACCCCGCCGCCGCAGGCCCTGCAGCCTGGCCGGCCGCTGGCCGCCTGCGCCCGCTGGCCGACCTGCCGGCATCCCGTCTGGCGGGCTTGCGCGGTGTGCTGACCGACATCGACGACACGCTGACCCGCGACGGCGCGATAGAGCCCGTGGCGCTGGCGGCGCTGCAGCGGCTGGCCGACGCCGGCGTGCCGGTGATCGCGATCACCGGCCGGCCCGCAGGCTGGAGCGAGCCGTTTGCGCTGGCCTGGCCGGTGGCCGCGATCGTCGCCGAGAACGGCGCGGTACTGCTGCGCCGGCGCGGCACGGGGCTGGCCATCGACTTCGTGGCCGACGCCGCCGCCCGGGCCGACAACGCCCGCCGCCTGCAGGCCTGCGCCCGGGACTTGCTGGCCGGTGTGCCGGGTGCGCGGCTGGCGCGCGACAGCGCCGGCCGGCTGACCGACATCGCGGTCGACCACAGCGAATTCACCCAGTTGGCGCCAGCGCGCATCGCCGAGGTGGTGGCGCTGATGCGCGAGCACGGCCTGACGGCCACCGTCAGCTCTATCCATGTCAACGGCTGGATCGGGCCGCACGACAAGTGGACCGGCGCCCATTGGGCGGTGACCCAGGCGCTGGGCTGCACCTTCGACGCCGACGACTGGGTCTACCTGGGCGATTCGACCAACGACCAGCTGATGTTCGAGCGCCTGCCGCTGACCGTGGGCGTGGCCAACATCGCGCGCTTCGTGCCGCAGCTGCGCTGGCTGCCGGGTTTCGTCACGCCCGGCGAACGCGGCGCCGGCTTTGCCGAACTGGCCGACGCGCTGCTGGCCGCGCGCGCCGCATGAGCGCCGCCTCGGCCGACCTGTCACGCCGCGACGTGCTGCGCCAGGCGCTGGCCTTGTCGCTGGGCGCGGCGGTGTCGCTGGGTCTGGCGCGCTTTGCCTATGCGCTGCTGCTGGGGCCCATGCGCGCCGACCTGGGCTGGAGCTACCTCACCGCCGGTGCGATGAACACCGGCAACGCCGCCGGCTACCTGCTGGGCGCCTTGCTGATGCCGCGGGCGATCGCTCGCTTCGGGCCGCGCGCCGCGCTGGTGGGCGGCGGCCTGGCCACCGCCCTGTTGCTGGCGCTGCACGGGGCGGTCGGCAGCGACACCGGGTTGGCGCTGCTGCGTCTGCTGTCGGGCGCAGCCAGCGCGGCCACCTTCGTCGCCGGTGGCTTGTTGGCCGCCCGCCTGGGCAGCCTGGCCGCCGGGCAGGTCGCGCCCGGGCTGGTGCTGGGGCTGTACTACGGCGGCACCGGGCTGGGCATCGTGGTGTCGGCGCTGCTGGTGCCGGCCTGTCTCGGGCTGGGCGGCGGATCGCTGCGCGACTGGCAGCCGGCCTGGATCGCGCTGGGTGCCGTGGCCTTGGGGATGACCTGGTTGATGCGCCGGGTGATAGGCGCAGGCACCGGCGCCGACGCGCCCATGGTCGCCGGTGCCGCGGTCACCCGCGAGCCCGTTCCCTGGTCGCGCCTGGGGTTTGCGCTGGCCGGCTACTGTTGCTTCGGCCTGGGCTACATCGGCTACATGACCTTCATCGTCACGCTGCTGCGCGAGCAACAGCTGGGCAGCGCGGTGATCACCGCCTTCTACGTCACGCTGGGGCTGGGCGTGGTGGCCTCGTCCTGGCTGTGGGCCGGCCTGCTGCAGCGCTGGCGCGGCGGCGGGTCCATGGCCTTGCTCAACGCGCTGCTGGCGCTGGCCACCGCGCTGCCGGTGCTCAGCGCCGCCCCGGTGGCGGTGTTCGCCTCGGGCGCGCTGTTCGGCGCGGTCTTCCTGTCGGTGGTGGCGTCGACCACCGCGCTGGTGCGCCACAACCTGCCCAGCGCCGCCTGGCCGGGTGGCATCACGGGCTTCACCATCGTCTTCGCGCTCGGCCAGATCGCCGGCCCCAGCGCGGTCGGCCTGATCGCCGACGGGCCGGGCGGGCTGGCACGCGGCCTGGCGGCGAGCGCCGTGATGCTGGCGCTGGGGGCCTTGCTGGCGACACGCCAGCGCCCGCTGGGCTGACGCGCTGGCGTATCCTGACCGGCGTCGTCGAATTCCAGGGATGCCGTCCATGATCAAACGCCTGCTGCTGGGCCTGCTCGCGCTATTGCTGCTGCTGGTCGCGGCGCTGACCATCAACACCTTGCGCCAGGGCTCTAAGCAGCTGCAGGTGCCGGCGCTGGCGCCGCTGGCCGTCGACGGCGCGGCGGTGGCCGACTCTCTGGCGGTGGCGGTGCGCGCCAGGTCCGTCACCGGCCTGCTCGACCCGCGCGGGGTGGTGGCCGAATACGACGCGCTGCAGACCCATCTGCAAGCGCGCTACCCGCAGGCGCATGCTGCACTGGAGCTTGAACGGGTGGGCGGGCAAAGCCTGCTCTACACCTGGCGCGGCAGCGACCCTCGAGCCAAGCCGATTGCGCTGCTGGCCCACCAGGACGTGGTGCCGGTGGCGCCCGGCACCGAGTCGCTGTGGCGCAAGCCGCCGTTTTCCGGACTGATCGAAGACGGTTTCGTCTGGGGCCGCGGCACGCTGGACAACAAGAGCAACCTGATCGCCCAGCTGGAGGCGGTGGAGATGCTCATCAAATCGGGCTTCAAGCCCCGGCGCACCGTCTACCTGGTGTTCGGCCACGACGAGGAGGTGGGCGGGCGTGAGGGCGCGCTGGCGGTGGCCGGCCTGCTCAAGCAGCGCGGCGTGCAACTGGACTTCGTGCTCGACGAGGGCATGATCGTCACCCAGGGCATCCTCCCCGGCGTCAAGGCGCCGCTGGCGCTGATCGGGCTGGCCGAGAAGGGCGGCATGTCGCTGCGCCTGACGGCCAAGACCGCGCCCGGCCACTCGGCTATGCCGCCCACCGCGGTCGGCGCCAGCGCCATCGGCATGTTGGCTGGTGCGCTGACCAGGCTAGACCAGCATCCGGTGCCGGGCGGCATCCGCGGCGTTGCCGGCGAAATGTTCGCGGCGGTCGCGCCCGAGCTGCCCTTCGCCCAGCGCCTGCCGATGTCCAACCTGTGGCTGCTGCGCCCGGTGGTCGAGGGCCTGTTGAGCCAGGGTGCGGCCACCAATGCCATGCTGCGCACGACCACCGCGATGACGGTCTTGAACGCCGGCAACAAGGAAAACGTGCTGCCCGGCCAGGCCGAGGCGGTGGTCAATTTCCGGCTGCTGCCAGGGGATTCGTCGGCGGCGGTGATCGCCCATGTGCGGCAGGTGATCAACGACGACCGCATCACGATCAAGCCGCTGAGCCCACCGGCCGAGGCCTCGCGCATCTCGTCGGCCAGCGCGCCAGCCTACCAGCTGGTCGAACGCACGGTGCGCGAGGTCTTTCCGGATGCGCTGGTGGCGCCCGGGCTGGTGATCGTCGGTACCGATTCGCGCCATTTCGAGGCCGTCGCCGACCAGGTCTACCGCTTCATGCCCATCCGTTTCACGCCCGACGACCTGCCGCGGCTGCATGGCACCGACGAGCGCATCGCGATCACCCAGCTGGTCGACATGGTGCGCTTCTACCACCGGCTGCTGGCGCAGGGCGCTGGGGCGGGTCGCTGACCTCGTCGGCCAGCGCTGGCGCACAGCCGCGGTCCGGCGGCGGATGGCCAGGCGCAATGGGTCGCCAGGTCTGGCCCAGGCCGGGCCGCGCGACAATTGCGGGCTGTCGAACCCCAGAGCTGACCTGCCATGACCTTGATCGGAACCCCGCTGTCGCCCCAAGCCACCCGCGTGATGCTGCTGGGCAGCGGCGAACTCGGCAAGGAGGTGTTGATCGCGCTGCAGCGCCTGGGCGTCGAGACCATCGCGGTCGACCGCTACGACCACGCGCCCGGCCAGCAGGTGGCGCACCATGCGCGCACGGTCACGATGAGCGACCCGGTGGCGCTGCGCGCGCTGATCGAGGCCGAGCGCCCTGACCTGGTGGTGCCCGAGATCGAGGCCATCGCGACGAGTGTCCTCGAAGCGCTGGAGGCGGAAGGGCTGGTGCGGGTGATCCCCACCGCCCGCGCCGCCAGGCTGACGATGGACCGCGAGGGCATACGCCGCCTGGCCGCCGAGACCCTGGGTCTGCAGACCAGCCCCTACCGGTTCTGCGACTCGCTGGCCGAATTGCAGGCGGCGATCGCCGGTGTCGGGGGCCAGCCCGGCATAGGCTATCCCTGCGTCGTCAAGCCGGTGATGAGCAGTTCGGGCAAGGGCCAGAGCAAGATCGATTCACCCCAGGACGTGCAGGCCGCCTGGGACCACGCGATGGCCGGCGGGCGGGTCGGCCCGGGCCGGGTGATCGTCGAGGGCTTCATCGCCTTCGACTACGAGATCACCCTGCTGACGGTGCGCGCGCTGGGTGAGGATGGCCAGGTCGAGACGCAGTTCTGTGCGCCTATCGGCCATGTGCAGGTCAGTGGCGACTATGTCGAGAGCTGGCAGCCGCACGCGATGCACCCGGCCGCGCTGGCGCGTTCGCGCCAGATCGCCAAGGCGGTGACCGACGATCTGGGCGGCCAGGGCTTGTTTGGCGTCGAGTTGTTCGTCAAGGGCGAGCAGGTGTGGTTTTCCGAGGTCAGCCCGCGCCCGCACGACACCGGCATGGTGACGATGATCACCCAGTGGCAGAACGAGTTCGAGTTGCATGCCCGGGCCATCCTCGGCCTGCCGGTGGACACCGCGCTGAAGAGCCCGGGCGCCAGCGCGGTGATCTACGGCGGGGTGGATGCGGTGGGTCTGGTTTTCGACGGCGTCGACGCCGCGCTGCGGGTGCCCAACAGCGAGATCCGGCTGTTCGGCAAGCCCGAGAGCTTCGTCAAGCGCCGCATGGGCGTGGCGCTGGTGCATGACGCGGAGGTGGAACAGGCGCGGGTGCGGGCGAAGTTGGCGGCGTCGCTGGTCAGGCCGCGGGTGGCTTGACGTGAAAATGGCGGCTTGCGCCGCCCTTGAAGGCCGAAGATTGATCAGCGGCTTCGCCGAATATTGCGTTGGCAGTGGCCGACCCTGCCGGGTCTTAACTTCGCTGGCGCGAAGTCAGCCGCTTCCAGCGAACCGACAGACCGCGCGCTTGGCGCGCGGCGGCCTTACAGCCCGGTTGCCGCTTTGCGGCGCAGACCGGCCCTCGGGCCTTCACATCGCTGGCGCGATGTAATCCTTCGCCGCGAGTCGGCTGTGCCGCCTTCGGCGGCCGCTGGCCTTACAGGCCAGCCGCTGCACGCAGCGCAGCCGCCTTGTCCGTCCGCTCCCACGTGAACTCGGGTTCCTCGCGGCCGAAGTGGCCGTAGGCGGCGGTCTTCTGGTAGATCGGACGCAGCAGGTCGAGCATCTGGATGATGCCTTTGGGTCGCAGGTCGAAGTGGTCGTTGATCAGCATCGCGATGCGCTCGTCGCTGATCAGCCCGGTGCCTTCGGTGTAGACCGTCACGTTCATCGGCTTGGCCACGCCGATCGCGTAGGCCACCTGGATCTGGCACTGGCGGGCGATGCCGGCGGCGACGATGTTCTTGGCCACATAGCGCGCGGCATAGGCTGCCGAGCGGTCGACCTTGCTCGGGTCCTTGCCCGAGAAAGCGCCGCCGCCATGCGGGCAGGCGCCGCCGTAGGTGTCGACGATGATCTTGCGGCCGGTCAGGCCGCAGTCGCCCTGCGGGCCGCCGATGACGAAGCGGCCGGTCGGGTTGATCAGGTACTTGGTGTCCTCGGTCAGCCAGGCCGCGGGCAGCACCGGCTTGATGATCTCCTCGCGGATCGCCTCGTAGAAGGCATCGGTCATCCGGCTGCCCAGGCTCATCTCGGGCGCATGCTGGGTCGACAACACCACCGTGTCTATGCTGTGCGGCTTGCCGTCGACATAGCGCAGCGTGACCTGGCTCTTGGCGTCGGGCCGCAGAAACGGCAGGCGGCCGTCCTTGCGCAGTTGCGACTGGCGCTCGACCAGCCGGTGAGCGTAATAGATCGGCGCGGGCATCAGCTCGGGCGTCTCGTCGCAGGCATAGCCGAACATCAGGCCCTGGTCGCCGGCGCCGATGTTGAGGTGGTCGTCACTGGCATGGTCGACGCCCTGGGCGATGTCGTTGCTCTGCTTGTCGTAGGCCACCAGCACCGCACAGCCCTTGTAGTCGATGCCGTACTCGGTGTTGTCGTAGCCGATACGCTTGAGCGTGTCGCGCGCCACCTGGATGTAGTCGACGTTGGCCTGGGTCGTGATCTCGCCGGCCAGTACCACCAGGCCGGTGTTGCACAGGGTTTCGGCGGCGACGCGGCTGCGTGGGTCCTGCGCGAAGATCGCGTCGAGGATGGCGTCGCTGATCTGGTCGGCCACCTTGTCGGGGTGGCCTTCGGAGACGGATTCGGATGTGAAGAGGAAGTCGTTCGCCACAGTGGGGCTCCAGTCGGTTTGAGGTCGGGCGGTTCGCCTTGGTCTCTCCGGGAGCTTGCGGCGAACGCTTTAGCGGTTCTGGGTCATCACCATCACTGGTGATGCGTGCCTTCGGATCGGGCCGGCGGCTGCCTGCCTGTCACTTTCTGGTCCGTCGCCCCGCAAGTTGTTCTTTAACTCGGCGATGCCTTATCTTAAGCGGTGACGCAAATCCCCGGATCGGGGGAGCTGCCCACCAAGGCCCTCTGGTTTGCGCAGGGTCACACGAGCCGTTTGCGCGCGCCGCGGCCGTCGAGCCGCAGCCGCTGCGTGGGTTTCAGAACGGCTGTGACCGGGCGTCGGACCGAGCCGCAGGTGCCGGACAATCTGCAGCCATCCTGGCTTGCCCTGTCCGTCGCCCGTGATCACCTCCTTCTTCCGTTTCCTCGCTCGTGTCCCCTTGCCGGTGATGCATGCGCTCGGCGCCGCCCTGGGCTGGTTGGCCTGGCTGGGGTCCAGAAACTTTCGCGCGCGCATGTCTGCCAACGTTGCCCGGGCTGGCCTGCCGCCGGCGGCGGCACGGGCCTCGATCGCGCACAGTGGCCGCATGGCGGCTGAACTGCCCTACCTCTGGCTGCGGGCGCAGGACTCGCCGCTGGACGAACGCGTGCAGTGGCGGGGCCGCGAACTGGTCGACGCCGCCCTGGCGCGTGGCAAGGGCCTGATCATCGTCACGCCGCACCTGGGCGCCTTCGAGGCCATTGCCCAGTCCTACGCCGAGCAATGGGGCCGCACACATCCCATGACGGCGCTGTACCGCCCGGCGCGCAAGCCCTGGCTGGCCGAACTGGTGGCGGGATCGCGCGCCCGCCCCGGCCTGCTCACCGCGCCGGCCAATCTGGCGGGTGTGCGGCTCATGATCCGCAGCCTCAAGCAGGGTGACTGCGTCGGCTTGCTGCCCGACCAGGTGCCGCCCGAAGGGCAGGGCGTGTGGGCACCCTGGTTCGGCCAGCCAGCCTACACCATGACGCTGCTGGCTCGCCTGATTCAGCAGACCGGGTGCACCTGGCTGGCCGTGTGGTGCGAGCGCCTGCCTGGCGGGCTTTACCTGATCCGTGCCGCCGAGCCCCCAGCCGCCTTGCCCGCCGGTGGCGACGCTGCAGCATGCGCCGCGGTGATCAACCAGGCGATGGAGCAACTCATCTTGCAGGCGCCCGGCCAATACCTCTGGTCTTACCAACGCTACAAGCAGCCCAGACCGGCGGGCACCGTCCCTGCGACTGCAGCGAAGGGCAAGGCCTGATGGCCCGCGTCGTGCTCGCTCTGCTGTGGTTGCTGCACTGGCTACCGCTGACCGCGCTGGCCGCGCTCGGCCGCGGACTGGGTGAACTGCTGTGGCAGGTCGGCAAGAAACGCCGGCGCATCGCCATTCGCAATCTCGAACTGTGTCTGCCCGAACTCCGCGATGACGCGCGCGAACTGCTCGCACGGAGCCACTTTCGCTGGCTGGCGCGCAGTCTGATCGAGCGCGGCCTGCTCTGGTATGCCTCCCCGGCGCGGCTGAAGACGCTGATCCATGTCGAGGGCGATGTCGGTTTTGCCGAGCGCAGCGACAAGCCGGTGATGTGGCTGGTGCCGCATTTCGTCGCGCTGGACGTGGCCGGCGTGGCCACCCAGTTGTTCCAGGGCAGGACCGTGGCCTCGATCTACCAGGCCCAGAGCAACAAGGTGTTCGACGAGGCAATGCGCCGCGGCCGGCTGCGCTTCGGCTTGGGACAGGTCTTCGCGCGCAGCGAGCGCGCCCTGCCGCTGGTGCGCGCGATCCGGCGCGGCGCGGTCTTCTTCAACCTGCCCGACATGGATTTCGGCGCCCGCGATGCCGCTTTCGTGCCGTTTTTCGGCGTGCCGGCGGCCACGCTGCTGGCGCCCGCGCGCATGGCCCGCTCGCTGGGCATGATGGTGCAGCCGGTGGTGGGCGAGATCCTGCCCGGGGGCCAGGGCTACCGGGTGCGTTTCCTGCCGCCCTGGGATGACTTCCCGGGCGACGACGATATCGCGGCCGCGACCCGGATGAACCGCTGGATAGCCGACGAGATCGCCCGCAACCCGGCGCAGTACCTTTGGGTGCACAAGCGCTTCAAGACCCGGCCCGAGGGCGAGCCCGGCTTTTATTGAGTGCGCAGGGGTTGGCGGTCGGCCATGCCGCCGCCCGATAATCACCGCGTATGAGATTGAAGTTCACCAAGATGCAGGGCGCCGGCAACGACTTCGTCGTGATCGACGCCACCCGGGCGCCGGTCGATCTGTCGATTGAGCAACTCAGGCGCCTGGGCGACCGTCGCTTTGGCGTGGGCGCCGACCAGATCCTGCTGGTCGAACCCGCGCGCAGCGAGGGAGTCGACTTTCGCTACCGCATCTTCAACAACACCGGCGACGAGGTCGAGCATTGCGGCAACGGCGCGCGCTGCTTCGTCCGCTTCCTGCACGACCATGGCCTGTCGACCCAACGCGTGGTGCGGGTCGAGACGGTCAACAACCGGCTGTCGCTGCACCTGCAGGACGACGGCCGCGTCACGGTGGACATGAACCGGCCGATCTTCGACCTGGCTCGCGTGCCCTTCGATGCCAGCGATCTGGCCGCGCGTGCCGAAGCCGGTTTCGCGCTCTGGCCGTTGGACGTGGGCGAGGGCCGGCGGGTGGAGGTGGCGGTGTTGTCGATGGGCAACCCGCATGCGGTGCACCGGGTGGCCGACGTGCGCGAGGCGCCGGTGGCCGAGCTGGGACCGCGGGTCGAGCAGCACGGCCGTTTTGCGCGCAAGGTCAACGCCGGTTTCATGCAGGTGCTCACGCGCGGTCAGATCGCGCTGCGGGTCTACGAGCGTGACGCCGGCGAGACCCTGGCCTGCGGCACCGGGGCTTGCGCCGCGGTGGTGGCCGGCATCCGCCTGGGCTGGCTGGACCGGCGGGTCGACGTGCAGGCCCGCGGGGGCCTGCTGACGGTCGAATGGCCTGACGACGAAGGTTCGGTGCTGTTGACCGGGCCTGCCGAGACGGTATTTGAAGGGGAGATCGAGCTGTGACCTTGCAGGGCGGCATCACCGAGACCGACATCGCCAACTACCTGGCCAACACGCCCAGCTTCTTCGAGCGCCACGCCGAGCTGATGGCCAGCATCCAGCTGACCAGCCCGCATGGCCAGCGCACCGTCTCGTTGCAGCAGCGGCAGATGGAAATGCTGCGCGAGAAGATCAAGGGCCTGGAGGGCAAGATCATGGAGATGATCCGCCATGGCCAGGAAAACGCGGCCATCGCCGACCGCTTGCACCGCTTCACCCATGCCTTGCTGATGGCCGCCAAGCCGGCCGCGCTGCCCGAGGTGCTGGTGGCCTCGCTGCAGCATGAGTTCATGATCCCGCAGGCCGCGCTGCGCCTGTGGGGCGCCGACGCTGCGTTTGCCGCGCTGCCCTTCGCCCAGGGTGCCAGCGACGACATCCGCGCTTTTGCCGACAGCCTGGGCGCGCCCTACTGCGGCTTGAACTCGGGTTTCGAGCCGGTGGGCTGGCTGGCCCAGCCGGCCAGCGTGATGTCGGTCGCCCTGGTGCCCTTGCGCGGCGGCCCGGCGGGTGCCGCGGTCGGCCTGCTGGTGCTGGGCTCACCCGACCCCACCCGCTACAGCGCCGAGATGGGCACCGAGTTCCTGAGCCGCATCGGCGAGGTGGCCAGCGCCGGGCTGGCCCGGCTGTTGCCGCCGGCCTAGCCGCGGATGACGCAGCCCGCCTTGCCGCCGCTGGACGAGGGCGCGCTGCGTTTCCTGCAGCACCTGCGGGTCGAGCGCCGGCTGGCCGCGCGCACGCTGGCGATTTACGGCGACGCGCTGCGCTGGCTGCAGCAACTGGCCGCGGCCGACGGGGTGGCACTGGCGCTGGCGCAGACCCACCATGTGCGCGGCTGGACGGCGCGGCTGCGCGAGCGCGGGCTGGGGCCGCGCAGCATCGCCATCGCGCTGGCCGCCTGGCGCGGCCTGTACCGCCACTGGGGCCGCGAGCAACTGATCACGCACAACCCGGTCGACGGCCTGCGCGCGCCCAAGGCGCCCAAGCCGCTGCCCAAGGCGCTCAATGTCGACCAGGCGGTCGCGCTGGCGCAACAGGTGCCGGCCAGCGACAACCCGGCGCTGCGCGCGCGCGACCACTGCATCGTCGAGCTGCTCTACGGCTGCGGCCTGCGGGTGGGCGAACTGGTGGGGCTTGACGCCGCCGCCAGTGCGCTGGCGGCGGGCTGGGTCGATGCCCCCGACGCCACCGCCCATGTGCTGGGCAAGGGCGCCAAGCGCCGCAGCGTGCCGGTGGGCGGGCCGGCGCTGGCGGCGCTGGCGGCCTGGCAAGCCGAGCGCGCGGCGCTGGCGCGGCCGGGCGAGCCAGCCTTGTTCGTCAGCCAGCGCGGCACGCGCCTGTCGGCCAGCCAGGTGCGTTCGCGCCTGCAATTGTTGGCGCGCGACGCCGGCCTGGCCACCGGCGTGCACCCGCACATGCTGCGCCACAGCTACGCCTCGCACCTGCTGCAGTCCAGCGGCGACCTGCGCGCGGTGCAGGAGTTGCTGGGCCATGCCAGCATCACCACCACGCAGGTCTACACGAAATTGGATTTCCAGCACCTGGCCAAGATCTACGACGCCGCGCATCCGCGGGCCAGGCGCAAGTAAACGCCGGATTTTGGCTGCGGCACGGCGCTTTGCGCCTTCACATCGCTGCGCGATATGAGCCTTCGCCGCAACGCCCGCTGCTCGGTCGTTGTCAGCACCCGGCCAAGATCTACGACGCCGCGCATCCGCTGTGACAATCGGGTGATGAAGACGATCCGATTGCGCGACGGCAAGGAGCGCTCGCTGCAGCGCCGCCACCCCTGGGTGTTCGAGGGCAGCGTGGCGCGCGGCGGTGCCGACGCTGGCGAGACGGTGCGGGTCGAATCGCACGCCGGCGAGTTCCTGGCCTGGGGCGCATTCAGCCCGCAGTCGATGTTCCGGGTGCGCGCCTGGAGCTTCGTCGAGGCCGAGCGCATCGACGCCGCCTTCTTCGAGTCCCGGCTGCGCCGGGCGATCGCGCTGCGTGGCCGGCTGGGCATCGCCAGCGACGCGATGCGGCTGGTGCACGGCGAAGCCGACGGCCTGCCCGGGCTGATCGTCGACCGCTACGGCGACTTGCTGTGCGCCCAGTTCCTGTCGGCCGGTGCCGAGCGCTGGCGCGAGGTGATCGCCGACGCGCTGTGCGCGATCATCGGCCTGGGCCGGCTCTACGAACGCTCGGACGCCAGCGTGCGCGCGCTCGAGGGGCTGGAGGTCCGCACCGGCTGGCTGCGCGGCGGGGTGGCGGGTGAGACCTCTACCGACCTGGTGATCACCGAGCATGGCTGGACCCTGGGGGTGGACATCGCCCAGGGCCACAAGACCGGCTACTACCTCGACCAGCGCGAGAACCGCAGGCGCTTCGCCGACCTGGTGCGCCAGCTCGGCTGCCGCAGCGTGCTCAACGGCTTCAGCTACACGGGCGGCTTCAGCGTGGCGGCGCTGGCCGGCGGCGCCCGGCAAGTGGTCAGCGTGGACTCGTCGGCGCCGGCGCTGGCCGGTGCGCGCGACAACCTCCGGCGCAACGGCTTTGAATCGTTACTAAACAGCGGCGCCTGCGAGTTTGCCGACGCCGATGTCAACCAGTACCTGCGCGAGGCGCTGGCGGCTGGCCGCAGCTTCGACGCCATCGTGCTCGACCCGCCCAAGTTCGCCCCGACAGCAGCCCATGCCGAGCGCGCGGCGCGGGCCTACAAGGACATCAACCGGCTGGCCTTCAAGCTGCTGGCGCCGGGCGGGCTGCTGCTGACCTTCAGCTGCTCGGGCGGCGTCAGCGCCGACCTGTTCCACAAGATCGTCGCCGGCGCGGCGCTGGACGCCGGCGTCGACGGCGCCATCCTGCAGCGCCTGGAGGGCGCTTGCGACCACCCGACCACGATGGTGTTCCCCGAGGGCGAATACCTCAAGGGGCTGGCGATCCTGAAGTCCTGAGCCGGTTCGGCCCAGCGGCCTGCCGCTCAGCCGGGCTCGGCCGGGCTCAGTCGCGCCCGGCCCGCCCAAACGCCATCACGCCGTCGGCCACCTTGCCCCAGCGCAGCGCCAGCAGGTCGAGCAGGTAGTTCTGGTACAGCCGCCAGGGTTTGCGGTCGCCCTGCTTGGGCAGCAGGTCCACAGCACGGCTGACATAGCCCGAGCTGAAGTCGAGGAAGGGTTCGGGCTTGACCGCCGCGTCGCGCGTGGGCGTGAAGACGGTGTCGCCGTGGCGCGTCATGTGCTTGATCAGCCGGCAGAAATAGCGCGAAGTCAGGTCGGCTTTCAAGGTCCAGCTGGCGTTGGTGTAGCCGAAGGTGTTGGCCAGGTTGGGCAGGCCGCTGTACATCATGCCCTTGTAGACCATGGCCTGCGACAGGTCCACCGGCTGCCCGTCCCGGCTGATCTTGACGTCGCCCAGCATGTTGAGCTGCAGCCCGGTGGCGGTGACGACGATGTCGGCCGCCAAGGTCTGGCCCGATTGCAGGCGGATGCCGTGCTCGGTGAAGCGGTCGATCTGGTCGGTGACGACCGAAGCCCGGCCTTCGCGCAAGGCCTTGAACAGGTCGCCGTCGGGCACCAGGCAGACCCGCTGGTCCCAGGGCTTGTACTGCGGCGTGAAGTGCTTGGCGACGTCGAAATCCGGCCCCAGCTGCGCCCGCACCATGGCCACCATCCGCGCCTTGGCCTGCGCCGGGTACTTGCGCGCCAGCCGGTAGAAGTACATGCCCATCAACACGTTCTTGGCCCGCACCAGCCGGTAGGCCCAGGTGGCCGGCAGCCAGCGCTTGAGGGTTTCGGCCACCGTGTCGATCGCCGGCCTGGCCACCACATAAGTGGGTGAGCGTTGCAGCATCGTCACATGCGCGGCGCTGCGCGCCATCTCGGGCACCAGGGTCACGGCGGTGGCGCCGCTGCCCACCACCACCACCCGCTTGCCGGCGTAGTCCAGCCCCTCGGGCCAGAACTGCGGGTGCACCAGCGTGCCGGCGAATTGCTGCTCACCGGGGAAGCGGGGCCGGTGGCCCTGCGCATAGTTGTAGTAACCGCTGCAGAACAGCAGGAAGCGCGGCTTCATGCGCAGGCGCTCGCGCTGCGGGCCGCGTTCGATCTCCACCGTCCAGCGGCCCTCGTTGGCCGACCAGTCGGCGCTGACGAGCCGGTGCCGGGTGCGGATATGCGCGCCCAGGCCATGCTCGACGGCGGTCTCGGTGATGTAGTCCCGGATCGCCGGCCCGTCGGCGATGGCCTTGGCCGCGCGCCAGGGCTTGAACTGATAGCCCAGCGTGTACATGTCCGAGTCCGAGCGCACGCCGGGGTAGCGGAACAGGTCCCAGGTGCCGCCCAGGCTGTCGCGGGCCTCCAGCAAGGTGAAGGTCTTGTCGGGGCAGTCGCGCTGCAGGTGTACCGCCGCGCCTATGCCCGACAGCCCCGCGCCCACGATCAGCACGTCCGGCGTCTCGGCGGCGTCACTGCGCTGGGCCTGCCGCAGGAAGCGCGCCGCCGCCCGCACCGAGCGCCTGGCCTCGGGCAGGCGGTGCAGGTTCTGCCAGACATGCGGCACCACCGGGAACACCTGCAAGTCCACCGCCACGCCGGCCTCGCGCGCTTTCTGCACCAGGCGCAACGCATCGTCGCGCAAGGACTCGGTCTCGCCCACATGCACCAGCAGCGGCGGCAGGCCGCTCAGGTCGCCCAGCAGCGGCGACGCCAGCGGCAGCGCCCGGTCGGCGCCGGCCAGGTAGATGTCGGCCAGATGCGTCAGCTCGGGGCCGTTGAACATCGCGTCCCGGTCGGCGTTGAGCGTGATCGACGGGCTGCCGCCGGTCAGGTCGGTGGCGGGTGAAAACAGCGCCGCGGCATCGGGCAAGGCCTCGCCCGCGTCGCGCAGCGTCAGCATCAGGCCCAACGCCAGGTTGCCGCCCGCGCTGTCGCCGGCTACCACCAGGCGGCCGGCCTGGCCCGCGGCGTCGGACCGCAGCGCCCGGAACACCGCCAACGCGTCCAGCGCGGCGGCCGGAAACGGGTGCTCGGGCGCCAGCCGGTAGTCGGGCACGAACACCCGCAGCCCTTGCAGCGCCAGCGCGGCGGTGATCGGCCGGTGGGTGCGCGGCGAGCAGCCGACGAAGCCCCCGCCGTGCAGGTAGAGCAAGGTGGTGGGCACCGAGACCGCCTCGCCCGCCATTCCCGTCGCCCCCGCCAGGCCTTCGGCGTCCACCCATTCGCCCGCCACCCCGCCCAGCGTGGCCTCGGTATAGCGCACGCCGCCGGGCGGCTTCAGGGGCTGGTTGAACACCTGGCGCACCGCGGCCAGGTTGCGCATGTCGGCCAGCGCGGGCTTGACCCGCCGGCGCACCACGAATGAGGCCACGCGGGCCTGCCAGCTTGCATGCATCGGGTTGTTTCCTTGGGTCGGGGTTGTGGCGTACCGGGCCTACCGCGCGGACCGGGCGGTCCGCGGGTCGGTCTGGCCGCTCAGGGTCAAGCGGTCGTCGGCGCCGGTTTGGCGGTGCGGCCGGCCAATTTTCGCGCCAGGCGCTGCCAGTAGCTGACCGGAAACAGCCGCTGCATCCAGGCCGCGCCGACCGCGTCGCCGCCGACCAGCACCCGGGGTTCACGCCCTTCGATGCCGCGCAGGATGCGGGCTGCGGCGGCCTCGGGCGACAGCCGCAGCATGCGGCGGGCCTGTGCCCGGCCCTCGGAGATCTGGGCGGCGCTGGCGCCAGCAGGCAGCCGGGCGTTCTCGGCAATGCCGGTGCGCACGCCGCCCGGGTGCACCAGGGTCATGCCCACGCTGGAGCCGCTGGCCTCCAACTCGTGGCGCAGCGATTCGGAGAAGCCGCGCAGCGCAAACTTGCTGGCGCAATACGCGGTCTGCCCCGGCGGCGCGATGATGCCGAAGATGCTGCTGATGTTGACGATCTGCGCGGCCGGCGCTTGCTGCAGCAGCGGCAGGAAGGCCCGGGTGAGTTGCACCACCGCGCCGAAATTGATGCGCATCAGCCAATCGAAGTCGGCCGCCGCCACCTGCCCGAAGTTGCCCCCCAGCGCCACGCCGGCGTTGTTGACCAGCAGCGTGGCGCGGCCATGCGCGTCCACCACCGCCGCCAGCAAGCTTGCGGCGGCGTCAACCGACGCCAGGTCCAGCACATGATGGCTGACTTCCACCCCCAGGCCGCGCGCCTGGTCGGCGACGGCCTGCAGCGCGCCGGGGTTGACGTCCACCAAGGCCAGGTGACAGCCGCGGCCGGCCAGTTGCAGCGCCAGCGCCGCGCCAATGCCGCTGGCCGCGCCGGTGATCACCGCCACGCCGCCGCGCGGGTCCAGGGTAGAAGTCTTGTTCATCGGGGTTTCCGGCAGGTCGCTGCCCTTGGGTTGCTGTCTGAAGACACGGTCGTTTGACGGTCTTGCATTGTGGTCGACGCATCGATTTTGTGGCGCGTCGGCCTCCACCGCCCAGCCATGGGCCCGCCGGCCGTGTGCCCGTCGACAGCCTGGTTTCGGTCGCCAGCGGTCCGCGCAATGCGCGGTTCGAGCCTCCTGATGCTGTCACGGAACGCGGGTTCAATTGACATCAGTTGGTAAAAGTTGACTGTTAGCGTGCCCGCTCATCGCAGTTTTAGCGGATTTGATACCGGTCTCGGCGTCGATCGCCGTCAACCCAGGTCAGTCACCCATGCATTCGTCGGTTTCCGAGTCCCTTCCCTTGGGCGTCTGGGGCGCAGCTGGCCAGCGGCCGGTGGCCTCGTCCTCGCCGTCCGCCGTCCTGCATGCCGTGCCGCCGTCGCGTGCGCAAGACGGCACTGTCGAACTGGCGATCGTGATCCCGACTTTCAACGAGGCGGGCAACTTCGAGGAACTGATTCGGCGACTGGAGCGTGCGCTGGAAGGCATCAGCTGGGAAGCGGTGTTCGTCGATGACGACTCGCCCGATGGCACGGCCGCTGGCCTGCATGCGCTGTCCGCCCGACATCCCCGGATACGCTGCCTGCGCAGGGTAGGGCGGCGCGGGCTGTCCAGCGCCTGTGTTGAAGGCATGCTGGCGACCGGCGCGCCCTGGCTGGCGGTGATGGACGCCGATCTGCAGCATGACGAGGGCTTGTTGCCGGCGATGCTGCAAGTGATGCGCCAGGGTGAGACCGATCTGGTGGTTGGAACGCGCTACATGGCCGGCGCTGGCGTCGGCAACTGGGAGCCGTCTCGCCAGCGCATCAGCGCGCTGGCGACGCGCTTGAGTCAGCGGCTGCTGGGGCTGAGTTTGCGAGATCCGATGAGCGGCTTCTTCATGATTCGCCGCAGCGCCTTCGAGGCCTCGGTTTACCGTTTGTCCAGCATGGGTTTCAAGATCCTGGTCGACCTGGTCGTCTCTTCGCCCAGGCCGTTGCGGGTGCATGAGCTGCCCTATCGGTTTCGCGATCGCCACGCTGGCCAGAGCAAGCTGGACAACCGGGTAGCCTGGGACTACCTGATGCTGCTGGCCGACAAGACGATAGGCCGCTGGGTGCCGACCCGGCTGGTATCGTTTGCAGCCGTGGGGTCGCTGGGCGTGGTGGTGCACCTGCTGGCGCTGTGCCTGCTGATGGGGCTGCCTGGCAACAGTTTTGTCAGCGCGCAATCTTGCGCGGTGGCGCTGGCGATGGTGGGCAACTTCATGCTCAACAACGCCTTGACCTACCGTGATCAGCGCCTGTCTGGCTGGGGCTGGTGGACCGGGCTGCTGAAGTTCGTTGCCGCCTGCAGTGTCGGCGCCGCGGCCAACGTGGGTGTGGCTTCGTACCTTCACCATGGCAGCGCCCACTGGCTGTGGTCTGGCCTGGCCGGCATCCTGGTGGGCACGGTGTGGAATTACGGCGCCACGGCCTACCTGGTCTGGATCAAGCCCAAGCGGGTGGCCTGATGGCTGACTGCGCCACGTCCGATTTGCCATCGCGGGCATCGCTGGCCTGCCTCTGGCTCGACAGGCCGATTCGCCGGATGCTGGCCGCGGCACTGGCGGTCCACCTGCTGCTGGCGCTGGGATTTCACCTGTCGCCTGACGAGGCGCATTACGCGCTTTACGCCAGCCACCTGGACTGGAGCTACTTCGACCATCCGCCGCTGGTGGGTTGGTTGCAATGGCCTGCGGTGGCTTTGGGGGCGGCGGACGGCTTGCTGCGGGTCGTGCCCTTGGCCTGCTGGCTGCTGGCGGCCTGGGGGCTGGTGCGGCTCAGCGAGGCGCTTTATCCGGCTGGTCTGCCACCGGCAGGGAGCGAGGGCAGGTCGGCCGGCGGTCTGTCGGATGCGTCCCATGCCGTCTTGCTGCTGTGGCTGCTGAGCCCGCTGCCCCACCTGCTCGGGCTGGCGCTGGTGCCCGACAGCTTGCTGATGGCCTTGACCTGCCCGATCCTGCTGCTGGTCTGGCGGCTTTGTGAGCCGGGTCAGCAAGCCAGGCTGCCCACCTGGCTCGGGCTCGGCCTGTGTCTGGGCCTGGCGGGCCTGGCCAAGTACACCGCTTTGCTGCTGGGTCTCAGCGCGGTGGCGGCCTTGGCCTGGGCTCATGGTTGGCGGCTGTTGGCCCGGCGCGGATTCTGGTTGGCTACCGCGCTGGCGCTGACCCTGGTCTTGCCGGTGCTGGCCTGGAATGTCCGGCATGATTGGATCTCGTTCGCCTACCAACTCGGCCATGCCGCGGGCGCCAGCGCCTGGCGGCCCTCGCGCGTGCTGGGTTTTTACGCGCTGCAAATGCTGGGCTATGGCCTGCTGCTGCTGGCCGGGTTGTGGGCCGCCTGGCGCAGGCCTGACAGCGGTTCGGGCCCAGACACCCTTGCCGGGCCTCAACGGCGTCGTCTGCCGCCGCTGGCCTTTGCCGCCTGCTTCGGCGTGCCGCCGCTGCTGCTGTACGGCTACCTGGCCGGACGCGGCTCCAGCCTGCCGCATTGGGCGGTGTCGGCCTGGGTGGCCTTGCTTCCCGTCGCGGCCCAGGGCTGCCATGGCCTGTGGTCGTCGGGCCGCCGTGCCGGCTTGCGTGCCATGGCCGGCTGGCAACTGGGCTGCTGTGGGGTGATGGTCGGACTGCTGCTCGGCGCCGGTCTGGGCAGCGAGACGGGCGAGCAGGCCCGCAGCCGGCCCGGCGAACTGGGCGACCAGGCGTCGCGCAATCCCCTGGCCGACCTCTATGGCTGGGACAACGCCGCCGTGCCGGCGCGCGCGCTGGCCGACGCGCATGGGGTGAACACGCTTGCGGTGATGAACTGGTCGCTGGCCAGCCGCCTGGCCTGGTACGCCCGGCCGATGGCGGTCAAGGTGGTGAACCCGCACCAGGACCAGTTCAGCCTCTGGTTCGGCAACCTGGCACCCGGCGATTCGGTGCTGCTGGTGGACTGGTCGATCATGAGTTTCGCGCCGCCGGTGGGGCCGAGCCAGTTCCGTGAATGCCGGTGGCTGGAGCAGCAGCCGGTGCGCCACCTCGGTCGGCAACTGGCGCATTTCAACTTTCTGCTCTGCCGGCATTGGCAAGGCCCTGGGCTGCCAATGCCGGGTCGGGGCCTGCCGTCCCTGGCCTCACCGCGGGACTGATGCCCAGCCCGCGGCTCAACCTGATACCCCTCGCCGATGCAAATACCGCTGAGTTACCCCTTCGCCGCCGCATCGTCCGGCATGACGCCATGGCGCCGGATGCAGTGGCTGGCCTGGACGGCACTGCCTTTGGCCGTGCTGCTGCTGGGCCTGTGGCTGTTGGCCCAGCCCTTGTCGGCGCAACTGGGCCTGTTTCTTTGGCTCAACCGGCAAGCTGCCGCGCTGCCCACCGCGCTGTGGTCTTGCGCCACCATGCTGGGTGACACCACGGTCTTGTTTGCCCTGATGACGCCGCTGCTGCTGTGGCGGCCTCAGGCCTTGATGGCCAGCCTTGCCGCGGTGCCCTTGGGCGGGCTGTTCTCGGTCATCGCCAAGCGAGGCTTCGACACGCCGCGCCCTGCCGCGGTGCTCGACCTGGATCAGTTCCAGGTGATCGGGCCCTTGCTGATGGGCCACAGCTTCCCGTCCGGGCACAGCATCACGGCCTTTGCCGCCGCCGCCGCAGTGCTGGCCACTTCAACCCCGAGTATCCGCAGCCGGCGCTGCGGCGCGCTGCTGATCGCCGTGCTGGCGTTGGCCGCCACCGTGAGCCTGTCGCGGGTGGCGGTCGGCGCGCATTGGCCGCTGGACTTGGTGTTCGGCGCGGGCGGCGGCTGGCTCGCGGGCCTGAGCGGTGCCTTGCTGACGCGTCGCTTTCCGGCTTGGTGGCGAGGCGCGCGCAGCCAGGGCTTGCTGGCCGTCGGGCTGGCCGCTGCCAGCATCTGGTTGCTGTGGCGGCCGCTGGATCATCCGCAAGCCGCGCCCGTGCTGTGGCTGGCGGCGGCCAGCAGCTGGGGCGCGCTGCTGGCACTGTCCTGGCGCAGGCTGGGCTTGTGACCGGCGTTTGCTGAGCGGTCAAGGACCCAGGTCAACGCGCGGATCGAACTTGGCGCGGTGAACCGAGAAGAAGGTCTTGACGTTGCGCACATTGGCGTCCTGCGTGAACAGCCGCTGCACCAGCGCGTGGTAGCCCGCCATGTCGGCCAACCACAGCACCAGCACGAAATCCGGCCCGGGCGAGACCCGGTAGCACTGCTGCACCGCGGCCTCGGCCACGGCGCGTTGTTCGAAAGCGACCAGGTGCTCGGCGCCCTGGCGGTCCAGCGTGATCTCGACCACCGCGTTCAAGCCCCCGGCCAGCGCTGGCGAGACGATCGCCACCTGGCGCTCGATGACGCCGGACTCCACCAACCGGCGCACGCGCCGCAAGGCCGTGGCGGGCGAGACATGGGCTGCCTCGGCCAGCGCCTGGTTGGCGCCCGAGGCATCGGCCTGCAGCAAGGCCAGCAGGCGCAAATCGATCGCGTCAAGGTCCAAGGCCATGGTCTCAATCCGTCAACGGTGAAAGAATTTTGAAATTATCTTGCGTGAGGAGTGGTTTGAGAACATTGATTTCTAAAACAGGCGAATTTTGCACGCATATTTCTCCATGCTCTGGCTAGGATCCGTGGCTTCCTGAGTCTCAAAGAAAGCATTCACCATGTGTGGCATCGTCGGCGCCGTCAGCAACCGCAACATCGTCCCCATCCTGGTCGAGGGTCTGAAGCGGCTCGAATACCGCGGCTACGACTCCTGCGGCGTGGCGGTGCACCAAGGCGGCGGTCTGCGCCGCACCCGCAGCACCAGCCGGGTGGCCGAACTCAGCCAGCAGATCGCCGACGACGCGGTGCAGGGCGGCACCGGCATCGCCCACACCCGCTGGGCCACCCACGGCGTGCCGGCGGTGCACAACGCCCACCCGCATTTCTCGGGCGACAGGATCGCGCTGGTGCACAACGGCATCATCGAGAACCACGACGAACTTCGGGCCAGTCTGCAGGCCAAGGGCTATCGGTTCGAGAGCCAGACCGACACCGAGGTCATCGCCCACCTGATCCACCAGCTCTACGACGGCGACCTGTTCGACGCCGTGCAGCGTGCCACGCTGCATCTGAAGGGCGCCTACGCGATCGCGGTGTTCTGCCGCGACGAGCCGCACCGGGTGGTGGGCGCTCGAGAGGGCAGCCCGCTGGTGCTGGGCGTGGGCCTGTTCGAGGGCCAGGGCGAGACTTTTCTGGCGTCGGACGCGATGGCGCTGGCCGGCGTCACCGACCAGATCGTCTACCTCGAGGAAGGCGACGTGGTCGACCTGCAGCTGGGCAAGCACTGGATCAGCGCGCGCCAGCCCGACGGCAGTTACTTGCGCGTCAAGCGCGAGGTTCGCACGGTGCATGCCCACACCGGCGCGGCCGAGCTGGGCCCCTACCAGCACTACATGCAGAAGGAGATCTTCGAGCAGCCGCGCGCGATCGCCGACACGCTGGAGGCGGTGGGCGGCATAGCGCCCGAGCTGTTTGGCGACGGCGCGCATCAGGTGTTCAAGGACATCGACCGGGTGCTGATCCTGGCCTGCGGCACCAGCTATTACGCCGGCTCAGCGGCCAAGTACTGGCTGGAGTCGATTGCCGCCATCCCCTGCAGCGTGGAAGTGGCCAGCGAGTACCGCTACCGCGACAGCGTGCCCGACCCGCGCACGCTGGTGGTGACGATCAGCCAGAGCGGCGAGACCGCCGACACGCTGGCCGCGCTCAAGCATGCGCGCGGACTGGGCATGACGCACAGCCTGACGGTCTGCAACGTGGCCACCAGCGCGATGGTGCGCGAGTGCGAGCTGCACTTCCTGACCCATGCCGGGGTCGAGATCGGCGTGGCCTCGACCAAGGCCTTCACGACCCAGCTGGTGGCCTTGTTCCTGCTGACGCTGACGCTGGCCAAGCTGCGCGGGCGGCTGACCGAAGACCAGGAGGCCGGGCACATCAAGGCGCTGCGCCACCTGCCCTTGGCGGTGCAGGCGGTGCTGGCGCTGGAGCCGCAGGTGATCGCCTGGTCGGCCGAGTTCGCGCGCAAGGAGAACGCGCTGTTCCTGGGCCGCGGCCTGCACTACCCGATCGCGCTGGAAGGCGCGCTGAAGTTGAAGGAGATCAGCTACATCCATGCCGAGGCCTACCCGGCGGGCGAGTTGAAGCATGGCCCGCTGGCGCTGGTGACCGCCGCAATGCCGGTGGTGACGATCGCCCCCAACGACGCGCTGCTGGAAAAGCTCAAGAGCAACCTGCAGGAAGTGCGCGCGCGCGGCGGCGAGCTGTTCGTCTTTGCCGACATGGACACCCAGATCGTCAGCGAGCCCGGCGTGCATGTGATCCGCATGCCCGAGCATTACGGCGCGCTCAGCCCCATCCTGCATGTGGTGCCGCTGCAATTGCTGGCCTACCACACCGCCTGCGCGCGCGGCACCGATGTCGACAAGCCCAGGAACCTGGCCAAGAGCGTGACGGTGGAGTGAGTCCTTGTTTCCTGATCGTAGGTGATTAGCAGGATCATGTCCTCGGCCCAATCCGGCAAACTGTATTGCCGAGCTCGATCGACCTTTGAGCAAAAAACGTCCGGCAAATTTGAACCAGGGGGTCGACAGATGCCACCTCGTTGCAGGCATCAACCGAGCGGAACTGGCGCCGGCGGCGCTTCGTCGTCATCGACCAAGCATTCCGTCAGCACCGCCATCGCCTTGTCGATGATCGCCGTCGGATGGCCCTTGGTGATCAACTGCTTGAGCCGGTTGTTCGACAGCGCGCCATTGTTCTGCAGGACGCTGCGGATCATGAGCACCAGATCGTCGTTGTTCATGTCCACCGCATCGTTCACCGCGCGGTAGGCCTGGTCGAAGCGCGGTAGGAAGGCGCTCTCGTTCTGGAGATCGCGGTCTAGCGCCTCCTGGGCCATGCGCAGGCCGGACTCGACGCACTCGGTCCCGTCCCAGTAGCGATAGATCTCGGGCGCGCCGGTGAATTCGGCCTTGACCAATTCGTCGATCACGTTCACTTTCCAGAACTGGCGGGTCTTCTTGGAGAGCCGGAAAAACGCGTGATCAACTCGCCCGGAATCTGCGCTTCAAGGACCGGCGGCATGAAGCGCGCGCCCGCCGCCCGCCACAGCGGGGTCTGCGGGAATTGCTCTCGCCACCAGTCCCGCCAACGCGCCAGCGTGCGCCGATCAACGCCCAGCGCTGTGCCCAGCCGTGCCGCCGCTGATGTCGGCCCGGCCGGGCCGACATCAGCACCACCCCCAGCGCGAAATAGACACGGCGCGCGAGGAAGCGCACCGACCTCTGCTCGCGCTGATGCATCTGCACCGGCTGCAGCTGGCCAGACTTCGTTTGCCAGCGAGGCACCAGCATGGCCGGCTGCTGCAGGACGACGGTGCGAAGGCCGCTCCGAAATGTCTGGCATTGGAAAAGAGGGCCAAACCGGGTTGACCCCGAGACCGCAACCTATCGCGTCACGTTACAACCCGTTCAGCGCGCAAGGTTTCGCGTTCATGTCATTCCCCAGACCGGAGCTGCACCGACCATGACCATCCTCCATCGTCGAAAGTTTTCCATCCGTTTGGCCGCCATCGGCTTGGCCCTCGGCGCCGTGACCCTTACGGCGCTGGCGCAAAAGAAGTACGACAGTGGCGCCACCGACAAGGAGATCAAGGTCGGCCACATCGGCCCGTATTCGGGACCGGCTTCGGCCTACGGCACGATAGGCAAGTCGATCAGTGCCTACATCGACAAGGTCAATGCCGAGGGGGGCATCAACGGCCGCAAGATCAAGCTGATCTCCCTGGACGACGCCTACAACCCGTCCAAGACGGTCGAGCAGGCGCGCAAATTGGTCGAGGAAGAAGAGGTGCTGCTGGTCTTCAACCCGCTCGGTACACCGTCCAATTCGGCGATCCACAAGTACATGAACGCCAAGAAGGTTCCGCAGTTGTTCGTGTCGAGTGGCGCCACCAAATGGGGCGATCCGAAGAACTTTCCCTGGACCATGGGCTGGCAGCCGACTTACCAGGCCGAATCCAGGATCTATGTCGAGCACATTCTGGAGACCAAGCCGAACGCCAAAATCGCGATCCTGTACCAGAACGACGACTACGGCAAAGACTACCTGAAGGGTTTCGAGGACGCGCTGGGCGACAAGGCCAAGACCATGATCGTGGCCAAGCAGACCTACGAAGTGACCGACCCAACGGTCGACAGCCAGTTGGTGACGCTCAAGGCCAGCGGGGCTGACACCTTCTTCAACATCACCACGCCCAAGTTCGCGGCGATGGTGATCAAGAAGAACGCCGAGATCGGCTGGAAGCCGCAGCATTACCTCAACAACGTGTCGGGGTCGGTCAGCGCGGTGATGCAGCCCGCAGGCTTCGAGAACGGCGTGGGCGTCATCAGCACGGCCTATATCAAGGATCCGACCGACCCGCAGTGGGCCAACGATCCGGGGCTCAAGGAGTGGACCGAGTGGATGAAGAAGTACTACCCGGGCGGTAACCTGACCGATTCGAGCAATGTCTTTGGCTACGCCATCACGCAGACCCTGATGCAGGTGCTCAAGCAGTGCGCCGACAACCTGACCCATGAAAACGTGATGAAGCAAGCCGCCAACCTCGACATGGCGCTGCCGATGTTGCTGCCAGGCGTCAACATCAAGACCTCGGCCGATGATTTCTACCCGATCGAGCGCGAGCAACTGGCCAAGTTCGACGGCAAGACCTGGATCCGCTTCGGCAAGATCTACGGCCGCTGAGACGGCGACCGGGCGAGCCCCAAGGCTCGCCCGCAGCGGGCCTGCGTGATCGGCCCGTCCCTGTCGGCCTGACGCCTTGTCCCTCTCCCTGCTCGCCCGCTTTTCGCTCACCCCGCCGCAGCGGGTGTGTGCGGCCTTCTTCCTGTACGCGCTTGCGCTGGGCGGCATCTTCCCGCGGCTGGGCGACTTGCAGCGCGCGATGGTGATAGACGAGCGCACGCTGGGGCTGGCGCTGATCGGCACCGCCACCGGTACCCTGGTCTCGCTGACGCTGGCCAGCCGCTGGCTGGACCGCGTCGGCAACCGGCGCGCGCTGCTGGTGATGACGCCGCTGCTCGCGTTGTGCCTGGCCGCCGCGGCCTGGGCGCGCGGGCCGCTGGCGCTGTTCCTGCTGCTGCTGCCGGCGGGGCTGTGCATAGGCGCGGTGGAGATCGTCGTCAACCTGGAAGCCGACCGCGTCGAGCACCAGCTCGGCCGGCGCATCATGAGCCGCGCCCATGCGTTCTGGAGCATCGGCTTCTTCAGCGCCGGCTTGCTAGGCGCCGGGCTCTCGCAGTTCGGCCTGGCCCCGCAGGCCCACCTCGGGCTGATGGTGCCGGTGGTCGGGCTCCTGACCTGGCTGCTGCTGGCCGGCTTCGAGCCGGCGGCGCACCGCGCCGGGCTGCACGCCGGCCGACCGCCGCGCTGGGCCCGGCCGACGCGCCACACCCTGATGCTGGTCGCGGCCACGCTGGCGGCGATGGTGCTGGAAGGCGCCGGCGCCGAGTGGTCAGCGATCTACATGCGCGATGTCTTCGGCGCGACGCCCTTCGTCGCCGGCTGCGCGGTGGCGGTGGGCGCGCTGGCCCAGGCGCTGGCCCGGCTGGCGGCCGACCGCTGGGTCGAGCGGCTGCAGCCGGTGCGGGTGGCGCGTTCGCTCGGCGCGGTGCTGGGTGCCGGCGTGCTGCTGGTCTTCGCCGCACCGCACCCGGCGCTGGCGCTGCTGGGCTTCGCGCTGATGGGCCTGGGCACCAGCGCGATCTTCCCGCTGGCGATGTCGGCCGCCGCGCAGGCCATCGACCGGCCGGCCGCCGTCAATGTCGCGGCACTGGCGCAGACCTCGTTCCTCGCCTTCCTGGTCGGCCCGCCGCTGCTCGGCTCGGTGGCCACTGCCTGGGGCGTGCGCTGGTCCTTCGGCATCGGCCTGCCGCTGGTGGCGCTGGCCTGGTGGGCGGCGAAGGCGCTGGCGCCCCGCGTGGTTTCACCGCCGGTGACAGCGACTGCGATCGCCGCCGCCGTGGTCGCGGTCGATCTATGACGCCGGCCTGCGTATCCAGGGTTCAGATGTCGAGCACCTGCCGCAGCATGTCGAACGGCACCCGCCAGGTCGTGGCGTCGGCGAGGCCTATGGTGGCGGTCTGTTGGTTGATGCGCACGATCACGCCGGTGATGGCCCGTCCGGTGCGGCGTTCATCGAAGGTGACGGTGTCACCGCGCTGGAACTTGCGCGCCTGGCTTGGCGCGGCGACGGGCTCGGGCGGCGGATCGTACGGAGCCTGCTCGGTGTGGCGTTCGGCGTCGGTATAGCCCTGCATCGCCACGCAGGGCATCTTCCAACTCCGCTGGGTGCCCTGCTCGAGCACGGTGGCCTGGGTGTCCCTCATCGCGATGATCTTGCCGCTGCGCATCTGGCCGTCCCGGAAGTCGACGAAGCGCACCGTCTGTCCCAGGTGCAGGTTGGCGCGAGCCGCCATGCCGCGGCGCGGGTCGGCCAGCATGGCTTCGATGATGGCCTTGAGCTGGTAGAGCTGCAGGCTGGATGCGCCCTGCAGCGCCTCGATCATCCTCGGGTCGTTGGTTTGCGAGTTCACGCTCGGGTCCTGTTGCCTGCCAGCGCTTGCCGTCGCCCTCGATCAGCCCTGACGCAGGTGTTCTGTTCTTGATCTTCGCTTTGCGGTGCGATGGTACACGGCAAGCCCTGACCCCAGACCCAGGACGCCTCACCGCGATTTGCAGATCGACGTACCCACTGCGACATAGCGGCTGCCGTCCCACAGCTCGCCGTTGCCGCAGCTACTCAATGGCGAGACTGCCCAGGTCAGCCCGTCCGGGGAGGTCTGCAGGTAAGTCGCCCCAACCGCGGCGAACTCTCCGGGCTTCGAGGTCACCGCGGTCATCAGGGGCAAGTTCGCGATCGTGCTGTCGGGGCGCCAGCTGAAGCCGTTCACGGACGTGAAAACCGGAGAGTCTCCGCCGTAGGCCGGCCCGTCCAGTGCGACGAAGCGCCCGTTGCCCCAGGTGACATCCACGAAGGGCATGCTCCAAACCACGTCGGTCGTCAGGTCGCGGCCCAGTGTCCAGGTCTGCGCGTCGGGAGAGGTCCACACCACCGGCTCCCAGTCCTTGTCGAAGCTCGGCAGGACGAAAAGGCTGCCCGACCACGCCAGTGATGTGACCCAGCTGGTTAGGGTGGCTCCATTCGTCGCTGATGGACAGCGCCTGCGGCGCCTGCTTGGTCCAGCTGATGCCGTCTGGCGACGTCAACACCAGCGCGCAGACCATGTTCGAGCCGGCCGGCCGCTCCATGCCGACCGCGACGAACTGCGTCCCGGTCCAGATGACCCGGGATAGCTGTGTCGGCGAGGCACAAGGCTTTGCCTGGCAGTTGCTGGCGTCGTATTGGACTGACCAGGTCGCGCCGTCGGCAGAACTGATCACGACGGTCTGTAGCGCAGCCTCAGCAATTGGAGGCCAGCAGGTCGGGCTGGCGAGGCTTTTTTTCATACGCCGGCAGTACCTCGGCGTCGAGTTTGGAGAACAAGACCTTGGCAGGCCGGTCAGGGCATTGCCGGTCCAACAGCGTCATCAGCATGATTCGCCATGCCATGACGAGGTTGATGGCGATAGCGTTTTTGAGGCGTTTGGCCGTCTTGTGCTGCAGCGCCTCGATCAACGCCCGCACCATCGGGCAGTCGGTGATCTCGGCGCCCAGCGCGGCGTTGATCGCGTTGACGATCGCCGCCCTTGGCGCGATCGCGCCGCCTTCGCCTCTGCCTGTCTGGCCGATGGCGGTGTAGGGCGAGGGCGATTCCATGTGGGCTATGCGCGCGGCCGGCACCTCGGTCGCGCCGGGCAGCAGGTAGTCGCCCGAGTCGAAGTGCTTGCCGGTGATGTTGTCGAAGGGCATCTCCTGCGGCTGCACCAGGTTGGCCAGCCGCACCGCGTGCGGCTCGATGCCGGCGGCGCGCTCCACGCCGCGGAAGGGCAGGATGGGCGGCTTGTTGGTTGCCACCGATCAGGTGCGGCAGTTGAAGGCGTCCATCTTGTAGGGCCCGGGCAGGATGGAGTCGATCTGCGCGGCTTCCAGGCAGGCCGAGAACGGGCAGGACGACTAGGCGTCCGAGTCCACCGTGGCGTCGCTGTCGATTGCCAGCAGGCGGACGCTCTGCTCGGCGTAGAGCGTGATGTCTTGGGCATGCTCGCGACAGTTGGTGCTGGCGGTCAGCTGCTCGCGTCGTTCCTCTATCCAGCGCACTTGGCACTGCAGCTTGATCGCTAGCCAGGCCAGGCAGACCTCCTCGGGCAGCAGGATGCCCTCGTAGCCGAAGCCGCCGCCGACGTCGGGCGAGATCACCCGGATGCGGCCCTGGTCCAGCCCCAGGCATTCCGACAGCCCGGCGCGGTTGATATGCGGCATCTGCGCCGAGCTGTGCATCACCAGTTGCTCGAGCCGGCTGTCCCATTGGCAGACCACGCCGCGCCCTTCCAGCGGCGCCATGCGCTGGCGCGGGGTGCAGATCTGGCGCCGCACTACCACCGGCGCGCTGGCCTTGATCGCCGACAGATCGGCATTGACATGGGTGTGCAGGAAGACCTTGTCGCCCCAGTCCTCATGCACCAGCGCTGCCGGCGCCTTGCCGCGCGCAGCCGGCCATGCGCCACCGGGGTGAGCGCTCGAAGGCCTCGTCGAGCATGCCGGGCAGCCGGATGTCGCCGACGAACTGGCCGCGGCCGGCCAGGAAGCGCGCGTCCTCCTTGCGCCGCAGCGACGCACCCACGCCATGCACCGGCACGCTCATGCCGCGCTCACCCGGGGCAGGATGGACGCATCGGCGTCGAAGCGCCTGCCGTCGCGCAGGCAGAAAGCCGGCCGCAGCAGGCGCTCGCCGACGAGCTGGGTGCCCTCGTTGTCGCGCAACGCCCAGCGGCCGCGCTCGTCGTGCAGCACCGTCACGTCGGCCGGGTGGCCGACCGCCAGCGTGCCCAGTTCGGGCGGCAGGCCGAAGACCTCGACCACGTTGCAGGTGACCATGCGCACCACCTGCGTCAGCGGCAGGCCCAGCGCCAGCATCGCCGTCATCGCCGAGGCCAACGAGAAGCGCTGCTGGCCGAAGAATAGGTGCTCGGCGTCGCTGTGCGTGTCGGGCGTGCCGGCCGGCGCCGGCACGGTGGTGTTGTAGCCATGCATGTCGGCGCCCAGCGTGTGCGGCACGATGCCGGCGTCCAGCGCGATGCGCGCCATCGCGTAGCTGAAGTGCGAGCCATGGCCGACGTCGATCTTCAGGCCGCGCTCGAGTGCTTCGCGCACGATGGCGTGCACCTGGCCGGCGCGGTTGACGAAGCCGCCCGGGTGGCGGGTAAAAGGATGGGCCAGGATGTCGCCGGCCTTGAGCAGCGGCACGACCTGGGCCAGGATGGTGTCGGCGTCTATGCCGTTGGCGCCCTGCTCGGGCAGCGGCCAGAGCTGGCCGAAGTGGATGTACAGCGGCAGGGCGGCGCGGCGCGCGATCTCGGCTGACTGGCGCATCACCTCGACGCCCCAGCGCGCGAAACCGCCCAATTCGGCATGGGCCTTGAAGCCCTTGACGATGTCGGGGTTGGCCAGCGCGGCCTTGACCGTGGCGTCCACGTCGACGCAGTCGGGCTTGTACAGCGACGGGTAGTAATGCCCTTCCATGCCGCCCACCAGGTAGGCCGACAGGTAGGCATAGACCCGCGTCTGCTTGGGCTTGACGACATACTCGCGAAAGGCCGGCAGCGTCATGCACGACGGGCCGCCCTGGTCGATCAGCGTGGTCACGCCCGAGCGCACGCCGCACAGGTCGGCTTCCAGTCCGAAGCGCCCGGTCACATGCTGGAAGACATGGGCATGGGTGTCGATCATGCCGGGGATCACCAGCTGGCCGCGCACGTCGATGCGCTCGCGCGCCGACGCCGGCGTGCCGCGCGGCAGCACGGCGGCTACGCGGCCGGCGCGCAGGCCGAGGTCGTAGGCGCCGTCCAGCCCTTGGGCCGTGTCGACCAGTTGGCCGCCGGTCAGCAAGGTGTCGAATTCAGGGGTCATGGCAGGCTTTCGGTTGAAACGGGAGGGTTCAGGCCGGACGGGGTCGCGGGTCCAGCTCGGCCCGCTGTGCATCCCGCTGCGCCTTGTTCACGCTGCGGGCTGGTCTGGGCAGCCCTGTCGTCTTCGCGGGCCTGCCGATGGAGATGTCCTGTGCGCTGCGGCGTTCGCGGTCTGTCCAGGCCGGAAAAGCACGGATTTGTGCATGGTCGGACCGAAGTCGACCCGCCAGGAAGAGGAGATGCACAGCCGTAGCAAATAGCGCGCCATTGGCTGGCGTCGTGTGGCCTTGCCGGCATCCCGCGGTGCCGCGCCCTTTGATGGGGCGTCTCCGGTGCCCCTTTTGGGGCGCCAGATGGCTCATGGCCTGGCAAGAGGTGCTGGAGGCGCGGGCTGATCAGCCTGGAAACGTCGGGCCGCCAAGGCTGGCATCATCGCTGGGGCGACTGGCCCGCAACGCCGATGACCGGCCCACTGGTGTGTCGGGCGGCAGATAGCCTTTGCCCAGACCCATTCTCTCCAACCTTCCTCCAGGGATTTTCGATGACCAAAGCCTACTGGATCAGTGCCTACCAGGAAATCAAGGACGCCGATGCGCTGGCGGCCTATGCCAAGCTCGCCGGCCCCGCGCTGACAGCGGCAGGCGCCAGATTTCTGGCGCGCGGCCTGCCTGCCGCCACCAAGGAGGCGGGCCTGATGCAGCGCCTGGTGCTGATCGAGTTCGACAGCGTGGACCAGGCGCTGGCCGCGTACGCCAGCCCGGCCTACCAGGAGGCCCTGGCGGCTCTTGGCAAGAACGCGGTGGTCCGCGACATGCGCATCATCGAAGGCGTTTGAACTTCAGGCCGGCTGTGCCGCAACAAATGCCGTCTGCAATGACATTGATGGGCAGATTGCCGGACTTGAAGGCGGCTCGAGCGCTGTGCGGGCCATGCTTGGAATGAGTTCCATCGAATGGACCCGACCCACCACGATGCGCTGTTCGCGGTCGATCTCGGGCCGGCAGCCGCCCATCGGGTGACGGTCATGGCCGGACGCCGGTGTCGGCTGACCGAGATGGACTTGACCGCCATGCTCAGCGTGGCGGGCGTCGGGCAGTTGCCGGTCTCGCAGTTGCCGGCTTTCATCAAACAGACCCACGCGATGGCGGACCCTGGCAATCTGCTGATGCAGATGTGCCAGGTGCTGCTGGCCATGGGCGAGGACGAACTGGCGCTCGAGATGCAGGCCAAAGCGCTGGCACACCGGCGCGTTTTTCGGTGGATCGGCCACGCATCGCCTGCCATCCGGCTGCTGGCCGTGATGGGGCCTGGCAGCATGGTCGACAACGCGCCGCTGGATTTCGTCGTCGACCTTATCCCGGTGCGGCTCGACCTGGTCTTCGTCTCGCCAGTGGATGGCCTGCCTGAAGAGCTCCCGGACCACGACGTCCTGATCGTCGCGATAGGCGAATCCACCGCCAGCACGGCGCTGCTGGCCCATGTCGGCGGGCTGCTGTCGGGCTGGCCGCGGCCGGTGCTCAACCGGCCTGACCGGATCGGGCGCTGCGCCCGCGACGCCCTCTACCCGCTGATGGCCCATGCCGCCGGGCTGCGGGTGGCGCCGACTCGAAAGATCGGCCGATGCGACGCCCCGGGCCTGGAATTTCCACTGACGATCCGGCCTGTCGACGCCCATGCCGGCCACGGGCTGGCGAAGGTCGAGACTGCGGCTGAATGGGCGGCCTACCTGGACAGCCGCCAGGAGACGGCGTTCTACGTCTCGAGCTTCCTGGACTACCGGTCAGCCGATGGCCTGTACCGCAAGTACCGGGTCGCCTTGATCGATGGTCGGCCTCATGTCTGCCATCTGGCTATCTCGGCGCATTGGATGGTCCACTACCGGACGGCGGGAATGCATGACGACCCGGATAAGCGGCTCGAGGAAGCGGCGCAGATGGACGCTTTCGAGCGCGGATTCGCGGTCAGGCATGCTGCTGCATTGCAGGCGATAGCCGATGCCCTGGAACTCGAGTATGTCGTCATCGATTGCGCCGAGGCGGGCGACGGTCAGCTGGTGCTGTTCGAGGCCGACACCCGCGGCTGGATACACGCCAGCGATCCCATCGACTTGTTCCCGTACAAGCCTCGGGTCATGCAGAAGGCGTTCGACGCCTTTCTCGAGATGCTGATGCGGCGCCTGCCTGCGCCCTGATCAGCCTGATCGGGCAGCCGTCACGCCTAGCGCGCTGTTGATTGATCAGTGTCAAGCTCACAACCGTCGCCCAGGCGACACTGCAGGGGTCTGATCGGACGCGATGTCCTCAAGGAGTCTCACGGTGTACCAACGGATTCTTGTCCCCGTCGACGGCAGCGCCACCGCCAATGCCGGGCTGGCCGAAGCGCTGAAGCTGGCCCGCTTGACCGGGGCCAGGCTGCGGCTGCTGCATGTGGTGGACGACATGCCGTTCATCCTGGGCGCCGACAGCATGGGGACGATGACCGGTGAGCTGTTCGGCTTGCTGCGCGAAGGCGGCGAGCGGATTCTTGCCGCCGCCCGTGCCACCGCCGAGGCCGAGGGCGTTGAGGTGGACAGCCAGCTCTTTGACAGCCTGGACGGTCGATTGAGCGACCGCGTCGCGCAGCAGGTGACCGAGTGGCGCGCCGACCTGATCGTGCTGGGCACCCATGGCCGGCGCGGCGTGGGCCGCATGCTGCTGGGCAGCGATGCCGAGCAGGTCATCAGGACGGCGACGGTTCCGGTCTTGCTGGTGCGGTCTGGCGGCGAGGTGATTGCCGCACCGGATGCTGCCGGCCTGCCGTCAGTGCCTGCGCCTTGAGCCCGCGCTGCGCCTGCCGGGGGTTTGCCCCGTCGGGTCATCGCTGCCGCGCATGATCAAGTTTTCGCTGCCACCATCCGCCCGGCCTGCGCTGCTGGCGGGGCTGCTGGTCTGGGTGCTTGCCGCCGTCCTGGCCTGGCGCTGGTGGGCCGGCCCGCAGGTCGAGGTGGTCGAGGTCGTGAGTCGCGACTTCGTCCAGACCCTGGTCGCCAGCGGCCATGTCGAGGCGCCACACCGGGTCGATGTGGGCGCGCAGATCACCGCCACGGTGGCGCGGGTTCCGGTGGCCGAAGGCCAGGCGGTGCAGGCCGGCGACCTGCTGGTCGAGCTCGAATCGGCCGAGTTGCGCGCCGCGCTGCGCCAGGCCGAGGTGGCCGTGACCCAGGCCCGTGACCGGCTGCGCCAGCTGCGCGAAGTCCAGGCGCCGGTGGCCGAGCAGAGCCTGCGCCAGGCGCGGACCACGCTGGACAACGTCAGGTCGCAGCTGCGGCGCAGCCAGGACTTGTTCCAGAAGGGTTTCATAGGCGAGGCGGCGCTGGAGGAGGTGCGCAAGGCCGTCGACCTGGCCGATGCGCAGGCGCGCGTCGCCCAGACGCAGGCCGATACCGCCGGCCCGGCCGGCAGCGACTCGGCGTTGGCGCAGGCCGCCGTCGACCAGGCGCTGGCCAGCGCCGAGGCCGCCCGGGCGCGTGCCGGTTACGCCCGGATCCGGGCCCCTGCCAGCGGCACGCTGATCGGCCGCAAGGTCGAGGTCGGTGACGTGGTGCAGCCGGGCAAGCTGCTGATGACGCTGTCGCCGGCCGGCCGCACCCAGTTGGTGGTGCAGGTCGACGAGAAGAACCTGCGTCTGCTGGCGCCGGGGCAGCAGGCGCTGGCCTCGGCCGATGCCTACCCGCAGCAGCGCTTTGCCGCCGAACTGGCCTACATCAACCCGGGCGTCAACGCGCAGACCGGCGCGGTCGAGGTCAAGCTCGACGTCGCTTCGCCACCGGCCACGCTGCGCCAGGACATGACGGTGTCGGTGGACATCGCGGTGGCAAGGCGTCCGGCCGCGCTGGTCGCACCCGTCGCCGCGCTGCACGATATCGACGGCGGCGCGCCCTGGGTACTGCGGGTCGAGTCCGGCCGCGCGCTGCGCCGGCCGGTCCGGCTTGGCCTGCGCGGCAGTGGCGTCAGCGAGGTGCTCGAGGGCCTGCGCGCCGGTGACCTGCTGCTGCCACTGGCCTCGGCGCTGGCCGATGGCGCCCATCTGCGGGTGCGGGCCGCGGCGGCAGCCTCAGCCGCCGCGGCTTCGGCCAGCCCGTGAGCCTGAGGGCGAGATGTTCAGTACCTGGCTGCCCTTCGAGTGGATCGTCGCGCTGCGTTTCCTGCGCGAGGGCAGGCTGCAGACGCTGTTCATCGTCAGCGGGGTGGCCATCGGCGTCGGCGTGATCGTCTTCATGTCGGCCCTGCTGGCCGGGCTGCAGGCCAATTTCATACGCCGCGTGCTGACGGCGCAGGCCCATGTCCAGATGCTGCCGCTGCAGGAGGTTTCGCGGCCCTTGCGCCAGGGCGCGGACGCGCCGCCCGGCGCGGTCGAGGCAGCGATCGTCCAGCCGCCACTGCAGCGGCTGAAGTCGATAGACCAATGGCAAGCGGTGGCGGCCCAGGTGCGCGCGATGCCCGAGGTGCTGGTGGTCGCGCCGGTGGCGGGCGGGTCGGCGCTGGCGGTGCGCGGCAGCGTCAGCCGCGCGATCACCGTGGCCGGGATAGAGCCGGCGCTGTACTTCCGCGTCGTCGACCTCGGCGACAAGATCACGCGCGGCAGCACGCGCCTGACCGGCACCGACATCCTGATCGGCGTCGAACTGGCCAGCGACCTCGGTGTCGACCTGGGCGACAAGCTGCGCGTGACCGCCGCCAGCGGCGCGGTCAGCGCGCTGACCATCACCGGCATCTTCGATCTGGGCAACAAGGGCGCCAACCAGCGCAACACCTTTGTCGCGCTGCACACCGCGCAGAGCCTGCTCGGCCTGCCCGGTGGCGTCACCAGCCTGGAGGTGACGGTGCGCGACGTCTACGCCGCCGAGAGCGTCGCTCGGCGCATCACCGCGGCCACCGGGGTCGAGGCCGACAGCTGGATCAAGACCAGCGCGCAGTTTTTTGCCGCGGTCAGTGCGCAGACCACCGCCAACACCGCGATCCGGTTCTTCGTCGGGCTGTCGGTGGCCTTCGGCATCGCCAGCGTGCTGGTGGTGTCGGTGGTGCAGAAGTCGCGCGAGATCGGCATCCTGCGGGCGATGGGCATCGCCCAGGGCCAGATCCTGCGCCTGTTCCTGCTGCAGGGCGGCTTGCTCGGCCTGGGCGGGGCGGTGGTCGGCTGCAGCATAGGCGCCTGCGCGCTGCTGCTGTGGGGGCAATTGGCGCGCAACGCCGACGGCACGCCGCTGTTCCCGCTCGTCTTCGACCCCTGGCTGTTCGGCGTCGCGCTCGGCCTGGCCACGCTGACCGGCCTGGCGGCGGCCTTCGCCCCGGCGCTGCGCGCCGCCAGGCTGGACCCGGTGGTCGCGATCCGTGGCTGACGCCTTGCCGGTGGCGCTGCCAGCGGCCACTTCCACGGTCGGACCGGTGGCCGCGGCCACTGGTCTCGACCGGGTCGTCGTGCAGTTGTGCGGCGTGCGCAAGGCCTACAACATCGGCCTGCCCATCGAGACCGAAGTCCTGCACGGCATCGACCTGACGCTGCACCGGGGCGAGTTCTGCGCCGTGATGGGGCCATCGGGATCGGGCAAGAGCACGCTGCTCAACATCGTCGGCCTGCTCGACCGGCCCAGCGCTGGCACGTTGGCGGTGTGCGGCGAGCAGACCATGGCGCTGGACGACCACGCGCTGACCCGCTTGCGCGGCCACGCGATCGGCTTCGTGTTCCAGTACCACCACCTGATCACCGCCTTCACCGCGCTGGAGAACGTGATGATGCCGATGCTGGGGGCGGCCGGGTTTTCCAACCCGGCGATGCGCGCGCGAGCGGCCGCGCTGCTGGACGCGGTGGGCTTGACGCCGCAACGCGACAACCTGGCCGGCAACCTGAGCGGCGGTCAGCAGCAGCGGGTGGCGGTGGCGCGCGCGCTGGCGATGGATCCAGCCCTGCTGCTGGCCGACGAGCCCACCGGCAACCTCGACAGCAAGAGCGCTGGCGAGGTGTTCGACCTGCTGCGCCGTTTCAACCTCGAGCATGGGACGACGGTGCTGTTCGTCACCCACAACGCTGAACTGGCGCGGCGCTGCGACAAGACGCTGCAGGTCATAGACGGCCTGATGCTGTCCCCTTGCCGATGACGATCCGCAGCGGCGAGACCCGCATCTGCGCCATCGCACCGCGCGCCTTCTCCCGCGTCAGCGCAGCCGCCAGCAACTGACCGGCGCCTACCCGTCCAGACCGTCCCGCGGCGTCCGCATCGTGTCGCCCAGGCGCTGCACCAGCGCGGAGTCGGTCGAGGCGGTGCTGCCGCGCTAGGCCCGGCCAGCGGTCGGGTTCAGGGCGACTGGATCCGGCTGACGCGGCGGCGCAGGCGCTCGGCCGAGTCGCTGTCGCCGGCCTGCTCGGCGCGCCGCAACTGCACCCCCAGCCAGGCCAGCAGCGGACGCCGCCAGCCCTGGTCAGCCGCGGTATCGACCGCCAGCGCGATGACCGCCGGGCTGGCCCGGCCGGCCTGCATCAGCGCGCCGGCGCCCACCAGGCGCGAGACCGGGTCGGCGATCTGGCGCAGCGCCGCGGCGGCGTCGTCCCCGCGGGTCGTGCCGGTCGTGATCAACGCGGCCACCGCGCGCTGCGCCGCGGGCAGCAAGCCGGCTTGTTCCGGCGCCAACGTTCCGCTCAGGTAGCGCGCGTAGGCCTGCTCGGGCGCCGCCATGTCGGGCCGCAGCGGCGCCAGGCCCTCGCAGGGGTCGAACACCAGGCTGGCCACCCGGGCGGCGCAGCGCAGCAGTTCGGCGCGGGCCAGCAGGTCGGCGCGGCCGGTGCGGGCGATCTCGCCCCGGGCGCGGTCGAAGTCTTGCTGGGCGACGCGGCTGTCGCCACGCAGATAGGCCGCCACCGACTGCTCCAGCGCCGACCGCGCCGTCAGCTGCCAGTCCGGCACCGGCGGCCCGCTGGCGCAGCCGGCCAGCAGCAGCGCGGCCGCGGCGGCTTGGATCCATCGGTGGCGGCGCTCGGGCGGCTGGCGTCGCGTCATGGCAGCCTCAGCTCGGTGTCGCGCGCGAACGGCCACTTGCGGTTGACCTCGTCGACCAATAGCTGCACTTTGCGCAGGCTGGCCTCGACCTCGGCGCGCAGCGCGCCCAGGTCGGTGGTGGCCACACGGGTGTTGGCGGCGATGACCTGGGCCTCGGCCAGCACGCCGTCGACCCGGGTCAGCGTGGCGCGGGCCTCGCCCAGCAGCGCGCCCAACTGCAGCACCGCGACGCGGGTCTCGGGCATCACCCCGCGCGGGCCGAAGACCTGGTCGTCGGCCTTGACCGCCAGCGTGTCGACATGCGCGGCCAGCGTGTCGACCCGGGCCAGCAGCGCGTTGGCGCGGTCCAGCGTCAGCAGCAACCGGGCGGCGTCGGCGTCGTTGCCCAGCAGCAGACCGAGCGCGCCGCGCGGCCCTTTCAGCCGCCCGGTGGCCCCCTGCAGGTTGGCCAGGCTGCCCGCCAGCGCGGCGTCGGGCGCGGCCAGCGCGCTCAGGTTGTGCACCAGATCGCGCGCCGCGGCCACCAGCTTGGGGATCTCGGCCGTGGCGTCGCCCGCCAGCACCCGCCGCTCGGCGCCGTCGGCCAGGGGCGGGTCGGTCAGCACGCCGCTGTAGGCGCGCAGGTTGGTGTTGCCGACCAGTCCGCGCACGAGGGTGAACACGCTGGACTTGCGCAACCAGTGGGCGTCCTGGCGTGGCACGTCGATCAGGATGCGGGCGCTGCCTTCCGGGCTCAGCTCGATGCGGCGCACGCGCCCGATGGGGAATCCCGAGAAGGTCAGGTCCATGCCGACCACGACGCCTTCCGAATCGTCGGCGATCAGCACCAGGCGCTGGGTGGCCTCGAAGGCGCCGCGGGCGTACAGCACATAGGCCATGGCCGCGCACAGCAGCAAGCCCATCAGCAACAGCAGCGCCGCCGCCTTGGCTTCGATATGGGCTACCGCAGGCGCGGTGGCGGGCGTGTTGGGCGCTGCCTTGGTCGGAGCTTCGGCAGCCTTCACGCCGCTCGCCACCGCCGGCGGGGAGGGTTCAGTCATCGGGCGCTCCGGGCCATGGTCATCGCGGTCAATAGTAGTTGCCGACCAGCGAGGCGGCCTCGATCAGCAGGATCACGAGGAACATCCGCACCAGGCTCTGCAGCTCGACGCTGGCCCGCGACCTGGGCCGGGGCGCGGCCTGCAGCACCGAGGCCACCGGGATCAGCGACACCGCCCCGCTGAGGAGGAGCACCTTCAGTCCGAAGATCAGCGACAGCGCCGGGTTGAAGATGCGACCCACCGTGCGGGTGTAGCCGTCGAATCCGCCCAGCGTGAAGCCGTGCACCGACAGGTAGGCCAGCAGCAGCGTCAGCGCGCAGCTCACGGTGGCGAGCAGCAGCACCGCGAACATGCCGGCCAGCACCCGGGGCAGCACGGCCTCGACCAGCGGATCGCGCCCCTGCTGGCGCAGCGCATCCAGGCCGCCGCTCGCGCGCAGCGCGGCCAACTCGGACGCTAATTCGGCAGCCATGGGCAGCGTGGCACGCAACGCGGCAAACAGTGCCGCGGCCAGTGGGATCAACTCCAGCACCAGCACCCGCACCACCATCTCGAGCGCGTATTGCGACAAGCCGTAGCCCAGCGCGGTGACGGTGACGATGCGTGTCACCACCAGGCTGATCACCGCGCTGACCACGCTGAAGCCGGCCAGCATGGGCCCGCTGGCGGCCACCAGGCGCCAGGCCAGCGGCCGGCGCCAGATCGCGGCCTGGGCGGCGGGCGACAGGGCCAGCACCAGCAGCACTGCGCCCAGGTGCACGGTCTGCCACCAGCCTGTCAGCCACGCCGTCAGCCAGCCGGTCAACCCGTCCACCCGTGCCGGTCGCTTGAATGCCATGCCGCCATCATAGGCAAGCCACCGCGCCAGGGGGCAGCGCATCGTGTACTGTCCGGGCCCGACCTGTCTCGACGTGCCTGCGTTGGCAGCCGACCCCGCAACCCTCCCGAGCGCACCATGACCTTGCCTGACCGCCTTGCCTCGCTGCTCTGCGCCGTGCTCTTCACCGCACTGTCTGCAGCGTCGGCGCTGGCCGCCGGCACCCCCGAGCCCCGGCAAGGCGACTGGGTGGCGCGCGACTTCCGCTTCCAAACCGGCGAGGTGTTGCCCGAAGTCAATCTGCATTACCGCACCCTCGGCGACCCGGGCGGCGAGCCGGTGTTGATCCTGCACGGCACCGCGGGATCGGGCGCCAGCCTGTTGAACCCGGACTTCGCCGACCAGCTTTTCGGCCCCGGCCAGGCGCTCGATGCCCGCCGCTATTTCATCATCCTGCCCGACGCGCTGGGCACCGGCCAGTCCACCAAGCCGTCCGACGGCCTGCGCGCGAAGTTTCCGCGCTACGACTACGACGACATGGTGTTGGCGCAGTACCGGCTGGTGACCGAGGGCCTGGGCATCAAGCACCTGCGGCTGGTGATGGGCAATTCGATGGGCGGCATGCAGGCCTGGATCTGGGCTGGGCGCTATCCCGGCATGATGGACGCCGTGGTGCCCATGGCCTGCCTGCCGACCGCGATGTCGGGCCGCAACTGGATGCTGCGCCGGATGCTGACGCAGGCGATCCGCACCGATCCGGCCTGGAACCAGGGCGACTACAGCGCGCAGCCGCCGGCGATGCAGCGCCACCTGCTGGTTTTCAACCTGGCCACGGCAGGCGGCAACCAGGGCTTGCAGGCCCAGGCGCCGACCTCCGAGAAGGGCGACCAGTTGATCGCCAAGGCGCTGGCCCAGCCTTTCCGGGGCGACGCGAACGACCTGCTCTACCAATGGGAATCGTCGTTCGACTTCGACGCCTCGGCCGGTCTCGACCGCATCCAGGCGCCGGTGCTGGCCATCAATTCGTCGGACGACGAGCGCAACCCGCCCGAGTTCGGTGTGATGGAGCGCGAGATCGCGCGCCTGAAGAACGGCCGCTACCTGTTGATTCCCGGCGGCCCCGACACCCGCGGCCATGGCACCACCGGCCAGGCCAGGCTCTACCAGGGCGCGCTGGCCGACTGGCTGGCCCAGGTGCCGCGGCGCTGAGCTGCGGGCCCGCCCGGCCGCTCACACCGCGCAGTAGCGCTCCTGGATCTCGCGGTCGGCCAGCAGCGCGGCGGCGTCGCCGCCATGCACGATGCGGCCCTGGTCGAGGATGTAGGCGCGGTCCGAGATCTGCAGCGCGCGCTCGACGTTCTGCTCGACCAGCAGCAGCGTCGTGCCCTGGGCCCGCATGCGCGCGAAGAGCTCGAACATCTCGTGCACCAGCAGCGGCATGATGCCCTCGCTGGGCTCGTCGAGCAGGATCATCCTCGGCTTGGCCATCATCGCGCGGGCGATCGCCAGCATCTGCTGCTCGCCGCCCGACATCGAGCTGCCCTCCTGGTCCAGCCGCTCGCGCAGCCGGGGGAAGGTCTCGGCGATCTCATCGACCAGCCGGACCATGTCGTGCCGGCCCGGCTTGGCCAGCACGCCGAGCTGCAGGTTCTCGCGCACCGTCAGGCCGGGCACGATGCGCCGGTCCTCGGGCACATAGGCCAGGCCGAGGTGGAAGCGCGTGTGCGCCGGCTCGGCCGTGCAGTCGTGGCCGTCGAAGCGCACCCGACCGCGCCGCTTGTCCACCAGGCCCATGATGGCGCGCAGCGCGGTCGTCTTGCCGGCACCGTTGCGGCCCATCAGCGTGACGATCTCGCCCGGGAAGACCTCGAAATCCAGGCCTTGCACGACATGGCTGCGGTCGTACCAGGCGTCGAGTTGCTCGACCTGCAACAGCGGCGCGGTGTCGGTGCTCATCAATGCTGCCCCAGGTAGACGCGCTTGACTTCGGTGTTGGCGCGGATCTCGGCCGGCGTGCCCTGGGCCAGCAGCTCGCCGTGGTGCAGCACCACCAGGCGCTGGCAGATGCCCATCACCAGCTTCATCTTGTGTTCGACCAGCACGACGGTGCGCTCGGCCGCCAGGGTGGTGATCAAGTCCATCATCACGCCGGTTTCCTCGGGCGACATGCCGGCGGTGGGCTCGTCCATCAGCAGCAGGCGCGGCTGCGGCGCCAGCGCCATCGCGATCTCCAGCGCGCGCTGCTGGCCATGCGCCAGGTCGCCGGCGTTCTTGTGGCGCAGGTCGGCCAGGCCCACCCGCTCCAGCAAGGCCTCGGCCTGGGCGGCCACCTCGCGCAGCGCGGCGCGCGGTTGGAACAGCTCGAAGCGGGCCTGGCGCATCTGGGCCGCGACGCGCACGTTCTCGAACGCGCTGAGCTGCTTGAACACGGTGGTGATCTGGAAGCTCTTGGCGATGCCGATGCGGGCGAACTGGTGCTGGGCCAGGCCGGTGATGTCGCGGCCCTCGAAACGCACCGTGCCGCTGCTGGGCGGGAACGCCCCGCTGATGACATTGAAGAAGGTGGACTTGCCCGCGCCGTTGGGGCCGATGATCGCGGTGAGCTGGCCGGCGGGGAAGGCCACGCTGACATGCTTGAGCGCGACGAAGGCGCCGAAGCGTTTGCCCAGGCCGGTGACTTCGAGCATAGCGGCGCCGCTCATCGCGGGCTCCCGCGTCGTGCGGCGGCGCGCGCCAGCCAGTCCAGCGTCGAGCCCCACAGCCCGCGCGGGAAGAACAGCACGAAGACCATGAAGACCACGCCTACCGAGGCCATCCAGTAAGGCGTCAGGTGCGTCACCACGTCTTCCAGCGTGAGGAAGACGATGGCGCCGACGAAGGGGCCGAAGAAGGTGCCCATGCCGCCCAGCAGGCACATCATCACCGCCTGGCCCGATTGCAGGTAGTGAAGGGAGTCGATCGGCACGATGGACAGGTGCAGCGCGCGCAGCGTGCCAGCCAGGCCGCACAGCGCGGCCGACAGCACGAAGGCCAGCAGCTTGGTGCGGGCGACGTCATAGCCGCAGGCCGACGCGCGCTGCTCGTTCTCGCGCACGGTCTCGATCACCGCGCCGAAAGGCGAGGCCAGCACCCGCGAGACGAACCACAACGCCGCGGCGACGAAGACCCAGATGAAGTAGTACTTGGCCACCGGGTCGAGAAGGTCGATCTTGAAGCCTGGCAACTCGATCGCCTCGACCCGGACGCCGCGCAGGCCGTTCTCGCCGCCGGTCCAGCGCTCGGCCTTGTAGAAGGCGTAGTAGACGATCTGGCCCAGCGCCAGCGTGACCATCGAGAAGTAGATGCCCTTGGTGCGCGTGGCCAGCGCGCCGATGACCAGCCCGGCCAGGGCCGACGCCGCCACGCCAGCCGGGATCGCCGCCCACCAGGGCCAGCCGGCATGCACGATCACCATGCCGGCCACATAGCCGCCCATGCCCAGGAAGGCCGCGTGGCCGAAGGACAGCAGGCCGGTGTAGCCGAACAGCAGGTTGAAGCCGACCGCGTAGAGGCCAAAGATCAGCACGTTGACCGCCAGCGCCTGGTAAGGCATCAGCAGCGGAAACACCAGCAGGAAGGCCAGCACCGCGGCCACGCGGTGGCGGGTGGTGAAGGCGAGGAGGGATTGCAGGGTCATGCCTTGTCCATCAGCCCATGTGGCCGGCTTTGCCGAACAGCCCCTGCGGCCGCACCAGCAGCACCAGCGCCATCAGCACGAAGATCGACAGCTCGGCATAGGCCGGCGCGAACAGCGAGGTCATCGAGAACACCACGCCCACCAGCAGCCCGGCCACCACCGCGCCGGGCAGCGAGCCCATGCCGCCGACGACGGTCACGACAAAGGACTCGGCCAGCAGCGTGATGCCCATCTCCGGGTTGACGGCCCGGGTGGGCGCGGCCAGCGCGCCCGACAGCCCGGCGATCGCCGTGCCTATGCCGAACACCAACAGCCAGACCCGCGACACGTCTATGCCCAGCACGCGGACGATCTCGGGGTCGCGCGCACCGGCGCGGATGATCAGGCCGTAGCGCGTCTTCTCGATGAACAGCCACAGCAAGCCGATCACCAGTGCGGCGGCGACTATCAGGAACAGCCGGTAGGTGGGGAAGAAACCGAAGCCCAGGTCGGTGGCGCCGCGCAGCGCGGCCGGCGTGCTCGACGGCAGGCCCTCGATGCCGAAGAAGAAGCGCATCGCGTCGATCAGCACATAGCCCAGGCCGAAGGTCAGCAGCAGCGGGTAGTCGATGCCGCGGCCATAGAGCGGGCGCACCAGGACGCGCTCGACCGCCAACCCCAGCGTGCCAACCACCAGCGGCACCAGCGCCAGGCTGAACCAGAAGTTGCCGGTGAGCTGCAGGAAGTACACCCCGAGAAAGGCCCCGACCATGAAGAACGCGCCATGCGCGAAGTTCACGACCGTCAGCATGCCGAAGATCAGCGACAGGCCGATCGCCAGCAGCGCGTAGACGGCGCCCAGCGCGATGCCGGTGACGAGTTGCAGCGCCAGCAGCTGGGGGGTGATGCCTTCCATGAAAACTCCGGCGATGGCCAATGCTCGGCCGCTGAATAGGGTGCATCCACCTGAGATGATTTGCGTCGCGAGCGCGCCGAGCTTGGGTCGAGCAGCGCAGCCGTACACCCGTACGGCGAGCAGCGCAGGCTGAGCCCGGACCGAGCAAGCCCCTGCGGGCTTGCGAATGCCTGGTGAAGGCCCATGCGCCTGCCAGCGCATGGGCCCGAGATCGACGCGCGCAGCAGCAAAGCACTCAGGTGGAGATCTTGTGGCCGAGCTCGTCGCAGGTTCGGAGGTTCTTCTCGTCCGCGGCCTCGATCGCCAGCACCTTGAAGACGTCGTACTTGTCCTTCATCGCGGTCGACTTGGACTCGACGATCACCACCGACTGCACCGACTGGTGGTCGCACTTGCGGTAGCTCTGCTCGCCCTTGTACCAGTTGTACTTGAGCTGGCGCAGCGCGATGGACACGCGGGTGGAGTCGACCGCGTCGGCGTTCTTGACCGCCTGCAGCACGCTCTTGATGCCGGCGTAACCGAGCGCGCCGTAGTCGCTGGGCACGGCGCCCGCATAGGCCTTGCGGAAGGCGTCGTTGAAGGCCTTGGCCGCCGGGATCTTGTCCTCCATGCCCCAGTAGTAGCTGGTGCCGCCGATGATGCCGTCGAAGGCCTCGGCCCCGCCGGCCTGGCGCGAGGTGTAGAGCAGCACGGGGGTGATCACCTTGGTGCTCTGCTTCAAGCCGAAGTCGGTGACCTGCTTGGCCGAGTTGACCAGGTCGCGGCCGAAGTTGCACAGCACCAGGATGTCGGGCTTGAGCGACTGGATGCGCGGCAGGAAAGCCGAGTAATCCGCCGCGCCCAGCGGGTGCCGGATGTCGGCCAGGGTCTGCATGCCCAGGGCCTGGCCGGCGCGCTGGAAGCCGCGCACCATCTCGTGGCCGTAGGCATAGTCGGCCGTCAGGTAGACCACCTTCTTGCCGAACTTCGGGAAGGCGTAGCGCGCCACCGCGCCGGCGGTCAGGTGCGGGTTCAGCGCCTCGTGGAAGGTGTACAGGCTCCAGTCCTTGGCCTCGTTGATCGCGTCAGACTGGCTGATCGAGTTGAACAGCACCTTGCGGTCGCGGCAGACCGCGTTGATCGAGAGCTGGGTCGCCGCCGACAGCGAACCGACGACGAAGTCGACCTTGTCTTTTTCGATCAGCTCGAGCGTGCGGGTCGCCGCCTCGCCCGGGTTCAACTTGTCGTCGCGCACCAGCAGCTCGCACAGCCGGCCCTTGTAGCCGCCGGCGGCGTTGAACTCCTTGACCGCGAGCTCGGCGGCGCGCACCTGGTCTTGCGCCTCGGCCGAGAACGCGCCGGTCAGCGGCGTCGGAAAGCCGATCTTGATCGGCCCGCTTTGGGCGCGGGCGGTCGAGAACAGCAGCGGGCTGGCGGCAACGGCGCTGCCGGCGCCCAGGGTCTGGAGCATCCGGCGGCGGCTGGGGAGGGCGGTGGTCATGGGGCGGTCTCCTTCAATGGCGGGTGGGGTGGACTTGGCGTCTCTGGGGAATCTTGGGGCGGGCGGGCGGCGTGCTGGTGGCGTCAGGCGGCGAAGGCAGCGCCGACCCGCGCCAGGTCGATCGCCGTCTCGCGCAGCACGCCGATCGCCTCGCGGCCGGGGTCGTCGGCGGGCGGGTTCAGCGTTGCCCCCGTCTGGCCGGCGCGGGCCTGCAGGTAGGCGCCAAGCCGGCGGCCCCGCTCGACCACCGCCTGGCCGGGCGCGAGCCGCAGGGTCTCGAAATAGTGCAGCGCGGCCGGCGTGGCGCCATGGTGGGCCAGCGACTCGACCAGCGCCAGGGCGTCCTCGCCCGCCTTGGTCACGCCCATGCCCACATGCGGCCGGGCGACGAAGGCGGCGTCGCCCATCAGCGCCACCCGGCCGAAGGCCAGCCGGTCTGAGCTCAGGTCGAAGATGGGCTGCAGAAAGGGCTGAGTGGTCTTGTCCACCACCTCGGCCCATTGCGGCGCCAGCAGCCGGTGGGCGGCCTCGCGCATGCGCTCGACCTCGCGCGGGTTGACGCGGTGCGGCGGGATGCCGCCGGCATGGTGCACGCCGTCGCCATCGGTCATCAACCGCCGCAGTTCGACGGCCTCGTCGGCTGGCCGGTACCAGACGAAGTTGTAGCGCCGCTCGCCCAGCCTTGTGCTGTTGCCGGCGCCGGCCACCGGGTAGCCGATCATCTGTTCGCCGGGCGGCAGGCCAAAGCCGAAATGGCCGAACAAGGTGTCGCGGGTATGCGCCGACAGCATGGCCTCGTCGCAGACACCGCGCCAGGCCAGGTAGCCGGCATAGCGCGGCTGGACCTCGGGCGCGAGTGCGGCGCGCACGGTCGAGCGGATGCCGTCCGAGGCCACCAGCAGGTCGGCCTCGTAGCGCTCGCCGCCGGTGCAGGACACGCGCACGCCGCCCGCGTCCTGCTCGACGCTGCTGACCTGCTGGCCGAGCCGGCAGTGCTCGGCCGGCAGCGCGGCCATCAGCAGCGCGTAGAGCCGGCTCCAGGAGGTCAGCACCTGCGGGCAGTCCAGGCTGGCCTGCAACTGGCCCGAGACGTCCAGCGCCACCCGCTGGGTCACCGACACACCCAGCTGCTCGTCGACCCGCACGCCGGCCGCGCGCAGCGCGTCCACCAGCCGGCTGTGGGTGACGATGCCCGCGCCCCGGCCGTCCAGCGAGGCTGGGGCTTTCTCCAGCAGGGTTACGGCGTGCCCGGCCCGCAGCAGCAGGTTGGCGGCCAGCAGGCCGCCCAGCGAGCCGCCGACGACGAGGATGCGCGCAGCCGCCATCGCTCAGGCGGCCGCGGCCAGCCCCGCAGCCTCGGCCGCCGGGTAGTTGAGCTCGATGACGATGCCGTTCGGGTCGGTGACGAAGACCTGGTGCAGGCCGATGCCGGGCACCGTGCGCTCGCGGTTGGCAATGCCCAGGCGGGCCAGCGTCGCGCGCATCGCGTCCAGGCCGCTGGCGAAGAAAGCGACATGGTCGACCGCGCCGCTGCCCGCCAGTTGGGTGTTGTCGCGCTCGCCCAGGTAGACGTTCAGCCCGGTCGGGTCGTCGCGGACGATGCCGATGATGTGGACCGCTGCGTTGGCCCAGACTTTGGTGTCGCCGGCGTACAGCCACAGGCCGGGGAAGGGGAAGTCCGGCCGCGGACCGACCACCAGGCCCAGCACGTCGGCGTAGAAGCGGCGGCAGGCCTCGAGGTCATGGGTGCGAATCGAGTAATGGTTCAGGCTCAGTGACATGCGGGCTCTCTGGGGTTCAGGCGGCTTGCGCCGGAATGTTGGGGCGGACGGGTCGGGTGAGGCGGGCGCTGCGGGCCGGCCGTGGCGGCGGGGCTTCGGCCAGCAACTCGCCAACTTGGTGCAGATAGCCCCGCACCCGGTCGCGGATGAAGGCGTCGGTCAGCAGCGGGTCGCCCTGACCGCGAATCGGCTGGCCGTAGCACAGTGGCAGGATGCCCAGGTGGTAGACCAGGCCGCCGTGCAAGCCCATCAGCAGGCCCTCCTCGCGCGCCGAGGGCGGGTTGCGCAATCGGCTGCCATGGGCGCGGCGCGCCTCGCGCAGCAGGCGCGGAAACAGCCGCTCGCGCAGCAGGTCGAAGTAGCGTTGCGGGATCAGGCCGTCGTTCAGGCCCGACAGCATCAGGATGCGCAGCCATTCGGGCGTCAGGATGGCGGCCAGGTACTCGCGGTAAAAGCCGCGCAGCTTGTCCTCGGCCGGCAGCGCCCCGTCGAGCAAGGTCTCCCAGCGCGGGTCCCAGCGGCCCTCGAACACTGTGGCGTAGACCCGGTCGATCAGCGCCTGCTTGGTCGGAAAGTAGTGGTAGAGCAGCGCGTGGGTGACGCCGATCTCGGCCGCCAGCTCGCGGGTCTGGGCGCCGAAGCCGCGGCGCGAGAAGAAATCCACCGCGCCCGCCAGGATCTGCTGCTCGCGGTCGGCCGCGCTCAGCCGGCGGCGCGCGGGGGCGACGCCGGTCGTGGGGCTTGGGGTTTTTGCGGTATTGACCATTTGCTCAACGGTGAGAGCATTCTTGAGTGGCCGCTCAACAAGCACCAGTCCCGACAAACCCGCAGGTCGTCCTGGCCGGCATGACGCAGAAAGCGCCGCGATGAAGGCCCCCCCATTCGACTATGTGCGCGCCAGCTCGCTGGCCCAGGTCTTCGAACTGCTTGAACGCCACGGCGACGACGCGCGTCTGCTGGCCGGCGGCCAGACCCTGGTGGCCACGCTCAACATGCGGCTGTCCGAGCCGGCGCTGCTGATCGACATCACCGCGCTCGAGCCGCTGCGCGGCATCACGCTGGCCGGCGGCCTGCTGCGCATAGGCGCGCTCGTCACCCATGCCGAGATCGAGGCCTCGCCGCTGGTGGCGCGCCACGCCCCGCTGCTGACCCAGGCCGCGCCGCATATCGCCCACCGCGCGATCCGCAACCTCGGCACCTTCGGCGGCTCGCTGGCCTACGCCGACCCGTCCGCCGAGTGGCCGACCTGCGTGCGCGCGCTGGACGCCACGCTGGTGCTGGTCAGCGCCCGCGGCGAGCGTCGCGTGGCCGCAGCGGACTTTTTCCAGGGCCTCTACACCACCGCGCTCAAGCCGGGCGAACTGCTGCTGGCCTGCGAGATCCCGCTGCTGGCGGCCGACGAACACCAGCACTTCGACGAGCTGGCGCGGCGCCATGGCGACTACGCGATCACCGGCCTGGCCGCCCGCGCGCTGCGCCGCGCGGGCAGGCTGCACGCCGTGCGGCTGGCGTTTCTCGGCCTGGAAGACCGGCCGGTGCGGGCGCCGCGCACCGAGGCCTTGCTCGAGGGCCGGGTGCCTGACGAGGCCTTGCTCGCCCAGGCCAGCCAGCTCTTGCGGACCGAGCTGCAACCCATGGCCGACCTGACCCACAGCGCCGAGACCAAGCGCCACCTGGCCGCCGTGCTGTGCCAGCGCGCGCTGCGCCGGCTGGCGGCCTGAAGCCGTCCCGGACCCCAAGCCTTGCGAGAACCCGCCATGAGCCCAACCTTGCCCCTGCAACGCATCAGCGTCACCGTCAACGGCAGCGTGATGACGCGCGATGTCGAGCCGCGCCGCCACCTGGTCGATTTCCTGCGCGAGGATTGCGAGCTGAAGGGCGCCCACCTCGGCTGCGAGCATGGCGTCTGCGGCGCCTGCACCGTGCAGCTGGACGGCCGCATCGTGCGCGGCTGCCTGGTGCTGGCGGTGCAGGCCGACGGCCGGCGCGTCGAGACCGTCGAGACGGCCACGCCGTCGCCTCGGCTGCGCGCGCTGCAGGACGCCTTCATCGCCCGCAACGCGCTGCAGTGCGGCTACTGCACGCCCGGCATGCTGATGGCCGCGCTGGAATTGGTCGAGCAGCAGCCTGAGGCCGACCGCGAGGCGGTGCGGCGGTGGATCAGTGGCAACTGCTGCCGCTGCACCGGCTACCACGCGATCGTCGACGCGGTCTGCGATGTGCTGGCGCTGCAGCGCGAAGGCCGGCTGCCGGCCGCCGAGGTGCTGGCATGAACCGCCCGCGCGACACGCCCTTCCTGACCGACGCCCCGGCGCTGCCCGCCGTCACCGACGACCCGCGCCACATCGGTGTGTCGATCCCGCGCGAGGGCGTGCGCCGCCTGGTGCAGGGCCGCGGCCGTTATGTCGACGACATCGTGTTGCCGCGCATGCTGCATGTGGTGTTCTGGCGCTCGCAGGTGGCGCATTGCCGCATCACCCGGATCGACGCCAGCGCGGTGCGTGGCATGCCCGGCGTGGCCGGGGTGTTTGACGGCCATGACCTGGCGCGGGTCTGCAAGCCCTGGGTCGCCACGCTGGCGCATCTGGCGGGCATCAAGAGCGCGCCGCAATATCCGCTGGCGCTGGACCGCGCCTGCTGGCAGGGTGAGCCGGTGGTGGCGATCGTTGCCGAGACCCGGGTCCAGGCCGAGGACGCGCTGCAGCAGTTGCAGGTCGAATGGGAAGACCTGCCCGCGGTGCTGGACACCGAGACCGCGCTGGATCCGGCCACGCCGCTGATCCACCCCGAGCTCGGCGACAACCTGTGCTTCGAGCGCCAGTTGGACACCGGCGGCGTCGACGAGGCCTTTGCCCGCGCCGACGCGGTGTTCGAGGAGACCTATGTCTTCGGCCGCCACACCGGCGTGACGCTGGAGCCGCGTTGCCAGATCGCCGACTGGACGCCGGGCCGGGACCCGCGCGACGGCCGGCTCACCGTCCACCACTCGTTCCAGGCCCCGCACATGATGCAGGACCTGTACTGCCGCCAGTTCGACCTGCGCGAAGACCAGGTGCGGGTGGTTTGCGGCGACGTCGGCGGCTCGTTCGGCATCAAGGTCCATGCCTACCCGGACGACTTCGCCACGGTGGCGATCAGCCTGCTGCTGGGCCGGCCGGTCAAGTTCGTCGCCGACCGGCTGGAGAGCTTCGTCTCCGACATCCATGCCCGCGAGCACCGCATCACCGCGCGCATCGCCGCCAAGGCCGACGGCGAGATCCTGGCCTTCGAGATCGACGACCTGACCGGCATAGGCCCGTACTCGGTGTTCCCGCGCACCAGCGGCATCGAGGGCAACCAGGTCGTCAACCTGACCGGCGGCCCCTATGGCCACAAGCATTACCGGGCGGCGCTGAAGGTGGTGTTCCAGAACAAGGTGCCCACCTGCCAGTACCGCGGCGTCGGCCACCCCATCGCCTGCGCCGTCACCGAGGCGCTGGTCGACGGCGTGGCGGCCCGGCTGGGCTTGGACCCGCTGGCGATCCGGCTGAAGAACGTGATCCCCGACCACGCCTACCCGGCCACCGGCGCGTCCGGCATCAAGCTCGAGGTGCTGTCGCATGAGGCCTGTCTGGACAAAGCGCGCCAGCTCTGCGACTACGACGCGCTGCGCGCCGACCAGGCCAGCCAGCGCGCAAGAGGCGTCTACCGCGGCATAGGCATCGCGGTGGTGATCGAGCTGACCAACCCGGGCGCGGCCTTCTACGGCGTGGGCGGTGCGCGCATCGCGTCGCAGGACGGCGCCACGGTCAGGCTGGAGCCCAGCGGGTCGGTGACGGTGCTGTCCAGCGTCGGCGAGCAAGGCCAGGGCACCGAGGCGATCTACGGCCAGATCGCCGCCGACGCGGTCGGGGTGTCCATCAGCCGGGTGCGGGTGATCACCGGCGACACCGATGCCACGCCTTACGGCGGCGGCACCTGGGCCTCGCGCGGCGCCGGCATAGGCGGCGAGGCGGTGTTGCAGGCCGGACTGGCGCTGCGCGCCAACATCCTGCAGACCGCGGCGGTGATCCTGCAGCGCGCCTCCATCGACGGCCTGGCGCTGCGCGACGGCCAGATCGTCGACGCCCAGACCGGCGCGGGGCTGCTGGCGCTGGCCGAGCTGGGCCGCATCGCCTATTTCCGCAGCGACACGCTGCCGCGCGACTTCACGCCCGAGCTGATGGTCACGCGCCACTATGCCCAGCGCGATTACCCCTTCATCTTCACCAACGGCGTGCAGGTCTCGCATGTCGAGGTCGACACCGACACCGGCTTCGTCAAGTTGCTCGGCCACTGGGCGATCGAGGACTGCGGCCGGGTCATCAACCCGATGCTGGTCGACGAGCAGATGCGCGGCGCGATAGTCCAGGGCATAGGCGGCGCGCTGTTCGAGGAATGCCTCTACGACGAGAGCGGCGCGATGTGCAACGGCAGCCTGGGCGACTACCTGGTGCCGATGGCCGGCGAGATGCCCGACATCGTGGTGGCGCATGTGCAGACGCCCACCCGCAGCTCGCAGCTCGGCGCCAAGGGCGCGGGCGAGGCCGGCACCGCCGGCGCGCCGGCCGCGGTGATGAACGCGATCAACGACGCGCTGGCGCCGCTCAAGGCCAGGCTGGCGTCGCAGCCGATCACGCCGCAGAAGATATTGCGGGCGCTCGGCAAGGTGGCGGGCTGAACCTGCCAATCAGGCTGCCGTGTAAGCTGCCGCCGACCCGGCCCCCGCCGACCCCACCCGGATACCCATGAGCGCTCTGTTTTCCCCCTTCGCCCTCGGCCCGCTGGCGCTGAAGAACCGCATCGTGATCGCGCCGATGTGCCAGTACAGCGCGGTCGACGGCGCGGCCAATGACTGGCACCTGATCCACCTCGGCCAACTGGCGATCTCGGGCGCCGGCCTGCTGTTCATCGAAGCCACCGCGGTCGAGCCCGAGGGCCGGATCACGCCAGGCGATCTGGGGCTGTGGTCGGACGCCACCGAGGCCGCGCTGGCCCGGCTGCTGGCCGCGCTGCGCAGGCAATCGGCGATGCCGATCGCGATCCAGTTGTCGCATGCCGGCCGCAAGGCCTCGAGCCAGGCGCCGTGGGACGGCGGCCAGTTGATCGCGCCCGACCAGGGCGGCTGGCAGACGCAGGCGCCGTCGGCCGTGCCGCATGGCGAGCATGAGCTGCCGCCCGAGGCCCTGGACGCCGCCGGCCTGCAGCGCATCCTGCAAGCCTTTGTCGCGGCCGCGCAGCGTGCGCACCGCCTGGGGCTGGACGCGATCGAACTGCATGCCGCGCATGGCTATCTGCTGCACCAGTTCCTGTCGCCGCTGTCCAACCAGCGCAGCGACGCGTTCGGTGGCTCGCTCGAGAACCGGATGCGCTTTCCGCTGGCGGTGTTCGACGCGGTGCGCGCCGCGCTGCCGGCGTCGATGCCGGTGGGCTTCCGGATCTCGGCCACCGACTGGGTGGCGGGTGGTTGGGATGTCGACCAGAGCGTGGTCTTCGGTCAGGCGCTGCGCGCGCGCGGCGGCGACTTCATCGACGTCTCGAGCGGCGGCATCTCGCCGCGCCAGCAGATCCCGCTGGCGCCGGGCTACCAGGTGGCGATGGCCGACCGGGTGCGCCGCGAGACCGGCTTGCCGACGATCGCGGTGGGCCTGATCACCGAGCCCGAACAGGCCGAGGCCATCGTCGCCGGCGGCCAGGCCGACCTGGTGGCGCTGGCGCGCGGCCTGTTGTACGACCCACGCTGGCCCTGGCATGCCGCCGCTCGCCTGGGCGCGCAGGTCGAGGCGCCGCACCAGTACTGGCGCTCGCAGCCGCGCGGCATCAGCGGGTTGTTCGGCGATGCGGTGGTGGGGCAGCGCTGAATGGGGCGCGCAGCGGCGCTGCGCTTTGCATCAGCGTCAGCCCGCCACCACCTCGTCGCTCCAGACCTTGAAGCTCGCCAGCGTGTTCGGGCCGAAGGTGCTTGCCAGCGCGACATCGCAGGCGTCACGGCCGCGGGCGATCAGCACCCGGCCTATGCGCGGCGTGTTGTTGCGCGCGTCGAAGGTGTACCAGCGGTCGCCCAGGTAGGCCTCGAACCAGCCCGCAAAGTCCATCGGGCCGGGAATCGGCGGGATGCGGATGTCGCCCAGGTAGCCGGTGCAGTAGCGCGCCGGGATGTTCATGCAGCGGCAGAAGGCGATCGCCAGGTGGGCGTAGTCGCGGCAGACGCCGCGCCGCTCGTTGTAGGCCTCCCAGGCGGTGCGGGTGCGCCGCGCGTGGTGGTAGCCGAACTCGATGTGGCGGTGCACGAAGTCGCAGATCGATTGCACCCGCTGCCAGCCGGTCGGGCCGTGGCCGAAAAGCTGCCAGGCGACCTCGGACAACTGGTCGGTCTCGCAGTAGCGGCTGCCCAGCAGGTAGACCAGCGCCGATTCGGGCAGCCGTTCGACCGGCACCTGGGTGGCCCAGGGCGCGACGATGTCGGCCGCGCCGCTGTCATGCACCAGCGCATCGGCGCTGAGCGTGAACCGGCCCGTCGGCGCCACCAGCCGGCTGCACCAGTTGCCGAACAGGTCGCGGTAGGCCGTCACCGGCACCGCGGGCTGGGTGATCAGGTGGTCGGGCCGCAGCAGGTCGGGCGCGCGCGAGTAGTGGATGCTCAGCGCCAGGATCATCGGCGTGGGCTGCGGGCAGTCGTAGACCATTTCAAAACCAACGCGTAGTTGCATGGTGGATCCTGTTCGGCTGGGGTCAGGCTGTAGGCTCACGCAAGCAACGCGCCATGGCTTGGTGGCATGCCGCTTCCTGTCTCGGTGGACCGGAATCCACAGGCTGTGCCTCAACGCTTCGCCCCGGGCGGGTTCTGCCCATCCCGCCGTCACGATACGCCAGGCCGGCGCGCGGCGCTGTAGGACAAGCCGCCAGCATGCGTGGTCGGTCGCCGTCGTCAGGATTGCCCCAATGTGGGGCGCCCATGCGCGGCAAGTGCTGGTGCGCGGGCCAATCTGCGACGCCAGCGGCCTCACACCCTGCTCAGCAACTCCGCCTTCTTGGCCGAGAACTCGGCGTCGCTGAGGATGCCCTTGGCCCGCAGGTCGGCCAGTTTCTCGATCGTCGCGAACAGGTCCTGGCCGGATCCGACTGAAGGGGCTAAGCCCTGCGGCGGCGACTGGAAAGCCAGGTCCTGGGCCGGTGCCCGCAGCGGTTGCGGCGGCCTGCCGTTCGACGAGATCACCGGCAGGCTGGCGACGTCCATCAGGCCGTACTGGCTTGAGAAACTCAGCGTGCCGCCCACCGACTGCTGCTGCGAAAAGCCGCCGATCTGGTGGTCCAGCGTGTCGTAGACCGTGACCGTGCCGCCGACATCGATCACCAGCCGCCTGGCCTGGGCGAAATAAGCGTAGCGCACGTTGTTCTGCGCTCCGGTGCTGTTGGGAAACCGCAGATCGGCCGGCCACCAGTCGCCGCTGCTGCCGGGAACGAACAGGCTGGCGGCGCCGAAGCCGGTGTTGCCTGGCGTGTTGTCCTGGCCGCTGAGGTGGGTCTGCTGCTGGGTGGTGTTGCCCCCGCCGCCCTGGCTCTGCGACTGGAAGTTGCTGCTGCGCACCAGGTCGGGCTGGTTGGCCACCAGGTTGGCCAGTTCAGAGCACAGCCCGTCGACCCGGCCCTTCAGAGTGTTGTTGAACATGTCGGAGACCATCGTCATGCCGCCGCGCATCCATTGGCCCGAGCCCGAGAAGTCCGGGTGGCTGAACTGCGCCATGCTGCCGTTGCCGTTGATCACCGCGTCGAGCATGCCGAGCGTGCCGTCCACGCTGAAGCCATGGCGCTGCGCGATGTCGTTGACGACTTGTTGGCCGGCCGGGGAGAGTTGTCGCATGGGAGTGCCTGGAAAGAGGAGGGGGGATTCTGACGCATCAGCGGGTTAACCCGCGGCGGCATCATGGCCTGCCATTGTTGCGGCCCGCCCCAAGTGAGGCTTGAATTCAGGTCGAACAGGCGATCGGACGGTCAAGCCGCCGTCAGGCCGGTGCTGGAATCAGCAGCGCTATGCTGCGCTCTATCGCCGCCGGCGTCACCGCGTTTTCTCCACTGTAGAGATTGGAGTTGATGATCAGCACCGTGAGCAGCAAGGCCTGCGCAGTGATCGCGCTGATGGACCACAGCATGAACCGGTCGACGGTGCCCAGGAACCAGCTGACCACGGTGCCGACAAAGATGGCAATCAGGATGGACTGCCAGAGGTAGATCGGCACGCCGACGCTGTTGCTGGCCGTCAGGCGCACCTCTCGCAGATCGGCGAGCTGGTTGGTGGCAGAAAATATTTCGGAGCGGGCGATCTGTTGCGCGGCGGACTGCGGATCGAGCAGGCGACTGCCTCTGACCATCGCGTCCAGCACCGCGCTGACCGGGGCGCTGCGCCCACCGCGCTCGAGCAGGGGCCATTCGCTGCTCACCGTCAACTCGGCGTAGTCGCGCAGTTGGCGCCGCAGCTTCTGGCCATCCTGACTATCGAAGCTGTTGAAGGCGCGGTCGAGCTTGAGCAGCACCATGGCCTCGCGCTCGACCAAGTCCTCGATATTGCGGTGGTCCGATTGCAGGCGGATCATGGACGAGGCCATCAACAACATCGTCAGCATGATGATGGCCTTGTAGCCCTCTTCGGCGCCTTTGGCCAGCGCGCCCGAGCGCATCCGTTTCGAGAACAGGTGCAGCATCAGCCAGGCGCCCAGGAAGTAAATCCCCACGCCCGAACTGAAGATCACCAGGAATATTTTCAAAGATGACAGGTTGGATATAAAGGTAAACATGACGGTTGGATGTCCAGGTAACGGAGAGGGCTCAGGCCTGCGCAAGCAGGCGTTCTTGCCGATAGGAAAGAACGGCTGGCAGGCCTTACAGCAGCAGCAACAGGAAATTCATCAATCCCACCTTTTCGAACTGCTGCATATAGTCCATAGTGGTTTTGCTGCGGGTATTGCGAACCGGGTTGGCGACCGATCGCGTGGGGAGTTCGTCGAAAGACTGGGACCTGGCGTCGTAGAGCTTTCCAGCGCCCGGGTCGGCGGGCAGCAGCGCGCTGAACGGCTTGCCGGGGTTGTCGCCACAAGGGCTCAAGTCGGCATTCAGGCAGGAATACCGGCCTTTACCGCTCAGCCGGCCCAGCGCAGCCGGATCGGCCAATCTGGCGCGCAACTGCTGCATGGCGGCGTTGGCGACGGCGGTCGCTGCCGTTGCCGGACTTGGTAGCGGCGCTGGCGTCGCAGCGGCTTCGGCCTGTCGTGCGAGGGCTGCGCTGGGAGACTTTGCCCGCCTGTCCTGGGCTGCTGGTTCCTGCGCAGCGCGGGCGATGGCCTGTGTCGGCTCGATGTGCGCTGCCGGTGGCGGGGGCGCCGCGCGCTGGCCGGGCCCGGATGCTGCAGCCGACGATGCGCCAGACCTCGGCAGCGGCGCGTCGGCGAGTGCTGGCGCGTCCCCGGCGCTTGCCTGCCTTGGCGCGGCCGCTCGAAGCGGCAGTGGGGGTCGCGGCGGCGGTGGCAATTGCACCATCGCGACGGCGCCAGCCTCCGCCGTGATGGCCGGAATCCGCAGGATTGTTTCCCGCACATAGTCGATGAAAAGGCCCGCGGTGGTGGCCCCTGTGATCGCCGTCACCAGCGCCGCACCCAGCACCTTGGGGACGAAGGCGACCGCGGGCTCGTTGTTCTGTGTCGCTGATTGCAGTGCGCCAAAGGCGGCACCCACCGCCAGGACGGTCAGCAGCACCGGCCCCGCCAACACCCCCGCCATGCGTATTGCCGTGAGCATCAGCTCGACCACCAGATCGAATTCCACGGCGTCAGCGGGTCAAGAAGCGCGTTGCCGGTTCGCCCGTCCCATCAGCCAGTGCCGATGCCTTGGCCAGCAGGCGGCGTCCACTGTCGGTGGTCAACTGGGCCGGGCGGCGTGCCGCCCGATTCGATGTCATGGTCATGGGTGGCACGCATTCTATTCGAATGAGTGTTTTACGGCCATGTGCGCTGATTCCTAACGTTTACCACAGTTCTGTCACAATCACGTCGTGGCCTGCCCGTGGCGCATGGCATTTTCCTGCGCCCGCATCATCGGGTCATCGGGCGAAGGGATGGGCCGGATGGCGTCTACCGTCGGTGATTGGGCGCCCTGGTATTCTGAAAAAATTGCCTGCTGCGCTCTTCCGGCGGCGGCATTGCTCGGATCCATCGTTCGATGGCTATGGCTATTTGATCTGGACCGAGAATATGAAGCGCCGCGACAGTTACTGGGCGGCGCACGGCGGTCAGCGCATCGGCTGGAATCATTCCAACAGCAGGATGCTGGTGGCTTTCTCCACAATATCGAGGACGATATGGCTGGCCTGTACACGCTCTGCGCCGAGTGGGCCGCGCTGGGCGATGCCCAGTGAGCCTGGGCCGTGCCGTCTCTCTGTTTGTGAGTTACTTCGAGGATTTGCAGGTGTAGTCGAACATCACCGTGGCGGTGAATCGTCCCTGACTCAATTCCTTGCCACTGCAACGTCCCTCTTGATAGGTCTTGACGCCACCTTGCGCGCCACTGCAGTGGGACTTTGCTCGCCTCTCCGCCCGGCCCCTGGCTGCATCGCAGGCCTCGGCAGACGTCTTCTTGGTCTCTATGGCTTCATCGCGGACAGCGAATGCCGCGTTGCAAGCCAGGCCACACAAGAGGGAAAACACGACAACTGATGCAGTATGGGTCTTCATGCGCAGGCCTCATGGGGTTGAAATACAGTTCGGTAACGATCCCGGTGTCGGATCCTGGTTTCTTGGGGAGGGCTCAAATTTGAGTCCCGAGCCCCTCTCTCCTGCTTTCAATTTTTCCGCAGCCAAGGGCGCGACAGCCTGCCTTGTTGCCGACCAGGATCGCGCGATGCTTGCATCGGCAAGCGGACATTTTGATTCTTTCAGGCGGGTAGCCGAACCTCGGCCAGGCCCAGGCTCAGCCTGGCCTTGGCCATCGTCTCGTCGGTATCCCTCAGGACATAGCCTTTTTCCAGCATGCGGGTCATGTATTGTTTGTTGTAGAGGAAGGACATGATCAATTGCCACAGGCCAAAGGTCACCACGGAAAAAAGCAGGTGCAGCGCCGCGACCCCGAGCTCGCCACGTATCAGCGGCACGAACCAACCGAAAAATAAATATGTCCAGCTGAAACCAAAATAGCCTGTCTTGGTCAGGCCAATGGCCGGATGTTGAATTGTGACTGCGGTTGCCATTCATTCCTCCAATTTTCGTTTATTTCCGGCGTGTACCGGTTGTAGGGCGTGAAATTCTTTTGCATGCGACCGGGCGGCGCGGCCCCGGGAATGTCCTGTCGTCTTGCTTCAGAGGCTTGTGCCTGGCAGCGATCGGCGAAATATCGACGGCTGTCGAGCAAAGACGGAACCGGGCGTGCAATTGTCCGGTGCCAGCGCACGGGATGATTTTAGAATCAGTCGCCACCGCCTTTGTATCGGTATTTTACGTTCGCCGTCACGTACTGCTTGTAGGCGGCGATCCAGTCCGTCGCCATTTGCTGCTGCGCCTTGGCGATCGAAATATCCCCGTTGCAGACCATCTTGTAGAGAACGAATTCCAGATTGTCTTTTTTCGCGGCGCTCCAGGTGGTGCTACGGGGTTGTGGCCATAGATTGCGCGGGTCAATCGGTTCGCCGCCTATCGAAAGCGCGATCAAGTGATCCTCCTCGTAGTGCTTGGGGTCGCGATCGGCATAGCCGTACTGTTCGATCTGCAACTTCTTCAGCTTGTTGGTGTAATGTGCCGGCGGGCGAACGGTCTTGGTGTAGCCGCGCACGCAGACTGTCGACGATATGTTCTCCTGGGTGACGACGCTGCTGATGGCGCCGGGCGTCAGTCTGATATTCGGCAAGTCCGACGACAGGCAGGTTGAAGCGAAGCAAAGCAATGCCGTGGCAGCAAGAATTCTTTTGATGGCGGATACCCGGTTGGTGATAAATTATTAAAAACCTTGAAACCTGTTGGCGGCGCCTCAGCGAATCCCGTACGCAGTTGCTGTCCTGCCTATCCATTCGATCGCAGCCGGCAACGGCGGTCGATAGGCGGCATGACGCCCAGCGCCAGCCGTCTGCCAACCGGGTATTGCCGCTTGCGGCATGCTCTGGACTTGAAGGAACTCGGATTCCAGACCCGACCCCGGCGCCTGTTCACGGCGTCCCGGCCCTGGCATCCCTGTCTTCAGCCTGGCCCGCCTGGAGTCCGAATCGTCGGCATGATCAGTGTCATTGATGCTAAGCATTTGCTCAGTTTAGGCAAATTTGCACACAATGACAAGAGTCAATTTTTTCGCCGGCTTTGGTCGGCGGTCGCGATGCCGTGGGCGGCCGCAGGGCCGTCAGGCGCAGGTTGGCGCTGGCGTGCGGCGTGTATGCCTGTGCACGCGACGCCAAGCTGAGGCGTCACCTCAACCTTGCTGTCATCCGGCGAACGAATATTTTTATTGGCAACAAGTTCACGCACGACGCCTTGCGCGTGACCGGCGTGAAGACCGAGCGCGAGGCGGTTGAACTTGGCCTGCGCACCTTGTTGCTCCCCAGCCCGCCCGAAGCGCCTATCGCACTCGTGCAGCCCCAGCCCTCACCCCGCCACAACCCCCAGCCTGGCCTCGCGTATGGGCAGGTGGATCAGCGCGGCGCCGACGGCCAGCGCGATGTCGATGCCCCAGATCAGGTCGAAATTGCCGGTCGCCTCGAACACCTTGCCCCCCAGCCAGGCGCCGAGAAAGCCGCCGACCTGGTGCGTCAGCATCACGATGCCGAACAGCGTGGCCATGTTGGCGGTGCCGAAGAACTTGGCCACCAGACCGGCGGTGGGCGGCACAGTGGACAGGAAGGTCAGGCCCATCACGGCGGCAAAGGTCAGCATCACCGGCCCGGTCTTGGGCGCGAGCACGAAGACCAGCACGCTGATGGCGCGCGCCGCATAGACCGCCGACAGCAAGGACTTCATGCGCCAGCGCCCCACCGCCCAGCCCATCGCCAGGCTGCCGACGATGTTGAACAGGCCCAATATCGCCAGCGACCAGGCGCCGTACTGCACCGGCAGGCCGCAGGCGGCGATCACGCCCGGCAAATGGGTGCCCAGGAAGGCGACGTGGAAACCGCAGACGAAGAAGCCGGCCGCCAGCATCAGAAAGCTCGGGTTGCGCAAGGCGCCGCGGATCGCCGCCCGGGCGCCCACCTTGGCCGGCGCGGGCGCCTGCTGCAGGCTGGCCGGCGTGGCCACCGGGCCCAGCCCGCGCAGCACATAGGCCGCCGGCAGCGCCAGCAGCACCAGCAGGCCCAGCACCTGCATAGCCTGGGCCCAGCCCAGCCCGACCAGCAGCGCGCCGGCGATGGGCGCCATCAGGAACTGGCCGGCCGATCCGCCGGCGTTGACGATGCCGGTGGCCAGGCCGCGCCAGGCTGCCGGGATCAGCCTGGCGGTGGTGGCCATCAGCACCGCCGGCCCGGCCATGCCGGCGCCGCCGGCCGACAGCACGCCTATGGCCAGGATCAGGCCGGCGGTGCTGGTCATGTAGGGGGTGATGCAGGTGCCCAGCGCGACCAGCAGCAAGCCGGCCAGCAGCACCCGGCCGGCGCCCAGCCGGTCGGCCATCGCGCCGGCGAAGGGCTGGGTCAGGCCCCAGCACAGCTGGCCGCAGGCAAAGGCCAGGCTGATGCTGGCCAGCCCCAGGTGGGTGGCGCTGTTGATCGGGCTGAGGAACAAACCCATCGACTGGCGCACGCCCATCGTTAGCGCGAAGCTGCCGGCCGCGGCCAGCAGCACGACCCAGACGGCCCAGTGGCGGCCTGCGGGCGGGGTGGTTTGGATGGTTTGGGTGGGGTGTTGCTCAGGCATGGTGTTCTCCGGCCGGCAGCGCTGCCAGCAGTTCAAGGGAATCGTCGATCAGCGCATGCAGGGCCAGCACCCGCTCAACCCCCAGTCGCTGGTTGAGGCCCTCCTGCGCAGCCCGCCAGTGCGGTTGCGCGTCGGCCCGCTTGGCACGGCCGGCGTCGGTCAGGCTGACGAGCCGGCTGCGGCCGTCTGCGCCCGGGCCCAGCGCCACCCAACCGGCCTGGACCAGCGGCTGCAGGTTGCGGGTCAGGGTCGAGGCGTCCATCGTCATCGCCAGCGCCAGGTCGCCCGGGCGTATGGGCCCGAGCTTGAGCACATGCGACAGCAGCGAGTACTGGGTCGTCTTCAGCCCCGACTTGGCCAGTTCGGCGTCGAAACGCTGGCCCACCCGGCGCAGCAACTGGCGCAGCTTGAAGTTGCTGCAGCCCTGGGGCTTGACGGGCTTGGGGTCGGACGGGTCGCTCTGCATTCGAAAGATTGTAGCTACAATAGTTGCATATGCAAACAATAGACGATTCCCTCCGCCCCAATGCCAGCGCAGCGCTTTGGAATGATCAACTCGCCAGCGTGCTGGCGCGCATGCGCTCGGGCGGCGGCAAGCCTGGCCTGGCGCACCCCGACAGCGTGGCCGGCAAGACCGGGCTGGAGGTGATGCAGGCGATGCTGGCCGGCGAACTGCCGTTCCCGCATATCGCGCAGACGCTGGATTTCTCGCTGGTCGAGATCGGTGCCGGACGCGCCGTGTTCCAGGGCACGCCGCAGCTGATGCACTACAACCCGCTCGGCACCGTGCATGGCGGCTGGTACGCGACGATGCTGGATTCGGCCTTGGGCTGCGCGGTGCACACCCGGATGGCGGCAGGCTACGCCTACACCACCGCCGAGCTCAGCGTCAACATCGTGCGCGCTGCCACCACCCGCACTGGCCCGCTGCGCGCGATCGGCCAGGTGATCCACAGCGGCCGCCAACTCGCCACCGCCGAGGCCCGCATCGTCGACCCCGACGGCAAGCTCTACGCCCATGGCACGACCACCTGCCTGGTGTTCGAGGCCAGACCGGCATGAGCGGCGGCGCCCCCACCGGCGCGGCGTCGGCCAGCGTCAAGTCCGACAAGATCGCCGACCGCACCTGGCAGATGCTGCATGCGCCGCTGCTGCCCACGCTGCTGCGCCTGGCCACGCCCAACGTCATCGGCCTGTTCGCCACCACGGTGGTGATCGGCTACGACGGCTACATCCTGGGCCGGCTCGGCGCCGACGCGCTGGCCGGCGTCGCGCTGGTCTTCCCCTTGTCGATGCTGATGCTGCAGATGTCGGCCGGCGGCATAGGCGGCGCCGTCACCGCGGCGGTGGCGCGCGCGCTGGGCGCGGGCCGGGGCGACGACGCCAACCGGCTGGCCCAGCATGCGCTGCTGATCGCGGCCGTGCTGGCGGCGCTGTTCAGCGCGGTGTTGCTGGGCCTGGGCCGCTCGGTCTACGGCGCGATGGGCGGGCGCGGTGCGGCGCTGGCCAGCGCGCTGGCCTATTCGAACCTGCTGTTTGGCGGCGCGATCGTGGTCTGGCTGGGCAATGTGCTGGCCGCCGTGGTGCGCGGCTCGGGCAACATGCTGCTGCCGTCGCTGCTGATGCTGGGCCAGGCGCTGGCGCACTTGCTGCTGTGTCCGCTGCTGGTGTTCGGCTGGGGCCCGGTGGCCGGACTGGGCGTGGCGGGTGCGGCGGTCAGCACCTTGTGCACGACGGCGCTGGGCGCGGTGTGGATGGCCGCCCACCTGCTGCGCCGGGACGGCGCGGTGCAGTTGCACGCCGCGCGCTGGCAGTTGCGCATGGACTTGCTGCGCAACATCCTGCGCGTGGGCGCGCCGGCGTCGATGAGCCCGGTGCTGAGCAACGGGGCTATCGCGGTGGCCACCGCCTTCATCGGCAGCTTCGGCACCGCCGCGCTGGCCGGCTACGGCGTGGCCGCCCGGCTCGAATACATCATGGTGCCTATCGCCTTCGGCTTCGGCACCGCGCTGACCGCGATGGTCGCCACCAACATGGGCGCGGGCCAGCCCGACCGCGCGCTGCGCGCAACCTGGACCGGCGGCGCCGTCGTCACCGCGATCACCGGGACGATAGGCGGCGCGGCGGCCATCGCGCCCGGGCTGTGGATGAACCACTTCACCACCGACCCGGCGGTGATCGCCTTCGGCGCCGCCTACCTGCGCATCGTCGGCGGCTGCTACGGCTTGATGGGCCTGGGTCTGGCGCTGTTCTTCGCCTCGCAAGGCGCGGGGCGGATGTTCTGGCCGCTGGCCGGCAGCGTGGCCCGCCTGGTGCTGGTGACGCTGGGCGGTTGGGTCTGCGTGCACCTGCTGCACAGCGCGGCCGAAGGCTTTTTTGCCGTGGTCGCCGCCAGCCTGGCGGTCTACGCGCTGATCATCGCCGGCGCGATCCGGCTCGGCAGCTGGGCGCGCTGAGCCGGCATGGCGGGTCGTCGTCCAATGGTTGTCCGCGGGTCAGGACGCGGTATGGGCAGCCTGGCCCGATTCCGTCGCCGCGGCGCGCGGCCAGGCCGCTCGGGTTGCCGTTTGTCGCGGTCGGGACACCGCTTGCGGCCAGCCTGATGCCACGATCCGGCGCGGGCCACCTTGGCCCATCCCGGCGCTGCCGCCGTGCCACCTGCCGAGAACCCATGAACCCCTTGCCCGATGGCCTGATCGTCGTCGCCAAAGCCGAATGCCCGACCTGCACCCTGGTCGAGCCGCTGCTGCGCGAGCTGGCGCAGGGCGGATTGCCGTTGACGGTCTATGTGCAGGACGACCCGGCCTATGGCGCCGGCCTGCCCGGGCAGGTGCTCGACGCCACGCTGGAACAGTCGTTCCGCCTCGGCATCGAGATCGTGCCGACGCTGATACGCGTCGTCGCGGGCCGCGAGGTGGCGCGCACCTATGGCTGGCACCGCGGCGACTGGCAGCAGGTCAGCGGCCTGCCCGGCCTGGGTGCGGCGCTGCCCGAGCTGCGCCCCGGCTGCGGCTCCAAGACGCTGGAGCCCGGCATCGCCGAGGACTTGATCGTGCGCTTCGGCGACACCGGCCTGAGCGCCCGCCAGGTGGCGCTGGGTGACGCCGAGGACGCGATCGAAGCCTGTTTCGACCGCGGCTGGACCGACGGCCTGCCGGTGGTTCCGCCCACGCCGGCCCGCGTGCTGCGCATGCTGCAGGGCACGACGCGCGCCCCCGGCGAGGTGCTGGGCATGGTGCCGCCCGACTTGTCGCCCTGCACGGTGGAGAAGGTGGCGATCAACGCGGTGATGGCCGGCTGCAAGCCCGAATACCTGCCGGTCGTGCTGGCGGCGGTGGAGGCCGCGCTGATCGACGAGTTCGGCATGCATGGCATCCTGTGCACGACGATGTTCGCCGGCCCGCTGGTGATCGTCAACGGCCCGCTGGCTCGCCGGGTGGGCATCAACTCGGGCGTCAACGCGCTGGGCCAGGGCCACCGCGCCAATGCCAGCATAGGCCGCGCGCTGCAGCTGGTGATACGCAACGTCGGCGGCGGCCGGCCCGGCGAGGTCGACCGCGCCACGCTGGGCACGCCCGGCAAATACACCTTCTGCTTCGCCGAGGCCGAGGATTCGGTCTGGGAGCCGCTCTCGGTCGAGCGCGGCTTCCCGCGCGAGGCTTCGACCGTCACCTTGTTTGCCGGCGAAGGCGTGCAGGGCGTGGTCGACCAGAAATCGCGCACGCCCGAGTCGCTGGCGCGCAGCTTCGCGCTCTGCCTGCGCGCGGTCGACCATCCCAAGCTGGCGATGGCCGGCGACGCGCTGCTGGTGGTCTCGCCCGACCACTGCCGTGTCTTCATCGAGGCCGGCTGGTCCAAAGCAAGGCTGCTGGCCGAGTTGACTGAACTGCTGTTGCTGCCGGGCGACGAGATGGTGGTCGGCGCCGGCGGTATCGCCGAGGGCTTGCCGGCCTCGCTGGCCGGCAAGCCCTGCCCCAAGTTCCGCCCCGGCGGCCTGCTGATCGTTCGTGCCGGCGGCGGCGCCGGCTTGTTTTCGGCCATCATCGCCGGCTGGGCCGCGTCCGGTCCGGTCGGCTCCATCCCTGTCACGAAGGAAATCACCGCATGAATCCCTCACTGGTTCTGCTCGACCCGACCTCGGAGCGATCGCCCGTGGCCCGGGCGCTGGCCGCGCGGCCGGCTTCGCTCGACGGCCTGGCCGGCATGGCGGTCGCCGTGCTCGACATCTCGAAGGCGCGCGGCAACGTATTCCTCGACCGGCTGGCCGAGTTGCTGAGCGCCCGCGGCCTGCGCGTCAACCGCTACCGCAAGCCCACGTTCACCCGGCCCGCGCCGACCGCGCTGCGCCAGCAGATCGCGGCCGAAAACCAGCTCGTCATCGAAGGCCTGGCTGACTGAGGGTCCTGCACGTCGTGCTGTATGCATGACATCGCGGATCTGGAGTCACGGGGTCTTCCGGGGGTGGGGGTTGCATCGACCGAGTTTGTGCAGGCTGCGGCCATGCAGGCCAAGTCGCTGGGTTTCGATCCGGCGATGGTCTTCGTCGCCCATCCGATCCAGGACCGCAGCGATGACGAACTGCGGGCGCTGGCCGATGCTGCCTTGCCCGCCATCCTGCAGCGGCTGGTGGCCGCCGCGCCGCAACCGCCTGCCGCCTGAGCGCATCGGCGCCCGTCCGTGGCGCTGACGCCCGGGTCCGTGCCCGATTCAGTGCCCGAGTCGGCACCCAAACGGTCGCGCCTGCCGGCGGTCGACCGGGTGCTGGCCTGGCCTGGGCTGGCCGACAGCCTCGCCGCGCAGGGCAGGGCGCTGGTGCTGCAGGCGGTGCGGGCCGAGCTGGCCGCGCGGCGGGCCGGCGGCGAAAGCCCTGCCGACGCCGCGCTGCTGGCCGGCATCACGGCCCGGGTGGCCGCGCTGGCCCAGCCGCATCTGCGCCGGGTCTTCAACCTGACCGGCACGGTGCTGCACACCAACCTGGGCCGGGCGCCGCTGCCGGCGCAGGCGCTGGCGGCGATCGCCGAGGTGGCTTTGGGCGCGGCCAACCTCGAATACGACCTGGTCGCCGGCCAGCGCGGCGACCGTGATGACGCCGTCGAGGGCTTGCTGTGCGGCTTGACCGGCGGCGCGGCCGCCACCGTGGTCAACAACACCGCGGCCGCGCTGATGCTGGTGCTGGCCACGCTGGCCGGCCGGCGCGGTCGGCGCGAGGTGATCGTCTCGCGCGGCGAACTGATCGAGATCGGCGGCGCTTTCCGCCTGCCCGACATCATGCGGGCGGCCGGCTGCACGCTGCGCGAGGTGGGCACGACCAACCGCACCCACCTGCAAGACCATGCGCAGGCAATCGGCGCGCGCACCGCGATGCTGCTGAAGGTGCACACCAGCAACTTCCGGATCGAGGGCTTCAGCGCGGCCGCCGACGAGGCCGAGCTCGGCGCGCTGTGCCGCCAGCATGGCCTGCCCTTCGTGATCGACCTGGGCAGCGGCGCGCTGATCGACCTGGCGCGGCTGGGCCTGCCGCACGAGCCCACGCCGGCCGAGGCGCTGGCCGCGGGCGCCGACCTGGTGCTGTTCTCGGGCGACAAGCTGCTGGGCGGGCCGCAGGCCGGCATCGTGGTCGGCCGTGCCGACCTGGTGGCCCAGCTCAAGCAAAACCCGTTCAAGCGCGCGCTGCGCTGCGACAAGCTGACACTGGCGGCGCTGGAGGCGGTGCTGCGGCTGTACGGCGACCCGGACCGGTTGGTGGCGCAACTGCCCACGCTGCGCCTGCTGGCCCGGCCCGGCGCCGAGATCGCCGCGCTGGCGCAGCGCCTGGCGCCGCTGCTGGCGGGCGCGCTGGGGGCGCTGGCGCAAGTCGACGTCTGGCCGGTGATGAGCCAGATCGGCAGCGGCGCGATGCCGGTCGGCCGCCTGCCCAGCCACGCCCTGCGCCTGACGCCGCCCGGCGCCAAGCGCGCTTCGGGCCGGGCGCTGGACGCGCTGGCGGCCAGGCTGCGCGCGCTGCCGGTGCCGGTGATAGGCCGCATCGCCGACGGCGCGCTGCTGCTCGACCTGCGCTGCCTGGAGGACGAGTCAGGCTTTGCCGCGCTGTTCGCGGGGCCCGCCGCGGCCGCGCCATGATCATCGCCACCGCCGGCCATGTCGACCATGGCAAGACCACGCTGGTGCGGGCGCTGACGGGGGTCGACACCGATCGCCTGGACGAGGAAAAGCGCCGCGGCATGACCATAGACCTCGGCTTTGCCTACAGCGGTCCGTTGGGTTTCGTCGACGTCCCCGGCCATGAGCGTTTCGTTCGCAACATGCTGGCCGGGGTGGCCGGCATCGACCTGGCGCTGCTGGTGGTGGCCGCCGACGACGGGCCCATGCCGCAGACGCTGGAGCACCTGGCCATCCTGGCGCTGCTGGGCGTGCCGAGGCTGGTGGTGGCCCTGAGCAAGATCGACCGCGTGCCGCCCGACCGCGCGGCCGAGGCCGGGCGTGAAGTCGCCGCGCTGCTGGCCGACGGGCCTTACGCGGGTGCGCCGCTGTTCCCTGTGGCGGCCAGCGTCGGCACCGGCCTGCCGGCGCTGCGCCAGCACCTGGATGCGGCCGCGCAGGCGCTGGCGGCGCGCCCCGCCGCCGGGCAGTTCAGGATGGCCATAGACCGCAGCTTCACGCTGGCCGGGGCCGGCCGCATCGTCACCGGCGTGGTGCTGGCGGGCCGGGTGCAGGTGGGCGACGCGGTGCTGCTGTCGCCGGCCGGCGTGCCCGCCCGGGTGCGCGGCCTGCAGGCGCAGAACCAGCCGGCCGAGTCGGCCCAGGCCGGCCAGCGCTGCGCCTTGAACCTGGCCGGCCCGGAGCTCAAGCGCGCCGAGCCGCAGCGCGGCGACTGGGTGGTCGCCGCGGCCGCGCATGCGCCCAGCGACCGGCTCGATGTGCAGCTGACCGTGCTGGCCAGTGCACCCGGCCCGCTGCCCCAGCGCAGCGCGCTGCAACTCCACCTGGGCGCGGCGGCGCTGAACGCCCGGGTGGCCGGGTTGGACCTGTCAGGGGGGGCCGCGCTGGCGCCGGGCAGCGTCGGCCTGGCCCAATTGCTGCTGGACCGGCCGGTGTCCGCGGTCCATGGCGACCGGTTCATCCTGCGCGACCCCGCGGCCAACCGCACCCTGGCCGGCGGCTGGGTGGTCGACCCCTTCGGCCCGGCGCGCGGCCGGTCGCGGCCGGTCCGGCTGGCGCAGCTGGCGGCGCTGGCCCGGCCCGACCCGGCGCAGGCACTGGCCGACTTGCTGGCGCAATCGTCCGACGGCGTCGACCTGGCGCGGTTCGCGCGCGGGCGCAACCTGCGGCCCGACGAGGCCGAGCCGCTGCACCAGGCGCTGGCGCTGCGGCCGGTGGCCGGCGACAGCGGGCCGCTGGGTCTGGCCGAAGTGCATTGGCAGGACTGGCGCGCGCGCGTGCTGGCGGCGCTGGACCGCTGGCATGCCGAGCAACCCGACAGCCTGGGGCCGCATGCGCCGGCGCTGCGCCTGGCGCTGGGCTTGACCGCGGGTCAGCCGGCCAGCCAGGCGCCTGCCAGGGCGGTGCTGCAAGCCATGCTGGCCGCGCTGGTCGACGAGGGATTGCTGGCGCGCGACGGCCTGCGCCACCGTCGCGCGGCGCACCGTGCGGCCCTGGCCGAGGCCGACCGCGCGCTGCTGGACCGGGTGAACGCGCTGCTGCAACCGGCCGGCCTGCGCCCGCCCATCGTCGGTGAACTGGCCACCCAGCTCGGCCTGCCGCTGCCGCTGCTGGTCGATTTTCTCGGCCGTATGGCCGGCCGCGGCCTGCTGGTGCGGGTCGCACCCAACCGCTTCTACCTGCCCGAGGGCGTGGCCGCTCTGGTGGCCCAGGCCCTGGCGCTGGCGGCCGAGAGCGACGACGGCAGCCTGGACGCCGCCGGCTACCGCGACCGCACCGGCATAGGCCGCAACCTGACGGTGCAGGTGCTCGAATTCCTCGACCGCGAAGGCCTTACCCGCTTCGACGGTGTGCGGCATCGCCCCGCGTGCTAAGGTGCCGTCGCCCTGGAAGGGCAGCGTTTCCCGGTGGAGCGCCCGGCCTTCAAAGCCGGTGAGACGCGCCCAGCGTGTCGGGTGGGTTCGACTCCCACGCCCTTCCGCCAGCCCACGATCCCAAAAACCGTCAGGAGACAAGCCATGACCTCCCCCACTACTGCCGCATCCCTCCCCCGCAGCGGGCTGCAGCTGCGCACGCTGATCACCGCCAGCGGCGAACTCGAGCTGTCGCTGGCCGACGTTGCCGTGCCCATGCCCGGGCCCGACGAGGTGCTGATCGAGGTCCAGGCCACGCCGATCAACCCGTCCGACATCGGCCTGCTGTTCGGCGCCGCCGACATGGCCAGCGCCAAGCTGTCGGGCAGCGCCAGCCACCCGGTGATCACCGCGGCCGTGCCCGAGCGGGGGATGAAGGCGATGGCCGGGCGGCTCGGCCAGCCGCTGGCGGCAGGCAACGAGGGCGCGGGTCGGGTGATCGCGGCGGGCTCGTCGCCGGCCGCCCAGGCCTTGCTGGGCAAGACGGTGGCGGTGATCGGCGGTGCGATGTATGCGCAATACCGCTGCATGCCGGCCGACCAGTGCCTGCTGCTGCCCGAGGGCGCGAGCGCGGCCGACGGCGCGTCCTGTTTCGTCAACCCGCTGACCTCGCTGGGCATGGTCGAGACGATGCGTCGCGAGGGCCACAAGGCGCTGGTGCACACCGCGGCCGCGTCCAACCTGGGCCAGATGCTGAACAAGATCTGCCAGAAGGACGGTGTCGCGCTGGTCAACATCGTGCGCAAGCCCGAGCAGGCGGCGCTGCTGCGCGGCCTGGGCGCGACTTACGTCTGCGACCAGTCGCAGCCCAGCTTCCTGGAGGACCTGACCCAGGCCCTGGTCGAGACCGGCGCCACGCTGGCCTTCGACGCCACCGGCGGCGGCACGCTGGCCGGGCAGATCCTGTCGTGCATGGAGGTGGCGCTGAACCGCACCGCCAAGGAATACAGCCGCTACGGCTCGCCCATCCACAAGCAGGTCTACCTCTACGGCAGCCTGGACATGCGGCCGACCGAGATCACGCGCAACTTCGGCATGGCCTGGGGCGTGGGCGGCTGGCTGCTGTTCCCCTTCCTGCACAAGGTCGGCCCGGCGGCCACGGCGGCGCTCAAGCAGCGCGTCGCGGCTGAGTTGAAGACTACCTTCGCCAGCCACTACACCCGCGAGGTGTCGCTGGCCGAGGCGCTGCAGCCCGAGGTGATTGCGCTCTACGGCGCGCGCGCCACCGGCACCAAGGTGTTGATCAACCCGAGCAAGGGGCTGGCGGCGTAGTCGGCCGCTCAGCCTGAATTCATGGGGTCAGGTCTTGCCTTTTGCCTCTTGAGAAACCAACGCCGGGCCGTCCCAAGTGTTTCTCCTCCCCCTCGGGGGGCGGGCGCCGCAAGGCGGCGGCCTTGGGGGCGCTCCAAGGCAAAAGGCAAGACCTGACCCTATTCCCCTAGTCCAGGCAGGTGGCTGCCAGGCACAGGTCGTCCCAGGCCCTGGCCTTGTCGGCGGGCTGGCGCAACAGGTAGGCCGGGTGGTAGGTGACGACCAGCGGCACGCCTCGCCAGTCGTGCAGGCGGCCGCGCAGCTTGCCTATCGGCTCGTCGCTGCCCAGCAGCGACTGCACCGCGAAACGCCCCATCGCCAGGATCACGCGCGGCTGCACCAGCGCGAGCTGGCGTTCCAGGAACGGCTGGCAGCTGGCGCGTTCGGCCGCCGTCGGGTTGCGGTTGCGCGGCGGCCGGCATTTCAGCGCGTTGGCGATGTAGACCTGGCGCGCCGGATCGGCGGGTTCGGTGGGTTCGGTGGCGTCCCGGCTCAGGCCCAGCGCCCGCAGCATGCGGTCGAGCAACTGGCCGGATTCGCCGACGAAAGGCTCGCCCAGCCCGTCTTCCTGCTCGCCCGGCGCCTCGCCGACGATCATCCAGTGCGCCCTTGGATGGCCGACGCCGAACACGGTTTGCTGCCGGGTTTCGCACAGGCTGCAGGCCCGGCAGGTCTCGACCGCCGAGCGCAGCGCCGGCCAATCCATCGCCAGCAGTGCCGGGTCGGCGGGCGCGCGGGTGACCGGCTGCGGGGCCGACGGCGGGGTGGCCGGACTGGCCGCCAGCGTCGGGGGCCGGACGGCTGCGGGCGCCGGCGGAACGGTGGCGGCGGCCCGCTCCGCCTCGACCGGCGCCGTAGCGGCGGTGACTGCGGTCGCCGTCGCCGCCACGGGCTGCTCGGCCGCCGCCGCGGCCGGCAGCCACAGCCGCAGCCCCATCTCGCGCAGCATCGCCTGTTGCGGCTCAGACCAGCGCATGGCGGGCCCCGTCGTCGTCCGTGGTGGTGGGCCGCCAGCGCGGGCCGTCCAGGGCCAGGCGCAGCACCAGCGCGTCTTCGCGCCGTCCTCCTTCTGCCGGGTAATAGCCGCGTCGGCAGCCGACTTCGGCAAAGCCGAAGTCGCGGTACAGGCCGCGTGCCGGCAGGTTGCTGGGCCGCACTTCCAGCCACAGCCTCAGGTCGCCACGGCGCAGCGCGTGGTCGACCAGGCCGGCCAGCAGCGCCCGGCCCTGGCCGCTGCGTTTGCGCGCTGGTGCCACGGTGATGTTGAGCAGGTGGGTTTCCTCGAAGCCCGGCAGCGCAACGAAATAGCCCAGCAGGCTGCCGTCGCCATCGAGCCGCAACTCGGCGCTGTAACCCGCTGCCAGCGAGTCGATGAAGTTGCCGCGGCTCCAGGGGTGGGGGTAGGCCATCGCCTCGATGGCCAGCACGGCATCCAGGTCGGCCACGGTCATCGCGCGGTGCCAGGGTTCGGGTCGTGGGCGCAACACTGCGTTCACGGCGCGGCGCCGCCACTGGCCAAGGCGTCGCGCCTGGCCATGCGCTCGGCGGTGGTCAGCGCCACCTTGTCACGCAGGTAGAGCGGCAAGGCCTGGTCGGCGGCCATGCCTAGGCCCTGGTCCCAGGCGGCACTGGCCAGCCGTAGCAGCGCGCCGGCCCGGTTGCCGACCTGCGGCCACAGCGCCGCGCCGTCCCAGGGTAGGCGGTCGGCAAAGGCGGTGATGGCGCTGCCGGCCACCTGCCGCGGCGGGTCGGCGGCCCAGGCCGCGGCCAGCGCCGGCAGGGACCAGAGCTGCGGCGCCACCAGCACCTGCCAAGCACCGGCATCGAAGCGGTAGCGCGCGGCGTAGACCTCGTCCATGCGCGCGTCCATCGCCACCCACCAGTCCTGCGGCGCCGCGCCGTCGCTGGCCTGCACCCTGGCGTCTTCGGCAGCGATCAGCAGGCTGTCGATCGCCAGCACCGGCGTGTCGTGGGCGAAGGCCAGGCCCTGTGCCACCGCGCAGGCGGTGCGCAGCCCGGTGAAAGCCCCCGGCCCCTGGCCGAAGGCGATGGCCTGGACCTGGGCCAGCGTCAGGCCGGCCTCTGACAGCAACTGCATCAGCGCCGGGATCAGACTGGCCGACGCCAGCGGCCCACCGGGCTCGACCCGGCTGAACTCGCCGTCCGGCGCGAGCAGGGCCACCGCCAACTGGTCGGTCGAGGTGTCGAGGGCAAGCAGGCAGGGGTTCATCGGGGTGCCGGGGCGAGCCGCTGCGCCTTGCCGCTGCCGCGCCGCTCGCTCAGAACGGGTTGCCGCTGGCGCGCGAGACCGCTTGCGAGCCGATCCGGCTGTGCGCATTCGGCCCAAGGTGGCGGTCGCTGGCCCACAGGTGGGTGCTGGACGACGCGCCGTCGACCAGCGTGGTGGTATCGCAGGTCAGCACCGCAGTGGCAATGTCGTCCACCGAACTGCTGTCCGGGAGGTTGGCACAGGCCGCCACGTTGCTGACCGCTGGCGCGCTGAGGTAGGCCGCTGGTGTCTTGGCCATCGCCGCGACGATGTCGTCGGCCAGTACCAGGCCGTAGTTGCGACCGTCATAGGCGGTGGCGTCGATGCGGGTGCGCAGATAGGCGTTGAACTCGTAGCTCAGGTTGGCCAACTGCCCGATCGCGCCGGGGTTGGTCGCTGCGGCTTTGACGGCATAAGGGCTCAGCGACAGGTCGGGAATCGTGAAGACCAGCGCGCGAGCGCCGGTCTTGAGGATGGCGTTGACCTGGGCCGCGGCGACGCCGCCCCGGCGTTGCGCCTCCTTGATCGCATCGCCGGTGCTCAAGCCGGCCTGCGTGCGCTCATAGAGATCGATGATGTCGTTGCTGCCTATCATCACCGTCGCCATGTCGTAGGCGTTCAGGTCGCCCTGGTTGGCGATCTGCTGGCCCAGGCCGGTGCTCGAGTCGTCGACCTTGGCCAGCCGCATAGCCTGCACAAAGGCCTTGGGCGTGGTGCCCAGGGGGTTGCAGGGGCCGAAGACCAAGCCGTAGTGCGTGGCCACCGCCTGCACGAAGGTCGGCAGGGTCAGGCACCTGCCGACGCTGCCTGTGCTGCGGTCATTGATGCTGTACTTGAAGCCGTCGCTGTTGCCATCGTCCTCGATCAGGCTGTTCTCGTCGCCGAACACGATCAGCCGCGAAGGTTTGAAGGCCTGCACCTGCGAAGTGCCGCCGCCGCAAGCCGCCAACAACACCGCGGCGATCGCCACAGGGACCAGCACACGCCTGCTTAAGCGGCGCAATTCACGAAAAAGAGTCATCAGAGTTCCATCAGTCACTGTCAGAGCAGCGGGATCGGTGCGCCCGTCAGGGCGTGGCCGCCCGCCGCAGCCTGTCGATCACACCGTCCCAGGCCGGCTGGTCGGGCGGCTGCTCGACCCAGATCTCGGCCCGGCCTTCGGCGTCGAACTGGCGCAGCACGGCAAACAATTCATGTGCCACCGCCGCCGGGTCGTCGGGCATGGCCTGCCAGCGCAGGCCGGCCATTCCGGCGCCGGACCGGCGCGAATATACCGCCAGGCCAGCCGGCAGGTCTCGGCTGGGCTCGAGCGCCGCGCTCAGCGCCTGGCTCGACCACAGCCGCAGCCGCGCTGCCGGCGCGTAATGCGAGGCCAGCATGCCGGGTGCGCGCGGCGACTGTGCGTCGGGTGCGCGCAGCGGCTCGCCGATCACGGCTTCGAGTTGGGCGCGGGTCAACACTCCGGGGCGCAGCAGCACCGGCGCGCCGCGGCTCAGGTCGACGATGGTCGACTCGATGCCCAGCGCGCAGTCGCCGCCATCGAGCACCCAGAGATCGGCGCCAAATTCCTGCGCGACATGCGCCGCCCGGGTCGGGCTGATGCGGCCGAAGCGGTTGGCGCTGGGCGCGGCCACCCCCGGCACGCCCAGACCTGCTGCGGCGCGCAGCAGCGCCTGGGCCACCGGGTGGGCGGGGCAGCGCAGGGCGATGCTGTCCTGGCCGGCGGCGGCGGCGCTGGCCTGGCCAGGCGCGCGCGGCACGATCAGCGTCACCGGGCCGGGCCAGAAGGCCTGTGTCAGTTGCCGTGCGGCCTCGGGCAGCGTGGCGGCAAACGGTGCGGCCTGGGCCAGGTCGGCCACGTGGACGATCAGCGGATGGTCGGCAGGCCGGCCCTTGGCGGCAAAGATCGCGGCCACCGCCGCGTCGTCGTCGGCGCGCGCGCCCAGGCCGTAGACGGTCTCGGTCGCGAACGCCACCAGGCCGCCCTCGGCCAGCCGCCTGGCCGCCGCGGCGACTGCCGCCGGGTCGTCGCCGCGCATCAGCGGCATGTCGGCGCCATCCGGCTCAGGCCGCCGGCCAGGCCGGCAGGCCCAGCAGCGCGGCGGCCTGCAGGGCGGTGGCGTTGGCTGTGGCCGCATCGGCCGCGGTCACGGTCAGGTGGCCCATCTTGCGGCCCGGCCTGGCGTTGGCCTTGCCGTACAGGTGCAGGTGTACGCCGGGCAGCGCCAGCAGCGCTGCCCAGTCGGGGGCCTTCTCGGGGCCGCCGTCCTGCAGCCACAGGTCGCCCAGCAGGTTGAGCATCACGGCGGCCGAATGCTGGCGAGGTGCGGTCAGCGGCAGGCCGGCCAGCGTGCGCACCTGCAGTTCGAACTGGCTGACGTCGCTGCCGTCCAGCGACCAATGCGCCGAGTTGTGCGGGCGCGGCGCCATCTCGTTGGCCACCAGGCTGCCGTCGGCCAGCACGAAGAACTCGACGCACAGCACGCCGACATAGTCCATCGCCTCGGCCAGCGCGGTGGCGGCCTGGGTGGCGGCCTGTTGCTGCGCCGGCGTGGCGTCGGGTGCCGGCACCTGGGTGACGGCGAGGATGCCGTCGCGGTGCAGGTTTTGCTGCACCGGCAGCGTCACCGAATCGCCGTCGGCTCCGCGCGCCACCACCACGCTGAGCTCCAGCGCCAGCGCCAGCCGCTTTTCCAGCACGCAGGGGGCCTGGCCCAGGCTGGCCCAGGCGGCGGCCAGTTCGCTGCGGTCGGCCACCCGCACCTGGCCCTTGCCGTCGTAGCCCAGCCTGGCGGTCTTGAGGATGCCGGGCAGCAGATCGTCGGCCACAGTGGCCAGGCGCTCGGGCGTGTCGATCAGCGCAAAGGGCGCGCAGGCCACGCCGCAACGCCGGAACTGGGCCTTCTCGGCGGCGCGGTCCTGGCAGATCGCCACCGCGTCAGCGCCGGGCGCGACCCGCCGGTAGGCGCCGAGCGTGACGAGCGCGCCGGCCGGCACGTTCTCGAATTCGGTGGTGATGGCCTCGGTGCGCTGCATCAGCTGCGCCAGGCCCTGCTCGTCGAGGTAGCCGGTGTCGATGTGGTAATGCGCCACCAGCCCGGCGGGCGAGGTGGCATCGGGGTCGAGCACGGCCGTGAAGTAGCCCAGCGACTGCGCCGCCTGGACGAACATGCGGCCCAATTGCCCGCCCCCCATCACGCCCAGCGTGGCGCCGGGCAGGATTGCTTTGCGGCTCATGCCGGGCTCGATGAAAGGTCAGCGCTCATCGCGCGTGCGACGTCGGTCTGTCTGGCGCGAAAGGCCAGCAGTTGGTCGTGCAGCGCCGGGTCGCCGCTGGCCAGCATCGCCACCGCGAACAGCGCAGCGTTGGCCGCGCCGGCCGCGCCGATGGCGAAGGTGGCCACCGGAATGCCCTTGGGCATCATCACGATAGAGTGCAGCGAGTCGACCCCGGCCAGGTGTTTGCTGGCCACCGGAACGCCGAGCACCGGCACGGTGGTCTTGGCCGCCAGCATGCCCGGCAGGTGGGCCGCGCCGCCCGCCCCGGCGATGATCGCGCGCAGGCCGCGGCCGGCAGCGGCCTCGGCGTAGGCGAACATCTCGTCGGGCATGCGGTGCGCCGAGACCACCCGGCATTCGTGCGGCACGCCGAACTCGGCGAGAATCCCGGCTGCCTGGCGCATCGTTTCCCAGTCGCTGGACGAACCCATCAACACGCCGACCAGGGTCGGCGTGTTGCTGTCCGGGGTCGTTTCAACGCTTGCTGTCATGCTGGTTTCCACGTCTGGCAAGGCGGTTGCTCCGGCAGCTCTTCAAAAGCATTGAATTGTAGGCGGGCGCCTCTATCTGCCCTGTCTTGCCCCACATCACCCTGAGCCTGCAGCCCACACCATGAGCGACATCACGATACAGAACTTCGAAGCCGAGTTGATCCAGGCCTCGATGCAGCAGCCGGTGCTGCTCGACATCTGGGCGCCCTGGTGCGGCCCCTGCCGCACGCTCGGGCCGCTGCTCGAGAAAGTGGAGGTGGCCTATGCCGGTCGTTTCAGGCTGGCCAAGCTCAACAGCGACGACCAGCCCGAGATCGCCGCCCAGCTCAGCCAGGCCTTCGGCGTGCGCTCGATCCCGTTCTGCGTGATGTTCAAGGACGGCCAGCCGGTCGACGGTTTCGTCGGTGCGCTGCCCGAAGCCCAGATCCGCGAGTTTCTCGACCGCCATGTGGCCAGCGCCGAAGCCCAGGAGGCCGAGCAGGACGTCGCCGAGGCCGAGGTGCTGGAGGACGAGGGCGATCTGGGTGCCGCGCTGGACAAGCTGGCCCAGGCGGTGGCCACCGACCCGGCCAACGAGGCCGCGCGCTGCGACTTCGTCAAGCTGTTGATCGAGACCGGCCAGATCGCCGAGGCCCGCCAGGCCTGGACGCCGGTGGCGCCCCGGGCCCTGGTCGACGGCCGGATCGCGGCCTTGGGGCTGTGGCTGGACGCCTGCGAGAAAGCCCCTTCGGCGCGGTCGCCGCAGGCACTGGCGGCGGCGATCGCCGCCAATCGGCGCGATTTCGACGCCCGCCACGAGCTGGCGCAAGGCCTGATGGCGGCCGGTCGTTTCACCGAGGCGATGGACGAGTTGTTGGAAATCGTGATGCGTGACAAGGCCTGGTGCGACCAACTGGCGCGCAAGACCTATGTCGCGATCCTCGAGTTGATGAGCAAGCCGGCACCCAAGGCGGGCGCCGCCGGTGAGCCGGCCAAGGGCACGCTCGAAGTGGTCGGCCGCGCCGCGGTCGTGCCCGGCGATCCGGTGATCGACCAGTACCGGCGCAAGCTGAGCATGGCGCTGTTCTGAGGCCGGTCCGGCGCTGCCCGGCAAGACCAGCCTCCCCACCTACAATACCGGGTTGGCCCGCGCCGTGAGCGGGCGCCCAGACCAGGACCACTCCCATGTTCATCTCAGAAGCTTTTGCCCAGACCGCGCCGGCCGCTGCCAGCGGCGGTGGACTCGAATCGATGTTCGGCTCGCTCGGCCAGTTTCTGCCGCTGGTGCTGATGTTCGTGGTGCTGTACTTCATCATGATCCGGCCGCAGATGAAGCGCCAGAAAGAACACAAGTCGATGATCGACGCACTGGCCAAGGGCGACGAGATCGTCACCACCGGCGGCATGATCGGGCGCGTGGCCAAGATGGGCGAGAGCATGCTGCAGGTCGAAGTGGCCAACGGCGTCGAACTGCAGATCCAGCGCAGCGCGGTGGTGCAGGTGTTGCCCAAGGGCACTTTCGGCAAGTGAGCCGGCCTGCCGCTGGCCGGGCAACGGGTCAGGGACCTGGCGACAGATCCCCGGCCAGCGCGGTCGGCGCCGCAGGCACTCCCGGGCCTGCCCGCGGCTGCTGAGTCGCCTGACAATGTGACCGGCCCGCTCGGGCCAGCCCGGGTCACCGGGCCGAGGAACGCAAGATGAATCGCTACCCCTGGTGGAAATACACGGTCCTGGCGTTCGCGCTGCTGATCGGTCTGCTCTACACCCTGCCCAACCTGTACGGCGAAGCGCCCGCAGTGCAGGTCTCCAGCGCCAAGGCCACGCTCAAGCTCGATGCCGGGCTGGTGGCGCGGATCGAGAAGACCCTGACGGCTGCCAGCCTGCAGGCCGATTTCGTGCAGTTCGAGGGCAACTCGGTCAAGGCGCGGTTTCGCAACACCGATGACCAGATCAAGGCCAAGGACGCGATCGCCAAGTCGCTCAACCCTGACGCCGCCGACCCGGCCTATATCGTCGCGCTCAATCTGCTGAGCCGTTCGCCGGCCTGGCTGGCCAGGCTGCATGCGCTGCCGATGTACCTGGGGCTGGACCTGCGCGGTGGGGTGCATTTCCTGATGCAGGTCGACATGAAAGCGGCGCTGACCAAGAAGGCCGAGTCGGCGGCCGGCGACGTGCGCACGATGCTGCGCGACAAGAACATCCGCCACACCGGCATCAACCGCGACGGCAACCTGGTGGTGGTGCGCTTCCGTGAGCAGACGGTGCTGGTCCAGGCCCAGAAACTGCTGGCCGACCAACTGGCCGACATGGAGTGGACCGGTACCGCTGACGGCGCCGAGTTCCGCCTCACCGGCGCGCTCAAGACGACTTCTGCGCGCGCAGTGCAGGACGCCGCGATCAAGCAGAACATCACCACGCTGCACAACCGGGTCAACGAGCTCGGTGTGGCCGAGCCGGTGATCCAGCAGCAGGGCAGCGACCGGGTCGTGGTGCAACTGCCCGGCGTGCAGGACACCGCCAAGGCCAAGGACATCATCGGCCGCACCGCCACGCTGGAAGTGCGGCTGGTCAACACCAGCGCCGAGGCGCTGGAAGCCTTGCGCGGTGGCGGCCCGGTGCCCTTCGGCAGCGAGAAATACCTCGAGAAAGACGGCGCGCCCATCATCGTCTTCCGCCAGGTCATCCTGACCGGCGAGAACCTGACCGACGCCCAGCCCGGCTTCGACAACCAGGAAGCTGCGGTGCACCTGACGCTGGACGCCAAGGGCGCGCGCATCTTCCGCGACGTCACGCGCGAGAACATCAACAAGCGCATGGCCATCCTGTTGTTCGAGAAGGGCAAGGGCGAGGTCGTCACCGCGCCGGTGATCCGCTCGGAAATCGGCGGCGGACGGGTGCAGATCTCCGGCCGGATGACCACCTCCGAGGCCGCCGACACCGCGCTGCTGCTGCGCGCCGGCAGCCTGGCCGCGCCGATGGAGATCATCGAGGAGCGCACCATCGGCCCGACGCTGGGCGCCGACAACATCGCCAAGGGCTTTGCCAGCGTGGGCTACGGCTTCGCCGCGATCGCAACCTTCATGTGCCTGTACTACCTGTTGTTCGGCGTCTTCTCGACGCTGGCGCTGGCCGTCAACCTGCTGCTGCTGGTGAGCGTGCTGTCGATGCTGCAGGCCACGCTGACGCTGCCCGGCATCGCGGCGATCGCGCTCACACTCGGCATGGCGATCGACTCCAACGTGCTGATCAACGAACGGGTGCGCGAGGAGTTGCGCGGCGGCAGTTCGCCGCAAGCGGCGATCAACGCCGGCTACGAGCGCGCCTTCGCGACGATTCTGGACTCCAACATCACCACCCTGATCGCCGGGCTGGCGCTGCTGGCCTTCGGCTCGGGTTTCGTGCGCGGCTTCGCGGTGGTGCATTGCCTGGGCATCATGACCTCGATGTTCTCGTCGGTGATGTTCTCGCGCGGCCTGGTCAATCTCTGGTACGGCGGCCAGAAGCGGCTCAAGTCGGTGTCTATCGGCCAGGTCTGGCGTCCGGCGGGGTCGCCCCCGCCCGGTGTCGACCTGGCTGTCGACGAGCCTGTCGCCAAGACCTGATCGGGGAGCAGAAAAGATGGAATTCTTCAGGATCCGCCGCGACATCCCGTTCATGCGGCATGCGCTGGTGTTCAACATCATCTCCTTCGTCACCTTCGCGCTGGCAGTGTTCTTCCTGATCAGCCGTGGTCTGCACCTGTCGATCGAGTTCACCGGCGGCACCGTGGTGGAGGTGGAATACGCCCAGACCGCCAACCTCGAGAAGACCCGCGGCGCGGTCGACGCACTGGGCTTCGGCGAGGTCCAGGTGCAGAACTTCGGCACCTCGCGCGACGTGCTGGTGCGCCTGCCGGTGCGGTCGCAGGTCAAGCAGGCCGATGTCGCGCCGCTGGTCTTCGCCACCTTGTGCAAGGCCGAGGGCGGCACGGTCGCCACCAAGGCCTACACCACGCCGCAGGGCGAGCAGGTGAGCCGGCCGTCCTGCACCACGGCGGCAGGGACCGAGCCGATCAAGCTGTCGCGCACCGAGTTCGTCGGCCCGGCGGTGGGGGATGAGTTGGCCAGCGACGGCGCCAAGGCGCTGGCCTTCGTGATCATCGGCATCATGGCCTACTTGGCGGTGCGCTTCGAGTGGAAGTTCGCCGTGGCGGCGATCATCGCCAACATGCACGACGTGATCATCATCCTGGGCTTCTTCGCCTTCTTCCAGTGGGAGTTCTCGCTGGCGGTGCTGGCGGCGGTGCTGGCGGTGCTGGGCTACTCGGTCAACGAATCGGTGGTGATCTTCGACCGGATCCGCGAGGCCTTCCGCAGGTACCGCAAGCTGACGACGCCGCAGGTGATAGACCACGCCATCACCAGCACGATGAGCCGCACCATCATCACCCACGGCTCGACCCAGATGATGGTGCTGTCGATGCTGCTGTTCGGTGGCCCGACGCTGCATTACTTCGCGGTCGCGCTGACCATAGGCATCCTGTTCGGCATCTACTCCTCGGTGTTCGTGGCCGCGGCGATCGCGATGTGGCTGGGTGTCAAGCGCGAAGACCTGATCAAATCGGGCGGGAAAGAGCAGGACCCCAACGATCCGAACGCCGGCGCCGTGGTCTAGAACGGCTTCTCGCTTCGCGGCAACCGCTCCCGCCCCTCTCACCATGGCGAAAGCCGACGACACCGCCAGAATCGCGCTGCTGGCCCGTCAGCGCTACATCGACGGGCTGTTGCGCGGCCTGCCCGGGCTGGTGGTCGCCCTGGGCAAGGGCGCGCGCGACCTGCTCGACAAGCCGGCCGAGTACCTGACCAGCCAGCGCCGGCGCGACCTGGTGCAGGGCCTGATCCGGCACGCCGGGCCCTGGCAGCGTGCGGTGGCCAGCGGGCTGCGCCATCTGCTCGAGCATGGCGTCACCGCGCGGTCGAACGCCGAACTTCCGGCGCTTTTGGGCGATACGCTGAGCCTGGTCGACAACGACACGATAGAGCGTGAAATCCTGAGCTCGCGCCTGGCCCTGGCCATCATGGACCGTGCCGGCTGGGAGTTCACCGACCTGCGCTCGCGCGTGGCGATGCTCGAGCGCTGCACCGAGATCGACACCCACGACATGCTGCGTGCCCATATCCTGGCCCGCCTGGTGCTGGACGTCTGGCGCTCGACCGGGTTGAGCGCCACCGACTGGCGCGAGGCCCAGCCCCTGCTGCATGAAGGCTTCGCGTCGCTGGCCGAGGATGCCTACCACGAGACCAACCGCTGGTTGATCGAGCAGCACGTGATGACCGAGATCGACCTGCGACCCCTCATCCGGCGCAGCAGTCCCGCCAGCGCGCCTGGCCTGGCGCCCAGCGCCCCCGCCGTCGCGGCGTACCAGCACGCCGGTCGTGTCACCGCTGCGGCGGTGTCTGCCAGGGCCGCGCCGACCGCTGCCGATGGCCAGGGCAGCGGCTTTGCCCACACCACCCTGGCCTGGCGAGGCGGCGACGCCGCGCCCTTGCCGACGGGCGAGCACCTGCCGCAACCGGGCGGCGCATCGGTGGGCGACGAGACCCGCGTGATGACCCACCCCGGGCCGATTGCGCGCGGCGGCGACCATGCCGAGGCGGTGCTGGGCCGGCTCAACCGGCTGGTGGGCCGGCACCTGCCGGGCTTTGCCGAGACCCGCCATGCCCGCCCGCTGGCCGATGCGCTGTCGTCGGCTATCGACAAGGCCCAGCAACACCTGCGCCGGCGTCTGCTGCCCGGCGAGCCGGCTGCTGCTGCGGCCACCGGCCAGCCCGATGGCGGCGCGGCGCGGGCCCAATTGCCGAGCGCGCCGGTCCTGCTCGACGAGTTGCAGCGCAACAAGCAGGTGCTCAAGCAGGCCGCCAGCACGCCGGCCGAACGCGCGACGATAGAGATCGTCGCGATGATGTTCCAGAGCATCCTGACCGAAGACCGCCTGCCGGCGGCGATGCGGGTCTGGTTTGCCCGGCTGCAGATGCCGGTGCTGCGGGTGGCGGTCAGTGAACCTGATTTCTTTGCCACCATCGACCACCCGGCGCGCCGTCTGATCGACCGCATGGGCGCCTGCGTGATGGGCCTGGACAGCGCCAGCCGGCACATCGGCGACGCGCTGGAAAAAGAGATCAAGCGGGTGGTGCAGGTGGTCGAGGCCTATCCCGACACCGGGCGCCGCGTGTTCCAGACCGTGGGGGTCGAGTTCGAGCGCTTTCTCGAGCATTTCTTCAAGAACGAGAACGAGGCCAGCAGGCGCGGTGTGTCGCTGGCCCAGCAAGTCGAACAGCGCGAGACGCTGGCGATCCAGTACACCATCGAACTGCGCCGCATGCTCAACGAGGTGCCGGTGCAGGAGGGCGTGCGCCAGTTCCTTTTCCAGGTATGGGCCGATGTGCTGGCGACTTTCGCTGTGCGCTACGGTGGCCAGAGCGTCGAGACCAAGGCCATGAAGCGCGCCGCCGCCGACCTGATCTGGTCGGCCAGCGCCAAGGTCACGCGCGAAGAGCGGGCCGAGGTGATACGCCGCCTGCCGCCCCTGCTCAAGCGGCTGCGCGAGGGCATGGCCTCGGCCAACATGAACACCGAACGCCAGGACGAGCGCATCAACGCACTGAACAATGCGCTGGCGGCGGCCTTCGCCGCCAAGGGCGCGGTGATCCCCAATGACCGGCTGCAGGACTTGATGGAGCGGCTCGAGTCGCTCGAGGCCTTGCTGCCCGCTGCGCAGGACATCGAGATCGACGAGTCGCTGGTGCTCGACCTGTCGGGCCACGAAAGCTCCGAGCTCGAGGTGGTGTCGGAGGGCGGCAGCCTGGCTTCGGCGCCGATGATCGCCTGGTCGCGCGAGTTGCTGGTGGGTAGCTGGTACACGCTGGACTACCGCGGCCGCCACGAGGCGGTGCAACTGGCCTGGCATGGGCTGAGGCGTCAGCTGACGCTGTTCGTCACGCCCACGGGCCGTTGCGTGCTGTTCCAGCAGCAGCGGCTGGCGGCTTTCCTGCAGGCCGGTCTGCTGCTGCCGGCGCAGGACGAGGCGCTGACGGTCAAGGCCACTCGCAACGCGCTGGCCAAGCTCGACGCCGATCCGTCGCGTCTGCTGGGTTGACCCCACAGGCCTGAGCGCCACGGGGGGCGGACTTCAGGTTCAGTGGATCAAGCGTTCCTCGGGCGCGACGAACAATTCGTCTAGGATCAGCGCGTCGGGCTCCTCGCCCAGGCTCCAGAACACCATCAGCACGATGACCTTGAGGTCTTCAAGCGCCAGCGGGCTGTCGCCGACCGCGCTGGCGCGGTCTATCACCATCTCGCGCATTGCGGGCGGCAGCACGCCCGCCGACTCCAGGAAGGCGACGAAGCCGATGGAATCTTCGCCCAGGCGGTCGATCTCGGCCGGCGAGTAGACCCGCAGGCTGTCTTCGGACTGCTCCCCGGCGTGGGTCTGCGCTGTTTCGGCCAGACCGTCGAGCCAGGTCAGGGCCTCGGCGATCTCATCGGTCTCGAAGCCCACCGCCGAGAGCTTGCGGGTGAGCTGGTCGTGGTCAGGGCAGGCGTCAGGCCGCCAATAAGTCTCGTACAGATAAACCAGAACCTCGAACATCAAACCACTATACCGCAGGCCTTCCGGCCCTAAAGCGCGGAAATCGGCTTTCCAGGGTGCTCAGGCCCCGCTGCGGCGCTGGTACAGGCCACCCGGCAGACGGGCGACCTGACCGGCCAGCTCCAGCGTCAGCAGGTGAGTCGACAGCGCTGGCGCCGGCCAGCCGCAACGGTCGATCAGCGCGTCCAGCGACAGCGGGTCGTGGCCGAGTGCACGCAGCACCGCATCGTCGTCAACGGCGGCGCCATCAGCGCCCGCTGCTGGCGCCGCCGCCGGCGCGCCGGCAAGTTCCAGCGCGGGCAAGCCGTTCAATTCCTCCAGCACCTGCTCGGGTGAGGTCACCAGCGCCGCGCCTTGCCGGATCAAGGCGTGGCAGCCCTGTGACTGCGGCGCCAGCAAGGAGCCCGGCAGCGCCATCACCTCGCGGCCCGCCTCAGCGGCCAGCCTGGCGGTGATCAGCGAGCCCGAACGCAGCGCCGCCTCGACCACCAGCGTGCCGCGGCTGAGTCCGGCGATCAGGCGGTTGCGTTGCGGAAAGTTCTGCGCCAGCGGCGGCGTGCCCAGCGCCAGCTCGCTGACGACCAGGCCTTGCTCGGCGATGCGCTGGGCCAGCGCCTTGTTCGACGCCGGATACAGCTGGTCGACGCCAGTGCCCACCACCGCCACGGTGCCGCCGCCGTCGGCGCCGGCGTCCAGCGCGCCGCGGTGGGCGGCGCCGTCGATGCCGGCGGCCAGGCCGGAGACGATGGCCCAGCCCTGGCCGGCCAGCACGTGGGCGAAGTGGCGGGCGTGGTCCAGGCCCTGCGCGCTGGCCTGGCGGCTGCCGACGATGGCCAGCGACCGCGCGCTCAGCAGCGCGCTGCGGCCCTGCAGGTAGAGCAGCAGCGGCGGGTCGGCGCTGTGCAGCAGCAGCGGCGGGTAGTCGGTGTCGCCCAGCACCATCACCCGGCGCGCCGGCGCCGCCTCGCGCCAGGCCAGCGCTCCGGCCAGGCGCTGGGCATGGCCCTCCGGTGGCCGGCCCAGCGCCGTGGCGCCAGGCCAGTCCACCCACTTGGCGCGTTCGGCAGGGGTGGCGTCGAGCACGGCCTGCGGGCTGCCGAATTGGGCCAGCAGGCGCCGTGCGGCGTCGCGCCCAATGCCCGGGCTGTGCAGCAGGTGCAGCCAGGCACCGAGCTCGTCGGCGGCCAGCGGCGGCGGCGCGGCCGGCGGGGTGGGCAGGCCTGGCGTCACGAACGCAGCGCCGTCGGGTTCAGGGCTGGGTGATCCGGTCGCCGGCGCGCACCGGGTCGACGGCGGACAGGATCAGCGCATACGCGACCCGGTCGAAGACCCGGAACACGAACAGCAGGCCGCTGCGCTCGTCGGGCAGCTGGATGGGCTGGGCTCGGCTGCCGGTGCGGTCGACGGCGGCTGCCCCGGCCCGCCACAGTGCCAGCACATGGCCACGCGCTATGCCGTCGCGCAGGCCGCGGTTCAGCGCGACGATCTGGTTCTGGCCGGCGTTCAGCGCCTCGCCGTAGACCGAGATCACCTGGCCGTTCAGGGGGGCGGCGGGCGGGTGCGGCAGGTAGGCGCTGTAGTCTTGCGGCGGCAGCGGGGCCAGCCGGTCGCCGACGCCGGCCTCCTGGCGCACGCTGCTCATCACGAAGGTGGCGGGCACCGGCAGGCCGTTGGCGGCCGAGTTGCTTTCGGGCTGGACCAGGTTGGCCGTGCCGACATAGCTGGCCTCGTAGCCCAGCACCTGGCCGCCGGCCGGGTCGCGCAGCGGCTTGGCTTCGCGGAAGACCGCGAACCGGCTGCCGCCCCCCAGGTCGCCCCGCACATAGGCGGTTTCGCCGCGCGACAGCAGCACCCGGCCTTCCTGGGTGGCGACGATGCGCGGCGCGCCGGCCAGCGCGTCCTGGTCGAGCACCAGCGCTTCGTTCAGGAAGGGCGTGATCAGCTGCCGCGGGATAGCCGCGATGGCGCTGCTGTCCAGCAACTGGCTGCGCACCAGGGGCGAGAGCTTGACGCTGATGGCCGGGGCTGCGCCATCGGCGCCGGTCGCGGGCGTCGGCGCCTGGCCCAGCCGCAGCTGCGCCGAGTCGCCGCTCTTGACCAGCACCAGCACCTGGCCGGGGTAAATCAAATGCGGATTGGCGATCTCGGCCAGGTTCATGCCCCACAGCTCGGGCCAGCGCCAGGGGCTCTTGAGGAACAGGGTCGAGATGTCCCACAGCGTGTCGCCCGGTTGCACGGTATGCGAGGCCGGCGCATCGGCGGCCAGCGCCGACAGCGGCACGCCGGTCTGCGCCACCTGCGCCGCGGTGTTGCGCTGGGCCGGGCTGACCGGGTCGGTCGCCTGTGCCGGCAGGGCCAGCAGCAGCCCGGTCAAGGCCCACAGCGGCCCCGTCAGGGCAGCCTGGCAAAGCCTGCGCCCGACACCATGTTGAAGGCAGTCGATGCGGGGCGGGCGTGCGGTCATCGTGACGGTCTCCGTATGGGCTGATGCCACAATCCAGGACTGGTAGTCTGTTTTGCAGCAGCCTCGGCAGGCTGGCCTAGCGTGCCGGAATTTCTTTTGTTGATGTTGCTCTGAAGATTCTGCCGCCAAACCCTTGATGTCGCAACGAATCAGACCGGCATATCCGGCCTGACCCGCCGGCGACGCCAGCGCCACCGTTGTTCGCCATCCACTTTGTATCGCGCTGTGTCGGCTGCCCCGTCGACCCCCGCCCTTCTCCGCCCGATCTCCTCATGGCCTTGCTGACCATTCTTCGCTACCCCGACCCCCGCCTGCACACCGTGGCCAAGCCCGTTGCGCGGGTAGACAGCCGCATCCGCCAACTGGTCGACGACATGCTCGAGACCATGTACGAGGCCGACGGCGTCGGCCTGGCCGCCACCCAGGTGGACGTGCATGAGCGCCTGCTGGTGATGGACACCTCGGAGGACCACGACCAGCCGCAGGTGCTGATCAACCCCGAGATCATCGCGCGCAGCGTCGAGATGCGGCTCAACGAGGAGGGTTGCCTGTCGGTGCCGACGATCTACGACCAGGTCGAGCGCCATGCCCGGGTCACCGTGCGCGCGCTCGGGCGCGACGGTCAGATCGTCGAGTTCGAGTCCGAGGGCCTGGCCGCGGTCTGCGTCCAGCATGAGATGGACCACCTGCTGGGCAAGGTCTTCGTCGAGTACCTCAGCCCGCTCAAGCGTGAGCGCATCAAGACCAAGATGATCAAGAAGACGCGTGATGATCAGGGCCGGCACCGCTACTGACCCGATGCGCATCGTCTTCGCAGGCACGCCCGAATTCGCTGCCAGCGCGTTGGCCGCCTTGCTGGCCGCCGGCCACGCGGTGCCGTTGGTGCTGACCCAGCCCGACCGCCCTGCCGGGCGCGGCATGAAGCTGCAGCCCTCGCCCGTCAAGGCGCTGGCGCTGCAGCATGGCCTGACGCTGGCACAGCCGCGCAGCCTGCGGCTGGACGGCAAGTACCCCGACGATGCGCGCGCGGCGCAGGCGGCGCTGCTGGAGGTGCGCGCGGACGTGATGGTGGTCGCCGCCTACGGACTGATCCTGCCCCAATGGGTGCTGGACCTGCCGCCGCGCGGCTGCCTCAACATCCACGCCTCGGTGCTGCCGCGCTGGCGCGGCGCGGCGCCCATCCACCGCGCGATCGAGGCCGGCGACGCCGCCACCGGCATCACGCTGATGCAGATGGACGCCGGGCTAGACACCGGCGACATGCTGCTCGTCGCGCATGAGGCCATCCGCCCCGACGACACGACCGCCAGTCTGCACGACCGGCTGGCCGCGCTGGGCGCCCGCCTGGTGGTCGACGGCCTGGCCGCGCCAGCGCTGCCGCGCACGCTGCAGCCGGCCGAGGGCGTGACTTACGCGCGCAAGATCGAGAAGGCCGAGGCCACGCTGGACTGGACCGAGCCGGCCGCTGTGATCGAGCGCCGGCTGCGCGCCTTCGACCCCTTCCCGGGCGCCAGTTTCGAGCTCGACGGCCAGGCCGTGAAGCTCTGGCGCGCCCGCCTGCGCCCGCAGGCCAGTGGCCGTCCGGGCGAGGTGCTGACGGCCGGAGACGGCCAACTGACGGTGGCTTGCGGGCAGGGCGCGCTCGACCTGTTGCAACTGCAGCGCCCGGGCGGGCGCCGAATCGATGTCGCGGCCTTTCTGCAGGCCTGTCCCGGGCTGGCCGGGCGCCAGTTGGGGCTGGCGTCGGGCTGAAGACGGCGCGTCTGATGGGCTGGTCCGGTGGGGCCGGTTCGGGCCGGATTGAACTTGCGCGCCGCGGCCGCATCTGACCTGGTGTCCATTCCGGGCGCACACAAGGACGCATCCGCCATGTTCAACCTGATGAAGACGGCCATCCTGATGGCCGCCATCACTGCCCTGTTCATGCTGATCGGCCGCTGGATGGGCGGCCAGGCCGGCATGATGCTGGCGCTGGTGGTGGCCATAGGCATGAATTTCTTCAGCTATTGGTTTTCCGACCAGATCGTGCTGAAGATGTACAGCGCCCGCGAAGTCGACGACAGCACGGCGCCGCAGTTCGTCGGCATGGTGCGCGAGCTGGCCCAACGCGCCGGCCTGCCCATGCCCAAGGTCTACCTGATCGACGAGGACGCGCCCAATGCCTTCGCCACTGGCCGCAACCCCGAGCATGCGGCGGTGGCCGCGACCACCGGCATCATCCGGTCCTTGAGCGCGCGCGAGTTGCGCGGCGTGATGGCGCATGAGTTGGCCCATGTCAAGCACCGCGACATCCTGCTGTCGACGATCAGCGCGACGATGGCCGGCGCGATCGGCATGCTGGCCAATTTCGGCATGATGTTCGGCGGCGGTCGCGACAGCGAGGGCCGTCCCGCCAATCCGATAGCCGGCATCCTGGTGGCGATCCTGGCACCGCTGGCGGCAAGCCTGATCCAGATGGCGATCAGCCGGGCGCGCGAGTTCGAGGCCGACCGGGGCGGCGCCGAGATCTCCGGCGATCCGGCCGCGTTGGCCTCGGCGCTGGAAAAGATCCACGCCCTGGCCCAGGGCATTGCGCTGCCTGCCGCCGAGCGCCACCCCGAGACGGCGCAGATGATGATCATGAACCCGCTGTCGGCCGGTGGCCTGCGCGGCCTGTTCTCGACCCACCCGGCCACCGAGGAGCGGGTGGCCGCGCTGATGGCCATGGCTCGCGGCACCTGATCCGCAAGCCTGAAGCGCTTGGCGCCGGCCGCGGCGCCGCCTCAAGTCCGGCGCCCGCGCGGCCGATATCCGCTGCATGCGCCGCCTGTTCGCCTTCCTGCCGCTGTGCGTCTTGTCGTGCGCCCTGCTGTTGCCAGGCTGCGACCAGTTGGGCATCGAGTCGACTGCCGCCGTGACCGCGCGCAAAGAGGCCGATGGCAAGGCCGTCGGTGGCGCCTGCCGCCATGCCGGCCGCGCGATCGAGGACTGCTATGCACTCAACAAGCGCGCCGACAAGGCCGCGATCTACGCCGGCTGGCGCGAGATGAGCGAGTACATGCGGGAGAACAAGCTCGAGCCGGTGGCACCGGTGTTCAAGTCAGACGGATCTGAACTGCCGGGGCCGGCCGCCGTCGTGACCGAAGCCGCCGATGGGTCAGCCCAGCCCGCGCGCCCGGCCAGGCGCAAGCTGCATTGAGCGCTCAGCCCGCGCCGCAGAGGGCACGGGCCTTCGTAGGCGCAAGGCCCTGCGCAGGCAGGCCCTTGCGTCCGACTCAGACTCTCAGCCGCCGTCGCGCCGGGGATGGAGCGAGATCACCTGCGGCGCCGCGCCCGCCGCCGGGCCGCAGGCCTCGTCGTCGTCGAAGGCCTTGTCGCCCGACGGGTCGGGCTGGCCGGTGGGCGCCAGCGTGGTGAACGGAAACAGCTTGCGGTCCGACAGGTGCGACAGCGAGATATTGCCCATCGCGCTGGCCATGTTCTCGACCCGGCCCGGGTATTGGCGCTCCCAGTCGTGGATCATCTTCTTGATCTGCACCCGCTGCAGGTTGTCCTGGCTGCCGCACAGCGTGCATGGGATGATCGGGAACTGGCGGTGTTCGGCCCAGGTCACGAGGTCGGCTTCGGCCACATAGGCCAGCGGCCGGATCACGGTGTGGCGGCCGTCGTCGCTGACCAGCTTGGGCGGCATGCCCTTGAGCCGGCTGCCGAAGAACATGTTCATCAGCAGCGTGACCACCATGTCGTCGCGGTGGTGGCCGAGCGCGATCTTGGTCGCGCCCAGTTCGCCCGCCACCCGGTAGAGGATGCCGCGCCGCAGCCGCGAGCACAGGCTGCACATCGTCTTGCCCTCGGGCACCAGGCGGGTGACGATGCTGTAGGTGTCCTGGTTCTCGATGTGGAAGGGCACGCCGCGCGATGTCAGGTAGGCCGGCAGCACGTCGGCCGGAAAACCCGGCTGCTTCTGGTCCAGATTGACGGCGATCAGCTCGAAGCGCACCGGCGCGCGCTGCTGCAGACTGAGCAGGATGTCGAGCAGGGCGTAGCTGTCCTTGCCGCCGGACAGGCAGACCATCACCCGGTCGCCGTCCTCGATCATGTTGAAGTCCACGCTGGCCTGCCCGACCTGGCGGTGCAGCCGCTTGCTGAGCTTGTTCATCTCGAAAGCCTGCTTGCGGGCGCGGGTTTCGGCGCCGGTCTCGGCGCCGACGACTTGGTCGATGGCGGGGTTCAAACCACCTCCTTCATGCCGAAGACCTCGCAGCCCACGGCGTCGCAATCGGGGTAGACATCGGGTTTCTCGGTGGCCACCCGGGCCGCCCGCACGCTCGGGTGGGCCAGCATCAGTCGCAGCACGTCGTCGGCCAGCGTCTCCTGCAGGTGGATATGGCCGCGCGACACCCGCTCGGCGATGCTGCGGCGGATGAAGTCGTAGTCCAGCACTTCGTCGAGCTGGTCGTGGGTCGGGGTCGATTGCGCCAGCGGCACGTAGAGGTCGACGTTGATCTTGACCCGCTGTTCGCCCTTCTTCTCGAATTCGTGCACGCCGATGTTGATCCAGACCTCGTAGTCGCGCAGGTAGAGGCGCCGGCAATCCATCAGGCTGGGGTTGGTGAGCAGGCTTTGCATGTCAGGAGTCCTTGGCCGGGGTGGCCATCGTTTGCTGGGCCAGGAACAGCACGTCGCGCGGCTGACCCTGCAGGTGCTGTCCGCCGTCCACGACCAGGGTGTGGCCGGTGATGGCGGGGGATTCGAGCAGGAAGCGCACCGCCTGGGCGATGTCCTGCGGCGTGGACGAGCGCTGGAGCGGCGTCAGGCGGTGGGCCGCGTCGAACTCGGCTTCGTTCATCGTGCCCGAGACCAGCGTGACGCCTGGCGAGACGCCGCAGACGCGTACGCGCGGCGCCAGCGCCTGGGCCAGCATCACGGTGGCTTCGGCCAGCGCGGCCTTGCTCAGCGTGTAAGAGAAGTAGTCGGGGTTGGGATTGACCAGTTTCTGGTCGAGCAGGTTGACGACGCAGCCCGTGGCCGGATCTTCCCCCCGCGCCAGCAGGTGGGCGTGCAGCGCGCGGGCCAGCAGCACGGCGGGCGCGGTGTTGCTGCGCCAGGCACGGTCCATGGCCTGGCTGGAAAAGCTCGCCACGCTGTCGTACTCGAAGGACGATGCGTTGTTGACCACCGCGTCGAGCCGGCCCAACGCCGCCACGGCGGCGGGCACCAGACCCTCGCAGTCGGCCTCGACGGCCAGGTCGGCGCCCAGCACCTGCGCCTGGGCCCCCAGGGCGCGGGCCTCGCAGGCGGTGGCCTCGGCATCGGCCAGCGAGGCCGCGCCGCCGCGGCAGTGCAGCACCAGATCCCAGCCATGGCGGGCCAGCTCGAGCGTGATGACACGGCCGATGCGGCGCGCCGCGCCGGTGACCAGCGCCACAGGACGGGGCGGCGTTCGCGCCGCGGACCTGGACTGAGGCGGCGCGGCCGCGGGCGATGACGGGGGGTAGGGCAACATGGTTTCTACAATGCCGGGATGGCCCGGACCTCAGACACGACACCCGACGACGCCGGGCCAACGGGCAGTGTAGCCAGCGACCTGGACGGCGTGATCCGCCAGGCCATCGCCGAGCGCGGCGGCTGGCTGGCTTTCGACGCCTTCATGGCCTTGGCGCTGTACCAGCCTGGGCTGGGCTATTACGCGAACCACCGCCGCAAGTTCGGCAGCATGCCGTCGTCGGGCAGTGATTTCGTCACCGCGCCAGAGTTGTCGCCGCTGTTCGCGCGCGCGCTGGCGGTGCAGGTGGCGCAGGCGCTGGGGGCGGGCGGCAGCGCGCGGCTGATGGAGTTCGGCGCCGGCTCGGGCGCGCTGGCCGCCGGCCTGATCGACGCGCTGGACGCTGCGGGTGTGCCTCTCGAGCAGTACGCCATCGTCGACCTGTCGGGCACGCTGCGCCAGCGCCAGCAGGCCAGGCTGGCGCGTTTCGGCGATCGGGTGCAGTGGCTGGACGCGCTGCCCCTGGCCTTCGACGGCGTCGTGCTGGGCAACGAACTGCTCGACGCGATGCCGGTGCAACTGCTGGCCTTCGACGGCCAGGACTGGTTCGAGCGCGGCGTGGCGGTCGATGACGGCTCTACCAACCCAGCCCCCAACGCCGCCCCGCGCTTCGTCTGGCAAGACCGGCCGACGCTGTTGCGCCCGCCGCTCGACGCTGCTTTCGTACCGGGCAGCGTCACCGAGATCCACCCCCAGGCCGAGGCTTTCATCGCCACGCTGGCCAGCATGCTGAGGCGCGGGGTGGCGATCTTCATCGACTACGGCTTCCCGGAAGCCGAGTTCTACCTGCCGCAGCGCCATGGCGGCACGCTGATGTGCCACCAGGCGCACCGCGCCGACGCCGATCCGCTGGTCGACGTCGGCGCCAAGGACATCACCGCCCATGTCAATTTCAGCGGCATCGCGCTGGCCGGGCAGAACGCCGGGCTGGAGGTGATCGGCTACACCTCGCAGGCACGCTTCCTGATCAACTGCGGCCTGGTGGACCTGCTCGAAGCCGCCAGCCTGGCCGAGCGGGCGATGGCGCAGAAGCTCATCAACGAGCATGAGATGGGCGAGTTGTTCAAGGTCATCGCCTTCTCGTGCGGCGTGCAGTTCGACCCGCTGGGCTTTGCCCAGGGCGACCGCACGCACCGGCTGTGAGGCTGGCCCGACGATGCGCTGGATGATCCTGTTTTTCCTGCTGCTGATCCTGTTTGGCGGCCTGCGCCGCTGTCTGATGAAGGTCGGCCTGGGCCGGTTGCCGGGCGACTTCACGCTGCGTTTCCTGGGCCGAGAGTTCTATGTGCCGCTGGCTTCCAGCCTGGTGCTGAGCTTTGTCGCGATGGCGATCGGCCATTGGTTCTGAGCGGGTCGTCAGGCCCGCGCAGGGCCTGGCGTGGGGTGCGTCAGCCGGCTGGGCCGGCGCCGGCCTGTATCGCCTCGATGCGGACCTCCCGGATGCGCTCGCCTATCGCCGGTCCGCGCAGGCCGGCCGCGGCGGCCGCCTCGGCCACCCCCTGCACCGGCGCTGCCAGTGCTGCCGCCAGCGCCCGGGCCAGGCGCGGCCGCTGCGGGTAGGGAGACTCTTGCAGGCCGAGCCGGCCGCGGGCGTCGCATTCGCAGGCCAGCAGCGCCGCCTCGAAGCGCTGCGGCCGGCGCAGCGCGTCGCAGCGCTCGAACAATCGCATCAGCGCGCCCGCGTTGAAGTCGGCGCTGCGGTGGATGTTGCCGTGCTCGCGGGCGGTCAGGTCGGCGAGTTCGCGGCAGTCGCTGGGCACGCGCCAGCGCTCGCTGACCCGCCGGGCCAGCCTGGCGCTGCGGGCCTCGTGGCCGATATGGCGCGGCAAGTCCTCGGCCGGCGTCGTGCCCTTGCCCAGGTCGTGGCACAGGCAGGCATAGCGCACCGCCAGCGGCGCGTCCAGCCTGGCGGCCATTTGAAGCACCATCATCAGGTGCACGCCGGTGTCGATCTCGGGGTGGTGGGACGTCGGCTGCGGCACGCCCCACAACCGGTCCACCTCGGGCAGCAGCCGCGCCAGCGCGCCGCAGCCGCGCAGCACCTCGAACAGGCGCTCGGGACATGCCTCCATCAAGCCGCGCGACAGTTCTTGCCAGACGCGCTCGGGCACCAGCGCGTCGACCTCGCCGTCGTCGACCATGGTCGACAGCAAGGCCTGGGTTTCCGGCGCGACCGAAAAATCGGGAAAACGCGCCGCCAGCCTGGCGATTCGCAGCAGGCGCACCGGGTCCTCGACAAAGGCCGGGCCGACATGACGCAGCACCCGCGCGGCCAGGTCGCGCTGGCCGCCGAAGGGGTCGGTCAGTTCGCCGGTCGACGGGTCTTGCGCGATCGCGTTGATCGTCAGGTCGCGCCGACCGAGATCCTCTTCCAGCGTGACCTCGGGCGAGGCCATCACGACAAAACCCTGGTAGCCGCGGCCGGACTTGCGCTCGGTGCGGGCCAGCGCGTATTCCTCTTTGCTGCGGGGGTGCAGAAAGACCGGAAAGTCGCGCCCGACCGGGGTGTAGCCGGCCTTGGCCATGGCTTCGGGCGTGCTGCCCACCACCACCCAGTCACGGTCGCCCTGCGCCCTGCCGAGCAGCCGGTCCCGCACCGCCCCGCCGACCAGGTAGCACTTCATCGGCGGCGTGGGTCGGGCGGGCTGAAATGCGCCGCCAGCTTGGCCAGCGAGACCGGTGTGATGCCCAGCGACGCCAGCCCGGGCAGCGTGCCGCTCGCCACGTTGGGCACCCGCATCGACAACACGTTGTCGCGCGACATCAGCGGCTCACCCGGCATCAGCCCCATCGCGGCGGCCTGCAGCATGCCGACGAACTCGGGCAGCGCCAGCACCGGCCGCCGGCAGCCGGCCATCTCGCCCACCCGCTGCACGGTCTGCGCCAGCGTCAGCACCTCGGGCCCGGCGCATTCGATCACCGGGCCTGGGTGTTGCGGCAGTGCCAGGCTGTTGACCACGGCCTGCGCCACGTCGCCCACCCAGACCGGCTGGAAGCGGGCGCCGGCCCCGGCCAGCGGCAGCACCGGGAACACTTTTTGCAGCGACGCGAACAAGTTGGTGAAGCGGTCTTCGGCGCCGAAGATCACCGACGGCCGCAGCAGCGTGATATCCAAGCCCTGCTGCTGCGCCGCCTGCTGCCACACCGCCTCGCCAGCGGCCTTGCTGCGCAGGTAGTGGGACGGCGCGTCGGCCGCCACGCCCAGCGCGCTGACCTGCACCACGCGCATGACCCCGGCCGCCACGCAGCCTGCCGCCAGCGTGCGTTGCAACTGCACATGCACGCGCTCGAAATCAGCCTTGCTGCCATGCAGGATGGCCACCAGTTGCACCAGCGCATCGGCCCCGGCCAGCAGGCCGCGCAGCGCTGCCGGGTCGTGCACATTGCATTCGACCAGGTCCACCGTGGGCAGCAGCTGTATCGCGCGCCCGCTGGCCAGGCGCCGCGTGGGCACCACCAGCCGGGTTTCGGGGTCGTGCTCGAACAGGCGCTCGATGACGCTGCGGCCGACGAAGCCGGTGCCGCCGGTGATGACAATTTTTTTCATGCGGGCCCTTCAGGGCAATTCGGTGTTGGGGGTGGTGGCGCCGGCGTCGCGCGGGCCTATGCCTGGCCCCAGGCGCGGCCGCAGGACCGGCGGCTTCTGGCCGTCGAGCAGCGCGCTGTAGATGGCCGCATTGGACAGCACCTTCTTGACATAGTCCCGGGTCTCGTTGAACGGGATGTTCTCGGCCCAGACCGCGGTCTCGAGCACCGGCCCCTCGCGCCAGCGGCGCGGCCGGCCCGGGCCGGCGTTGTAGGCGGCGGCGGCCATGGCCTGCGAGCCGCCCAGGTCGTCGAGCACCATCTTCAGGTAGCTGGTGCCCAGCCTGAGGTTGACCTGCGGGTCGCTGATCTGCTCGGGGTTGCGCCAGTCGAGTCCGATTTTCTTGGCCACCCATTTGGCGGTGGTCGGCATCACCTGCATCAGCCCGGCTGCGCCCACGCCGGAGCGCAGCTGCGGCATGAAGCGGGTTTCCTGCCGGATCAGGCCGAACACCAGCGCCGGCTCCAGCCCGGCGGCGTTGGCCGCCTGGGTGATCTCGGCGGCGTAAGGCATGGGGTAGCGCAAGCCGGTGTCGACCTCGCCGCGGCTGCGTTCGGCGGTGTTGATGCACAGCTGCCAGTCGCTGCGCTCGCAGGCCAGGCGGGCGGCGGCCAGCAGCGCGCGGTCGTCCAGCCCGCGCAGCGTGAAGTTCCACTCGCGTCTGGCCTCGTCGCGCAGCCCCAGGTCGGCCAGCAGCAGCGCGCGGGCCAGGCCGGGGCTGGTCTTGGCGGCATCGCGCTCGGCCGCGCTGGCCGGCGCGGGCGCGGCGGGCCATGGCGGCACGCGGCCCAGGTCCTCGGCGGCCAGCAGAGCGTAGAAGCCCAGCCCGCCGGCGATCGTGTCGAACAGGCGCCTCGCCTCGGCGCGCCTGGACTCGCCGTCGGCGCCGTCCCTGGCCTGGGCCTGCACGGCTCTAGCCCGCCAGTAGACCCAGGCCGGATCGCGCTGTTCGGCGGTGCTCATCGCCTCGATCAACTGCTGTACCAGCGGCCAGCGCCGCGCTGGCGCGGCGTTGCGCAGCGTGGCGCGCACGCCCCAGGCCAGGGTGTCGTCGCTCCAGCCGGGGTGACGGGCCTCGTCGCCGCGCAGGCCGGCCAGCCCGCGTTGGTAGAGCGCCGCCGCGTCGGGCGAGAGCTTGAACGCGGCCTGCCGGCCGGCATAGGCCCAGCCCCACCCAGCCAGCGCCGGCAGCAGGCCCAGCCTGCCGCTGTCGAGCGCGGCGCTGGCCGCGTCGGTGTCTGTCGCGGCCAGCCGCATCACCGCCAGCAGCCGCAACTCCTGCGCATGCCGGGTGCTGCCGCTGGGGCTTTCGGTGTGCCTGCGCATGTAGCGGGCCGGGTTGTCCATGGCGTCACCGGCCTCGCGGGCCACGGCGTTGCCGAGCATACCGGCCGCTGCCTTGGCCGCGGCCGGCCGCTGGGCCTCGATCGCCAGCCGCGCCTTGTGCCAGACATCGTCGGCCGTGAAACGCTTGGCATCGACCATCGCGGTGGCCAGCAGGTTGCAGCCGTCGTCCAGTTCCTTCTGGGCGAACCAGGCGCCGCGGGCGGCGTCGCGCACGTCGCGGCCGGCCAGGTGCTCGGTGAACAGCCACCAGCAAATGACTTCTCGGTCATCGTTCATCCTGAAGCGCGGGTAGTCGCGTGCCAGCGCGGGCCAGTCGCGGCGTTTACCCAGTTCCAGCAGCCAGTCGTTGCGCAGCCTGTCCTCGACATAGCTGCCGCTCCAGCGGACGTAAAAGGCTTCGACCTCGTCGGCCTGGGCCTCGGTCAGGCGGTTGCTCAGGTCCCAGTATTCGACCCAGGGCGTCAGCGGATGCTGCCCGGCCTGCATCGCGGCGCGCGCTGCAGCCAGGCGGTTGCGGTCGTGCTTGCGCGCTGCGTCGCGGGCCTCGACCACGGTGGTGTCGAGTTTGCTGTTCTGGGCGACCGCGCTGAGGGGCAGTGCCAAGCCGGCGGCGGCAAGCAGGCCGGCGGCCAAGCGGGCCAGCGTCAAGGTGCGGAACAAGGAGAGCAAGCCAGTCATCGGAGCGCTGCCCGGTAGGGGTGCGCGAGGGCGGAGCACGTTTCGCGCTGTGCCGACCACTGTAACCCAGGC
>CANGHK010000006.1 GCA_947453625.1 Burkholderiales bacterium
CCGCCGGCAAGCGCATGGGCCACGCCGGCGCGCTGATCTCGGGCGGCGCCGACACGGCCGATGCCAAGCTGGCGGTGATGGAGGAATGCGGCTTCACCATCACCCGCAACCCGAGCGAGATGGCGCGCCTGCTCAAGGCGCTGCTGTAAGCGGACCGCAAGCGGCGGACTGCCCCGCCCTGCCCCCGGGAAAAGCCACCTTCGGGTGGCTTTTTTTCGTGGTGCCACCGCCACGGGCGGCCACAAAAAAGCCGCCAGAAGGCGGCTCTTGCAGTCAAGCGGAAGGCCAGGCCTCAAAAGTGCTTGCCAGCAGGCATGCGGGCAGATCCTTGGCTGCGCCGCAGCCCGCCAAGGCGCGTTGTCAGCAGGGGCTCGCCAGGTCCAGCCTCAGCGTTGTGCGATCGGCAGCACGTTGCGCTGCGCCGCACCCACGTACAGCTGACGCGGACGGCCGATCTTGTACTCCGGGTCGCCGATCATCTCGTTGAGCTGGGCGATCCAGCCCACCGTGCGGGCCAGCGCGAAGACCGCGGTGAACAGCGGCACCGGGATGCCGATGGCGCGCTGCACGATGCCGGAGTAGAAGTCGACGTTCGGGTAGAGCTTGCGCGAGACGAAGTAGTCGTCTTCCAGCGCGATCTTCTCCAGCGCCATCGCCAGCTTGAACAGCGGATCGTCGTGCAGGCCGAGCGCACCCAGCACCTCGTGACAGGTCTCGCGCATCAGCGTGGCACGCGGGTCGTAGTTCTTGTAGACCCGGTGGCCGAAGCCCATCAGCTTGACGTTGGAGTTCTTGTCCTTGACCTGCTTGATGAACTCGCCGATCTTCTCGACGCCACCCATCTTCTGGATGTCGCCCAGCATGTTCAGGCAGGCCTCGTTGGCGCCGCCATGCGCAGGTCCCCACAGGCAGGCCACGCCGGCGGCGATCGCCGCGAACGGATTGGTGCCCGATGAGCCGCACAGGCGCACGGTCGAGGTGCTGGCGTTCTGCTCATGGTCGGCGTGCAGGATGAAGATGCGGTCCATCGCCCGCACCAGCACGTCGTTCTGTACATACTCTTCGCAGGGATTGGCAAACATCATCTGCATGAAGTTGGCCGAGTAAGACAGCTTGTTCTTCGGGTACATGTACGGCTGGCCGCAGGTGTACTTGTAGGCCATCGCCACCAGCGTGGGCATCTTGGCGATCAGGCGAATCGCCGCGATCTCGCGGTGCTCCGGATTGTTGATGTCGGTGCTGTCGTGATAGAAGGCCGACAACGCGCCCACCAGTCCGGTCATGATGGCCATCGGGTGCGCATCGCGCCGGAAGCCACGCAGGAAGAACTGCATCTGCTCGTGGACCATCGTGTGGTTGGACACCCGGGCCGTGAAATCGACACGCTGCGCGGCGTCCGGCAGGTCGCCGTAGAGCAGCAAGTGGCAGGTCTCTAGGAAGTCGCAGTTCTTGGCCAGTTGCTCGATCGGGTAGCCGCGGTAGAGCAACTCGCCCTTGTCACCGTCGATGTAGGTGATGGTGGAGTTGCACGACGCGGTCGACAGAAAACCGGGGTCGTAGGTGAACTTGCCGGTCTGGCCGTAGAGCTTGCGGATGTCGATCACATCCGGGCCGATGTTGCCCTTGTAGAGCGGCAAGTCCATGCTCGGGCTGCCGTCGGAAAACGACAGGGTGGCTTTAACGTCGGAGGGGGTCATTTGGCATTCCCTTTTTTGTGGTCAGGTTCAACGCGGTCAAACGGTCAGCAGCCGACCGTCACTTGGTACGCAACATGGCCAGCACCTCGATCACCTCGGGGCTGGCCAACTCATCTTCGGGCTCACGACGGGCCAGCAACAGATCCAGCAAGTCGTTGTCGGCCAGGTCCATCAATATCTGCAGCCCGGTGGCATGGCGCACCGTGAGCGCACAGTCGTAGCGCTCGAAGAAGCGCGCGACGAACAGATCGTTCTCGAGCAAGCCGCGCCGGCAACGCCAACGCAGCCGGCTGAGCTCGGTGGTGTCTATCGTCGCGCTGTCGTCGACTTCAATGTGCATGGCCGCTTGCTCCGGAATGACCAACGACAAGACGGGCGCGCCTAGACGGCGCGCCGCACCATCAGTTCTTTGATCTTGCCGATGGCCCGGGTGGGATTCAAGCCCTTTGGACAGACATCGACGCAATTCATGATGGTGTGGCAGCGGAACAGGCGGTAGGGGTCTTCCAGGTTGTCGAGCCGGGCGCCCGTGTCCTGGTCGCGGCTGTCGGCAATGAAGCGGTAGGCCTGCAGCAGGCCGGCCGGGCCGACGAACTTGTCCGGGTTCCACCAGAAGCTGGGGCAGGCGGTCGAGCAGCTGGCGCACAGGATGCATTCGTAGAGGCCGTTCAGCTCCTCGCGCTCCTCGGGGCTTTGCAGACGCTCTTTCTCGGGCGGGATCTCGTCGTTGACGAGATAGGGCTTGATCGAGTTGTACTGCTTGAAGAACTGCGTCATGTCGACGATCAGGTCGCGGATCACCGGCAGGCCGGGCAGCGGCTTGAGCACCACCACGCCAGGCAGGTCGCGCATGTTGGTCAGGCAGGCCAGGCCATTCTTGCCGTTGATGTTCATCGCGTCCGAACCACAGACGCCTTCGCGGCAGCTGCGCCGGAAGCTGATCGCCGGGTCGACCGACTTCAGCTTCATCAACGCGTCGAGCAGCATGCGTTCGGTGCCGTCGAGTTCGACGTCTATCGATTGCATGTAGGGCTTGGCGTCGGTGTCCGGATCGTAGCGGTAGATTTGAAACGTTCTTTTTGTCATGAGACTGTGTCCTGTCGCTGCTGTCGCGGCGCTTAGAAGGTCCGAACCTTGGGCGGCACGCTGTCCACCGTCAGCGGCTTGAGCTGCACCGGCTTGTAGGCGAGCCGGTTGTCCTCGCTGTACCACAGCGTGTGCTTCAACCACTCCACGTCGTTGCGGCCGAGCGGGAACTCGGCGTCGTCGGCCAGGCGCTCGTAGTCGTTGACGGTGTGGGCACCACGGCATTCGTGGCGCGCGGCGGCCGACTCGATCGTGGCCTGCGCGGCCTCGATCAGGTTCTCGACTTCCAGCGCCTCGATGCGGGCGGTGTTGAACACCTTGCTCTTGTCCTTGAGCGCGATGCCGGCCACGCGCTCGCGCAACGCGGCAATCTTGCGGGTGCCCTCGTCCATCGACACCTGGGTGCGGAACACCCCGGCGTGCAACTGCATCGTGTTGCGGATGTCGTTGGCCACGTCCTGGGCGTATTCGCCCGAGGTGCTGGCGTCGAGCCGGGCGATGCGCGCCAGCGACTTGTCGGCCGCGTCGGCCGGCAGCGGCTTGTGCGACTTCTGCGACTTGTCGCCCGTCTTGAACGAGTCGACGATGTGGTTGCCCGCGGCCCGGCCGAACACCAGCAGGTCGAGCAGCGAGTTGGTGCCCAGCCGGTTGGCGCCGTGCACGCTGACGCAGGAGCATTCGCCCACCGCGTACAGGCCGCCCACCACGCTCTTGTAGTCATCTCCCTTGGGCACCACCACCTGGCCGTTGATGTTGGTCGGGATGCCGCCCATCTGGTAGTGGATGGTCGGCACCACGGGAATCGATTCCTTGGTGATGTCGACGTTGGCGAAGTTGTGGCCGATCTCGAACACGCTGGGCAGGCGCTTCATGATCGTGTCGCCACCCAGGTGGGTCATGTCGAGTTCGATGTAGTCCTTGTTCGGACCGCAGCCGCGCCCTTCCTTGATCTCCTGGTCCATGCAGCGCGAGACGAAGTCGCGCGGCGCCAGGTCTTTCAGCGTCGGCGCGTAACGCTCCATGAAGCGCTCGCCATTGCCATTGCGCAGAATCGCGCCTTCGCCGCGACAGCCTTCGGTCAGCAACACGCCGGCGTTGTGCACGCCGGTCGGGTGGAACTGCCAGAACTCCATGTCCTCGAGCGGGATGCCGGCTCGCGCCGCCAAGCCCAGGCCGTCGCCGGTGTTGATGAAGGCGTTGGTGCTGGCGGCAAAGATGCGGCCGGCCCCGCCGGTGGCCACCAAGGTGGTCTTGGCTTCGAGGATGTAGACCTCGCCGGTCTCCATCTCCATAGCCGTCACACCCAGCACATCGCCGTCGGCGTCGCGGATCAGGTCGAGCGCCATCCACTCGACGAAGAACTGGGTGCGGGCCTTGACGTTCTGCTGGTACAGCGTGTGCAGCATCGCGTGGCCGGTGCGGTCAGCCGCGGCACAGGCGCGCTGCACCGGCTTTTCGCCGTAGTTGGCGGTGTGGCCGCCAAACGGGCGCTGGTAGATCGTGCCGTCGGGGTTGCGGTCGAACGGCATGCCGAAGTGTTCGAGCTCGTAGACCACCTTGCCGGCCTCGCGGCACATGAACTCGATCGCGTCCTGGTCGCCGAGCCAGTCGGAGCCCTTGATCGTGTCGTAGAAGTGGTAATGCCAGTTGTCCTCGCTCATGTTGCCGAGCGAAGCACCGATGCCGCCCTGCGCCGCGACGGTGTGCGAGCGGGTCGGGAACACCTTGGACAGCACGGCCACGTTCAGCCCGGCGCGGGCCAGTTGCAGCGAGGCACGCATGCCAGAGCCGCCGGCGCCGATGATCACCACGTCGAACTTGCGACGCGCCACGGAAGTTTTGATAGCAGCCATTGAATTCACAGTCTCCACAGCACTTGCACCGCCCAGCCGGCACAGCCGACGAGCCAGGCGATGCTGGCCACCTGGGCCAGCAGACGCAAGCCGACTGGCTTGACGTAGTCCATCAACACATCGCGCATCCCGACCCAGGCATGCCAGGCCAGCGAGACGATCACCACGAAGGTCAGCACCTTCATCCACTGGCGCGAGAAGATGCCGGCCCAACTGTCATAGCCGACCGGGCCGCCGAAGATCACCTGCAGCAGCAACACCAGCGTGAACAGCGCCATCAGCAGCGCCGTGACGCGTTGGCTCAACCAGTCGCGGAATCCGTAGTGCGCGCCCACGACCAAGCGCTTAGAACCGTAGTTGACGGCCATTGTTTTTCTACCTTTTATTGAATCAGAACAAGCCGAACAGCTTGGCACCCAGCACGGCGGTCAGCGACAGGCTGATCGCGAAGGTGGCCAGCGCCGAAGAACGCCCGAACTGCAGCGTGACGGCATGGGTGGCGTCCATCCACAGGTGGCGCAGACCGGCCACCGCATGGTGCAGGTAGGCCCAGATCAGCGCCAGGGCCACCAACTTGACCACGAAGCCCGGCACGAAGCCGATGCCGGCCCCGAAGGCGCTGGTAAAACCGTCGAACGACACCTCGGAGGTGACGCTGGCGTCGAACATCCAGACGATGAAGGGCAGCAGCACGAACATCAACACGCCGCTGACCCGGTGCAGGATGGACACCACTCCGGCCACCGGCAGGCGGTATTGCAGGGCGTCGATCAGGCGCATGTTCTCGCCCGGACGCGATTTGGGCCTTTTAGGGGACTGGGGTTGGGACAGGTCTGCCATGGGCTAAGGTCTCGTTGTCATCGGGGAAAAACCCCATGAGTTTATTGCAACGCAGCAGGCTTACCTGGGGCTTTTGCGAAACCCCAGCCTTGCGCAGCGTCAAAGCGATGCAGCATCAATTCAACTCGTTGCGGTAAAAGTGACGGGTGGTGTCGTACAGCCCCCGGCGCAACTCCACCGGCTTGTCGCCGTAAGTGAAGGACAGGCGCTCGACGCTGAGCAGCGGTGCGCCGGGGGCCAGCCCGAGCAGCTCGGCGGTCGGCCGGTCGGCAGCCAGGGCGCGGATCTTTTCCTCGGCACGGATCATGCGCACGCCGAATTCGGTCTCGAACATGCCGTACATCGGGCCCTTGTAGTCGGCCAGGCGCTCGGCCGTCAGGCCCTTGAACAAGTGGCCGGGCAGCCAGATCTCGTCGAGCACCACCGGCCGGGTCGCCGCCAGCAGCAACCGGCGCAACTGCACCACGGCGTCGCCGCTCTTGCACTCAAGCATGCGCGCCACGTCGGAGGGTGCGCGGGTGCGTCGGCAGTCGAGCAGGCGGCGCTCCATGTCGCGCGCGCCGCCGTCGTCGGGCATCAGGCGCAGGAAGCGGTACTGGATCTGCTGCTCGGCATGGGTGGCGACGAAGGTGCCCTTGCCCTGGCGGCGCACCAGCAGGTTGTCGGCCGCCAACTCGTCGATCGCCTTGCGCACCGTGCCCTGGCTGACCTTGAAGCGTGCCGCCAGGTCCAGCTCGCTGGGAATGGATTCGCCCGGCTTCCACGCCCCGGCCTGCAGCTCGCGGGTGATCAGGCCCTTGATCTGCCGGTACAGCGGACTGAAGGCCGGACCGGCCGGCTCGACGGCATCCGCGGCAGGAACCAAGGAGTTGGGCGGAGGTGCAATCGAAGCCATCACCCCGGATTGCAGCACAGATTGCGCCAAAACAACGTCTCCGCAGCGCAAAAGCTGACAGATGTCTTATAGAAGACATAAGACTGCCGAACCCCCGTGGGAACCCCTAGATTGGCCTACACTGTCGTCCGGCTCGGGCGGCTGACTCCTGAAGCGCCGCGTTCGACTTGCGGGGCACATGGGGACGGCAGCCGCGATGGGCCGACCCGACCCCCTCCGTCACCATCCTCCTGGAGCCTCCCATGAGCAAGAAGCCCGTTCGCGTGGCCGTCACCGGCGCCGCCGGCCAAATCGGTTATGCCCTGCTGTTCCGCATCGCCTCCGGCGAAATGCTGGGCAAAGACCAGCCCGTCATCCTGCAACTGCTGGAAGTGCCGGTCGACAAGGCCCAGGAAGCGCTCAAGGGCGTGATGATGGAACTCGAAGACTGCGCCTTCCCGCTGCTGACCGGCATGGAAGCGCACAGCGACCCGATGACGGCCTTCAAGGACACCGACTACGCGCTGCTCGTCGGCGCCCGTCCGCGTGGCCCCGGCATGGAGCGCGCCGACCTGCTGGCCGCCAACGCGCAGATCTTCACCGCTCAAGGCAAAGCCCTGAACGCCGTGGCCTCGCGCGACGTGCGGGTGCTGGTGGTCGGCAACCCGGCCAACACCAACGCCTACATCGCGATGAAATCGGCGCCCGATCTGCCGCGCAAGAACTTCACCGCGATGTTGCGTCTCGACCACAACCGGGCGCTGAGCCAGCTCGCCGCCAAGACCGGCAAGCCAGTGGCCAGCATCCAGAAGCTGGCGGTGTGGGGCAACCATTCGCCGACGATGTATGCCGACTACCGCTTCGCCACCATCGACGGTGCATCGGTCAAGGACATGATCAACGACCAGGTCTGGAACGCCGAGACCTTTCTGCCGACGGTGGGCAAGCGTGGCGCGGCCATCATCGCCGCCCGCGGCGTGTCATCGGCCGCGTCGGCCGCCAACGCCGCCATCGACCACATGCGCGACTGGGCGCTGGGCACGAATGGCCGCTGGGTGACGATGGGCGTGCCGAGCAACGGCGAGTACGGCATCCCGCAGGACGTGATGTTCGGCTACCCGGTCACCTGCGAGGGCGGCGAGTACAAACTGGTCGAGGGCCTGACTATCGACGCTTTCTCGCAGACCTGCATAGACAAGACCCTGGCCGAGTTGCTGGGTGAGCAGGACGGCGTCAAGCACCTGCTGTAAGCGGGATCCGGCGGGCCCGAGCGGGCCACGCTGACAAGGGCTGGTCGGACTCGCGCCGCCAGCCCATTTTTTTGGGCTGCCAACGACCATGACCGACACCATTCGGCCCCAACAGGCCTTGTTCGAAGAGGGCGACGCCGCGCCCGAACTGCCCGTGTGCGACCACTACTGCGGCACCGAGGAGCGCATGCGCAAGGCGCTGGCGCTGCAAGCCGAACTCGGCCCGGTGTTCGACATCACGCTCGACTGCGAGGACGGCGCGCCCATCGGCGCCGAGGCCGAACATGCGGCAATGGTGGCTGAGCTGGCGCTCGCTGTCGACAACCGTTTCGGCCGCGTCGGCGCCCGGGTCCACCCCTTCGGCCATCCGGCCTTCGCCCAGGACGTGGAGACGCTGGTCGGCCGTGCCGGCGACCGGCTGGCCTACCTGATGGTGCCCAAGCCGCGCCACCTGGTCGACCTGCAACAGGCGGTGGCGCATATCGACCATGTGGCCAGAGTGCACGGCCGGGGCGCCGCGCTGCCGGTGCATGCGCTGGTGGAAACCCACGGCGCGCTGCGCGACGTGTTTGCAATGGCCGCGCTGCCGCGCATCCAGAGCCTGTCTTTCGGCCTGATGGACTTCGTCTCGGCGCACCGCGGCGCGATACCGCAGTCGGCGATGGGCGCGCAGGGCCAGTTCGAGCACCCGCTGGTGGTGCGTGCCAAGCTGGAGATTGCCGCCGCCTGCCACGGCGCCGCCAAGGTGCCCTCGCACTGCGTGGTCACCGAGTTCAAGGATCCGGCGGCCATCGCCGCCGCCGCGCGACGCGCCGCGCGCGAGTTCGGCTACACGCGGATGTGGAGCATCCACCCGGCGCAGATCCGGCCCATCGTCGAGGCCTTCGCGCCCAGCGTGGCCGAGCTCGACGAGGCGATCGCCATCATCCTGGCCGCCCAGGCTGCGCATTGGGCGCCGATCCGGCACCGCCAGCAGGGGCAGGATCGCCTGCACGACCGCGCCAGCTACCGCTATTTCTGGCAGGTGATCGCCCGCGCCCGCCGCACCGGCCAGCCGCTGCCGGCCGAAGTGGCGCTGGCCTTGTTCGGGCCGGATTGAGCGGGCCAGCCCGTCGCGGAGAGCCGTGGTGCGGATTCCGGTTCACGTTACCTCTCCGCGATGTAATGCTGCATCACGACCGGCTCGCCCGGCAGCACCAGCGCCCGCAGCCTGGCCTCGATCGCCTGGTCGGCCACCGTGGCGCGGGCGCGCTGGTGCAGGTAGTCGGCCCAGCGCGTGATCAGAAAACGCTCGACATAGCGCGTCGGGTCATCGAGGTCGCGGTAGATGCGCCACAGGCTGGCACCGTCGCGCTGGCGCGGCGCCTTGAGCAGTCCCACCTCGGCCAGGAATTGCTCGGCGTCCTCGGGCCGGATGCGGTAGCTCACCTCCACCGAGACCGGGCCGGCTTGCGGGTCGGGCTGGTCGGTCACCAGCAAGTCCTCGAACGGCGCCTGCGTCACCTCGTGCAAGCCCCCCATGCGCAGCGGGAAGCGCTGCGCCAGCAGCAGGTTGGCCAGCATCAACACCGCCGCCGCGCACAGCGCCAGTTGCAGCCCGACCAGGCCCGCCAGCGCGCCCCAGAACGCCGAGCCCAGCGCAAACGATCCCAGCGCCGACAGCACATGCATCGCGGTGGCGCGCGAACGCACCCAGGGCGGCGCGCTGGTCTGGGTGGCCGTGTTGAAGGTGCTCATCACGCTCATCCAGGCCGCGCCCCCGGCCACCAGGGCGAGATAGACCGGCAGCGCCCAGCGTGACAGCGCGGCCACCGCCATCGCGGACGCGAAGACGACACAGCAGACCGTCACCAGGCGCTCCAGACCGAGTCGCTGACGCACCCGGCCGATCACCAGCCCCACCCCCACCGCGCCCGCGCCCAGGCAAGCCATCATCAGGCCGAAGCCCTCGGCGCCCAGGCTCAGGCGCTGCTGGCCTATCACCGGCAGCAGCGCCCACAGCGCCGAGCCGGCGGCACTGTAGGCCGCCGTGCGAACCAGTTGCGCCAGGATCATGTGCGAATGCCACGCATAGCGCAGGCCGGCCAGCGTGCCGCCCCACAGCCGCTCGGGCGGCAGGCGGCTGGGCGGGTGCGGCCGCGGCGGGTGGTGGTGGATCACCGCGGCCATCACCAGCGTGCCGCCCACGGCCAGCGCGAACACCGTGCCGCCGCCCACCTGCTTGCCGCCCCAGCCGGTGGCCAGGCCGTAGACCAGACCGGCCAGCGCCGGGCCGATGGCGCGCGCGCCGTTGTAGGCGATGCTGATCGCGATGATGGCCTGCGGCAACTCGTCGCGCGGCAGCACCTCGCCCAGCGCCGAATTCCAGGCTGGCGACAACATCGCGGTGCAGCAGCCGGCGATGAAGGTGAACGTCAGCAAGGTGCCCGGCCCGGCCCAGCCGGCCATCAGCAGCAGCGCCAGCGCCACCACCACGGCGGCCTGCATCAGCAACGCGACCACGATCAGGCGCCGCCGGTCGGTGGTGTCGGCCAGCACCCCGGCCGGCAGCGACAGCACGAACATCGGCATGAAGACCGCCGTCTGCACCAGCGCGGCCAAAAAAGACGAGCCCGTCAGCTCGACCATCAGCCAGGACGCGGCCATGGTCTGCATAGCATTGGCGACGAAGTACAGCCCGCTGGCCAGCCACAGGTGGCGAAAGCCCCGATGCCGCAGCGTGATCCAGATCGACGGGTGAGTTGCTGCGGAGTTGGGGCCGGTGCGCGGTTCCATGTCCGGCCCATTGTGTGGCAAGTCGGGTCCGGGAATCGCTGACCCCCAGACCCTGTCGCGCCACCGGCTGGCTAGGTCACAGGCACCGTGACAAGCGGCCTGTGCGGGCAGGCACTGCTGCCTAGAATCGGCCCATGCACCTCCACATCCTCGGTATCTGCGGCACGTTCATGGGCGGCATCGCGGCCATCGCCCGCGAGGCCGGCCACCGCGTCACCGGCTGCGATGCCAATGTCTATCCGCCGATGAGCGACCAGCTGAGCGCGCTGGGCATCGCGCTGATCGAGGGCTTCGGTGCCGACCAGATGGCGCTCGCGCCCGATGTCTATGTCATCGGCAACGTGGTGACCCGCGGCAATCCGCTGATGGAAGCCATCCTGGACGCCGGCGCGCCCTACACCAGCGGACCGCAGTGGCTGGCCGAGAACGTGTTGCACCACCCGACCCATCCGCGCCATGTGCTTGCGGTGGCCGGCACCCATGGCAAGACCACCACCACCGCGATGCTGGCCTGGGTGCTGGACTGCGCCGGGCTGCAGCCAGGCTTTCTGGTCGGCGGCGTGCCGCTGAACTTCGCCGTCTCGGCGCGGCTGGGCCATGCCAGCCGGCCGGGCGGCACGCCCAGCCCCTTCGTGATCGAGGCCGACGAGTACGACACTGCATTCTTCGACAAGCGCAGCAAGTTCGTCCACTACCGTCCGCGCACCGCGGTCCTGAACAACCTCGAATACGACCACGCCGACATCTTCCCGGACTTGGGCGCCATCGAGACCCAGTTCCACCACCTGGTTCGCACCGTGCCGGCTTCGGGCCGGCTGGTGGTCAACAGCCGCGAGCCGGCGCTGGACAGGGTGCTGGCGCGTGGTTGCTGGAGCGAATTGCAGCGCTTTGGCGCGCGCAAGGAGGAGCCCGGCGCGCTGCGCGCCCGAGGCGAACCGCATGGCTTCGACGTGCTGCGCGGCAGCCTGAAGATCGCCCGCGTCGACTGGTCGCTGCTGGGCGAGCACAACCAGCTCAACGCGCTGGCGGCGATAGGCGCGGCCGAGCATCTGGGCGTGGCGCCGGAGGTGACCGCTGCCGCGCTGGCCCGCTTCCAGAACGTGCGGCGCCGGCTGGAACTGTGCGGCGAGGCCGGCGGCGTCAAGGTCTACGACGACTTTGCCCACCACCCCACCGCGATGCACACCACGATCAACGGCCTGCGCCGCAAGGCCGGTCTGGCGCGCATCCTGGCAGTCTTCGAGCCACGCAGCAATACCATGAAGCAGGGCGACATGAAGTCGCGCCTGCCCTGGGCGCTGGAGGAAGCCGACCTGGCCTTCTGTCTGCAGGGCAACTACGGCTGGGACGCTGCGCAGGCGCTGGCGCCGATGGCCGGCCAGACCGTCGTCGCTGACAGCGTGGACAAGCTGGTGGCCGCGATCGCCCGCGCCGCCCGGCCCGGCGACCAGGTGCTGGTGATGAGCAATGGCGGCTTCGGCGGCATCCACGCCAAGCTGCTGGCGGCGCTGGCGGCGTGAGCGGTCGCTCGCAAGGTCCGCGTCCGCCCGCGCTGGCCGGTGCCGACGCCGATTCCACTGTTCCCGCCTGAACCACCCCCTGAAACCGGAGACCCCATGGACCGCAGATCCCTTTTCGAGACCACCGCCACCCTGGGCCTGGGCGCCCTGGCCGGCTGCGCCCTGCCCGGCGTGGCCCAGACGGCGGCCAGGACGCCGTTCAGCGTGCCCGCCACCACGGTGCCGATCGTCGGCAGCGACCTGGTGTTTCCGGTGCGGCGCATCTACTGCATAGGCCGCAACTACGCCGCCCATGCCCGCGAGATGGGGTCGGACCCGACGCGCGAGCCGCCCTTCTTCTTCCAGAAGCCGACCGACGCGATCCAGAACGTCGCCCCCGGCACCGTGGCCGACCACCCCTACCCGACGCTGACCCGGAACTACCACTACGAGGTCGAACTGGTGGCGGCGCTGCACCAGGGTGGACGCAACATCCCGATCGCCAGCGCGCTGGACCATGTCTATGCCTACGCCATCGGCCTGGACATGACGCGGCGCGACCTGCAGCGCGCGCTAGGGGACGAAAAGAAGCCCTGGGAGATCGGCAAGAGCTTCGACCGCAGCGCGCCGATAGGCCCGCTGCACCTGGCCAGCCAGACCGGGCCGTTTGCCAAGGGCGGCATCTGGCTCAAGGTCAACGGCGTACTCAAGCAGAACGCCAACCTGGACCAGATGATCTGGAGCGTGGCCGAGCAGATCGCCAAGCTGTCCGAGGCCTTCGAGCTGATGCCCGGCGACCTCATCTACTCGGGCACGCCCGAGAACGTCGGCCCGGTGGTGCGCGGCGACGTGATCGACTGCCACATCGACGGCCTGCCCAACCTGGGAATCAGGATAGTCTGAGCGCGGCCGCGGCCGCAAATCGACAGGGGTCGCGGCGGTCGACCCAGTCCCGGGCCGACCACCGGCCCAGCGCCGCGCGCGGCGGGCCGACAATCCAGCCCATGCACCTGCTCTACCTGCACGGCTTCCGCTCGTCGCCAGCCTCCTTCAAGGCCAGACACCTCAAGGCCTGGCTGGACGCGCACCGGCCCGATGTGACCTGGTGGTGCCCGCAACTGCCGCCATCACCGCGCCAGACCTGGGCGCTGATCGAGCAAGGCATCGCGCAATGGCCGCGCTCGGCCGGCGAAAACAGCATGGCGGTGGTCGGCAGTTCGCTGGGCGGCTTCTACGCCACCGCGGTCGCCGAGGCCACCGGCTGCCGGACGATGCTGCTCAACCCGGCGGTGGACCCGGCACGCGATCTGACCCGCCATATCGGCGAGCAGACCGCCTTCCACACGCCGGAAGAACGCTTCTTCTTCCGCCCCGAGTACATCGACGAACTGCGCGCGCTGACCCTGCCGGCGATCACCCGGCCCGAGCGCTATGGCGCGGTGATCGCCAAGGGCGACGAAATGCTGGACTGGCGCGAGATGACCGGCCGCTACGCCGGACTGCCCGCGGCCAACCTGCGCCTGCTCGAAGCCGGCGACCACGCGATCTCGGATTTCGACGATCACCTCCCCTTCATCCTCCACTTTCTGGATCTCCTCCCGTCATGCGACTGAACAACAAGGTTTCGATCATCACCGGCGCCGCCCAGGGCATAGGCCTGGCTACCGCGCTGAAGTTTGCCGCCGAGGGCGCGATCGTCGTGGTCTGCGACCGCCAGCCTGCCGGTGTGGACGCGGCGTTGTCCGCGGTGCAGGCCGCGGGCGCCCAGGCGCTGGGCTTCGCGCTCGACGTCACCGACCGGGTGGCGGTCGACGCCATGGTGGCTGCCACGCTGCAGCGCTTCGGCCGCGTCGATGTGCTGGTCAACAACGCGGGCATCACCAAGGACGCCAGGCTGCAGAAGATGACGATAGAGCAGTTCGACGCGGTGATCGACGTCAACCTGCGCGGCGTGTTCCACTGCGCCCAGGCCGTCGTCGACATCATGGTCGAGCAGGGCGCGGGCGTGATCCTCAACGCCAGCAGCGTGGTCGGCATCTACGGCAACTTCGGCCAGACCAACTATGCCGCCAGCAAGTTCGGCGTGATCGGCTTCACCAAGACCTGGGGCCGCGAGCTCGGTCCCAAGGGCGTGCGGGTCAACGCGGTGGCGCCGGGCTTCGTCGAGACGCCCATCCTGGCCACCGTGCCCGAGAAAGTGCTGCAGCACATGCGCGACCAGGTGCCGCTGCACCGGCTGGGCAAGCCCGAGGAAATCGCCAACGTCTACGCCTTCCTGGCCAGCGACGAGGCCAGCTACATCAACAGCGCGGTGATCGAGGTCTCGGGCGGGATGACGGTGTGAGCTGAAGGCCGGCGCCGGGGCACCGGCTGCCAAGCGGCGACAATCCGCCGGATATGTCCTCCTATGCCTTGTTCGACGATGCCGGTAAATTCCACGCCGGCCGCGTGATGTCGGAAGCCGATGCCTCGGTGCAGATCGAGCTCGATTCCGGCAAGCGCGTCAAAGTGAAATCCGCCAATGTGATGCTGCGCTTTGCCAAGCCTGACCCGGTGGCCCTGATCGCGGCGGCCCAGGCCGAGGCCGCCGAGATCGATCTGGAGATGGCCTGGGAGTTCGCGCCCGAGGGCGAATTCGGCTTCGGCGATCTGGCGCGCGACTACTTCTCGGCCCAGGCCGGCCCCGAGCAGCAGGCGGCCATGCTGTTCAAGCTGTTCGACGCACCGCATTACTTCCGCCGTGCCGGCAAGGGCCTGTTCAGGAAGGCGCCCGAGGAAACCGTCAAGGCGGCCTTGCTGGCGATCGAGCGCAAGGCCGCGCAGGCCGCGCAGATCGAGGACTGGGCCACCGAGCTGGCCGCCGGCCGCTGCCCCGAGCCGGTGCGCGAGCAGTTGTTCCGCATCCTGTTCAAGCCCGACAAGAACGGCCCCGAGTACAAGGCGGTGGTCGAGGCGGCCAAACGCTCTCAGCGCGCGCCGCTGGCCCTGCTGCAGGCCTCGGGCGCGATCACGTCGCCTTACCAGTTCCACTGGAGGCGCTTCCTGTTCGATCAATTCCCCAAGGGCGTCGGCTTCCCGGCGCTGGCCGCCCCGTTGATCAAGGACGAATTGCCGCTGGCCCCGGTGCAGGCGTTCTCGATCGACGACTCACAGACCACCGAGATCGACGATGCGCTGTCGGTCAACGGCCTGGGCACCGGCACGATCATTTTCGGCGTCCACATCGCCGCGCCGGCGCTGGCCTTCCAGCCCGACTCGCCTGTCGACAAGCTTGCGCGCGAGCGCCTGTCCACCGTCTACATGCCCGGCGGCAAGCTGACGATGCTGCCCGACGAAGTGGTGCGGGCCTACACCTTGATCGAGGGCCGTGACTGCCCGGCGGTCAGCCTCTACGTCACCTACGACGAGGCCACGCTGGCGGTGCAGAAGACCGAGACCCGGATCGAGCGTGTGCCGATCGCCGCCAACCTGCGCCACGACCAGCTCGACGAGGTGGTGACGGTGGCCTCGCTGACCGATGAGGCGGTGGCCGAATACCCGTTCGCGCCCGAGCTGGCCTTCGCCTTCCGGCTGGCCAGGCACCTCAAGGCGCAGCGCGAAGTGGTGCGCGGCAAGCCCGAGAACTTCAACCGGCCGGACTACAACTTCCGCCTGGCCCGCGACGGTGCCCAAGGTGTCGACAGCACGGGTGAACCGCGCGGCGACGAGACCGTGACCATCAGCGAGCGCAAGCGCGGCGCGCCGCTCGACCTGATCGTCAGCGAGGCGATGATCCTGGCCAACAGCCATTGGGGCGGTTTCATCGCCGAGTCCGGCGTGCCCGGCATCTACCGCAGCCAGGCCAGCATGGCACCGGGCGTCAAGGTGCGCATGGGCACAAGGCCGGCGCCGCATGCCGGCATGGGCGTGCCGCAGTACAGCTGGGCCACCTCGCCGCTGCGGCGCTATGTCGACCTGGTCAACCAGTGGCAGATCATTGCCGCCACCCGGCATGGCCGGACCGCCGCGCTGGCCGCACCTTTCAAGCCCAAGGACGTCACGCTGTTCTCGGTGATCTCGCTGTTCGACGCCGCCTATGCCGCCTACAACGACTTCCAGCGCGACATCGAGCGCTTCTGGACCCTGCGCTGGTTGCAGCAGAACGACGTGACCGAGCTCGACGCCGCGGTGCTCAAGGACGGCCTGGTGCGCGCCGACACGCTGCCGCTGGTGTTCAAGGCCATGGGCTGCGAGACCTTGCCGCGCAACACCCGGGTTCGGGTGCGCATCAGCGGCATGGACTTGTTCACTTTGGACCTGCACGCCAGCCTGGCAGCGCGGCTGGACGACACGGCGGCAGCCGGTGCCGTGCAGGACAACGCAGCGGACGACTCGGCGGACGACGACGAGGCGCAAGCCGCCGCGCCGCTGCACCTGGCCTTCGACCTGGGCGATGCGGGCACTGCGGACGCCGCTCAAACCCCGGCGCCGGGCGACACCGCCCCGGGCTTGCCCCTGGACTGACACCCGCATGGCCTGGCGACGGCTCGGCGCGCTGCAGTGGGCCCTGGGCCTGTCGCTGGCGCTGCACGGCGGCTTGCTGGGCTTTCATCTGGCCGATCCGGCGGGTTTCGACCGGGTGTTTCGCGACACGCCGCTCGAGGTCATCCTGGTCAACGCCAGGTCGGGCGAGGCGCCGGTCACGGCCCAGGCCGTCGCCCAGGCCGCGCTGGCCGGCGGAGGTGAACTGGCCAGCGGCCTAGCCACCTCACCGCTGCCGGCCAGCGCCCAGCTGGCCTTAGGCAACGCCAGCGACGAGGCGCGCCAGCGCGTCGACCAGTTGCGCGATGAACAGCAGCAGTTGCTGGCCGAGATCCGGCGCGAAATGGCGCTGCTGCCGCCGCCCGACCCCCGGCGCGACAACGGCACGCCGCTCGAACGTGAGCGGGAGGAGCGGCGCCGCCAGTTGATCAAGCTGCTGGCGGAGATCGAGAAGCGTGTCAACGACGAGAACGCCAGGCCGCGCAAGCGCTACATCAGCCCGGCCACGCGCGAGGCAGTCTATGCCCTGTACTACGACCGGCTGCGGCGGCGCATCGAGGACCGCGGCACGCGCGACTTTCCCGAGTTCGAGGGCCGCAAGCTGTACGGCGATCTGACGATGAACATCACCGTCGACGCCGTCGGCAGCCTGCTCGAGGCCGAGGTGGTGCGGGGTTCGGGCAACAAGACACTCGACGCCCGCGCCTTGGGCATCGTGCGCTCAGCCGCGCCGTTCAACGCCTTCTCGGACGCGATGCGGCGCCAGGCCGACCAGATCATCGTCACCTCGCGCTTCCGCTTCACCCGGGAAGACGGGCTGGAGACGACGCTCAGCCACGCGCCGCGCTGAGACAATCCGCCGACCATGAATCCAGCGCCTTCCCCCGCCGTGCCCGACCCCACCGCCTTGCCCGACCGCTATGCCGTGCTGGGCCATCCGGTGGCGCACAGCCAGTCGCCTTTCATCCATGCCGAGTTCGCGCGCCAGACCGGCCAGTGGCTGGACTACGGCCGCATAGCCTGCCAGCTCGATGGTTTCGAGGCCGCGGTGCGCAGCTTCATCGCCAGCGCCGATCCGGCAGCAGGCCTGGGCCCCGCGCGCGGCTGCAACATCACCGTGCCGTTCAAGTTCCAGGTGCTGCCGCTGGCGCGCACAGTCAGCGACCGCGCCCGTCTGGCCCAGGCCGCCAACGTGCTGCGCTTCGATGCCGATGGCTGGTTTGCCGACAACAGCGACGGCATCGGCCTAGTGCGCGACATCCAGACCCATGCCGGTCTTGCGCTGGCCGGGCAGCGCGTGCTGCTGATCGGCGCTGGAGGCGCCGCGGCCGGCGTGCTGGGGCCGCTGATCGCGGCCGGCTGCGCCAGCATCACGGTGGCCAACCGCACGCCGGCCCGGGCCGAGGCGCTGGTGACACGCCACCTGGCCTGGGCCAGCCAGCACGGCGTCGAGCTTCAGGCGCGTGGCCTGGACGGCTGTGGCGAGGCCTTCGACCTGGTGCTCAACAGCAGCGCCAGCAGCCTGGCCGGCGGCCCGGTGCCGGTGGCCTCCAGCGTGCTGCGGCCCGGCACGCTGGCGCTCGACCTGATGTACGGCGCCGCCGCCCAGCCCTTCCTGGACTGGGCTGGCGCCCACGGTGCGGTCGGGCGCGACGGCCTGGGCATGCTGGTCGAGCAGGCGGCGGAGGCATTTGCGCTGTGGCGCGGCGTCCGACCCGAAACCACGGCGGTGCTCGCGGCCCTGCGGGCCAGGCTGGCGGCCCAAGCCTGAGGCCGGGCTCGGGCGCGGACTGCCGATGGCAAGAACAGCGGGCCGGGTGCCCACCACCGGTGCCACGCTGCGCCGCCAGGGGCTGAAACTGCTGGGGCTGCTGCTGCTGTGCAGCGCCTCGCTGCAGTTCTATTTCGTCGCCCGGATCGCGCTGATGGCGGTGCTGGCGCCGCAGTCGACCAGCTTCCAGCGCAGCGAGGCCTGGCGTCTGCTGACCGAGCGGCACCGGCTGGACTGGCAGCAGGACTGGGTCGACCGTGAGCGCATCGCCACCACCTTGCAGCGCGCGGTGATCGCCAGCGAGGATGCCGGCTTCGTCGACCATGGAGGCGTCGAATGGGATGCGCTGGAACAGGCCTGGGCGAAGAACCAGCGCGCCGAGGCCGCCGCCGCGCGGCGCAACGCCCAGCTCGACAAACGCCCGGCGCGGGCGACGGCGGCCGCCTCGTCGGCCCGGCCCAAGGTCGAGCCCAAGCTGGTCGGCGGCTCCACCATCAGCCAGCAACTGGCCAAGAACCTGTTTCTGTCGAGTGAGCGCACCGCGCTGCGCAAGGCGCAGGAGTTCGTGATCACGCTGACACTCGAGACCCTGCTGTCCAAGCGCCGCATCCTGGAGATCTACCTCAACAACGTGGAATGGGGCGAAGGGGTGTTCGGTGCCCAGGCCGCGGCACGCCACTACGTCCACACCGACGCAGCGCGGCTCGATCCGATTTCGGCGGCCCGCCTGGCGGTGATGCTGCCCGCGCCCAAGCGCTTCGAGAAGAACCCCGGATCAGCCTATGTCAGCGGCCGCGCCGCGACGATCGCTGCCCGCATGGGCAACGTCGCACTGCCCTGACGGCGACGACTGCGCTTCCTACAATGCCGGCGATGACTGCAACCCTGGCCGAAGAGATCGCCGCCACCGCCGCCCGGCTGGTGGTCGACGAAGGCATGGAATACGGCCAGGCCAAGCGCAAGGCCTTGCGGGCGCTGGGCCGCGCCGGCGCGGGCCGCGGCGGGCTGCCCAGCAACGAGCAGGTGGAAGACGAGGTGCGCGACTACCTGGCGCTGTTCTGCGCCGATACCCAGCCGACCGAGCTGGCCGCGCTGCGCCGGCTGGCCCTGCTGTGGATGGACCGGCTGACCGAGTTCAGGCCGCACCTGACCGGCGCGGCCTGGCGCGGCACGGCCACCCGCCTGTCGGCCCTGCACCTCGACCTGTACTGCGACGATGCCAAGTCGACCGAAATAGCGCTGATCAACCGCGGCATCGCCTACGACGTGGGAAGCCGGCCCGGTGTCCGCGGCGAGCCTATAGACATGCTGAGCATCGCCTCGCGCTGCGGCGAACTGGGCCAGACCGTGACACTGTTCCTGACCATCCTGGACCACGACGACCTGCGCGGTGCCCTCAAGCCCGACGCGCGCGGCCGCAGCTGGCGCGGCGACGCGACCGCGCTACGCCGGTTGCTGGACGAACCGAAAGCACAGCCATGAGCAGCACCCCACAGCCTGAACAAGCCGCCAGCCCGATAGCCGCCGGCAAGCCGTCACGCCGCAGCTTGATGGTCGGCGCGGCCGGCGTGGCCGTGACGGCCGGGCTGGCACTGGGCTGGTGGCGGCGGGGTGGACCGGATGCACCGGCGGCGCCGCTCTTGTCGGGAGCCGAAACAGCACCCGACGGGCTGGCCGCGCTGTGGGCGATGCGCGTGGCCCAGCCCCAGGGCGGCGAACTCGATCTGGCCAGCTTGCGCGGCAAGCCGCTGCTCATCAACTTCTGGGCCACCTGGTGCGCGCCCTGCGTGCGCGAGATGCCCGAGATCGACCGCTTTCACCGCGAATTCGGGCCGCGTGGCTGGCAGGTACTGGGCCTGGCGATAGACGGACCGACGCCGGTGCGTGAGTTTCTGGCCCGGGTCAAGATAGGCTTTCCCATCGGCTTGGCCGGGCTCGATGGCACCGAACTGGTTCATGGCCTGGGCAACCCGCAGGGCGGACTGCCGTTCTCGGTGATGATCAACGCCGGCGGGCAGCTTGTCCAACGCAAGCTGGGGGCCACCCATTTCGACGAACTGGCGGCCTGGGCCGCCAAGGCCTGACGTCGAGGGACGGCGCAGACGCGAAACGCGACAAGCAGTATTTGGCATTAACACTATTCAATATCGCCTTGGTTTTTCTAAAAATTAATATAAATCACCAAATCGAAATAATTGATGAAATAGAACAGACCGCCCGATGAAGCGATCTGCTATGACACAATGCTGAAAATTGCAGGCTGAACTGCGCAGATACGCGCTGCAGCCGAAGCGATCGAGACCCGATCATCGCAAAAGCCCCGACGCAGCGGTCACTCCAACGACCCGCCAATCAGCCGACCCGACCCCAGGAGTTCACCCCATGGACCTGCGCAAGCTCAAGACACTGATCGACCTGGTGTCTGAATCCAATATTTCCGAACTCGAGATCACCGAAGCCGAGGGCAAGGTGCGTATCGTCAAGGCCAGCGCAGGGATCAGCAACAGCGGGCAGATGATGATGGTGCCGGCCCCTGCGATGGCCGCTGCAGCGCCGCCAGCCGGATTGGTGGCCACGGCTGCACCGGCGGCTGAAGCCGTCGAAACCGGACACATCGTCAAGTCACCGATGGTGGGCACCTTCTACCGTTCCAGCAATCCGGGGTCCAAGCCGTTGGCCGAGATCGGCCAGGCCATCAAGGAAGGCGAATCGATCTGCATCATCGAGGCGATGAAGATCATGAACGAGATCGAGGCCGACAAGAGTGGCACCGTCACCAAGGTGCTGGTCGAGAACGGTCAGGCAGTGGAGTTCGGTCAAGCGCTGTTCATCATCGAATGAGCGTGGCGGCAGGTACCAAAATGTTCAAGAAAATCCTGATCGCCAACCGAGGCGACAACGCCGCAGGCGTTGCGGCGCAGGCCGGCTTCGCCCAAGCGATGCCGGCCGCAGCCAGAATGCCCGGCACGCGCAGCGTGCGGGGCGATTGAGCCGAGGCACCATGTTCAAGAAAATCCTGATCGCCAACCGAGGCGAAATCGCCCTGAGAATCCAGCGCGCCTGCCGCGAGATGGGCATCAAGTCGGTGGTGGTGTACTCCGAGGCCGACCGCGAGGCCAAGTACGTCAAACTCGCCGACGAGGCGGTGTGCATAGGTCCGGCGGCGTCGGCGCAGAGCTACCTCAACATGCCGGCCATCATCGCCACCGCAGAGGTCACCGACGCCGAGGCCATCCACCCCGGCTATGGCTTCCTGTCGGAAAACGCCGATTTCGCCGAGCGGGTCGAGAAAAGCGGCTTCACCTTCATCGGCCCGACCTCGGAGTCGATCCGCATGATGGGCGACAAGGTGTCGGCCAAACAGGCCATGATCAAGGCCGGCGTGCCTTGTGTGCCGGGCTCGGAGGGGGCGCTCAACGACGACCCCAAGGCCACCGTGCAGGCGGCGCGCGCGATCGGCTACCCGGTGATCATCAAGGCCTCGGGCGGCGGTGGCGGGCGCGGCATGCGCGTGGTGCACACCGAGGCGGCGTTGCTCAACGCCGTGGCCACCACCCGCAGCGAGGCCGGCGCGGCCTTCGGCAACCCGGCGGTCTACATGGAGAAATTCCTGCAGAACCCGCGTCATGTCGAGATCCAGATCCTGGCCGACGAGCACCGCAACGCAGTCTGGCTCGGCGAGCGCGACTGCTCTATGCAGCGCCGCAACCAGAAGATCATCGAAGAGGCGCCGGCGCCCGGAATCCCGCGCCGGGCGATCGAGAAGATCGGCGACCGTTGTGCGGCGTCATGCAAGAAGATCGGCTACCGGGGCGCGGGCACCTTCGAGTTCCTGTTCGAGAACGGCGAGTTCTACTTCATCGAGATGAACACCCGGGTGCAGGTCGAGCATCCGGTGACCGAGATGGTGACCGGAATCGACATCGTGCAGATGCAGATCCGGGTGGCCGCCGGGGAGAAACTGCCGTTCACCCAGCGCCAGGTGCAGATGCGCGGCCACGCCATCGAGTGCCGGATCAACGCCGAAGACCCTTACAAGTTCACGCCCTCGCCCGGCCGCATCACGATGTGGCATGCGCCGGGCGGCCCGGGCGTGCGGGTCGACTCGCATGCCTACACCAACTACGTGGTGCCGCCCAACTACGACTCGATGATAGGCAAGATCATCGTCCATGGCGACACCCGCGAACAGGCGCTGGCGCGCATGCGCATCGCCTTGTCCGAGACGGTGGTCGAGGGCATCAACACCAACATCGCGCTGCACCGCGAGTTGATGGCCGATGCCAAGTTCATCGAGGGGGGCACCAGCATCCACTATCTCGAAGGCTGGCTCGAGCACCACAAGCGATGAAGGCCGCCGAAAATCATGCATGAACTGGTCTTGAGGTTGCCCGAATCGCTGGTCGAGGCGGTGGCCGAGGCCCTGGTCGACGAACTCGACGCGCTGAGCGTCTCGGTGGCCGACGCCGATGCCGGCACCGACGCCGAGCAGGCGCTGTTCGGCGAGCCCGGCATGCCCGCGCCCAAGGAGGGCTGGCAGCGCTCCGACCTGACCGCCCTGTTCGCCAGCGAGGCCGAGGCAACCGAGGCCGCCACGCTGCTGCGTGCGCAGGACTGGGCCGCCGACATGGTCGTGCTGGCGCTGCGCGCCGTGGCCGACCAGGACTGGGTGCGGCTGACGCAGTCGCAGTTCGCACCGGTCGAGATCACGCCAAGCTTCTGGATCGTGCCGAGCTGGCACGAGGCACCGCCAGAAGCCCGCACCGTGATCCGGCTAGACCCCGGACTGGCCTTCGGCACCGGCACCCACCCCACGACCCGGATGTGCCTGCGCTGGACGGCGCGGCAGGCCGCGTCACTGGCCGGCGGCTGGACAAGGGTGCTGGACTATGGCTGCGGCTCGGGCATCCTGGCCATAGGCGCTGCGCTGCATGGCGCGCGTGGCATAGACGCGGTCGACATCGACGAGGCCGCCGTGCAGGCGACAAAGGCCAATGCCCAAGCCAATGCCGTGACGCTGCGCGCCGGCCTGCCCGATATGGCTACCGGTGCCTACCCGCTGGTGTTGGCCAACATCCTGGCCACGCCGCTCAAACTGCTGGCGCCGCTGCTGGCCGGCCATGTGGCGCCGGGCGGCCGCCTGGTGCTGGCGGGTATCCTGGCACGCCAGGCCGATGAGCTGAAGGCCGCCTACGCGCCCTGGCTGGTGCTGGACGTCACCGACAGTGAAGAGGGCTGGATCCTGATGACGGCACAGCGGGCGGCGGCGCACGCGGCCTGATCCGGCAGCCGCCGGGGGCATGGCATCATCGCGCTCGCCCATGAACCCCGCTGCCGCCCCCCGCCGATGAGCCTGGCCACGCGTTGCCCGTCTTGCGGCACGGTCTTCCGTGTCGCGCAGGAACAGCTCGAGGTGTCCGAAGGCTGGGTGCGCTGCGGCCGCTGCAGCGGCGTGTTCAACGCCGCCGAACTGCTGTTCGACATCGACTCCGGCGCGCCGGTGCACCCGAAGTCCGGTGCGCAGTCGTCGCCTGCCGGCGCCGACATAGGCACCGACACCGAACCCACTGTCAGCGACTGGACCCCGCGGGCAGACCCAGCGCAGCCACCGGCCAGCGACGGGGCTGAGACGCCACTTGACGAAGAAGGACTGCCCGCGGGCCGCCAGGAACCAGGCTTCGATGACCGCGGCCCGGTCCGGCCCGGCATTGAAGTTATGGCCTCTGAGGCACCCGGCATGGCGCGCGGTCAGGCCAGGCGCGAAACGCCCTCACTGCGCACGCCGCCGACGCCTGTCGATGAGCACCCGCGCCAAGGCGACACACCGTCCGGTTTCGGCGCAGCGCCCCGAAACACCGAACTGGCCGAACTGCGGACAGCGGGCGAAGCCCCGGTCATGCCCTCCTTCCTGCGCGCGGCCGACCATGCCGCGCTGTGGCGGCAACCGGCGGTGCGCGGCGCGCTGATTGCCAGCGTGGTGCTGCTGAGCCTGGGACTGGTCGCGCAGGCCGCATGGACCTGGCGCGATCTGCTGGCCGCGCAGGTGCCGGCCAGCGAGCCCGCGCTGCGTGCCCTGTGCGGGCTGGCCGGCTGCCAGTTGCAACCACTGCGCCGCATCGACGCATTGGCTGTGGACAGTTCGGGCCTGAACCGGGTCGAAGGCTCTGCGCTCTACCGGCTGCAACTGGTGCTGCACAACCGCGCCGACACGGCGCTGATGATGCCGGCGCTGGACCTGTCGCTGACCGATGCCCAGGGCAAGCTGGTGACCCGCCGCGTGCTGCAGATGGCCGAACTGGGCGTGCCGCAAGCGGTGCTGCAGGCCGGCCAGGAGTTGCCGATCAAGGTCCTGATCTCCACTGGCGAGCGCCGGGTCGAAGGCTACACCGTCGAACTGTTCTACCCGTGACGCGGCCCGGCCGGATGCCCCGACTGTCCATTCCCCTCACCCTAACCCGGCCCCAGCAGGCCCGCCCCACACCATGTCAGTCCTGATCTGCGGCTCGCTCGCCTTCGACACCATCACCAATTTTCCGGGCCGCTTCGCGCAGCAGATCCTGCCCGAGCAGGTGCACATCCTGAACGTGTCGTTCCTGGTGCCCACGCTGCGGCGCGAGTTCGGCGGCTGCGCCGGCAACATCGCTTACTCGCTGAAACTGCTGGGCGGCGCGCCGCTGGTGATGGCCGCGCTGGGCAATGACGGCGGCGAGTACCTGCAGCGGCTCCAGGGCTGGGGGCTCGACACCTCGCTGGTGCGCCAGGAGGCCGAGACCTACACCGCCCAGGCCATCATCATCACCGACCAGGACAACAACCAGATCACCGCCTTCCACCCGGGCGCGATGCAGCAGGCCCATGCCACGGCGGTGCCGGCCGACCGCCCCGACATCACGCTGGCGATCATCGCGCCCGATGGCCGCGAGGCGATGCTCGCCCATGCGGCGCAGCTGGCCGCGGCCAAGATCCCCTTCGTCTTCGATCCGGGCCAGGGCCTGCCGATGTTCGACGGCGACGATCTGCGCGTCTTCAGCGCCCAGGCCAGCTGGATCGCCGTCAACGACTACGAGGGCCGGATGCTGTGCGAGCGCCTGGGCACCACGCTGGAAGCGCTTTCACTGCAAGCCAACCTGCGCGGCATCATCGTCACGCTGGCGCACGATGGTTGCGAGCTGTGGCAGGATGGCCAGCGCACCCATGTGCCCGGCGTGGCCGCCACCGAGGTGCTCGACCCGACCGGCTGCGGCGACGCCTTCCGCGGCGCGTTGCTGCATGGCCTGTCGCAAGGCTGGACGCTGGAGCGCTGCGTCGCGCTGGGCAACCAGATCGGCGCGATCAAGATCGCCCAGCGCGGCGGCCAGAACCACCAGATCCCGGCCGAGCTGATCGCCGCCGCCTGATCGGCCTGCGCGGCAGTCGCCTAGCCGGCGGCCGCGCGCGCCTTGCGCAGCAGGCCGTCGATCGCCAGCACATAGCCGTCGATGCCGAAGCCGACCACGATGCCGGCAGCCACCGGTGACAGCCAGGAGTGGTGGCGGAAGGCCTCGCGCGCATGCACGTTGCTGATGTGGACCTCGATCACCGGCAACCCGCTGCCCTTGATCGCGTCGTGCAGCGCCACGCTGGTGTGGGTGTAGGCCCCCGCGTTGAAGACGATGCCGGCCAGCAAGCCGGCGCGGTGGGCGGCGCCGGCCGCGTGCACCCAGTCGATCAGCACGCCTTCGTGGTTGCTTTGGCGGCATTCGACCTCGGCGCCACGCTCGGCGGCGGCGCTGTGGCACAAGGCCTCGACATCGGCCAGGGTGGCGTGGCCGTAGACCGCCGGCTCGCGCGTGCCCAACAGGTTCAGGTTGGGGCCATTGAGGACAAGGATATTCATGGGGCGTTGCTTTCGGTCGCGGACTTGCGACCATGGTAGCGAGTGGCGCGGCTGCGGATGGTGAGCCTCGCTTCAGACGCCCGCGCCGCTCGAGACGATCGAGACGCTTAAGGCGGCCATAAGCCGGCGCGCAGACCATGGCGGTCCAGGAGTTGCCATGAAACCACCGTCACCCAAGCTTTCCCCCGTCACGGCGCTGCGCGCGGCGGGCCGCCTGTTGCTGTTGCCGCTGTTGCCGCTGCTGCCGCTGTGCTGCAGCGCCGCCCTGGCCGCCACGCCGGCCGAGTTGTTGTCAGGCTATGCCGCGCAGGCCGGCAGTGCGCCCATGGCGGCACGTGGCCAGCAGTTCTTCACCGCCACCCACGGCCGCGACTGGCAATGCGCCAGCTGCCACGGCGCCCTGCCGACCCAGGCCGGCAAGCATGCCGCCACCGGCAAACCCATTGCCGCGCTGGCGCCGGCCTTCAACCCCTTGCGCTTCACCGACCCGGCCAAGGTGGAGAAATGGTTCCGCCGCAACTGCAACGACGTGGTCGGGCGCGAATGCAGCGCCGCCGAAAAGGCCGACCTGCTGGCCTGGTTGCTCACGCTCAAGCCCTGACCTGCCCCACTCGCAAGGAGTCCCGATGATGACGCCCCAGCCCCTCCAGCCGCGGCGGCGCTTGACCGCGCCCGCCCTCACCCTCGCCATCCTCGCCACGCTGGCCGGATTGGGCAGCCCGGCGCGCGCCGACAACATGGCCGTGCCCCGACTCGCGGCCTACACGCAGGAATGTGCCGCCTGCCACATGGCCTACCCGCCCGGCTTGCTGCCGGCGGCCTCCTGGCAACGCCTGATGGCCAACCTGCCCAGGCACTTCGGCGCCGATGCGTCGCTCGATCCCGCGACGCAGAAGTCGCTGTCGGCCTGGCTGGCGGCCAACGCGGGCAGCTACAAAAAGGTGGCGCGTGAGCCGGCGCCACCGCCACAGGACCGCATCAGCCAGTCGGCCTGGTTCGTCCGCGAGCACCGAGAGATCACCAGCGCGGTGTGGACGCGCAAGGCAGTCGGCAGCGCCGCCAACTGCGCGGCCTGCCACAGCGGCGCCGAAGCAGGCCGTTTCAGCGAGCACGACGTCAAGGTGCCGCAATGAAGTCGCCCCTGACCCCGCCGCCCGCCGCCGGGCAGGCCAGCATCCTGGTCTGGGACCTGCCGGTGCGGCTGTTCCACGGCTTGCTGGCGCTGAGCTTTGCCGGCGCCTGGCTGACGGCCGAGAGCGAACGCTGGCGCCTGCTGCACGTCACGCTGGGCTACACCCTGGCCGGACTGCTGGTGTTCCGCGTGCTGTGGGGCCTGATCGGCACCCGCCACGCCCGATTCACCGACTTCGTGCGCGGTCCCGGCGCGGTGCGCCGCTACCTGGCGGGGCTGTTGCGCGGCCAGCCCGAGCACGCTGTGGGCCACAACCCGGCCGGGGCGCTGGCCATCCTGGCCTTGCTGGCGCTCGGCGCTGCAAGCGCCGTCTCGGGCTGGGCGGTCTACAACCAACTGGGCGGCGAATGGCTGGAAGAAGCGCATGAGATCGCCGCCAGCCTGATGCTGGCCGTGGTCGGCGTGCATGTCCTGGGCGTGGTGGTGGCGAGCTGGCTGCACCGCGAGAACCTGGCGGCCTCGATGATCAGCGGCCGCAAGCGGGGTGCGCCGGAACAAGGCATACGCAGCGCCTGGCGCAGCGTGGCCGCACTGATGCTGGTCGCGGTACTGGGATTTTGGTGGCTGCAATGGCAGTCGGCGCCTGACGCGGCCGCATCGGCCAATGCGGGCGACGGCCCGGTGGTCCAGGGTCACCCGGCCCGGCAGTCCCACACGGTCAGCCGCAACGGCCGCAACAGCCACGGCGGCAGCGACAGCGACGGCGACTGATCCGCCGCAGCAAAACCGCCAGCCACCCGGCCTACCATCCCCTTCATGCGCATCCTGCTCGCCGAAGACGACACCCTGCTGGGCGACGGCCTGCGCGCCGGCCTGCGCCAGTCCGGCTTCCAGGTCGACTGGGTGCGCGACGGCGCCGCCGCCGAGCGGGAGTTGCGCGCCCAGCCCTATGCCGCGGCAGTGCTCGACCTGGGCCTGCCGCTGATGGACGGCCTGGACGTGCTGGCCAGCATCCGGCGCGCCGGCGTGACCCTGCCGGTGCTGGTGCTGACCGCCCGCGACACGGTGCCCGACCGCATCCGCGGCCTGGACGGGGGCGCCGACGACTATGTCGTCAAGCCGGTCGACCTCGACGAGCTGGCAGCCCGGCTGCGCGCGCTGGTGCGGCGCGCCCACGGCCTGCCGCAGGACGTGCTGCAAGCCCAGGGCGTGACGCTGGACGTGGCGGCGCGCTCGGTCAGCCGCGACGGCCAGGCCGTGGCGCTGTCGACACGCGAGTTCGACCTGCTGCAGGCGCTGATGCTCAGCGCCGGCCGGGTGCTGTCGCGCGAGCAGCTTGAACAGCAGCTCTACGCCTGGGGCCAGGAGGTCGACAGCAACGCGGTCGAGGTGCATGTCCACCACCTGCGCAAGAAGCTGGGCACTGAGTTGATACAGACCGTGCGCGGCGTCGGCTACCTGCTGCCGCGCGACAGCCGATGACGGGGCTGCCGCGATCGCTGCAAGGCCGTCTGCTGGCCGGCCTGCTGGGCGCGGTGCTGCTGGTCTGGGGCGCGGCCGCGCTGGCCACCTGGCGCGACGTGCGGCATGAGCTCGACGAACTGCTGGACAGCCACCTGGCCCAGGCCGCCGCGCTGCTGGTGGCACGGCAGGCACGCGAGATCGATGACGATGACCACGGCATCGACGCGCCGCAACTGCACCGCTATGCGCCCAAGGTCGCGTTCCAGGTCTGGCACGCTGGCCGGCTGGCGCTGCGCTCGTCGAACGCGCCGGCCGCACCGATGCTGGCCCAGCCGGCGCTGCAGGCGCTCGTCCCGGCCGATCGCGCACAGCGCGAGGATCACGAGCGGCAGGCCGATGGCCGTGCCGCGCCCGGCTTCAGCACCGGCCTGGCCACGGTGCAGATCGCCGGCACAGCCTGGCGGGTGTTCGCGGCCCAGGGCGCCGAGCGCGACATCCAGGTCTTTGTCGGTGAGCAGATCAGTTCGCGGGCGTCCATCCTGTGGGCGGTGCTGCGCGGCACGCTGTGGCCGATGGCGCTGGCCTTGCCGCTGCTGGCACTGGCGGTCTGGTGGGCGGTACGCCAGGCCACCAAGCCGCTGCGCGCCTTGAGCCGCGCGCTGGCACAGCGCGACCCCCGGGCGCTGGAGCCGGTGGCGATCGTCGACCCACCGGCCGAGATGACGCCGCTGCTGGCTGCGCTGAACCGCTTGTTCGAACGCATCACCGAGCGCGCCGAGGCCGAGCGCCGCTTCACCGCCGACGCGGCGCATGAGTTGCGCACGCCGATCGCCGCAATCCGCACCCAGGCCCAGGTGGCGTTGGCCGAAACCGACGGCGCGGCCCGCGCCCACGCCCTGCGCGCCACGCTGGCCGGCTGCGACCGCGCCACCCGGCTGGTGGCGCAACTGCTGACGCTGTCGCGGCTGGATGCCGGCACGGCACCGGCCTCGGCGCCGCTGGACCTGGCCGCGCTGGCCCGGCGCGTCGCGGGCGAACTGGCGCCTTCGGCCATCGCCCGGCACCAGACCCTGGGGCTGGACGCCAGCGCAGCCTGCCCCGTGCGCGGCGACGAGACGCTGGTGGCGGTGCTGTTGCGCAACCTGATCGACAACGCGCTGCGCTACAGCCCCGACGGTGCGGAGGTGCGCATCGTCGTCCAGCCCGCGGGCGGTCAGGTGCTGCTGCAGGTCGACGACAGCGGGCCCGGCTTGGCCAAGGCCGACCGCCAGCGCCTGGGCGAGCGTTTCTTCCGCGTGCTGGGCAGCAGCCAGGGCGGCAGCGGCCTGGGCTGGTCCATCGTGCGCCGCATCGCGCAAGCGCATGGCGCGACGGTGGATGTGGCGCCGTCAGCGGCCTTGGGCGGGCTGGCGGTCAGCTTGGCGTGGCCGGCGGCCTGAGGGCCTGCGCGGCCCGATCTCAGACCCGTTCCAGCACCAGCGCGATGCCCTGGCCGACGCCTATGCACATCGTGCACAGCGCGTAGCGGCCCTGGATGCGGTGCAACTGGTTCACCGCGGTGGTGGCCAGCCGCGCGCCGCTGGCGCCCAGCGGGTGGCCGAGTGCGATCGCGCCGCCGTTCGGGTTGACACGCGCATCGTCGTCGGCCAGGCCCAGGTCGCGCAGCACCGCCAGGCCTTGGGCGGCGAAGGCCTCGTTCAACTCGATCACGTCCATCTGGGCCAGGCTCAGGCCGGTCAGCTCGAGCACGCGGCGGGTGGCCGGCGCCGGACCGAAACCCATGATGCGCGGCGCCACGCCGGCGGTGGCCATGCCCACCACGCGGGCGCGCGGCGTCAGGCCGTGGCGGGCGGCGGCCGACTCGCTGGCCAGCAGCAGCGCGCAGGAGCCGTCGTTGACGCCGCTGGCGTTGCCCGCCGTCACCGTGCCGTCGGGGCGCACCACGCCCCTCAACTTGGCCAGCGCTTCCAGGCTGGTCTCGCGCGGGTGTTCGTCGCGGCTGACGATGACCGCGTCGCCCTTCTTCTGGGCGATGCTGACCGGCGTGATCTCGGCATCGAAGAAGCCGGCTTGCTGGGCCGCCACCGCCTTGAGTTGCGAGGCCAGCGCCATCCGGTCCTGCGCCTCGCGCTCGATGCCGAACTCGGTGGCCACGTTCTCGGCCGTCTCGGGCATCGAATCGACGCCGTGCATCTGTTTCATCAGCTTGTTGACGAAGCGCCAACCTATGGTGGTGTCGTAGACCGCGTTGCTGCGACTGAAGGCGGTTTCGGCCTTGGGCATCACGAAGGGTGCGCGGCTCATGCTCTCGACGCCGCCGGCGATCATCAGCTGGGCCTCACCCGACTTGATCGCACGCGCCGCCGTGCCCACCGCGTCCAGCCCCGAACCGCAGAGCCGGTTGATCGTGCCGCCCGGCACGCCCACCGGCAAGCCGGCCAGCAACGCGGCCATGCGGGCGACGTTGCGGTTGTCCTCACCGGCCTGGTTGGCGCAGCCGTAGAGCACGTCGGCCAGCGCGTCCCAGTCCACACCCGGGTTGCGCGCCATCAGCGCCCGCAGCGGGATAGCGCCCAGGTCGTCGGTGCGCACGCTGGACAGCGCGCCGCCGTAGCGGCCGATGGGGGTGCGGATGGCGTCGCAGATGTAGGCGTGGGTCATGGTCTGGTCTCCTTGTTGGCCGGGGGCTGTGCCCGAGGGGAGGATGCTAATCCTGCGCGGGTCGGTGTCACGGTCACGTGCGGGTCAGGCGGCCGGGTGCTGGGCTGCGGCGCCGCGGCGCACTGGCGGGAGGGTTGCTGGCCGACATTAGAGGGGCGACCCAGTGGTAGCGGCAGAAGGCCGCCGAGTGGCCGACTGCGCCGGTACAGGTGAACGGCTGGTTCGGACCCCTCTGGCTGCACCCCAGACCTGAGGTGGCAGCGGCGCTCGGCGCATAGCCTTGAACTGCGGCAGTTGAACCGGCGTGCCAGACAGCGGTTGTTCGTCTAGGCCCGCTCACGGCCATTTGTGAGGTCACGAGCCGCTGCTTCGTAGAAGCGAAACAAGAAAAGCGATGGCTCGCCGTCCGGCCGCTTTGGAGCGACCCGGCAGGCAGGTATGGGTCGACCAGCGACGTCCAGGCACGCGAGCTCGGCGCCAGACAGCCGCCTTTCAGGGCTGCGGCACCTGGCCAGCGGCGCCGTTATCAACAGCAGGCCACGACGACGCCAAACCCGTTGCTTGGCGCCGCGCCCAGACCCCCCCTCAATAGGTTTCCAGGTGCAGCCGGCCCTCGCGCTTGAGCGCCGCGCCTAGGGTCTCCCAGTCCAGACCGGCCTGGGTGGCGACGTCGCGCAGCGCCAGCACCACGCCCTCCTCCATCGCCTTCAGGCCGCAGACATAGAAGTGGCTCTGGCCGTCGCGCAGCAGCGCGCCCAGGTCGGCGGCACGCTCGCGCATCGCGTCCTGCACATAGCGCCGGGGATGGCCGGGCGTGCGCGAGAAGGCGAAGTTGCAGTCGATGAAATCCTTGGGCAGGTTCTGCAGCGGACCGAAATACGGCAGTTCTTGCTGGGTACGGGCACCGAAGAACAGCATCAGCTTGCCGCCCTCGAATTTGCCGGATGCCTGCCCCGAGGCCGCAGCTTCGCTGCCGCCGCCCCCCGAGGGGTGCCAGCCAGCTTGGGACGGCCCGGCGCTTGCCTGCCGCAGGCGCCGCCGCCACTCGGTCATCGCCCGCATCGGCGCCGAGCCGGTGCCGGTGCAGATCATCACGATGTGGCTGCGCGGGTGGTTGGGCATCAGGAAGCTGGCGCCGAAGGGGCCGATCACCGAGACCTTGTCGCCCACGGCCAGGTCGCACAGGTAGTTGCTGGCCACGCCGCGCACCGGCTGGCCCTGGTGGTCTTCGAGCACCCGCTTGACGGTCAGCGACAGGTTGTTGTAGCCGGGACGCTCGCCGTTGCGCGGGCTGGCGATCGAGTACTGGCGCGCGTGGTGGGGTCGGCCTTGGGCGTCGGTGCCCGGCGCCAGGATGGCTATCGACTGGCCCTCGAGCACCGGAAACGGCATGGCGCCGAAATCGAGCACGATGTGGTGGGTGTCGTAGTCGGTGCCGACCGCAGTGACCCGCACATTGCCCGCCACCGTGGCGCTGACCGACTTCTCGGCGGACTTGGGGCCGTACAGGTTGGTGTAGGCATGGGCGGCCGACCAGGGCGGCAGCACAGCCCCAAAGGCGGCCGAGTTGAACGATGCCTCGCCGGTGACGTCGGCCGGTGCGGCGGCCGTGCTGGCCTCGGCCATCGCGCCAACATCCACGCCGGCCTCGGCCAGTTGCTCGGTGCTCAACTCGGCCGGCAGTTCGTCCCAGGTCAGTTGCTCGTCGGGCGTGTAGGCCTTGGCGCGGGGCATCTGGCGCCAGTTGTCGATCGACCCGGTGGGGCAGGGCGAGATGCAGTCCATGCACAGGTTGCACTTGAGCGCATCCACCACGTAGTTGCGGTCGTCATGCGTGATCGCGCCCACCGGGCAGGTGGCTTCACAGGTGTTGCAGCGGATGCAGATCTCAGGGTCGATCAGGTGCTGCTTGATGACGGCGAGTTCAGCAGGGACGGTCATGCGGGCGGCTCCGGAATCCAGGTGGCAGAAGTCAAGCAAGCCAACACCGCGCAACCTGCTCTGCCGGGCAGCTGGCGTTCGAGGGGGCGCGCCGAAGGCGCTACGGGGGTGGGCTCAGTTGAAGCGGACGTAGTCGAAATCGACCGGCTGGCGGTTGATGCCCATGACCGGCGGCGCAATCCAGTTGGCGAACTTGCCGGGCTCAACCACCCGGCCCATCAGGCTGGCGACAAACGCCCGGTCGCCACCCGAGGGCAGCCAGCGGTCGACGTTGGCAGCCCATTCGGCTTCGCTCACCACGCGCCCGTCGGGCGCCACCTTGACGCCCTTGAGCGCACCGATGTTGCGGTGGAAGGCCTTGTGCGGCACTTGCAGCCTGAACGGGATGCCGGCCTTCTCGATCACCTTGTTCCAGCGGTTCACGCCACCGACCGAGTCCTTGATGTAGTCGTCTCGCAGCACCTCGTTCAGCGCGTTGAGCATCGGCACCTCGCGCTCGACCAGTTGGCCGCCCTGCACCGCGATCACCTTGTAGGTCTGGCCCTTGAGCAGGTGGTCGTCATTGCGCTTGCCTTCCTCGAAGCGGCCCTTCAGACCGGTCGAGTAGAAGGTGGCCGCGTTGCTGGATTCGTCGGCGCCGAACAGGTCGATCGTGACGCTGAAATGGAAGTTCAGGTAGCGCTGCAGCGTGGGCAGGTCGATCACGCCGGCCGCGCGCAGCTTGACCGGGTCGTCGGTCTTGAGCTCGTTCATCGCCGCGCAGGTACGGCTGATGACGCGGCTGATGCCCGACTCGCCGACGAACATGTGGTGGGCCTCCTCGGTCAGCATGAACTTGGTGGTGCGGGCCAGCGGGTCGAAGCTGGATTCGGCCAGCGCGCAGAGCTGGAACTTGCCGTCGCGGTCGGTGAAGTAGGTGAACATGAAGAACGCCAACCAATCCGGCGTCTCTTCATTGAAGGCCTGCAGGATGCGCGGGTTGTCTTCCTGGCCCGAGCGGCGCTCGAGCAGCGCCTCTCCTTCTTCACGGCCATCGCGGCCGAAATGCTTGTGCAGCAGGTAGACCATCGCCCACAGGTGGCGGCCTTCTTCCACGTTGATCTGGTACAGGTTGCGCAGGTCGTACTGGCTGGGCGCGGTCAGGCCCAGGTGGCGCTGCTGCTCGACCGACGCCGGCTCGGTGTCGCCCTGCGTGACGATGATGCGGCGCAGGTTGGCGCGGTATTCGCCGGGCACATCCTGCCAGGCGGCTTCGCCCTTGTGGTCGCCGAAGTGGATCTTGCGATCGGACTCGCCCGGGTTCAGGAAGATGCCCCAGCGGTAGTCGCGCATCTTCACATGGCCGAACTGCGCCCAGCCCTGCGGGTCGACGCTGATCGCGGTGCGCAGGTAGACGTCGGACGTGGTGCTGCCCTCAGGGCCCATGTCGTCCCACCAGTTCAGGAAGTTGGGTTGCCACTGCTCGAGCGCGCGCTGCAGCGTGCGGTCTTCGCTCAGGTTGACGTTGTTGGGGATCTTGTCGATGTAGTTGATGGCGGACATGTCGGTCTCCAGTTCAAAACTCATGGGGAGAGGTCTGCAAGTGGACGCCACGGAGCCGGCTTTGCCGGGCCGTTTGCGGCGCCCCCTTGAGGGGGCTGAGGCGGGACACAAACGGCGTGCCGTTTGTGTCTGCCGAAGGGCTGGGCCACTGGCCCAGCGCGACCTGCAAGGGCGGCCCAAGGCCGCTGCGGGGGTGGGTCAAACTCTGTTCCAGTCGAAGGCGGCCTTGTCGCCCTTGCCATAAACCTTGAGCGCGCCCCTCTCGCCCACCGCGTTGGGGCGCTGGAAGATCCAGTTCTGCCAGGCGGTGAGGCGACCGAAGACCCGGGTGAACATGGTCTCGGGGCCGTTGAAGCGCAGGTTGGCTTCCATGCCGGTCAGGGCGTCGGGCGACATCGCCACGCGCTCTTCCACGGCGATGCGCACCTCGTCGGTCCAGTCTATGTCGTCGGGGTTGCTGGTGACCAGGCCGAGCTTGAACGCGGCGTCGGCGTCCAGCGACTGACCCGTGGCGGCGCGCACAGCAGCCATCGGCGCAGCTTCGTCGTAAAAGCGGCGGCCCAGGCGGCTTTGGCCGGTGACCATCGGGTAGAGGCTGAAGTTGCCTTCGCCGATCGCGATCCGGGGCGACTGGGCCGCATCGTCAGGCAGCATCAACTGGTAGCTGCGGTCGCAGGCCAGCGCCAATTCCAGCAACGGACCGGCGAAGCACGAGCCCGGCTCGATCAGTGCAAACAGGCTGCGCGACGACAGGTCGAGCCGGCTGAAGGTGCGGCGCAGCAAGCCAGTGGTCTCGCGCACCAGCCAATGGCGCTGATGCGCCAGCAGCGTGACGTCCAGCGCCAGCGCCGCAGCCACGTCACCCTCGGTCTTGACCAGCCAGGTGCCGATCTCGAGTTCGTTGGTGCGCATCTGCAGGATGGCGTCTTCCAGCTCACGGCCCATCTGCAACGGATACCAGGCGGCGCCGGCGGCCTCGATGCCCGCCACGTCGGTGGGTTGCTGACCGGTCGGGCCCTTGACGGTGAAGCTGGCGGTGCGTTTGGCGCGGTCGATCTCGACCGTGACATGGGGATAGCGCAACGCGTCGGCTTCGTCGATGCGGCTCAAGCGGGGCAGCGCCACACCCTGGGCATCGGCCGGGCGGTCGCTCTGGGCCGCCAGTTGCAGCGCGCGCTCCTGCACCTTGGCGGCAAACTGGGCCGGCTTGGCGATGTCGTCGACCAGGCGCCAGTCCTTGGCCTTCTGGCCGCGCACGCCTTCCACGCTGGTGCAGAACAGGTCGGCCAGGTCGTGGCGCACATGCTTCTTGTCGGTGACGCGGGTCAGGCCTCCGGTGCCGGGCAGCACCCCCAGCAACGGCACCTCGGGCAGGCTGACGGCGCTGCTGCGGTCATCGACCAGGATGATCTCGTCGCAAGCCAGCGCCAGCTCGTAGCCGCCACCGGCGCAAGCGCCGTTGACCGCGGCCAGGAACTTCAGCCCGCTGTGCTGGGACGAGTCTTCCAGCCCGTTGCGGGTCTCGTTGGTGAACTTGCAGAAGTTCACCTTCCACGAATGCGTGGACACCCCCAGCATGAAGATGTTGGCGCCCGAGCAAAACACCTTCTCCTTGGCGCTGGTCACCACCACGGTGCGCACCTCGGGATGCTCGAAACGGATGCGGTTGACCGCGTCGTTCAACTCGATGTCCACGCCCAGGTCGTAGCTGTTGAGCTTGAGCTTGTAGCCCGGTCGCAACCCCGCGTTCTCGTCGAAGTCGGCCAGCAGCGTGGCCACCGGGCCCTCGAAGCGCAGGGTCCAGTGCCGGTACTGGGACGGATCGGTCTGGTATTCGACGCGGTCAAGGGTGCTCATCGTGAAATCTCCGGGGGTTGAATTGCACAATAGTGCATGTCTTCTAAACCAATTCACGCATGATATTGCGTGTTTTTCCAGAGGTCAAGTGCAGTATGCATTTTTATGCCTGTCGCTATCGCCGGGGTCACGCAGCCAGTTGCAAGGCGTCGCGCACACGCCGGCGCAGAGACTGGAAGGTGGCTTCCAGCGGCGCGGCGCTGGTGTCTATCACCAGATCGGCCTTGGAATAGAAGGCGGTGCGGCCGGCCAGGATCTGGCGCAGATCATCCATGGCCTCGCGGCTGGCCGCCATCGGACGCAGGTCGCCCTGGGCGGTGACACGCTGCATATGGTCCTCGGGCACGGCCTGCAGCCACACCGTGGTGCAGTGCGACAGCAGCAGGTTGAAGGTGGCCGCATCCGACACCAGGCCGCCGGGCGTGGCGATCACCGCCTCGGGATAGATCTGGATCGCCTCCTCGAGCGCACGGCGCTCGTAGCGGCGGTAGGCGTTCTGGCCATACAGGCCCTGGATCTCGGACACGCTGCAACCGGCAAATTTCTCGATCTCGCGGCTGAGTTCGACAAACGGATAGCCCAGGTCGTCAGCCAGCATCTGCCCCAGCGTCGATTTGCCGGCACCCCGCAAGCCGATCAGCGCCACCTGCTGGTGGCGCGCCCGGTGGCCGGTGGCCGCACCCTGGCCGCCGCCCGTGCCCAACAACTCGCTGATGGCGACGCGGGCGCGGCGCAGGGTGGCCTCGTCGCGATGTTCCAGCAGTTCGCGGATCAGCAGCCATTCCGCCGACTGGGTGGTGACATCGCCCACCAGTTCGGCCAGCGAGCACTGCAGCGCGCGCGACACCTGCTGCAGCACCAGGAAGGACGCATTGCCGATGCCGTATTCGAGATTGGCCAGGTGGCGTTCGGACACATCGGCCGCCACCGCCACGGCCCGGCGGGTCATGCCGCGCCGCGCGCGCAGCGTCCGCACACGGTGGCCCAGAGCCAGCAGGGAGGGATTCTTGTCGCCGGCCGCGACATCGCCGGCGAGCTCTGGCACGCCGTGCGCGGCCAACGCCGTGACCGCCGGGTCGGCAACCGCCGGATCCAGTGAAAACCCGGAGGAATGCATTATAGTGCTTGACATGGATGGGGTGCGGCAGTACCGTTCAACTGCTTGCACAATACTTCATATCGCCCAGGCCTGCAACCCGGCGATGTCAACGGAGCCCTCACCTTGTCCCAGATCGCTTTTCGACAGCAGCTTGCCGACCTGACCGCAGCCATCGCCGGCCGCCCGCTCGACGCCGCGCTGGACGCCTGGCTCAATACCGAGTTTGGCGCTGGCAGCACCTCCCACGCCGCGCTGAGCGCTGCCTGCCGCCAGGGCGCCGCCGAGGGCTGGCTGTGCAACCGCGAAGGCGGCGGCATCCGCTACGGCCGCATCTTCAAGCCTGCGGCCGACCTGCACGGGTTTTCGGTCGACGTGGTGGACATGGCCGATATCGCCGGGCCGCACCACGCCCACCCGCTGGGCGAAATCGACCTGATCATGCCAATAGACGAAGACGCCACATTCGACGACCGTCCCGCCGGGTGGATGGTCTGCCCGCCCGGCAGCGAGCACCGGCCCACGGTGGACCATGGGCGTGCCCTGGTGCTGTACCTGCTGCCCGACGGCCGCATCGACTTCACGGCCCAGACCTGATCTGAAAGCCGCGGCGCGGCCCAGCCGCAAAACCAGCCGCCCAACCATCCCGCAGGCCGCGCCCCGGTGGCGCCTGGCCCTTGGGTCAAGATCCCCACACCCGACGCCGTCGAACCGCCCACAGCGCCCGATCAGGAGACGACCATGACCGCAGCCGACCTCGCCCCCACCGCACCCGATATCACGCCACCGGGTGCCCGCTTCAACTTTGCCCAGCACCTGCTGACGGCCAACGCGCAGCGCCCGGCCAAGGCCGCGTTCATCGACGACCTCGGCACGCTGAGCTATGGCCAGCTCGACGAGCGGGTGCGCCGCATGGGCGCCGGGCTGCGTACGTTGGGCATCAAGCGCGAAGAGCGGGTGCTGCTGCTGATGCAGGACTGCAACGACTGGCCGGTGAGCTTTCTGGGCGCCCTGTACGCCGGCCTGGTGCCGGTGGCCGTCAACACGCTGCTGACCGCCGACGACTACGCCTACATGCTGGAGCATTCGCGCGCCCAGGCCGTGCTGGTGTCGGGTGCGCAACTGCCGGCGCTGGTGGCTGCGATGGTCAAGTCCGACCACGAGGTGCACAAGGTGATCGTGTCGCGACCGTTGGCCCCGCTGCATCCCGCCGAGGTCGAGTTCGAGGCCTTTGTGCAGGGCCAGGCGCCGCTGGCCAAGTGCGCCGGCACCGGCCCGGACGACCCGGGTTTCTGGCTCTATTCGTCGGGCTCCACCGGCCGACCCAAGGGCACGGTGCATTCGCACGGCAACCCCTACTGGACCTGCGAGTTGTACGGCAAGACCGTGCTGGGCTTGACCGAGGCCGATGTCTGTTTCTCGGCGGCCAAGCTGTTCTTTGCCTACGGCCTGGGCAACGCGCTGAGCTTCCCGATGAGCGTGGGCGCCACCACGATCCTGATGGCCGAACGGCCCACGCCCGAGGCCACGTTCAAGCGCTGGCTGGGCGGCATAGGCGGGCTCAAGCCCAACGTGTTCTACGGCGCGCCCACCGGCTTTGCCGGCATGCTGGCCCACCCGCAATTGCCAGCGCGCGGGGATGTGGCCCTGCGCCTGGTGTCGTCGGCCGGCGAAGCCCTGCCCGCAGAGTTGGGCGAGCGCTTCCAGCGCCATTTCGGCGTGCACATCGTCGACGGCATAGGCTCGACCGAGATGCTGCACATCTTCCTGTCGAACCTGCCCGAGCGGGTGCGCTACGGCAGCACCGGCTGGCCCGTGCCCGGCTACGCGGTCGAACTGCGCGGCGAGGCCGGCGCGGCGGTGCCCGATGGCGAACCGGGCGACCTGTACATCCACGGCCCGTCGGCCGCGATGATGTATTGGGGCAACCGCGACAAGACGCGCGACACCTTCCAGGGCGGCTGGACCAAGAGCGGCGACAAATACATGCGCAATGCCGACGACGGCAGCTACACCTACTCGGGCCGCAGCGACGACATGCTCAAGGTCAGCGGCATCTATGTCTCGCCGTTCGAGGTCGAGGCCACCCTGGTCCAGCACCCGGCGGTGCTGGAGGCCGCGGTGATCGGCGTCACCGATGCTGACGGCCTGACCAAGACCAAGGCCTTCGTGGTGCGCAAGGCCGGCGCGACGGTGACCGAGGAGGAGTTGAAGGCCTTCGTCAAGGACAGGCTGGCGCCCTACAAATACCCGCGCCAGATCGAGTTCCTCGACGACCTGCCCAAGACCGCCACCGGCAAGATCCAGCGCTTCAAGCTGCGCGAGAAAGAGGCCTCGGCGGCATGAGCGCAGCCTTCGTCGACATCGCCTGGGCCGGCCGGCCGGTGCGCATCGAGCACCAGTGGGTCGGGCCGGCCGACCCGCGCTTGCCGCTGATGGTCTTCCTGCACGAAGGCCTGGGCTCGCTGACGATGTGGCGCGACTTTCCGCAGCGCCTGTGCGCGGCCACGGCTTGCCGAGGACTGGTGTATTCGCGCCCGGGCTACGGCAAGTCGACACCCCGCGCCGCCGAGGAAGCCTGGGGCCTGGACTTCATGCACAGCCAGGCCCACGAGGTGCTGCCCGCGCTGCTGGCGGCCTTGCAGATCGACACGGCGGCCCGGCCACCCTGGCTGTTCGGTCACAGCGACGGCGGCTCGATCGCGCTGCTGCATGCAGCGGCTTTCCCCGCCCGGGTCGCCGGCGCCATCGTGCTGGCACCGCATATCAAGGTCGAGGACCTGTCGCTGGCCAGCATCGAAAAAGCCCGCCTGGCCTACCTGCAGACCGACCTGCGCAGCAAGTTGTCGCGCCACCATGACGACCCCGACTCGGCCTTCTGGGGCTGGAACAGGATCTGGCTGCACCCGCCGTTCCGCCACTGGACCATAGAAGCCGAGATCGGCGCGATCACCTGCCCGCTGCTGGCGCTGCAAGGCGTCGACGACGAGTACGGCACGATGGAACAGATCGCCGGCATTGCCCGCCGCGTGCCGGGTACAGAATTGCGGGCGTTTGCCGATTGCGGCCACTCCCCGCACCGGGACCAGGCCGACGCGGTGATCGCCGCCGTCAGCGCGTTCATGGCCCCGCACACCGCACCCACCGCGCCCACCGCGCCCACGACATACAACGCGACCCTCACCGGAGACCCACGATGACCCCCTCTCGCCGCAACCTGCTGGTCCGTGCCGCCAGCACCGCCGCCGCCCTGGCCGCTCTCGCCGTACCCGCGACCAGCCCGGCCCAGCCCCTCCCCAAGCTCAAGGTCGGGCTGATGCTGCCCTACACCGGCACCTTTGCCGCGCTGGGCAACGCGATCGAAAACGGCTTCCGGCTGCAGATCGCCGAGACGGGTGGCAAGATCGCCGGACGCGAGGTCGAGTTCTTCAAGGTCGACGACGAGAGCGACCCGAGCAAGGCCACCGACAACGTCAACAAGCTGGTCAAGCGCGACCAGGTCGACGTGCTGGTGGGCACGGTGCACTCGGGCGTGGCGATGGCCATGGCCAAGGTGGCCAAGGACAGCGGCACGCTGCTGATCGTGCCTAACGCCGGCGCCGACGCCGTGACCGGCGCGATGTGCGCGCCCAACATCTTCCGCAGCAGCTTCAGCAACTGGCAACCCGGTTACGCGATGGGCGAGGTGGTGGCCAAGAAAGGCCACAAGAAGGTGGTCACGATCACCTGGAAATACGCCGCCGGCGATGAGTCGGTGAAGGGCTTCAAGGAAGCGTTCGAGAAGGGCGGCGGCCAGGTCGTGAAGGAACTGAGCCTGCCCTTCCCCAATGTTGAATTCCAGGCCCTGCTGACCGAGATTGCCGCGGCCAAGCCCGACGCCGTCTACACGTTTTTTGCCGGCGGCGGTGCGGTCAAGTTCGTCAAGGACTATGCCGCGGCGGGCCTCAAGAAGAACGTCCCGCTGTACGGCGCCGGGTTCATCACCGACGGCACGCTGGAAGCCCAGGGCGACGCCGCCGACGGCCTGTTCACCACCCTGCACTACGCCGACAGCCTGGGCACGCCGCGCGACGCCGCCTTCCGACTGGCCTACGCAAAGGCCTACAAGTTGCAGCCCGACGTGTACGCGGTGCAGGGCTACGACGCGGCGCAGATCCTGGCCACCGGATTGACGGCGGTCAAGGGCGACATCAGCAAGAAGGCCGAGTTCGCCGCCGCGGTGGAGAAGGCGAAGATCGACAGCCCGCGCGGTCCCTTCAGCCTGAGCAAAGCGCACAACCCGGTGCAGGACATCTACCTGCGCCAGGTGGTTGGCAAGGAAAACAAGCTGGTCGGCGTGGCCAGCAAGGCCCTGACCGATCCGGCCCGCGGCTGCAGGATGTAACCCATACGCCTGCTGCGCAACCCATCTCGGGCTGCTCGCGACGGAATCTTCGTCACATCCGGCCTACCTGACACACCGATGGATCCCGCGCCCTGATGGACCTCTCCACCTTCCTCATCCAATGCCTGAACTCGCTGCAGTACGGCCTGCTGCTGTTCCTGGTCGCGTCGGGGCTGACGCTGATCTTCGGCATCATGGGCGTCATCAACCTGGCGCATGGCAGCTTCTACATGATCGGGGCCTACATGGCCTACGCGCTGGCGCCGATCGTGGGCAGCACTTTCGGCGGCGGCTTCTTCGCGACGCTGGCGGTCGGCGTGGTGCTGGCGGTGATCCTGGGCTACCTGCTGGAGTGGGCGTTTTTCAGCTTCCTCTACGAGCGCGAGCATCTGCAGCAGGTGTTGATGACCTACGGCCTGATCCTGGTCTTCGAAGAACTGCGCAGCTTGCTGGTGGGCGACGACGTGCACGGCGTGGCGCCGCCTGATTTCCTGGCCGGCACCCTCCCGCTGGGCGAGTTGATGACCTATCCGGTGTACCGGCTGTTCATCTCTGGCGTCTGCCTGGCGCTGGCGCTGGGCATGTACTTCGTGTTCACCCGCACCCGGCTGGGCATGATGATCCGCGCCGGCTCGGCCAACCGCGAGATGGTGCAGTCGCTGGGCATAGACATCAAGTTTCTCTACCGCGTGGTGTTTGCGGCCGGCCTGGGCGTGGCGGTGCTGGCCGGCATGGTGGCCGCGCCGGTGTCGTCGGTCTACCCCGGCATGGGCAACCAGGTGCTGATCATCTGCTTCGTCGTGGTGGTGATCGGCGGCATAGGCTCGATCCGCGGCGCGCTGCTGGCCGCGCTGCTGATCGGCGTGGTCGACACCTTCGGCAAGGTGATCTTTCCGCAGGCCGCCGGCGTGCTGGTGTACGTGCTGATGGCGCTGATCCTGCTGTGGAAACCCAAGGGCTTGTTCGCCGCGGGATGAAGACGATGACCCACAACCGCTCCCGCATCGTCTTCACCGCCCTGTGCAGCTTGGCGCTCGCCGCCTACCCGCTGGCCGCCGGCGCCTTCGGGCTGGACCTGGTCACCAAGATCATGATCTACGCCATCTTCGCGCTGAGCCTGGAGTTGCTGGTCGGCACCACCGGCCTGGTGTGCTTCGGCCATGCGGCGTTTTTCGGTATCGGCGCCTACGCGGCGGTACTGCTGTCGCCGGCCTCCGACCCCGGCGCCCTGCTGTGGCTGCTGCCCGCCAGCGTGGGGGCGGCGGCGCTGTTTGCGCTGGTGATGGGCGCGCTGTCGCTGCGCACCCAGGGCGTGTACTTCATCATGGTCACGCTGGCGTTTGCGCAGATGGCCTACTACATCGTCCACGACACGCCGCTCGGCGGCGGCACCGACGGCATCTACCTGTCGGTCAAGCCAGCGCTGGCGATCGGCGGCCAAACGCTGCTGGACCTCGACCAGGCCGGCACGATCTACGGCTTCACCTGGGCCTGTCTGGTGGCTGTGTTCGGCTTCCTGGCGGTGCTGCTGCGCTCGCGCTTCGGGCGTGCATTGGCGGGTATCAAGGCCAACGAGCAGCGCATGCGCGCCACAGGCTACTCCACCTACCCCTACAAGCTGGCGGCCTTCGTGATCTCGGGCGGCATCGCCGGGCTGGCGGGCTTCCTGTTCGGCGTCAAGGACGGCTTCGTCAACCCCGAGCTGATGAGCTGGCATTTGTCGGGCGCGGTGCTGATCATGATCATCCTGGGCGGCCTGGGCCACTTGCGCGGCGCGCTGGTGGGCGCCTTTGCGTTTGCGCTGCTGCAGGAGTTCTTCAAGTCCGAGGCCCTCTTCGGCGCCTTCGCCAAGCACTGGACGCTGGGCCTGGGCCTGACCATCATCGCCAGCGTGGCCTTGCTGCCGCGGGGCCTGGTCGGCGTGCCCGGGCTGTGGCGCCAACGCCTGTTGGGCGGGCCGGGCAGCGCCGGCCAGGCCGACGCCGCAGACACCCCAACCGAGGCTGCCGATGCGCGCTGACAACATCTTGCTGCGCGGCCAGGGCATCACCCGCCGCTGGGGCGGCCTGGTCGCCGTCAACAATGTCTCGCTGGACCTGGCACGCGGCGAGGTGCATGCGGTGATCGGCACCAACGGCGCGGGCAAGTCCACGCTGATCAACATCCTGTCGGGCGAGATACTGCCCTCGGACGGCAAGGTGCAGTTGCTGGGCCAGGATGTCACGGCCTGGTCTCAGCCCCGGCGCGCGCGCGCCGGCCTGGGCCGCAGCTACCAGCGCAACACCATCTTCCCCGGCTTCACGGTGTTCGAGAACTGTCGTCTGGCTGCGCAGGCCCGCACCCAGAAACCCTGGCAGTGGTGGCAGAGCGCGCAGGATTGCGAGTCCAGCACCACTGCGGCGCGTGCCGCGGCTTCGCGCGCCGGGCTGGACACCGTCCTGACCCGCCCCGCCGGCCTGTTGTCGCACGGCCAGAAGCGCCAGCTCGAGATCGCGATGTGCCTGGCCACCGCACCCGAGGTGCTGCTGCTCGACGAACCGCTGGCCGGCATGGGCGCCGAGGAGACCGATCGCATGCTGACGCTGCTGGCCGAGCTCAAGTCCGGCCACGCCATCCTGCTGGTCGAGCACGACATGGACGCGGTGTTCCGCATCGCCGACACCATCACGGTGATGGTCAACGGCACGGTGATCGCGACGGGCACGCCCGACTTCGTGCGCCACAGCGCCGAGGTGCAGACCGCCTATCTTGGCGGCCCGGGAGGCCACTGACATGACCGAGAACCACCAACCCGCGGGCGACTCGATCGTCGACGCCCAGGGCCTGCACGCCTGGTACGGCTCCAGCCATGTGCTGCATGGCATAGCCCTGGCCATCGCGCGGGGCCAGACCGTGGGCCTGCTGGGCCGCAACGGCATGGGCAAGAGCACGCTGATCCGCACCCTGCTGGGCCATGTGACGCAGCGCAGCGGCCGCATCACGCTGTTCGGCCAGGACATGTCACGCGCCAAGCCGCATGCGGTAGCCCGCCTGGGCGTGGCCTATGTGCCCGAGGGCCGCGGCGTGTTTCCCAACCTGAGCGTGCGCGAAAACCTGGTGATGGCCGCTCGGCCGGGTCGCCAGGGCCAGCAGGATTGGTCGTACGCGCGGGTACTCGACACCTTCCCGCGCCTGCAGGAGCGCATCAGCCACCTGGGCGCGCAACTCTCGGGCGGAGAGCAGCAGATGCTGTCGATAGGCCGCGCGCTGATGACGCACCCCGAGCTGATCATCCTGGACGAGGCCACCGAAGGCCTGGCGCCACTGATCGTGGCCGAGATCTGGCGCGTCATCGGCGACATCCGCCGCAGCGGCATCGCCACCCTGATCGTCGACCGCGATTACCGCCGCGTGCTGGCCCGGGCCGACCAGGCCCTGGTGCTGCAAAAAGGCCAGGTGGTGCTGGCCGGCAGCGCCGACGAGGTGGCCGGCAGCGCCGCGCTGGCGGGCTACCTGGGCGTGTGACGCAGCGCCGCCTGAGTTTCAGCGCGGCGGAAAGTCAGGCGGCCGCTTGCCCAGAAAGGCCCGCACACCCTCGGCGAACTCGGGCTTGTCTATCAGCTCGCGTTGGCGTTCGGCCTCGTAGTGCAGTTGCTCGGCCAGGCTGTGGCCGGCCGCCGCGTCATAGGCGCGGCGGGTCTCCAGCGCGGCATGCGCCGGCAGCAGGGCCAGCCGGTGGGCAATCACCAGCGCCTCGCTCATCAGCGCGTCATCGTCCACGCATTGCCAGACCAGGCCCCAGGCCGCTGCCTGTTCGGCCGGCAGTTTGTCGCCCAGCAGCGTCAGCGCGGTGGCGCGGCCGCTGCCCAGCAGGCGCTGGTAGAACCAGGTGCTGCCGACATCGGGCACGATGCCCAGCTTGGCCATGAACGGCAGGTAGAAATAGGCCGAGCGCGCCGCCAGCACGATGTCACCGGCCAGCGCCAGGCCCAGCCCGCCCCCGGCCGCCACACCGTTGACCGCGCAGACCACCGGCAGTGGCAGCGCGCGCAACTCGAGCACCAGGCGGTTGGTCATCGCATGCATCGCGTCCGCCGTCTGCTGGCCCTTGCTGCGGCCGGTGCCGTCCTCGGGGATCAGGCCGTTAAGGTCGGCGCCCGAGCAGAAGGCGCGGCCCGCGCCGGTGATCACCAGGGCACGCACGCTGGCGTCGGCCGCCACCTGCGCCAGCAGCGCCCGCAGACTGGTCTGCATCACGGCGGTGATCGGGTTGAGCCGGGCCGGGTTGCTCAGCGTGACGATGCCGACCGCGCCGTCGCGGCGGTAGGCCAGTTCGGGGAAGGTCTGTTCGCTCATGCGGCGGCGCGCCGGGCGCGGACCCTGAATACAGGAAAAATTGTCATCTCGAGGTCCATGGCTCAGACGGGGTGGGCGGGGTTGGCGGGGTTGGTGGGTTCGCCGAATTCGGGGCAGGCCGCCAGGTGGCGCCGGTAGGTCTCGTAGGTCGGCTGGTCGACCGCCAGCTTGGCCAGCGTGGTGCGCCACAGGTGATCGGCCAGGCCAGGACTGGCCAGATCGATCTCGCCGCTGGCGATGCGGTCGGCCAGCCGCTGGTTGAGCCGGGCCAGTTCGGCCGGGCCGGTATCGCCATTGACGCCATCGACGCCATCGACGCCGGCACCCAGCAGGTGGCGCAGGCGCACCCGTTCCTCGCTGGCGGCCGCCGGGTCGAGCCGCTGCTGGCGGCGAACGATGTCCAGCATATTGGCTGCCACGCGGGCCTGGTAGGCCAGCGCGCCCCCGCCCGCACGGGCCAGCGCCGGCCCGGCGTCATCGCGCAGGTAGCGCACCACCGCGGCCAGCAATTGATCGGGATCGGGGGCGTCCTGCATCAGGCGACTCCGGGTTGGGCTGCCGGCGCGGGGCGCGGTGCGATCAGGGCCAGCAAGTCGATCTCGTTCTCCGAGGCGCGGCGGCCTATCGCCGCCTTTTCCATCACCGGCTCGGCGCCGGTAGCCCAGGCATGGCCCATGCTCTCGCAGATCACGCCCCAGCGCAGCGTGCCCAGCAACTGCCACCAGAAGACCCGGTCCGCATCGACCTGGCCACCCGCGGCCCGGTAGCCGGCAAACAGCTCGTCGAGCGTGCCGAAGCCGCCCACCACGCGCTGGGATTGGCCGTAGCGCCAGGCGTTGACGCACAGCCAGCCCAGGTCGGCCATCGGGTCGCCGCGGTAGGCCAGCTCCCAGTCCAGCACGCCGCGCAGCGGGTTCACGGCGTCGTCGAGATCGACCATCAGGTTGCCGTTGCGAAAGTCGCCGTGCACCAGCGCCGGCGAGACATCGCCGGGCGCGTGGTCTGCCAGCCAGCGCAGCGCAAGCTGGAACACCGGCCGCACGCTGCCATGGCGGGCATGCCATTGCCGCAGGTGGTCGACCTCGGCGCGCGGCTGGGTGCAGCGCAGCGCCGGCAGACCCGCGGCCGGCAGGGCGTGGATGCGGGCCAGCGCCTGGCCGCACTGCCAGGCCAGTGCCGGGCGGTGGGCGGCGGCGATGCGCCGTCCCAGCGTCTCGCCGGGCAGGCGCTGCATGATGAAGCCGTCGCCCAGGCCATGTTCAGGGCGCAGCACCGCCACCACCTCGGGCACCGGCACGCCGGCAGCGCCCGCCAAGGCGATCAGCACGGCTTCGGCCGCCAGGCCGGGACCGTCGCTGCCGCGCTGCGCCGCACCGGGTGGCGCGCGGCGCAGGATCAGCGGCCGCGTCCCACCCCGGCTGACCCGGTCGAAGGCCCAGGTCTCCTGGCTGGCGCCCCCCGACAGCCGCCGCAGATCCCGCACCTGGCCGCTGGCCAGGCCGTCGGGCGACAGTGCGGCGTCCAGGGCCTGCTGCAATGCATCGGTCAGGCCGGCCAGCATGGTCTGCAGACGGCGCTCAGAGCCGCTCGATGATCGTCACGTTGGCCAGTCCACCGCCCTCGCACATCGTCTGCAGGCCGTAACGGCCGCCGCGCGCGATCAGTCCGTGCAACAGCGTGGTCATCAGCTTGGCGCCGCTGCCGCCCAGCGGGTGGCCGAGCGCGATCGCGCCGCCGTTGACGTTGAGCTTGGCCGGGTCAGCGCCGGTGGCCTGCAACCAAGCCACCGGCACCGAGGCGAAGGCTTCGTTGACCTCGAACAAGTCGATGTCGTTGATCGACATGCCGGCCTTCTTCAGCGCATGGGCGGTGGCCGGGATAGGCGTCTCGAGCATCACCACCGGGTCGCCGCCTATCACCGTCATGTGGTGGACGCGGGCCAATGGCTTCAGGCCCAGTGCCTTCAGACCGCGCTCGCTGACCACCATCAGGCCGGCCGCGCCGTCGCAGATCTGGCTGGCGTTGGCCGCCGTGCAGACGCCGCCTTCCTGCAGCAGCTTGACGCCGCCTATGCTGGCCAGCGAAGCGTCGAAGCGTATGCCTTCGTCGGCGCCGTGCATCTCGCCTGTCGCAGTGCCGTCGTTCATGCGCACGGCCAGCGGCAGGATCTCGGCCGCAAACGCGCCGGACTGGGTCGCGGCAATCGCCCGCTGGTGGCTTTGCAGCGCGTAGGCATCGACATGGTCACGCGTCAGGCCATATTTCTTGGCCACCATCTCGGCGCCTATGAACTGGCTGAACTGCACGCCGGGGTAGCGCAGCGCCATGTTGGGGCTGACGTAAAACCCCATGCCGGCCTTGGCCGCCAGCGAGCTGGGCAGGCCCATGGGCACCCGCGACATGCTCTCGACGCCAGCGGCGATCACCACGTCCATGCTGCCAGCCATCACCGCCTGGGCCGCAAAATGCAGCGCCTGCTGCGACGAGCCGCATTGCCTGTCGACCGAGGTGGCAGGCACCGACTCGGGCAGCTTGGACGCCATCACCGCGTTGCGCGCGATGTTGACCGCCTGCTCGCCGGCCTGGCCCACGCAGCCCATGATCACGTCCTCGACCAGCGCCGGGTCGCAGCCGGTGCGCTTGATCAGTTCGTCGAGCACGCTGGCGGCCAGGTCGGCCGGGTGCCAGCCCGAGAGTTTGCCGTTGCGTTTGCCGCCGGCGGTGCGCACGGCGGCGACGATGAAGGCTTCAGCCATGGAATCACTCCTGAGTTTGATCGCCTGGGATTGTTCGCCGCTGGCGCGGGCGGCGCACTCGTCGGAAGCGATGATTCCGGCGCCGGCCCACCCGACAATGCGGTCCATGCCCTCGCCACCCAGCCACAGGCTGATCCTGCAGACCCTGGACCGCGGCGACGGCCTGCTCGGCCTGCGGCCCTGCGGCCCGGTGCTGCCGCCGGCGCGCACGCCGCTGTTCGGTGCACGCGGGCCGCGGGTGACGGTGGCGCGACTGGGCTGGGGCCCGGCGACGCCGCGCCCGCCTTCGCCCCAGCCCGCGCCGGAGCAAGAAGCCGCTGCCCTGGTCCGCCTGCGCGCCGCCGGCCTGCACCCGCTGCCGGCCGAGGCGCTGCAGTGGCGTGGCGAGGCCTCCCCGCTACCCGCCGGCGAGCCGCTGTGGAGCCTGGTGCGCGAGACCGACTTCGGCGATTTCTGGGCCGACGCCCTGCCCGCTTTGCAGGCCGAGGGCTGGCTGATCGAGTTGCTGCCCGGCTTCGCCCATGCCAGCCTGCCGGTGAGCCAGTGGCAGATCGCGTTGCAACCGCTGACCTCGCCGCGCGGCATGGGCTCGTGGATGCTCAGCCTGGGCGTGACGCTGCAGACCCGCGACGGCAGCGAGACGCTCGACCTGGTGCCGCTGCTGGCGCGCCTGATCAACCGCGACCGGCGCTGGACCGACGCGCAGGCGCTGGAATCCATCCCCGACGACGCGCTGATCCGCCTGCACCTGCCGGGCGGCCGCCACATCGACGCCGAGGCCGCGCCGCTGAAGGCCATCACCCGGGCGCTGGTCGATTTGCTGACCCAGCCGCGGCGCCGCAAGCAGGACGGGCTGCTGCTCTCTTCCTGGGATGCGCAGCGGCTGGCCTTGCTGCGCGCGGGCCTGAGGGACGTGATGGCGAGCCACCCCAGCGCGCGCCTCGACTGGGCGCTGCAGGGCGACGCCGGGCTGCAATGGCTGGATGCGCAGTCCAAAGCCAGCCCGCTGCGCGCGGTCGAGCCCCCGGCAGGCCTGGACATCACGCTGCGGCCCTACCAGCGCGACGGCCTGGCCTGGCTGCAGCACCTGCGCGCGCACCAGTTGGCCGGCATCCTGGCCGACGACATGGGTCTCGGAAAAACCGCGCAGGCCCTGGCCCACCTGCTGGTCGAGCAGCAAGCCGGCAGGCTGGACCGCCCAGCGCTGATCGTCGCACCCGCCTCGCTGATCTTCAACTGGCAGGCCGAGGCGGCCAGGGTGGCGCCGGCGCTCAAGTTGCTGACACTGCAAGGCCCGCAGCGCGCCGCCGACATCGCCAGGATGGCAACGGCCGACGTCGTGCTGACCAGCTACCCGCTGCTGTGGCGCGACGCGATGGCGCTGCAGCGCCAGCCCTGGCACCTGGTGGTGCTCGACGAGGCGCAGATGGTCAAGAACGCCGGCAGCCGAACCGCCACCGCCGCGCGCCGGCTGAAAGCAAGGCATCGCCTGTGCCTGACCGGCACGCCGATGGAAAACCACTTGGGCGAGCTGTGGGCGCAGTTCCACTTCCTGCTGCCGGGCTACCTGGGCGATGCGCGCAGTTTCCAGCGCGACTGGCGCACGCCCATCGAGAAAAACGGCGAGACGCTGCGCGCGCAGTTGCTGGCGCAGCGGGTGCGGCCCTTCATCCTGCGCCGCCGCAAGGCCGAGGTGGCGACCGAGTTGCCGCCGCTGACCGAACAGATCCACCGCCTGGCGCTGGCCGGCCGCCAGCGATTGCTCTACGAGAGCGTGCGGCTGGCCGCCGACGAGCAGGTGCGGCGCATCCTGGCCAAGCAGAAGTTTTCGGGCGCGATGGTCAGCATCCTCGATGCGCTGCTCAAGCTGCGCCAGGCCTGCAACGACCCGCGGCTGCTCGACGCCCCCGGGCCGGGCGAACTGGCCGGCCCCGACATCGGCGCTTTTGAGGGCAGCAGCGCCAAGATCGCCTGGCTGCGCGAGACCCTGCCCACGCTGGTGGACGAGGGCCGGCGCATCCTGGTGTTCTCGCAGTTCACCCGCATGCTGCGGCTGGTCGAGCCCGAACTGCGCGCACTGCGGCTGGACTGGCTGACGCTGACCGGCGACACGCCCACGGCAGCGCGCGGCGCCACGGTGGCGAAATTCCAGCGGGGCGCCGCGCCGATCTTTCTGGTCAGCCTGAAAGCCGGTGGCGTCGGACTGAACCTGACCGCCGCCGACACCGTCGTCCACCTCGACCCCTGGTGGAACCCTGCCGTCGAGCAACAGGCCAGCGCGCGCGCCCACCGCATAGGCCAGGACAAGCCGGTCACCGTCTATCGGCTGGTGGTGGCCGGCAGCATCGAGGAGCGGCTGCTGGCGCTGCAGGCGCGCAAGGCGGCGCTGGCCGAGGCGGTGCTGGGCAAAGGAGTGGATGGCGCGGGCGATGCCGATGCGCGCTTCGACCTGGCCGACCTGCAGTCCTTGCTCGCGCCGCTGGACCCGCCAGCCGCGCCAGCCTGACCATCCAACCGCCCGCCGCGACGCCGCGCCACAACGCGGATAATCGCCGATTGGCTGGCCGCCCCGCGACCGGCACCGCGCCGCCGCACAGGGCAGCGCGCCACCCGAACCAAAGCATCCACCATGGCCCAGTACGTTTTGTCGAAACAATTGCCCGCCTGCGGCGGACCGGCCTCACTTCGTTCACCCGGAGCCCTGTAACCATGGCGCAATATGTTTTCACCATGAACCGCGTCGGCAAGATCGTGCCGCCGAAGCGGCAGATCCTGAAGAACATCTCGCTGTCGTTTTTCCCCGGCGCCAAGATCGGCATGCTGGGCATCAACGGCTCAGGCAAGAGCACGCTGCTCAAGATAATGGCAGGCATCGACAAGGACTTCGAAGGCGAAGCCCATGCCATGCCCGACCTGAAGATCGGCTACTTGCCGCAGGAGCCGCTGCTGCCGGCCGAGCAGACCGTGCGCGAGGCGGTGGAAGAAGGCATAGGCGGCGTGCTGGCGGCCAAGAAGCGGCTGGACGAGGTCTATGCAGAGTACGCCGACGAGGACGCCGACTTCGACAAGCTCGCTGCCGAACAGGCCAATCTGGAGGCCATCATCGCCGCCGGCGGCAGCGAGAACACCGACCTGCAGCTGGAACTGGCCGCCGACGCGCTGCGACTGCCGCCCTGGGACGCCAAGATCGGCCTGCTGTCAGGCGGCGAGAAGCGCCGCGTCGCGCTCTGCCGGTTGCTGCTGAGCAAGCCCGACATGTTGCTGCTCGACGAGCCGACCAACCACCTGGACGCCGAATCGGTGGACTGGCTGGAGCAGTTCCTCAAGCGCTACTCCGGCACCGTCGTGGCGATCACCCACGATCGTTACTTCCTCGACAACGCTGCCGAGTGGATTCTCGAGCTCGACCGCGGCATGGGCATCCCCTGGAAGGGCAACTACTCCGACTGGCTGGACCAGAAGGAAAAGCGCCTGGAGCAGGAGCAGAAGACCGAAGACTCGCGCATGAAGGCGATGAAGGAAGAGCTGAAATGGGTGCGCAGCAACGCCAAGGGCCGTCAGGCCAAGAGCAAGGCCAGACTGGCGCGCTTTGAGGAGCTGAGCGATGTCGACTACCAGAAGCGCAACGAGACCAACGAGATCTTCATCCCGGTGGCCGAGCGCCTGGGCAACGAGGTGGTCGAGTTTGTCAACGTCAGCAAGAGCTTCGGCGACCGGTTGCTGATCGACAAGCTTAGCTTCAAAGTGCCGGCCGGCGCGATCGTCGGCATCATCGGCCCCAACGGCGCCGGCAAGTCCACGCTGTTCCGGATGATCCAGGGCAAGGAGACGCCCGACGCCGGCGAGGTGCTGATAGGCAAGACCGCGCAGCTGGCCTTTGTCGACCAGAGCCGCGAGAGCCTGGCCGACGACAAGACGGTGTGGCAGGACGTGTCCGGCGGGCTGGACAACATCGTCGTCGGCAAGTTCGTGATGCCGAGCCGGGCCTACCTGGGCCGCTTCAACTTCAAGGGCAACGACCAGCAGAAGATGGTCGGCAGTCTCTCGGGCGGTGAACGCGGTCGGCTGCACCTGGCCAAGACCCTGGCCCAGGGCGGCAACGTGCTGATGCTCGACGAACCGTCGAACGACCTGGACGTCGAAACCCTGCGCGCGCTGGAAGATGCGCTGCTGGAATTTGCCGGCTCGGCGATGATCATCAGCCACGATCGCTGGTTCCTCGACCGCATCTGCACCCATATCCTGGCCTGCGAAGGCGACAGCCAGTGGTTCTTCTACGACGGCAACTACCAGGAGTACGAGGCCGACAAGAAGAAGCGCCTGGGTGAAGAAGGCGCCAAGCCGCACCGGCTGCGCTTCAAGGCGCTGAAGTGATGCGCTGAACCACGCCACGGCGGTCGGGCGGTGACGCCGCTGGCCAAGCCTCGCCGCTGCAAGGACAACTTCGCGGCGTCCGAACTGATCCAGCGACCCACTGGGGCCTACCCAAGATGCCCGCTCTCCTGCCTGTCTGCCTCTCCCTGAACTGGCGCGCCAGCGCGCTGGCCGCGGTGCTTGCCCTGGCCGGCTGTGCCACGCCCCCGGTGGGCACCGCGGCAGGGACGAGCGGACCTGCCGCGGCCTCGGCCAGCGTGGCCGTTGCGCAGCCAGCGCGCGCGCCAGCGACCGCCTCCGCGCCCAGCAGCATGGCATCGGCACCGCTGGCACCGGGCCAGCCTCCGCCGTTCGCCCAGGTGATCAAGTCCGCCCGCAAGATCGACGGCCTGTTCACCACCTGGCAGAAGGATGAAAAGGTCTGGCTGGAACTGCGGCCCGAGGATTTCAACCAGCCCTTCTTCTTCTCGCCCAAGCTGAGCAGCGGCATAGGCGAGTCGCCGTTCTTCGGCGGCGCGATGCTGCCCTCGCCCCGGCTGGTGATGTTCCGCCGCCTGCACAACATGGTGCAACTGCTGGCGATCAACGGCCAACAGGTGGCGCGCGGCGGCACGCCCGAGGCGCGCGCCGTCGCGGCAGCGATATCGCCTAGCCTGCTGGCGTCCAACCCGGTGGCCAGCCAGCCCCAGCCCGAGCGCAAGACGGTGCTGGTCGACGCCAGCGCGATGTTCGGCGCCGACCTGCTCGGCCTGGGCGCGGCGCTGCAGCGCAGCTACCGCCAGGCTTACAGCCTGGACGCACGCAACTCGGCCATCACCGCGGTGCGCGGCAAGCCTGACCTGCTGGTGCTGGAGGTGATCAAGCACTTCGCCACCGCGTCCATCGCCACCGCGCAGCCCGGGGCGCTGCCCGGCGCGCCGGTGCCCACCCTGCCCAGCGGACTGCCCGACCCGCGCAGCCTGTTCCTCGGCCTGCACTACTCGCTGGCGCGCCTGCCGGCCCAGGTGATGGCGGCGCGGCAGGCCGATGCGCGCATAGGCCATTTCGTCTCGGTGGTCGACGACTTCAGCGACGACCTGGCGCGCAGCCCGCGCCAGCGCTTCGTCAACCGCTGGCGACTGGAGAAAAAAGACCGCCCCCAGGCGGCGCTGCCGCCGCCCCCCAAGGGGGTTGAGCAAAGTGGCCAAGCAACATTTGCTCAAGACCCGTCGGCTGGCCTGTCCGAGCCGGTCAAGCCCATCACCTACTGGCTGGACCGCAACATCCCGCTGAAGTACCGCGCGACCCTGACCGCCGGCGTGCTGGAGTGGAACAAGGCCTTCGAGGCCATAGGCTTCAAGAACGCGATCGCCGTCAGACAGCAGGCCGACGATGCCGACTTCGACACGCTGGATGCGGGCGTGGCCTCGCTGCGCTGGATGGTCAACCGCGAACCGGCGTTCGGCGCCATCGGGCCCAGCCATGTCGACCCGCGCAGCGGCGAGATCCTGGACGCCGACATCGGCATCGAGAGCCTGTCCTCGCGCAACCGGCGCAGCCTGCGGGCCCAGGTGCTGGGGGGCTCGACCGCCACCGATTGGGCAGGCTTGCTGCAGGTCGGCGGCGGCATGGGCGGCGCGGCGGCCGAAGCCACGACGACCTGGCCAGGCAGCACGGCGCAGGAGGGCCTGCCCTGCCAGGCCGCCGACCTGGCCGCCGACCAGTTGGCCTACGGCCTGGACCTGCTGGCCGCGCGCGGCGAGATCGAGCCCGACAGCCCCGAGGCCCAGCGCTTCGTGCTCGACTACCTGAAGAACGTGGCGATGCACGAGGTCGGCCACACGTTGGGGCTGCGCCACAACTTCCGCGCCTCGCACGCGTTCAGTGAGCAGCAGGTCAGCGACCCCGAGTTCACCCGCAGCCAGGCCTTCACCGGGTCGGTGATGGAATATGCCGCGATCAACCTGGCGCGGCCGACCGAGCCGGCGGTAACGCCGTTCCAGACCACGCTCGGGCCTTACGACTACTGGGCGATCGAATATGCCTACAGACCGCTGCCCGCCGGGCAGGAAGCCGAGGCGCTGTCGCGCATCGCCGGGCGCAGCGGCGAGCCGGCACTGGCCTTCGGCACCGACGAGGACAACTTCCTGGGCATTGACCCCGACGCGCTGCAGATGGACCTGGGCGACGACGTGCTGGCCTTCGCCGCCCGGCGCTTCGACATCGCGCAGGACTTGTTCCAGCGCCAGGAGAGCCGCAGCCTCAAGCCCGGCGAGGACTATGCCGGCCTGCGCCGCGCACTCGGCTACGCAGTGATGGACGCGGGCCGCGCCGCCGGCATCCTGCTGCGCCAGATCGGCGGCGTGCGCACGCTGCGCGACTTTCCCAACACCGGGCGCGACCCGCTGCAGCCGCTGCCCGCGGCGCGCCAACGGGCGGCGCTGCAGATGCTGTCGCAGCGCGTGCTGGCCGCAGGCAGCCTGACGGCGAGCCCGGCGCTGCTGCGCAAGCTGGCACCCGACTATTTCGAGCGCAGCGAAAGCCAGGGCAGCACGCCGACCGACTACCCGCTGGCCCAGAGCGTGCTCGACCTGCAGCGTGCGCTGCTGAACCGGCTGATGAGCGACAGCCTGGCCGCGCGCCTGCTCGACAACGCCGGCAAGCTGAGCCCGCCCGAACAGCCCTTGCGCCTGGGCGAGCTCTACACCCGGCTCGAAGCCGATGTGTGGGGCGAATTGGCCGGCCGCGGCGACATCACGCCGCCGCGCCGCGAGTTGCAGCGCGAGCATGTCAACCGGCTCGCGGCACTGGTGCTGCGGCCCGGCGCCTTGTCGCGCAGCGATGCCCGTTCGCTGGTGCGCAGCCGCGCCGCCACGCTGGCCAAGCGTATCGAGCAGGCGAGCAGCCGCACCGATCTCGGCGCCGAGGCGCAAGCCCACCTGCAGGACTGCGCCGAGAGCCTGCGCAGCGCGCTGGCCGCACCGCTGGCGCGGGCCGGGGTTTGAGCCTGCGAACCGCCGTCAAACAGCAAGAACACGGCTGACTGACGGCAGCGGCTCGGCGTCGACCTGAGTCCGCTCAGCGGGAAGCAGCAGCGTCCCGCCCCAGCCAGGCCGCGCCGCGCACGCCCGACGCGTCGCCGTGCAGCGCCGGCAGCAGCCTTGTGCGCACCGGCTCGCGCACACCGCCCGAAAACACCCAGCGGCCCCACAGTTCGGGCACCACCCGGTAGCTGTCGTCTATGCGCGACAGCCCGCCGCCCAGCACGATGACGTCCGGGTCGAGCAGGTTGATCACCCCGGCCAAGGCCCGCGCCAGCCGCTGCTGCCAGCGCAGCAGCGTCGCGGCGCAGGCTGAGCCGGTTTCGCCGTCGCCCACCGCAGCGGCGGCGATCTGCAGCGCACTCATGGCGCCGCCATGCCGGCGCTGGTGGTCCGCGGCCAGGCCAGTGCCGCTGAGCAGGGTTTCGACACAGCCGGTCTGGCCGCACCAGCAGGCCAGCCGCGCCTCGTCGGCCCAGGGCAGCGGGTTGTGGCCCCATTCGCCGGCCAGACGGTTCGGCCCGGTCAGCACCCGGCCGCCGACCGCGATGCCGGCGCCGCAGCCAGTGCCCAGGATGGCGGCGAACACGACCGCCGCGCCCCGGCCGGCGCCGTCGGTGGCTTCCGACAGCGCCAGGCAGTTGGCATCGTTGGCAATGGCCACCGTCTGACCCAGCAGGGCTTGCAGGTCGGCCTGCAATCGCCGGCCGTTCAGGCAGACGGTGTTGGCGTTCTTGACCCGGCCGTCGGCCGCGAGGCTGCCGGGCGCGCCAAGCCCCAAGCTGACCGCCGCACCGCCCACGGCCTGGCGCGCCTGCGCCACCAGGCCCGCCAGCGCGGCCAGGATCGCGTCGTAACCCTGGGACGACGGCGTGGCGATGCGCTCGCGCCAGCGTTCGGCGCCTTCGCCGTCGAGCAGGACCGCTTCGGTCTTGGTGCCGCCGAGGTCGATGCCGAGCGCGAAAGCCGGACCGGCCTCGGTATCCTGGCCCGGTGGCATCAGACGGCTTCGGTGCGCCGCAGCAGCCAGTCCAGCGCGGCGCCGTCGACACGCGGCGCCAGCCGTTCGCGCACCGTGGCGTGGTAGGCGTTGAGCCAGACGATCTCGTCGTCGCGCAGCAGACTGCGGTCCAGGCAGCGGGTGTCGATGGGACATAGCGTCAAGGTTTCGAACTCGAGCATCTCGCCAAACGCGCCGTTTTCGGCCGTGGCCACCGTCACGTTGAGCAGCAGGTTCTCGATCCGAACGCCCCACTGGCCAGGCCGGTAGACGCCAGGCTCGTCGCTGGTGATCATGCCGGGCTCCATCGCGTGGTGGGCCTCGGGCAGCGCCTTGCTGATGGACTGCGGACCCTCGTGCACATTGAGGAAATAGCCCACGCCATGGCCGGTGCCATGGCCGAAGTCCAGTCCCTCGGTCCACAGCGGCGCGCGCGCCAGCGTGTCGAGAAAGGGGCTGAGCGTGCCGCGAGGAAAACGTGCCCGCGCCAGATTCATCATGCCCTTGAGCACCAGCGTGAAATCGCGCCGCTGCGCGGCGGTGACCTCGCCTATCGCCCAGACCCGGGTGATGTCGGTGGTGCCACCCAGGTACTGTCCGCCCGAGTCGATCAGCAACAGGCCGTCGCCTTCGATCCAGGCGAAGGACTCGGGGACCGCGCGGTAATGGGGCTGGGCGCCGTTGGCGTTGAAGCCGGCGATGGTCGGGAAACTCAGGCCCATGAAGCCCGGCCGCCGCGCCCGCTCGGCCGACAAGCGCTCGTCCACGCTGAGCTCGCTGAGTCGCTCGCCGCGCGCCAACGCGGCCTCGAAGCCGGCGTAGAAGCAGCACATCGCCGCGCCGTCTTCGACCATCGCCTCGCGCACGAAAGCGGCTTCGGTGTCGCTCTTGCGGCTCTTGAACAGCGTGCTCGGGTTGATCGCCTCAACCACGTCAACCCGCGCCGGCACCTGCTGGCGAAAGCCCAGCGTGATGCGGCGCGGGTCGATCAGCAGGCGGCTGTCCTCGCCCGACGACCCCAGCTCGGCCAGCGCCGGCCCGGCCTGGGCGTAATCGGCCAGCGCAAAACCTTCGGCGGCCAGTTGCGTGGCCAGCGCCGCCGGCACCTTGCCGGCACCGACGAACAAGGTGGCCCGGGTGGCATCGATCAGCAGGTGGGCCAGGAAGACCGGGTTGTACTCGACGTCGGCGCCGCGCAGGTTGGTCAGCCAGGCGATGTCGTCGACGGTGGAAATGAAATGGTGGGTCGCCCCCTGCCTGGCCATCGCCTCGCGCACCCGGGCCAGGCGCTGAGCGCGAGGCTCGGGCGCCTGCGGCGCCAGGTGGGCATAGACCGCGGCAGTCGGCAGCGCCGGGCGGTCAGGCCAGACCTCGTCCACCAGGTCGAGATCGGTCGCGAGCGCGATCCCGGCACTGTCCAGCGCCGCGCGCAGTTGCTGCGCCGCGGCCAGCCCCATGACCTCACCGTCGATGCGCACCACGGCGCCGGTGGCCAGGTGGCCGACCAGCCACTGCAGGTGGTGGGTGGCCGCGCCGGTCGGGATCTTGACCAGTTCGATGCCGCTGCCCAGCAACTGGAGTTCGGCCTGCTCCCAGTAGCGGCTGTCGGCAAACAGCGCGGCAGCGCCGCGCGTGACCACCAGCGTGGCCATCGAGCCGGTGAAGCCCGACAACCACTCCCGCGCCTGCCAGCGGCCGGGCAGGTACTCCGACAGGTGCGGATCGGCGCTGGGCACCAGCAGCGCCTGGGCGCCGTGGCGGGCCAGGGCATCTCGCACCCCTTGCAGGCGCTCTCGAACGGGGTTGACGCGGGTGTCCATGGCAGTCTCCGGGTTCGGCGGCAAGAGGCCCGGTCGGGCAGCGCGCCTGGGGTGAGTGAGCGCAGATTCTAGGATCGCGCCCCGGCTATGCTCGCGGGTCGACCGCCCACAACCCCACACCCGAAATCCCGATGCGATTGCTGCTGGCCGAAGACGACCGCATGATCGGCGACAGCCTGCGCCAGGCGCTGCGCCTCGAGGGCCATGCGGTGGACTGGGTCTACGACGTTCCGGCCGCACAGTCGGCGCTGGCCGCCGAGCGCTTCGACCTGCTACTGCTCGACCTGGGCCTGCCCGCGCGGGCCGGCCTGGGCGCCGAGCCCAGCGCCGGGCTGGCCGTGCTGCGGGCACTGCGTGGCCGCGGCGACACCACCCCGGTGATCGTGCTGACAGCGCGCGACGCCACCGCCGACAGGGTGGCCGGGCTGGACGCCGGCGCCGACGACTACCTGGTCAAGCCCTTCGAGCTCGACGAGCTGAGCGCCCGGATGCGCGCGGTGGCACGGCGCCACGCCGGCCGCGCCGACCCGGCACTGACCCATGCCGGCATCCGGCTCGACCCGGCTACCCGGCAAGTGACGCAACAGGGCCGGCCGGTGCTGCTGTCGGCGCGTGAATTCGCCGTGCTGCAGGCCTTGATGCAGCGCCCCGGCGCGGTGCTCAGCCGGGCCCAGCTCGAGGACCGGCTCTACGGCTGGGGCGATGCGGTGGAGAGCAACGCCGTCTCGGTCTACGTCCACCAGTTGCGCAAGAAGCTGGGCGCCGACACCATCCAGAGCATGCGCGGCGTCGGCTACTTCCTGGCGGCAGCGCCATGAGCGGCCGCCTGCGGCGCAGTTTCAGCTCCATCCGCGCCCGGCTGCTGCTGTCGCTGTTCGCCGCGCTGGCCGCCGCCGCCGCGCTGATCGGCGGCATCATCTACCGCAGCGTGCTGAGCGAGACCGAGGCGCTGTTCGACTACCAGCTGCGCCAGATGGCGCTGAGCCTGCGCGACCAGGGCGAGATCGCGGCGGGCGACGCCGACGCGCTGAACGACGAGGAGCTGGATTTCGTGGTGCAGATCTGGCGCATCGACGGCCGCAAGGTCTATGCGTCGCGCGCCCACCGCGCCCTGCCGTCGCAGGCGGTGCTGGGCTGGGCCGAGGTCCAGGTCGACGGCCAGCGCTGGCGCAGCTTCGCGGTGGCGGCGCGCGACAAGGTGATCCAGGTCGCGCAGCCGGTCCGCATCCGCCAGGGCCTGGCGGCCGCGGCCGCGCTGCGCGGCGTGCTGCCGCTGGGGCTGGCCGCACCGCTGATGGCCGCCGTGCTGTGGTGGCTGATCGCGCGCAGCCTGCGGCCGCTGGCCCGGGTGGCGCGCCAGGTCAGCGAGCAGGACGCCGATGCGCTGGCCGCGTTGCCGGCCGATGGTCTGCCCGACGAAGTGGCCCCGCTGGTTGCCGCGCTCAACGCGCTGCTGGCCCGGCTCGGGCTGGCCTGGGGTCAGCAGCGCGCCTTCGTGGCCGACGCCGCGCATGAGCTCAGATCGCCGCTGACCGCGCTCAAACTGCAGGCCCAGGTGCTGCGGCGCCTGGACGAGACCGACGCCGACAAGGCCAGCCGCGCCGCCGCGCTGGATGCGCTGGTCGCCGGCGTCGACCGCGCCAGCCGACTGGTCGAGCAACTGCTGACGCTGGCCCGCAGCGAGCCCGGCGCGCCCGCCACGGCCTTCGAGCCGGTGGCGCTGGCCGCGTTGCTGCGCCAGGTGCTGGCCGACCATGCCGCGCCGCTGGCCGCCGCCCGCGGCAGCCGCGTCAGCCTGGATGCCGACGAATCGGTCAGCGTGCAAGGCGACCCGGCCGCGCTGGCGGTGCTGCTGCGCAACCTGATCGACAACGCGCTGCGCTACACCCAGGCCGGCGGCGAGTTGCACCTGGCGCTGCGGGCCGGCAGCCCTGGCACGACCGGTGCGAGGCTGACGGTCGACGACAGCGGCCCCGGCATCCCCGAAGCCGACCGCGAGCGGGTGTTCGAACGCTTCGTGCGCGGCGCGGGGGCCGACCAGGCCAGCGGCATCGGGCTGGGGCTGGCCATCGTGCGGTCGATCGCGCGTCGCCACGGCGCGACCGTGACGCTGGGCGATTGCCCGCTGGGCGGGCTGCGGGTGGCGCTGCAGTTCGGCGCGACAGGCCCCAAGCCTGCGCGCTGAAGCGACGCATCGCCGCGAATGCCAGGCGAACTGACTGGCCCGAGAGCCCTTGTTCCCCAAGGGAAAACCCCGCAGCCCATTACAATGCTCTGGCAAGGCCGCTACCAGTCACGTCCTTGCAGTCGATTCTCGACCTCTGCACAGCACCATCTGCCTCCCCGACTGGGGCCCTTGTCAACAAGCGGCTGCAGGCTGATCGCAAAACGCCCCTCACCGGGGCGAACCAGACCCCCATGAAATTCACCGATCTCGGCCTTGCCGAGCCGCTGTTGCGCGCCGTCGCCGATCAAGGCTACGACACCCCGACCCCGATCCAGATGCAAGCGATCCCCGCCGTGCTCAAGGGCGGCGACCTGATGGGTGGCGCGCAGACCGGCACCGGCAAGACCGCCGGATTCACGCTGCCGATGCTGCAGTTGCTCTCCAGCGAGCCAGCCAAGAAGGACGCCAAGGGCCGCATCTGCATCCGCGCGCTGATCCTCACGCCCACCCGCGAGCTCGCGGCGCAGGTCGAGGAAAGCGTTCGCACCTACGGCAAGTACCTCAAGCTCACCAGCATGGTGATGTTCGGCGGCGTCGGCATGCAGCCGCAGATCAACGCACTGCGCCGCGGCGTCGACATCCTGGTGGCCACCCCCGGCCGCCTGCTCGACCACCACCAGCAAGGCACGCTCGACCTGTCGCATGTCCAGATCTTCGTGCTCGATGAGGCTGACCGCATGCTCGACATGGGTTTCGTCCACGACATCAAGAAGGTACTGAGCTACCTGCCGGCCAAGAAGCAGAGCCTGTTGTTCTCGGCAACCTTCTCGGACGAGATCAAGGCGCTGGCCGACAAGCTGCTGAACAACCCGGTGCTGATCGAGGTGGCACGCCGCAACCAGACCGCCGAGACCATCGCGCAGAAGGTGCACCCGGTCGGTCGCGAGAAGAAGAAGGCGCTGCTGTCACACCTGATCAAGTCGGGCAACTGGCACCAGGTGCTGGTGTTCACGCGGATGAAGCATGGCGCGAACCGACTGGCTGAATTCCTGAACGAGGAGGGCATCTCGGCGATGGCCATCCACGGCAACAAGAGCCAGGGTGCGCGCACCAAGGCGCTGGCCGACTTCAAGAGCAACAACCTGCAGGTGCTGGTGGCCACCGACATCGCGGCGCGCGGCATCGACATCGACATGCTGCCGCATGTCGTCAACTTCGAACTGCCCAACGTCGCCGAAGACTATGTGCACCGCATTGGCCGCACCGGCCGCGCCGGCGCCACCGGCGAGGCGATCTCGCTGGTCTGCGTCGACGAGGACATCTTCCTGCGCGACATCGAACGCCTGATCAAGCGCAGCATCCCGAGCGAGATCGTTCCCGGCTTCGAGCCGCCCTCGACCGAGAAGGCCGAGCCCATCGTGCTGGGCCGGATGACCATCGGCGTCGGCGGCACGCGCCGCAACGCGGGTGGCGGCTTTGGCGGCGGCGGCGGCGGTCGCTCGGGTGGCGGCGGTGGCGGTGGCCAAGGCCGGCGTGAAGGCGGCGGCGGTGGTGGCGATCGGGGAGGCCGCCCGGCGGGCGGTGGTGGTGGTGGGCGTCCGGCCCATGCCGGCGGCGGCCGTCCTTCCCAGGGCGGCGCTCCGGCGCGTGGCGGCAGCGGCGTGGGCGGCGCCCGCACCGCAGCGGGACCGTCGCGCAGCAGTGCGGGCAGCGGTGGCGGAACCGGCGGCGTTGGACGCCCCGGTGGTCGGCCGTCCGGCCCCAAGCGCTGAACAGCAGTCCAGCCGAGATGCCCGGCCGCCGACCGACCCCGCCCAGGATCTGCATCGCCGGCGCCACTGGCCTGGTGGGTCTTGCACTGCTGGCCAGACTGGCGCCCTATGCCGGCAAAGGCCGGATCACGGCGCTGGTGCGCCAACCCGCTCAGGTTAACGGCTTGCCCAAGGGCGTGCGCGGCCAGGTGGTCGATTTCAGCGCGCTGGGCCGCGCTGGCGTGGCCGGTCTGCCAGCCATCGACTGGGCTTTTTGCTCCCTGGGCACGACGATCAAGGTGGCCGGCTCCAGATCGGCCTTTCGAACGGTCGACTTCGACGCCGTGCTGGCCTTCGCGCGGGCTGCCAAAGTGGCAGGCGCCAGCCGGCTGGCCGTCGTCTCGGCGCTGGGCGCCGACCCGCGCTCGGCGGTGTTCTACAACCGCGTCAAGGGCGAGATGGAGCAGGCGCTGCGCGCGATGGCCATGCCCTGCCTGGTGATCGCCAGGCCGTCGTTGCTGCTCGGCGACCGCCAGGCCTTGGGCCAGGCCAGTCGGACGGGCGAGGCGATCGCGCAGGCGCTGATGCCGGCTTTCGGCTGGCTGCTGCCGCGCCGCTTGCGGCCCATCCCTGCCGACGCAGTGGCCGCGGCGATGATCAGCGCGCTGGCCAAGACGGCAACAGGGGTCGTGGTGCTCGAATCAGATGCGCTGCAGGCACTGGCCGAACCGGCTTCAAGCTGAGCCTGCGCCGCAGACCGGACAGGCGGGCTGGCGCTGCATCTGGATCTCGGTCCACTCCATGGCCCGCGCGTCCAGCATCTGCAGCCGACCGGCCAGTGAACGGCCGACCCCAGTCAGCAGTTTGAGCGCTTCGGCGGCCTGCACCGTGCCGATGATGCCCACCAACGGCGCGAACACACCCATCGTGGCGCAGCGCGCCTCCTCGAAAGTGGCCTCGGGCGGGAAGATGCAGGCGTAGCAGGGTGCGTCGGGCTGGCGGCGGTCGTAGACCGAGACCTGGCCGTCGAAACCTATCGCCGCGCCAGACACCAGCGGCTTGGCATGCCGCACGCAAGCGGCGTTGACGGCCTGGCGGGTGACGAAATTGTCGCTGCAGTCGAGCACCACGTCGGCGTCACGCACCGCGGTATCCAGCCAGGCGGCATCGGCCCGCCGCGAGACCGGCAGCACCTGCACATCCGGGTTGATCGCGAGGATAGTCTGGCGCGCCGATTCGGCCTTGGGCTGGCCGACCCGCGACAGCTTGTGCGCGATCTGGCGCTGCAGATTGGTCAGATCCACCGTGTCGTCGTCGACCAGCGTGATGCGGCCCACGCCGGCCGTGCCCAGGTAGAGCGCCACCGGCGACCCCAGGCCGCCGGCGCCTATCACCAGGGCATGGCTGCGCAGCAAGCGGGTCTGGCCCTCGACGCCAATATCGTCGAGCAGGATGTGGCGCGAGTAGCGCAGCAACTGGTCATCGTTCATGGCGGCGAGCATAGCGCCCGGCAGGCGAAAAAAAGCCCGCCAGTGGCGGGCTTCGCGATGAAACCGTCGCGCGGCGGCTTACTGCTTGTCGGCGTCCAGCGCTGCCTTGCGCTCGCTCATGGTCTTGCTCACCGCCACCGGCCTGCCCTTGAGCTGGTTCAGCGCCTGCTGCAGCGGGAAGTCCTCGGCGCCGCCAAACTCGGGCAGCGGCTTGGGCGGCTCCTTGGTCTTGGACGACAGTTCCTCGAGCTTCTTGCGCGCTTCGTCCCGGGCCTTCTCGCGCGCCTCGTCCTTCTTCTCGTCGCCGTTGTTCAGGTGCTTCTCGAGGTCGGCCTCGCGCATGCGCAGCGCGGCAAACACATTGCCCTCGGCGGTTTCGTCCAGCCAGACATCGGGCACGATGCCCTTGGCCTGGATAGACCGGCCACTGGGCGTGAAATAGCGCGCGGTGGTGATCTTCAGCCCGGTGTCGGCTGGCAGCGGCCGCACCGTCTGCACCGATCCCTTGCCAAAGGTCTGCGCACCCATGATGGTCGCGCGCTTGTAGTCCTGCAGCGCACCAGCGACGATCTCGCTGGCCGATGCCGAACCCTCGTTGACCAGCACCACCAGCGGCACCGACTTCAACCCGGCCGGCAGCCTGCGCAGCGGATCGGTGTTGCCGCGGCGGGCGTAATCGCCGGGCGAGGCCTTGAAAGTGGCGCGCGATTCGGGAATCTGCCCGTTGGTCGTGACCACCGTGACATCAGCCGGCAGAAAGGCCGCCGACAAGGCCACTGCGCCTTCGAGCAGGCCACCCGGGTCGTTGCGCAGGTCGAGCACCAAACCCTTCAGGTTGGGATCGGCCTTGTACAACTCGTCGACCTTGCGTGCGAAATCGTCGATCGTCCGGTCCTGGAACTGGCTTACGCGAATCCAGCCGTAGCCCGGCTCGATCTGCTTGGCGCGCACGCTCTGGACACGAATCTCCTCGCGCACGATGGTCACCGGGAAGCTGCGGCTCTCGTCCTTGCGGAAGATCATCAGCTGGACCTTGGTGTTGGGCTCGCCGCGCATGCGCTTGACGGCTTGCTCCATGCCCAGGCCCTTGACCGGTGTGTCGTCGATCTTGGTGATCAGGTCGCCCGGCTTGAGGCCGGCGCGGAAGGCCGGCGAGCCCTCGATAGGCGACACCACCTTGACCAGACCGTCTTCGAGGCCTATCTCTATGCCCACACCGACGAACTTGCCGGTCGTGCCTTCGCGGAATTCCTTGAAGCTCTTCTTGTCGAAGTAGACCGAATGCGGATCGAGCCCGGCCACCATGCCGCTGATCGCGTCCGATATCAGCTTTTTCTCGTCGACCGGCTCGACATAGTCGCTCTTGACCATGCCGAATACCGCGGCGAGTTGCTGCAACTCCTCGAGCGGCAAGGGACTCAGCGAGCCGCGCGCGAAAGCCTGCAACTGCATCGTGGTCAGCGCACCCGCGAGCGCACCCAGCGCCAGCAGCCCCACGACCTTGTATTTGCCTGTCATCTTGCCCTGCTCTGAGCCTGTTGGCCCGCCGTAAACCGATAGAGACGCCTAGTATAAGACCGCAGTTTCGCTGGTGAGTGCGCGCTGGCGTGACCGTTGCCTCCGATTCAGGGGGGGGTTGGCCGGCAACTGGTTTTCAGGTCTGCAGGCGGTCGGCCAGTTCGACCAGCGTGGCCACCACATGCTGCGGCTTGCCGCGCGGCTGGGCTGGGCTGGCTGCGACGGCCGGCGCCTTCAGTGACGGCCGACAGACCCAGGCCGCCTGCAGCCCGGCGTCGAGCGCACCGTCGACATCCAGCGCGGCGTCGTCGCCGATGTGCAGCGTGCGCGAAGGGTCGGCCCCGGCGCGGCGGCAGGCCTCGGCAAAGATCACCGGCGCCGGTTTGCCCACACCCAGGTCGCGGGCGCTGACGGCGGCGTGGAACCAGCGCCCCAGCCCGGGCACCCGGTTGACATCGGCGTTGCCATTGGACAGCGCGACGATGGGCCAGCGAGCTGCCAGACGCTCCAGCGCCGGCAGCACATCGTCGAACAGGTCGACGCGCTGGCGTTCGGCGAAGAACACCTCGAAGGCCGGGCCGGCCAGCGCGGGATCGTCGCCGGAAGCGACCAGCGCACGGCGAATGCACTCCCGGCGCAGCGCGCTCAGGTCATGTACCCATTCGGGCCGCTCGCGCACCACGGCTTCGCGCAGCACGCGCATCGCCGCCGCGTCATGGGCCGCCACGGTGGCGGGTGCCTGATCGCGCAACCAGGCTTGCAGCGCGGCTTCGGCCCGGTGGATGGCAGGCCAGACCGGCCACAGCGTGTCGTCGAGGTCGAGGGTCAGGGCTTGCAATGTCATCGCGACGTCGATGGTAGGGCAGCCCAGGCATTAAGCTGCGCGCATGGACAATCCTCCGCCAGAACTGACCGCCCGCAACTTTCCGACCGCCGAGGAAGAGGCCCATGCCGTGCGGCCACCGTCGCGCTACAGCGGCCGTGAAAGCGCCTTCCGTCTGGCCTTCACCGACACCGACTTCCTGCTGCGCGAGGAGTTGCGGCCGGTGCGCATGCAACTCGAATTGCTCAAGCCCGAACTGGTGCAGCGCGAACAAGGCATCGAATCGACGATCGTGATCTTCGGCAGCGCGCGCATCGCCAGCCCGGAGGCGGCCGCCCAGCGCCTGGACCAAGCCCGCGCCGAATCCGATCCGCAAGCCCTGCGCCGCGCCGAGGCCGGGCTGGCGATGAGCCACTTCTACGGCGAGGCGCGTCGCTTCGGCGCGCTGGTGACCGAGCGCTCGCGCACGCTGGCAACGCCGATCTACGTCGTCACCGGTGGCGGCCCCGGCATCATGGAGGCCGGCAACCGGGGCGCCTTCGATGTCGGCGGCAAGAGCATTGGCTTGAACATCGTGCTGCCGCACGAGCAGGAGCCCAACGCCTACATCACGCCCGAACTGTGCTTCCAGTTCCACTACTTCGGGCTGCGCAAGATGCATTTCGTGATGCGCAGCATCGCGCTGGTGTGCTTTCCGGGCGGCTTCGGCACGCTCGACGAGTTGTTCGAAACCATGACGCTGATCCAGACTGGCAAGAGCCGGCAGCGGCCCATCCTGCTGTTTGGGCGCGCCTTCTGGGAAAAGCTGATCGACTTCGAGTACTTGGTCGACACCGGCATGATCAGCGCGGGCGACCTGTCGCTGTTCAACTTCGTCGAAACGGCAGAGCAGGCCTGGGACTGCCTGGCCGCGCACTATGGCTTCAGCGCCGCGCCTGCGCCGGCCGTGGTCGCCGCCGAGAGCCTCTGACCCACCACGCCCGCTGAACGACAACCACGACATGACCCAGACCATCAGCCTGATCGGCGCCCCCACCGACATCGGCGCGGGCGTGCGCGGGGCCCGCATGGGCCCGGAGGCGCTGCGCGTGGCCGGACTGCAGGCGGTGCTCGAGAGCCACGGCCTGCAGGTGATAGACCGCGGCAACCTGGCCGGCCCGGCCAACCCCTGGCTGGCGCCGGTCGATGGCTACCGCCACCTGCCCGAGGTGGTGGCCTGGAACCAGGCGGTGCACGGCGCGATGCTGGCCGAGTTGCAGGCCGGCCGGCTGCCCATATTGCTGGGTGGCGACCACTGCCTGGGCCTGGGCTCGATCAGCGCGGTGGCGCGCCATTGCCGCGACACCGGCAAGAAGCTGCGCGTGCTGTGGCTGGACGCCCACGCCGACTTCAACACCGACCGACTGACGCCCAGCGGCAACACCCACGGCATGCCGGTGGCCTGCCTGTGCGGGCTGGGGCCGCAGGCCTTGATCGAGATCGGCGGCCAGGTGCCGGCGATCAACCCGAAGTGGCTGCGCCAGATCGGTATCCGCTCGGTCGACGCCGGCGAAAAGCGCCTGGTGCACCAGGTCGGGCTGGAAGTGTTCGACATGCGCTACATCGACGAGATGGGCATGCGCCACACGATGGAGCTGGCGCTGGCCACGCTGGACGCCAACACCCACCTGCATGTCAGCTTCGATGTCGATTTCCTCGACCCGCTGATCGCCCCGGGCGTGGGCACCACGGTGCCGGGCGGGCCGACCTACCGCGAGGCCCAACTCTGCATGGAGATGATCGCCGACACCCGGGGCCTGGCCTCGCTCGACGTGATGGAACTCAACCCGGCGCTCGACGTTCGCAACCAGACTGCCGCGCTGGCCGTGGACTTGATCGAGAGCCTGTTCGGCAAGAGCACGCTGATGCGCGCCGGATGATGGCCGCCACCGCCCACCCCACCCCTTTCGTCCCCCCTGCGCCCGGAGCTCTTGCATGCTGAATCGCCGTCGTTTCTTCCTGGGCAGCGCCGCTGTCGGCAGCGCGCTGGTGGTGGGCTGGGGCTTGCTGCCGCCACGCCAGCGCCTGACCGGCAGCCAGCCGCTGGCCACGGCCGCCGGACAGCAGGCCTTCAACGGCTGGCTCAAGATAGGCAGCGACGACAGCGTGACCGTGATGGTGCCCAAGAGCGAGATGGGGCAAGGCGTGAGCACGTCGCTGGCGATGCTGCTCGCCGACGAACTCGACGCCGACTGGTCGCGGGTGCGCACCGAGCATCCGCCGGTCGATGCGATCTACAACAACCTGGCCACCGTGGTCGACGGCCTGCCCTTCCACCCGGACGACCAGGGCTGGGTCAAACGCGGCGCCGGCTGGATGACGGCCAAGACCATGCGCGAGGTCGGGCTGATGGCCACCGGCGGTTCGTCCAGCGTCAAGGACTTGTGGCTGCCGATGCGCGAGGCCGGCGCCAGCGCGCGCGCGATGCTGGTGGGCGCGGCGGCGGCGGGCTGGGGAGTTCCGGCGGCCGACTGCCGGGTCGCCAAGGGCGTGGTCAGCCACGGCGGGTCGGGCCGCAGCGCGCGCTTCGGCGAACTGGCCGAGCGCGCGGCGGCGCAGGCGCTGCCGCGATCGGTGGGGCTCAAGAGCGCCGCCGAGTTCACGCTGATCGGCCAGCCGGTCAGGCGCCTGGAGGCCGCCGCCAAGCTGGACGGCAGCGCGCGCTTCGGCATCGACACCTTGCTGCCCGGCATGCTCTACGCCAGCGTGGTGATGTGCCCCACCCTGGGCGGCAGCGTCGCCAGTTTCGACGCCCAGGCCGCCGAGGCGCTGCCCGGCGTGAAGAAGGTGCTGACCGTGCCCGGCCAGCGCGGCGGCAGCGGCGGCGTGGCGGCGGTGGCCGACACCCCCTGGCACGCGATGCAGGCCGCCAAGGCCGTGACGGTGCAATGGGACCATGGCCCGGCGGCCGCGCTGTCCAGCGCCGACATCAGCCGCCAACTGGGCCAGGCGCTGGATGCCGGCGACGGCTTCGCCTACCGAGCGGTGGGCGACGCGCCGGCCGCGATGAAGCAGGCCGCCCGCACGATCAGCGCCGAGTACCACGCGCCGCTGCTGGCCCATGCCACGCTGGAGCCGCAGAACTGCACCGTGCGGTATGTCGCCGGCAAGGACGGCCAGCCTGGCCGGGCCAGCGTCTGGGCGCCGACGCAGGTGCCCGGACTGGCGCGCTGGGTGGCGGCCAAGGCCCTGGGTCTGGACAGCGGCCAGGTCGAGATCAACGTGACCTTGCTGGGCGGCGGCTTCGGCCGCCGGCTGGACGTGGACTTCATCGCCCAGGCCGCGCTGATCGCCCGCGCCCTGCCCGGCCAGCCGGTACAGACCTGCTGGACCCGCGAGCAGGACCAGACCCACGACTTCTACCGACCGCCTTGCGTGGCGCGCTACCAGGCCGGCTTCGACGCCCAGGGCCAGTTGCTGGCCTGGACCGCCCGATCGTCCGGGCCGTCGGTGGTGCAGCAGTTCCTGCACCGGCAGTTCGGCCTGCCCGGCGCCGGACCCGACAAGACCACGGCCGAGGGCGCTTTCGACCAGGCCTACGAATGGCCGAGCGCGCGCGTCGGCCATGCCGTCGTCGAGTTGCCGGTGCCGGTGGGCTTCTGGCGCTCGGTCGGCCATTCGCACCAGGCCTTCTTCAAGGAAAGCTTCATGGACGAGGCCGCGCATGCCGCCGGCCAGGACCCGCTGGCCTTCCGGCTCGCGCTGCTGCGCCAGCACCCGCGGCACAGCGCGGTGCTGCAGCGCGCGGCCGATAAGTCCGGCTGGGGCCAGCCGCTGGCGCCGGCGGCCGACGGCGCCAAGAAAGCGCGCGGTCTGGCCCTGCATTCGAGCTTCGGCAGCATCGTGGCCCAGGTGGTCGAGGTCTCGATAGACCCGACCGAGCCTGGGCGCATCCGCGTACACCGGGTGGTGGCGGCCATCGACTGCGGCACTGCGGTCAACCCGGGCGGCATACGCCAGCAGATGGACAGCGCGGTGGTGTTCGGCCTGAGCGCGGCGCTGTTCGGTGAGATCACCGTCGACCGCGGTCAGGTGCAGCAGGGCAACTTCCACCAGCAGCCGCTGCTGCGGCTGGCCGACTGCCCGCTGATCGAGACCGAGATCCTCGCCAGCACCGAGCCGCCCGAAGGCGTGGGCGAGCCCGGCACCCCGCCGGTGGCCCCGGCGGTGGCGAATGCTTTGTTCACGCTGACCGGCCAACGCCTGCGCAGCCTGCCGCTGCGGCTGGCTTGAAACCGAACGAGACCCGACATGAGCACGACCCTGAACCTCAACGACCGATCCGTCACCGTCACGGCCGAACCCGACACCCCGCTGCTGTGGGTGCTGCGCGGCGAACTGCAGCTGACCGGCACCAAGTTCGGCTGCGGCATGGCGCTGTGCGGCGCCTGCACGGTGCAGATAGACGGCCAGGCGGTGCGCTCCTGCGTCACGCCGCTGTCGGCCGTGGGCGACCGGGCGGTGGCCACGATCGAAGGCCTGCAAGGCCCGGAGATCGCCGCGCTGCGTGCGGCCTGGGCCGACATCGACGTGGTGCAGTGCGGCTATTGCCAGAGCGGCCAGTTGGTGGGCGCCGCCGCGCTGCTCAAGTCAACGCCCCGGCCCAGCGATGCGCAGATCGACGCGGCGCTGAGCGGCAACCTGTGCCGCTGCGGCACCTACCCGCGCATCCGCGCCGCCATCCACCAGGCCGCGCAGCAGCTGGCCGCGCCGGCCTGAGCACCTGCGCGTGGGCGCCACAGGCCGCCTCAGATCATCGGCGCCAGCGGGGCGCCGGGCCGCTCTGCGCACTCGTCGAACAGCCGCACCGTGCAACGCTGGCAGACCGCCGGGTCGAGCCGGGGCACGATGCTGGCGATCGCGCGCTGCTTGTCCGGAAACACATGATCCGGCCCCAGCCGCTGCAGGAATCCGGTGCGCCGCCACAGCGCCAGCACCTGCGGGCGCGGACGGTGGAAGTAGAGGTCGCCACCGGACTCGCGGCGCCGGATGCGCTCGTCGTCCCAGAGGTCGGCGGCGGCCAGGTCGATCGAATTCATGCTCTTGGCCATCACCAGCAAATGGCGCTGAACCAGAGGACGCTGAACTTCGCCGCCAGCCGGCACAGTCTCGCGCAAGGCCTGCAGGTGATCGGCCACATGCGTTACCGCGCCGAACCAGACCGAACCCTCCATGCGCAGCAGCTTGAGCTGCGGACATTCGGGCAGCAGGCGCGGCGGCGGTGAAGTCGGTGATGGCGCTTCGGGCGCAACGGTGTCGAGCACGACGAAGGGCCGGCCGGCGCGTTGGCTGTCGAAGCCCATCGTGCGCAGCGCCGGCCTGGCCATGCGGTAGAGGTAGACCACCAGCGACAGCATCACCCCGGCCAGCACCGCCACCTCCAGCCGCAGCGCCAGCGTGGCGACCGCAGTGGCCAGCGCAATGCCAAACTCACTGCGGTCCAAGTGCCAGGCCCGGCGCCAGGCCTGGCGGTCCACCAGCGCCCAGGCCACCACCAGCAGCAGCGCGCTGACGCCGGCCAGCGGGATCCAGGCCAGCAGCGGTCCGGCCAGCGCCACCAGCGCCAGCAGCAGCCCGGCCGCGGCGACACCGGCCAGCGGCGTGCGGGCGCCGGCCTCCAGGTTGGGCAGCGAGCGGTTGAGCGAGCCGCACACCAGCAGCCCCGAGCCCAGCGCCGCGCTGACGTTGGCCAGGCCCTGGCCCAGGCATTCGCGGTTGGCCTGCAGGCGCTGGCCGCTGCGCGTGGCCAGCACCTTGGCAATCGCCATCGATTGGCCGAGCGCGACGATGGTCAGGGCCAGCGCCGACGCTGCCAGCTGCGGCAGCAGCGGCGCGAGCCTGGCGGCATCGTCCAGCGGGCCATGCCACTGCGGCCAGGCCGAGGGCGGGTTGCCGACGCGCAGTGGCGCCGCCGCGGTCAACCCGCCGAAGGTCCCGCCAGCGAAGCCCATCGTCTCGCCATGTCGGGTGATCCACCAGCAGGCGGCCACACCGGCGGCCAGCGCCAGCAGCAGGTGCGGGCCGCGCCGCCAGGCGTGGCGCCCGGCCAGCGCCACCGCCAGCGTCAAGCCCCCGACCGCCAGCGAAGGACCGGACACGCCGGCCGCCCAGGCCTGCAGCGGGGTGGTCCGGCCCGCCGCGCCCATCAGGCCGGCCAGCGCGTACCAGGCGATCAGGCCGGCCGCGCCGCTGGTGAAGCCCAGCATCACCGACGGCGAGACGAAGTTGGCCAGCGTGCCCAGCCGAGCCAACGCCAGCGCCAGCTGCATCAGGCCGACGCCCAAGGTCAGCGCCAGTGCCAGCGGCAGCAGCAGGCTGGGATCGCCGGCGGCCAGCGGCGCCAGCATCGCGCCCAGCGCCAGCGAGGTGGCATTGGTCGGCCCCGACAACACATGCCGGCTCGACCCCGCCAGCGCCGCCACCGCACAGGGCAGCACCGCCGCACTCAAGCCCATCGCCGGCGGCAGGCCGGCCAGCGTGGCGAAGGCGATCGCCTGCGGCAGCACCAGCAGCGCCGCCAGCAGCCCGGCCAGCGCGTCGGCGCGCAAGGTCCGTCTATCGACCTCCAGCACCCAGGTGCCGAGCAGGCCGGCAAGCCGGCGGAGGGGTGTCGAGGCAGGGCGCATGACGCCAGCGTAGCAGCGGCGGCGCAGGCCACGCGGGGAACAGCCCCGCGATCCGCACGGCGCCGCGGTCACCGCAAAATCGGCGGTCTGTCCCCAGGAGTGCCGCATGACGCCAATCACTAACCACCGGCCCGCCCGCAGCCGACCGTCGCCGCGCCCGTCCGCCCGGCGCTGGCGTGGCCGGCTGCTGGCCTTCGCGCTGCTGGCCGGCCAGGTCTTGCTGGGCCTGACCTCGACCGGCCAGGCGCTGGCCGCGCCGACCCGCACGCTGCGGGTGGCCAGCGCCTTCGACCCGCAGACGCTGGACCCGCATGCACTGGCCTTGCTCTACCACACGCGGGTGACCTACCAGATCTACGACTCGCTGGTCAGCCGCGACGAGGCCTTCCGCATCGAGCCCGCGCTGGCGCAGTCCTGGGCCATGACCGGCCCCACCACCTGGCGCTTCAAGCTGCGCGACGGCGTCAAGTTCCACGACGGCGCGGCCTTCACCGCCGACGACGCGCTGTTCTCGATCACGCGCGCGATGGGGCCGACCTCGCAGCGCAGCTTCACGCTGAAGGGCATCGCGGCGGTGCGAAAAATCGATAACCTGACAATCGACTTTGCGCTCCAGGCGCCCGACGCGGTGCTGCCCGACAAGCTGATCTATGTGCCGATGATGAGCAAGTCCTGGTGCGTGCAGCATGGCGTGGAGCGGGCGCAGGACTTCAACGGCAAGCAGGAGACCTTCGCGGTCCGCCATGCCAACGGCACCGGGCCTTACCAACTGCTGAAGTACGAGCCCGACGTGCAGGTGCAGCTCCAGCGCTTCGACGGCTGGTGGGGCGCGGCCGACCCGCGCAACGGCCAGGTCGAGAGCGTGCAATTCCTCAGCATCAAGAGCGACGCCACCCGGCTGGCAGCGCTGGCCTCGGGCGAGGTGGACTTGGTGCTCGACCCGCCGTTCCAGGATGTCGAGCGGCTGAAGCAGGATCCGCGGATCAGCGTGGTCAGCACCACCGACCTGGGCACCCAGTACTTCACCTTCGACCAGTCGCGCGACGAGTTGCTGCACAGCGACGTCAAAGGCCGCAATCCGTTCAAGGACCTGCGGGTGAGGCGCGCGGTGGCGCATGCGCTCAACGTCGAGCTGATCGTGCAGAAGGTGTTGCGCGGCCAGGGCCAAGCCACCGGCTCGTTCATCTCGCCGCTGGTCGACGGCTACCTGCCCGAGTTGGACAAGCGCCTGCCCTTCGATCCCGCCAAGGCCCGCGCGCTGCTGGCCGAGGCCGGCTACCCGAACGGCTTCGGCGTCACGCTGGACTGCGTCAACGTGGCCTGGCGCGACGCGGTCTGCCAGGCCGCCAGCGCGATGCTGACGCAAGTGGGCCTGCGCACCCAGCTGCGCAGTTCACCCAGCAACCAGTTCTTCCCCCGGATCAGCCAGGGCACGGCCAGCTTCATCGAGTACGGCTGGACCCCGACCACCGAGGCCTGGAGCACGCTGTCGGGTCTGGTGCGGACCTGGGACCCGCAGGGCGGCGGTGCCTTCAACGCCGGGCGCTACAGCAACCCGGCGCTGGACGCGCTGATCGACGCTGTGCGCACCGAGCCCGACCTGACGCGACGCCGGGCCCGGGTCGGCGTGGCGCTGCGCCTGGTCAACGATGACCTGCCCTACCTGCCGCTGTACCGCCGCAAGCTGAACTGGGCCATGACCAAATCGGTGCAACTGGTGGCCTGGCCCAACGACGCGCTGGAGCTGCGCTGGGTCAAGCTGCGCTGATCAGGCCGCGGCGCGAAACACCTGGTCCAGGCGATCCACCCAAGCCGCCTTGGCCTGCGGCGTTGCAAAGCTGGCCTCGAAGCTGTTGCGCAGCAGCGTGTAGGCCTCGGCCGCGCCGAGTTGCGGCAGCGCCTCGAACGTCGCGATCAGGTTGTCGTTCAGGTAGCCCCCGAAATAGGCCGGATCGTCGCTGTTGACGGTGGCGCACAGGCCGGCGGCCAGCAGCGCCGGCAGGTTGTGCTCGGCCAGGGTCTTGAACACGCACAGCTTGACGTTGGACAGCGGGCAGACCGTCAGCGGCACGCGCTCGGCCGCCAGCCGCGCCACCAGCGCCGGGCTCTCGACGCAGCGCACGCCATGGTCGATGCGCTCGACGCGCAGAACGTCGAGCGCGCTCTCGATATAGGCCGGCGGGCCCTCCTCGCCGGCATGGGCCACGAGGTGCAGGCCGAGCGCGCGGGCGCGGGCAAAGACCTGGGCGAACTTCTCGGGCGGATGGCCGCGCTCGCTGCTGTCCAGCCCGACGCCGACCAGGTGCTGGCGCCAGGGCAGCGCGGCCTCCAGCGTGGCGAGCGCGGCGGCTTCGCTGAGGTGGCGCAGGAAACACAGGATCAGCGACGCGGCTATGCCGAACTGCGAGCGCGCATCGGCGCAGGCCCGCGCCAGGCCTGCTATCACGACGCCGATAGGCACACCGCGGTCGGTGTGGGTCTGCGGGTCGAAAAAGAGTTCGGCATGGACCACCTTGTCGGCCGCGGCGCGGGCAAAGTAGGCCATCGCCATCGCGTGGAAATCGGCTTCGTGCAGCAGCACGCTGGCACCGGCGTAATAGATGTCGAGAAAGCTCTGCAAGTCGGAGAAGTCGTAGGCCGCGCGCAGCGCCTCGACCGACTCATAGGCCAGCGCGACGCCGTTGCGCTGCGCCAGCGCAAAGATCAGCTCGGGCTCGAGCGAGCCCTCGATGTGGATATGCAGTTCGGCCTTGGGGGCCGATCGCAGCAGCGCAGGCAGCGCGCTGCGCGGGATGGCGTCGAAGTCGATCATGGAACTACTCCAGGCTGGTCAAACGCGGGGGTTCACAAGCAAGAAAGCCGCCCCTCGAAGGGGCGGCTTTCTTGGCGGCGTAGCGAGCGACCGTCAGGCTAGGCGCACGGAGCGCAAGCACCGGAATGTAGCAGCGCTACATGAGGATGCTGAGCACCGCGCAACGACGCCTGGCGGTCGCGCAGTAGCCGCCCGTCAATCACTTCTCCCCAGGGACTTTGCCGTCTACACCCTTGACATAAAACTTGATCCCGCCAAGAAACTCATCATCCGCCGTCTTGTCCTTCTCCAGCACCACCTTGCCGGCGTTGTTGGTGATAGGGCCCTTCCAGATCACGAAGCTGCCGTCCTTCAGGCCGGCCTTGACCGCCTCGACCTTGGCCTTGATCTCGGCCGGCACGTCCTCGGCGATGGACACGAAGTCGATCGCGCCTTCCTTGACGCCCCACCAGCTCTTGCTGGTGGCCCACTTGCCGTCCAGCGCGTCCTGGGTGGCCTTGATGTAGTACGGCGCCCAGTTGATCACCGCCGAGCCCAGGTGGGCCTTGGGGCCGTAGGCCGTCATGTCGCTGTCCCAGCCGAAGGCGCGCTTGCCCTTGTCCTGCGCGGTCTTGAGCACCGCGGGCGAGTCGGTGTTCTGCATCAGCACGTCAGCGCCGCCGTTGATCAGCGCGGTGGCGGCTTCGGTTTCCTTCGGCGGGTCGAACCACTTGTTGACCCACACCACCTTGGTCTTGATCTTCGGATTCACGCTCTGCGCGCCCAGGGTGAACGAGTTGATGTTGCGGATCACCTCGGGAATCGGCACCGAACCCACCACGCCCAGCACGTTGGTCTTGGTCATGCCGCCGGCGATCACGCCGGCCATGTAGGCGCCCTCGTAGGTGCGGCTGTCATAGGTGCGCAGGTTGTCGGCCGTCTTGTAGCCGGTGGCATGCTCGAACTTGACATCGCGGGCCTCGGCGGCGGTCTTGAGCATAGGCTCCATGTAGCCGAAGGTGGTGCCGAAGATCAGCTTGTTGCCCTGGCTGACCATGTCGCGCAGCACCCGCTCGGCGTCGGCCGACTCGGGCACGTTCTCGACGAAGCTGGTGACGATCTTGTCGCCCATTTCCTTCTCGAGCGCCTTGCGGGCGTTGTCGTGGGCAAAGGTCCAGCCACCATCGCCGACCGGGCCGATGTAGGCGAACGCCACCTTCAGCGGCGCGGGCTTGGATGCCGCGGCCGATGCGGGTGCGGCGGCAGCGGCGGATGCCGGTGCAGCGGGTGCGGCCTCCTCCTTCTTGCCGCAGCCCACCAGGGCGGCGGTGGCGGCCAGGGTGGACCAGCCGGCGAGCTTGAGCAGAGAGCGCTTCGATGTGAGCGTCATGGTTTCTCCAGGGGTTGAAACAGGAACCGAACAAAAAATCAAACGAACGGACGAACGAACGAACAGACAAAAAACGAACAGACAGACACAAATTCGGGTTCAGCGGCATTGTCAAGCAAACACCGCAGATCCGGCTCTGCCGGGCTGCTGGACTCGGCCCCCTTGAGGGGGCTGAGCCCGGACACAAACGGCCTGCCGTTTGTGCCTGGCGAAGAGCTGGGCCTCTGGCCCGGCGCGGCCTGCAAGGACGCCGCAGGCCGATTCGGGGGTGAGCCAGCTATCCACCCGGGAAGAACGCCTTGCCCAGCGAGGCCGGCATGTTGACCCGGATCCAGGTCGGGTTGCGCGAGATCAGCACCAGCACGACGATGGTGGCGAGATAGGGCAGCATCGACAGCCATTGGCTGGCGATCTGCACGCCTTCGCCCTGCAGGTGGAACTGCAGCATCGTCACACCGCCGAACAGGTAGGCGCCCAGCAGGATACGGGCCGGCCGCCAGGTGGCGAAAGTGGTCAGCGCCAGCGCGATCCAGCCCTTGCCGGCGATCATGCCCTCGACCCACAACGGGGTGTAGATCACCGAAATGTAGGCGCCGCTCAGGCCGCACAGCGCGCCGCCGGCCACCACCGCGGCCAGCCGGATGCGGCGCACCGGGTAGCCCAGCGCATGCGCCGATTCGGGCGACTCGCCCACCGCCCGCAGCACCAGCCCAGCGCGTGAGCGGTACAGAAACCAGGACAGGGCGAAGGTGCCCAGCACCGTCAGGTAGACCATCGGGTGCTGCTTGAACAGGGCCGGGCCGAAGAACGGGATATCGGCCAGGCCCGGGATCTCGAAGCGCATCCGGTCGCCGATCTTCTGCTGGGTGTACTGGATGCCGACGAAGGCCGAGAAGCCGGCCCCGAACAGGCTGAGCGCGAGCCCGGTGGCGTACTGGTTGGTGTTGAGCCAGATCACCAGCAGCCCGAACACAGCCGCCAGCAAGCCGCCCGCGGCCATGCCGGCGCCAAAGGCCAGCGTGTCGCTGCCAGTGTGCACGGCAGTGGCGAAACCGGCGATCGCGGCCACCAGCATCAAGCCCTCGGCACCGAGGTTGAGCACCCCGGCGCGCTCGTTGATCAGCAGGCCGAGACCGGCGATCGCCAGCACCGTGCCGGCGTTGAGCGTGGCGGCGATCAGCAAGGCGAATGCATCCATCTCATGCCCTCCTGACGCGGTAGTGGATCAGCGTGTCGCAGGCCAGCAGCGCAAACAGCAGCAGGCCCTGGAACACCCCGGTGATCGATTTGGGCAGGCCCAGACGCGACTGCGCCAGTTCACCGCCGATGAAGAACATGCTCATCAGAATGGCCGAGAACACCACCCCCACCGGGTGCAGCCGGCCGACGAAGGCGACGATGATCGCGGCGAAGCCGTAGCCGGCCGGCACATGCGGCGTGAGCTGGCCCAGCGGCCCGGCCGCCTCCAGTCCGCCAGCCAGGCCGGCTAGCCCACCCGACAGCAGCAGCGCCAGCCAGAGCATGCGGCGCGACGAGAAGCCGGCATAGCGCGCGGCCGCCGGCGCCAGGCCGCCCACCTGCAGCTGGAAGCCGGCATAGGTGCGGAACAACAGGATCCAGCCCAGCGCGACCGACGCGAGCGCGATCAGCACCCCGATGTTGGCCCGCGAGCCCTCGATCAGCTTGGGGATGCGGGTGACGGCCTCGAAACTGAGGGTCTGCGGAAAGTTGTAGCCATTGGGGTCTTTCCAGGGGCCGTAGACCAGCCAGCCCAGCAGCAGCTCGGCGACATAGACCAGCATCAGGCTGACCAGGATCTCGCTGGCGTTGAAGCGGTCGCGCAGCAGCGCCACGATGCCGGCCCAGACCATGCCGCCCAGCACGCCGGCGGCCAGGATCGCGACCACGATCAGGCGCGAACTGTGCGGCCCGGCCTGCATCGCCAAGCCGCCGGCAAAGATCGCGCCGACGATGAACTGGCCCTCGGCGCCGATGTTCCAGACATTGCTGCGGTAGCAGATCGACAGCCCGAGCGCGATCAGCGCCAGCGGCGTGGCCTTGATCGCGATCTCGCTCCAGGCGTAGCCGCTGCGCACGGGCTCGACGAAGAACATCTGCAGGCCGCGCAGCGGGTCCTTGCCCAGCGCGGCGAACAGCAGCACGCCCAGCACCACGGTGATCGCCAGCGCGATCAGCGGCGAGGCGATGGACATCGCCTGCGAGGGTTGCGCCCGCGCCTCAAGCTTGAACATGGCCGCTCCCCAGCGTGGCGCCGTCGCCCCACAGCCCGCTCATCCACTCGCCGATCATCTCCACCGTGGCATCGGCCACCGGTACGCTGGGCGAGACCCGGCCCTGGGCGATCACCAGCAGCCGGTCGCTGATCTCGAACAACTCTTCCAGTTCCTCGCTGACCACCAGCAGCGCGCAGCCTTCGTCGCGCAGCTTGAGCAGCGCGCCGCGGATCTGCGCTGCCGCGCCCACGTCCACGCCCCAGGTCGGCTGCGAGACGATCAGCAGCTTGGGGCCGGCGGCTATCTCGCGGCCGACGATGAACTTCTGCAGGTTGCCGCCCGACAGGCTTTTCGCCGCCGCGCCGGGGCCGCCGGCCTTGACCTTGAAGCGGGCGATCAGGTCCTGGGCCAGTTGCCGCACCGCGCCGTTATCGATCCAGCCGCCGCGCGAAACGGACTCGGTGCGCGTCAGCAAGGTGTTCTGCGCCAGGCTCATCGTCGGCACCGCGCCGCGGCCGAGCCGCTCTTCGGGCACGAAATGCAGGCCGCCGTGGCGCCGCCGACGCGGCGAGGCCTGCGCGATGTCGAGCCCGAACAACGTGATCGAGCCGGTCGACGCGCGCGGGTCCTCGCCCGACAGCGCGGCCATCAGCTCCTGCTGGCCGTTGCCCGAGACACCGGCGACGCCGACGATCTCGCCCTGGCGGACCTCGAAATCCACGCCGGACAGCGACATGCCGAAGGGGTTCTGCTTGGCCAGCGACAAGCCCTTGACCGCCAGCGCCACCGCGCCGGGCTGGGCCGGCCGGTGCGCCAGCTCCGGTGGCTCGCTGCCTATCATCAGCCGCGACAGGCTGGCGTTGGACTCCAGCGTCGGGTCGACCTCGCCGGTGACGCGGCCCGCCCGCAACACCGTACAAACATGGCACAGCGCGCGGATCTCGTCGAGCTTGTGGCTGATGTAGAGGATGGCGCAGCCCTCGGCCGCGAGCTGGCGCAGCGTGACGAAGAGCTTGTCGACCGCCTGCGGCGTCAGCACCGAGGTCGGCTCGTCGAGGATCAGCAAAGCGGGCTTGGTCAGCAGCGCGCGCACGATCTCGACCCGCTGGCGCTCGCCCACCGACAGCGTGTGCACCGGGCGCAGCGGATCGAGCTCGAGGCCGTATTGGCCCGAGACCTCGCGGATGCGGGCGATCACCTGGGCCAGCGACAGCGTCTTGTCCAGCCCGAGCCAGACGTTCTCGGCCGCGGTCAGGGTGTCGAACAGCGAGAAATGCTGGAACACCATCGCGATGCCCAGCGCGCGGGCCTGCTGCGGATTGGCGATCTGCACCGCGCGGCCGTTCCAGCAGATCTGGCCCTCGTCGGGCCGCACCGCGCCGTAGATGATCTTCATCAGCGTGCTCTTGCCCGCGCCGTTCTCGCCCAGCACGGCGTGGATCTGGCCCGGCGCCACCTTCAGCGACACCCGGTCGTTGGCGCGCACGGCGGGGTACTGCTTGCTGATGCCGGACAGTTCGAGTCTGAGCATGCGGTGGGCGATCCTGGCGGGTGGGTGACGGGGAGCGGGCGGCGGGACGATTCAGGGGGCCGGGCCGCGGCGCACGCCGCCGACCCAGACTTCAGCGAGGTTACGCTCATCGCCCAAGGTGACCCAGGCGAACAAGCGCTCATGCAACTCGCGGGCCAGGCTGTCGCGGCGCAGCGCCACCGGGCCCACCGCCCGGTGCCACAGGCACAGATCGGCCATCAGGCCGGGCTCCAGCGAGCCGATCTCGTGCTCCAGCCGCAAGGCCGTCGCCGCGCCGCGGGTGGCCGCATGCAGCAGCGCCCAGGCGGTCAGCCGGTTGCCGGCCATCGCCTGCACCTTGTAGCCGTCGGCCATCGTGCGCAGCATCGACAGCGAGGTGCCGCCGCCGACGTCGCTGGCCAGGCTGACGTGCACGCCCTGCGCGGCCGCCTGCTGCCAGCCGAACAGCCCGCTGCCCAGGAAAAGGTTGGACGAGGGGCAGAAGGCGATCTGCGCCCCGCTGGCCCGCAGCAACGCGCGGTCGGCATCGTCGAGCCAGATGCCATGGGCCAGCACCGCGCGCTCGCCCAGCAGGCCGTGGCGGGCGTAGACATCGAGGTAGCTGCGCGCCTCGGGGAACAAGGCCGCGATCCAGTCCACCTCGGCCCGGTTCTCGGCCACATGGGTCTGCATGTAGACGCCCGGGTGGTCGGCCAGCAGCCGGCCGGCCATCGCCAGTTGGGCCGGCGAGCTGGTGGCGGCGAAGCGCGGGGTCACCGCGTAGTCCAGCCGGCCACGGCCATGCCAGCGTTCGATCAGCGCGCGGCAATCGATGCGGGCCTGGTCGACGTCGTCGCGCAAGCCGTCGGGCGCATGCCTGTCCATCAGCACCTTGCCGGTGATCAGCCGCATGCCGCGCTGGCGCGCCGCCTCGAACAGCGCCTCGGTGCTGGCCACATGCACGGTGGGAAAGACCACCGCCGCGGTGCTGCCATGCGCCAGCAGCGCGTCGAGGAACAAGGCCGCCGCCGCGCGGGCGAAGTCCGGGTCGGCATGTCTGGCCTCGGCCGGGAAGGTGTAGGTGGCGAGCCAGTCCAGCAACTCGGTGCCCCAGGAGGCGATCACATCGACCTGCGGGCTGTGCACATGGCTGTCGATGAAGCCGGGCAGCAGCAGCTGGCCACTGCGGTCGAGCTTGAGCCAGTCGTCGCCCGGCGCCTCGGGCTGCACCGCCTCGATCCGGCCAGCGGCGTCGATCAGCAGCCAGTGCGCCGGTCGCCAGCGCACGGCCGGGCTGGTGCGGTCGGCCAGGCCGGGGTCGCCGCTGAAGTCCAGCAGGTCCGCCAGGATGGCGGTGGGCACCGTGGCCGTCATCGCGCGGCAGCGGCCGGATCGGGCGCCCGGTCAGGCGCCAGATCGCGCGCCAGGTCACGCGCGACGTCGCGCACCTGCTCGCGCAGCCAGCGCACCGCCGCCGAGGCATGGGTCAGGTCGTGCCAGAGCTGGTAATAGGTCAGCGAGGGAAACACCACCGGGCAGCGCACCAGACGCACCGGCAAGGTGCCGATATAGCGGCTGCAGAACTGGCGGCCGGTGGTAAGCACCAAATTAGAGCGCGCCACCATCGCCGGCGCCAGCCCGAAATGCGGACTGCGCACCACGATGCGGCGCACCAGACCCTGGGCCTGCAGCAACTCGTCGACCACGCCGACGCCGCCGGCATGCAGCGGCGTCGGCGCGATATGGTCGCTGGCCAGGTAGTTCGCCACCGTCCACTGGCGCGGGTTGCGCACCGCCGCATGGTCTTGGCCGACCAGGCAGACCAGTTCGTCGCTGACCAACCGGCCCAGGTGCAACTCGTCTGGCGGCGCCAGCCAGTTGCCCACCACCAGGTCGACCTCACCGCGCGCCAGGTGGCTGCGGTAGTCGTAGTCGCGGGTCAGCGGCAGCAGGTCGAGCGTGACCCCCGGCGCCTGGGCCCGCACCCGGGCCACCAGTTCGGGCAGGAACAGCGGATCGAGGTAGTCGCTGGCGGCGATGCGAAAAGCCTGCGCGGCCTGGCCAGGTGCGAAGGACTGCGGCGCAGCATGGCCGCCGAACAGCGCCTGCGCGCCCTGCAGCACCTGGGCGGCGGCCGGCAGCAGCGACAGCGCCACGGCAGTGGGCGCCATGCCGTTGCCCGCGCGCACCAGCAGCGGGTCGCCGATCAGCCCACGCAGCCGCTTCAACTGGCCGGACAAGGCCGGCTGGCTGGACTGCAACTTGAGGGCGGCGCGCGACACACTGCGCTCGGTGATCACGGTATGGAAGGCCCGGATGAGTGAGAGCTCGATCTTGTCGAAAGCGGAGGCTGCTGCCATATCGCCGTTCAGATAGAGGTTATCGGCCAAAATGTATACCAACAGACCCGCCAGCGGCTACCTTACGGGTATGTCCCAGGATCAACCCACCGCTGCTAGCCCTGCCACCCGCCCGCTGCGCTTCTTCCACCGCGGCAAGACCGTTTCGGTGCAAGGCCTGGCGTCGACCACCACGGTGCTGGGCTGGCTGCGCGAGCAAGCCCGCTGCACCGGCACCAAGGAGGGCTGCAACGAGGGCGACTGCGGCGCCTGCACGGTGCTGGTGGGCGAACTGCAGGCCGACGACAGCGTGCAGTTCAAGCCGGTCAACAGCTGCCTGCAGTTCCTGCCCACGCTGGACGGCAAGGCCCTGGTCACGGTCGAGGACCTGGCCGGCCAGCACCCGGCCCAGCAGGCGATGGTGGACTGCCACGGCGCGCAATGCGGCTTCTGCACCCCCGGCATCGTGATGTCGCTGGCGGCCTGCGCCGAGCGCCACCGGGTGGCGCAGACCACACCGACCCGGCAGCAGATCGCCGACGACCTGTCGGGCAACCTGTGCCGCTGCACCGGTTACCGGCCCATCCTGGACGCCGGCGAACGCCTGTTCACGCTGGCGCCGCAGCGCCTGGACTCGGCCGCGATGGTGGCCGCGCTGCGGGCGCTGCGGGCCGACCGCGCGCTGCACTACGCCGCGGCCACGCCTTTCCACGCGCCACGCACGCTGGCCGAGCTGGCGGCGCTGCGCCTGGCCAAGCCCGACGCCAGGCTGCTGGCCGGCGGCACCGACATCGGTTTGTGGGTGAACAAGCAGTTCCGCGAGCTGGGCGAGATCATCTGGCTGGGCGAGGTGGCCGAACTCAAGACCATCCACCAGGCCGACGGCTGGCTGACTATCGGTGCCGGCGCGTCGCTGGACGCCGCCTGGGACGCACTGGCCGCGCAGTGGCCAGACACCCGGCAAATGGGGCTGCGCTTCGCGTCGCTGCCGGTGCGCCAAGCCGGCACGCTGGGCGGCAACATCGCCAACGGCTCGCCGATAGGCGACAGCGCGCCGGTGCTGATCGCGCTGGGCGCAGAGATCGAGTTGCGCCGCGGCGACCGCCAGCGCCAGATGGCGCTGCAGGATTTCTACCTCGGCTACATGGTGAACCAGCTCGCGCCGGGCGAGTTCGTGCAGGCGCTGCATGTGCCATTGCCATTGCCACTGCCAGGGCCGCTGTCGCCACCCGAGGCTGGCGGCGCGGCCGGGTCCGGCGAGCGGCTGCGCGTCTACAAGCTCAGCAAGCGCCACGACTGCGACATCTCCGGCCTGGCCGCCGGGCTCTGGCTGCGGCTCGATGGCGACCAGGTGGTCGATGCGCGCTTCGCCTTCGGCGGCATGGCGGCCACCGTCAGGCGGGCGGCGCAGGCCGAGGCCGCGGTGCGGGGCCAGCGCTGGACCGAGGCCACGGTGCAGGCAGCGATGCAGGCGCTGGACGCCGATTTCCAGCCGCTGTCCGACCTGCGCGCCAGTGCCAGCTACCGCCGCCGCGCAGCGCGCAAGCTGCTGCTGCGGCTGTGGCTGGAGACGCGGGCCGACGCGCCGCTGCCGGCCGACCAGTTGTCGGTGTGGAGCGCCGCATGAACGCCGCCCGGCCCACCCAAGCTGCCCCAGCGCCGCTGGCCCTGGCCAGCGCCGAGGCCGAACGACACGCCGCCGGCGCACGCGTCGGCATCAGCCGGCCGCATGAATCGGCCCACCTGCATGTGGCCGGTGCCGCGCCCTATATCGACGATCTGCCCGAACTGGCCGGCACGCTGCATGCCGCGCTCGGCCTGTCGCCGGCCGCGCATGGCCGGCTGCTGGGCATCGATTTGGCGCTGCTGCGGGCCCAGCCCGGCGTGGTGGCGGTGTACACCGCAGCCGACTTCCCCGGCCCCAACGACTGCGGGCCCATCGTCCACGACGACCCCATCCTGGCCGAGGGCAGCGTGCGCCATGTCGGTCAGCCAGTGTTCGCGGTGATCGCCCAGACCCGAGACGCCGCCCGCCGCGCCGCCGCGCTGGCCGCCCAGGCGCTGCGCATAGACCTGTTGCCGGCGCTGCTGAGCGCGCTCGACGCCCATGCGGCGCAGCAGTATGTGGTGCCGCCGATGCAGCTGGCGCGCGGCGATGCCGGCGCCGCGCTGAGCGCCGCGCCGCACCGGCTGCAGGGCAGCTTCGCGCTCGGCGGGCAGGAGCAGTTCTACCTCGAGGGCCAGATCAGCTATGCCCTGCCGCAGGAAGACGGCGGCCTGCTGCTGCACTGCAGCACCCAGCACCCGAGCGAGATGCAGCACCTGGTGGCCAATGCGCTGCAGCTCGCCTCGCACCAGGTGCAGGTGCAGTGCCGGCGCATGGGCGGCGGCTTCGGCGGCAAGGAGAGCCAGAGCGCGCTGTTCGCCTGCGTCGCCGCGCTGGCCGCGCACAAGCTGCAGCGGCCGGTCAAGCTGCGGCCAGACCGCGACGACGACATGGCGATCACCGGCCGCCGCCACGGCTTCGACTTCACCTGGGACGTGGGCTTCGACGACAGCGGCCGCATCCTGGGCGTGACGGTCGAGATGGTGGCCAACGCCGGCCATTCGGCCGACCTGTCGCCGCCGGTGATGACGCGCGCGCTCTGCCATTTCGACAACGCCTACTGGCTGCCCGCCGTGGCGATGCGCGGTTATTGCGCGCGGACGAATACCCAGAGCAACACCGCCTTCCGCGGTTTCGGCGGGCCGCAGGGGGCGCTGGCGATCGAGCTGATCCTCGACAGCGTGGCGCGCCGGCTGGGCGCCGACCCGCTGGCGGTGCGGCACGCCAATTTCTACGCCGACGCGCCGTGCAACGTCACGCCTTACGGCCAGCCGGTCGAGGACAACATCCTGCCCGCGCTGGTCGAGCAGCTGGCGCGGCAAGCCGACTACGCCGCCCGGCGTGCGGCGATCGCCGCCTACAACGCGGCCAGCCCGGTGCTCAAGCGCGGCATCGCGCTGACGCCGGTCAAGTTCGGCATCTCGTTCAACGTCGCCCATTTCAACCAGGCCGGCGCGCTGGTGCATGTCTACGCCGACGGATCGGTGCTGGTCAACCACGGCGGCACCGAGATGGGCCAGGGCCTGAACACCAAGGTGGCGCAGGTGGTAGCGCATGAGCTGGGACTGGATTTCGACCGCGTGCGGGTCAGCGCCACCGACACCCAGAAAGTGGCCAACAGCTCGGCCACCGCGGCGTCCACCGGCGCCGACCTGAACGGCAAGGCGGCGCAGGACGCGGCGCGCCAGATCCGCGAGCGGCTGGCGGCCTGGTGGGCGCCACAGCAGGGCGTGGCCGCGGACGCGCTGCGCTTTGCCAACGGCTGGGTCAGTGCTGGCGCGCAGGGCCCGCGCATCGCCTTCGACGAGTTGGTGATGCAGGCCTACCAGGCCAGGATCCAGCTCTGGAGCGACGGCTTTTACGCCACCCCCGGCCTGCACTGGGACCGGACCCGGCTCAAGGGCAAGCCCTTCCACTACTTCGCCTACGGTGCGGCCTGCAGCGAGGTGGTGGTGGACACGCTGACCGGCGAGCACAAGGTCTTGCGCGCCGACCTGCTGCAAGACGTCGGCCAGTCCCTGAACCCGGCGATAGACATCGGCCAGGTCGAGGGCGCGTTCATCCAGGGCATGGGCTGGCTGACGATGGAGGAACTCTGGTGGCAGCCGCTGGACGGCTCGCGCAACAGCGGCAAGCTGATGACCCACGCCCCCAGCACCTACAAGATCCCGACCGCCAACGACTGCCCGGCGCATTTCGACACCCGGCTCTACGACGCCCCCAACCCGGCCGACACCATCCACCGCAGCAAGGCGGTGGGCGAGCCGCCGCTGCTGCTGGCCTTCTCGGTGTTTCTGGCGATACGCGACGCGGTGTCGGCGCTGGACGGCCACCGCCGCGACCCGCCGCTGCGCGCGCCGGCCACGCCCGAGGCGGTGCTGGACGCCATCGACGCGATCGACGCGGTCCGGCCGTGACGCCGGCACCGACCCGGGCCGGGCGCCGGCCGCGATGACCGACCGCGACAAGCGCTGCGCCCGGCAATGGCTGGCCGAAGGCAGGCCGGCGATGCTGGTGCAGGTGATCGCCTCGCGGGGCTCGGTGCCGCGCGAGGCCGGCACAAGGATGCTGGTGGCCGCCGAGACGGTTGCCGGCACCATAGGCGGCGGGCATCTGGAACTGCAGGCGATTGCACGGGCCCGGACGCAATTGGCGAGGGCCACCGGCCAAGCCCCAGACCCGCTCGAGACCGATCACCACTACCCACTCGGCCCGGCGCTGGGCCAATGCTGCGGCGGCGCGGTGACGCTGCGCACCGGGCGGCTGGATGCGGCGGCGCTGGCCGCCTGGCCCGACACACCACCGCTGTTCACGCTGCAACTCCACGGCGCCGGCCATGTCGGCCGCGCGATCGCCAGGCTGCTGGACGACCTGCCCTGCCGGGTGCAGTGGATAGACGAGCGCGAAGACGAATTCCCGACCGCGCCCTCGGCCGCCCATGTCGAGCGGCTGTGCGTCGAGCCGGTCGAGGCCGAAGTGGCCGCCGCGCCGGCCGGCGCGTTCTACCTGGTGCTGACCCACCGCCACGACCTCGACCTCGCGATCACCGAAGCCATCCTGCGGCGCGGCGACTTCGGCTACCTCGGCCTGATCGGCTCGGCCACCAAGCGGGCGCGCTTCGTGCGCCGCCTGGCGCAGCACGGCATCGCTGCCGAAGCGCTGGCACGACTGACCTGCCCGATAGGCGTGCCCGGCATCGGCGGCAAGCAGCCGGAAGTGATTGCGCTGGCGGTGGTGGCGCAGTTGCTGCAGCAGGCCGGCCTGAGCAAGTAGCCCGCCAGTGGCCGGTCAGGACTGCGCGAGCCGCTCCAGCGCCGCCGGGTCGAGCACGCGCAGGTTGTAGCCGCAGACCTCGATCACCCCCTGGCGGCTGAAGCTGCGCATCAGGCGCGACAGGGTTTCGGGGGTGATCGCCAGCTGCGAAGCCACGTCGCGCTTGCGCTCGTGCAGGCGCACCATCGCCTGGCCCGCCGCATCGGCCGCCGGCTCGCAGCGCTGGTGCAGCCATTGCGCCAGCCTGGCCGGCGCGTCCTTGTGCATCAGCTCATGGGTGTTGACTGCCAGAGCCTGAACCTCGCGCGCCAGACCCTGGATCAGACGTTGCGCCAGCCCGGGGAAGCGCAGCAACCGGGACTCCAGCGCCTCGCGTGGCAACTCGATCACCGTGGCCGCGCTCAGCGCCTGAGCGTCCATCGAATGCGGCTCGGCCAGCCAGGCCGAACTGAGGTCCAGCCAAGCCGGACCGCGCACGATGCGCTCGGTCCGGAAGATGCCATCGGCGGTGCGAAACCCCAGCGCCACCTCACCGCTGCGCAGCGCCACCAGCGCGCTGGCGGTGCTGCTGCGGCTGAGCACGGACTGGCCCGACGTCACATGCCGGGTCTGGGCAATCGCCCAGAGCGCCTGGACCTCGGCCTCGTCCAGGGCCGGTCCGCCGAGCAGGGCAGACCACAACAAGGCGTCGGGCGCGCCTGGTGGGCCCAGCAAACGCGAACGGACAGCCGAAACCCCGTCCGCCGGCCGAATCACCGCCAAACGATCAGGCTGCATGGACCCGCCTGTGGCGGCGACACTGGGGTATTCCATGAGATTCGGTACGGTGAGGGCTCAAGACAGACGGCAAGGACAGCGAAAATGAGGGGAGCAGGGACGGCCCAACTGTCATGCAGACCCTACAGACCCGTCTTGCGTTGGATCAACGGTGGGCTTGGGCTGCGACCCTGACGAAGGCTGGCAACGACATTGCGCAGCCGACCGCGTTGCCAACGGCAAACAACGGTGCCCGCCAGCCCCTTGGCGACAGGCGGCGCCAGCGCGCTGTGCCAGAGTCAGTCGCAGATCGGCAGCCCATGACAAGCACGCGCAACCCCTCACCCCACCCTGCCCTTGACGCGATGCCGGCCGGCGCGGCCACCCGCCTGCCAGCGCGCGCGCTGCTGCGGCAGATCGGTCGCCTGGCCGCACCGACCAGCGCACTGGCCCTGCTGCAAGTCGGCGCGCAACTGGTCGAAACCACGCTGGCAGCGCGCCAGGGCACGGCAGCGCTGGCGGGCTGGGCAGTGCTGCTGCCGTTTGCGCTGCTGCTGGCACAGATGTCGACCGGCGCGATGGGCGGCGGCGTGGTGGCGGCGGTGGCGCGCGCGCTGGGCGCGCAACGCCGCGAAGAAGCCTCGGCGCTGGTGCTGCACGCGATGCTGATCGCCACCGCCTTCGGCGCCTTGTTCGCGATCGGCCTGTCGCTGGCGGCCGGGCCCTTGTTGCGGTCGGTGGCCGGGCCGGCCTCGGCACAGGCGGCCTTGCCCTACGCGCTGTGGCTGTTCGGCCTGGGCGCGGTGCCGGCCTGGTGGACCAACACGCTGGCCTCGGTGCTGCGCGGCGGCGGGCAACATGCGCTGGCCGCGCGCGTGCTGGCGCTGCAATGGGCGGCGATGCCAGTGCTGGCCTGGGCCCTGGCCGAGCCGCTGGGCTGGGGCCTGCCGGGCGTGGGCGCGGCCTTCGCGCTGACCAATCTGGTGGCGGCGGCGGCGATGCTGCAGGTGGTGCGGCAAGGGCTGGCCGGCTTCCATCCGAGCTGGCGGCTGCGACCGTCCTGGGCTATGTTCATGCGCATCCTGTCGGTGGGCGCGGTGGCCTCGGGACTGGCGCTGCTGGCCAACCTGACCACGGTGATCGTCACCGCCCAGTTGCGCCACCTCGGCCCCACCGCCGTGGCGGCCTACGGCATCGCGGCGCGGCTCGAGTTCCTGGTGATCCCGCTGGCCTGGGGCGTGGGCTCGGCGCTGACCGCGCTGGTGGGCCGCACGGTGGGCGCGGGCGATTGGCCCACGGCGCGCCGCACCGCCTGGCTGGGCGGCGGGCTGGCGTTTGGCGCCACCGCGCTGATCGGCCTCGGGGTCGGGCTGTTCGCGCCGGCGTTTGCCGGCCTGTTCAGCAGCGACCCGGCGGTGGCCGCAATGGCCGCGCAGGCACTGCGCATCACCGGGCCGGCTTTCGGCGGCTTCGGCCTGGGCATGGCGATGTACTTTGCCTCGATGGGCGCCCAGCGCATGCAAGCGCCGGTGTTCGCCGGCTGCTCGCGGCTGACCATCGCGACGCTGGGCGGCTGGTGGCTGGCCAACCAGGGCGGCATGGGCACCGAAGGCCATTTCCTGGGCGTCGCACTCGGCATCACCGCCTACGGGCTGATCACCGCATCGGGGGTGAGGCCAGCGGTGTGGCGGCCGCGAGCCGGCGCCTGATGCCAGGTGCTGCGGCGCGCCGGAAATTCGTCTGATCGGACGAGCCTGCACCGGGGCGCGCCTGACTACAGTGCTTGGATGACTGCCAACATCCGCCCCACCACCGGCCCCACCACCGGCCCCACCACGCGCCCAGCCCAAGCCCTGGCAGCCCAGGCGGCGACCCTGACGGTCGGTGGCCTGTTCGAGCAGCAGGTGGCGCGCCAGCCCGACCGCGTCGCGCTCGAGTGCGAGGGCCGGAAACTGACTTACCGCCAACTGGCCGAGCGGGTCGCGCGGCTGGCCGGTGCGCTGTCAGCGCTGGGCCTGCAGGCCGGCGACAGGATCGCGATCCTGTCCGAGAACCGGGTCGAATATGTCGAACTGGAACTGGCGGTGGCGCGGATAGGCGTGGTGCTGGCCTGCCAAAACTGGCGCCAGTCGGATGCCGAACTGGAACACTGCATCCGGCTGGTGTCGCCCCGCATCCTGTTCTTCTCGCAGCGCCAGGCCGGTGCGGTGGCCCGCATCGCCCACGGCGTGCCGCACAGCATCGATCTCGACCAGGATTACGCGGCGCTGCTCGCGGCACCGCAGGCTGCGGCGCCAGCCGGCGGCGCCGACATCGCCCCCGAAACCGGCCTGGTGATCCTCTACACCAGCGGCACCACCGGCCTGCCCAAGGGCGCGCTGATCAGCCACCGGGCGATGATCGCGCGCAGCATGGTCATGCGCATCGACAGCACGGTGCAGCCCGGCGACAGCTTCATCGCCTGGGCGCCACTGTTCCACATGGTGTCGACCGACTCGGTCTACGGCACGCTGATGAGCGGCGGCAAGGTGATCGTGATGGACGGGCTGCAGGTCGAGCAATTGGTGCAGATCACGGCGCGCGAGTTCATCGGCCACCTGACGCTGATGCCCGGCATGGTCGACCGGGTGATTGACGAGATCGACCGCAGCGGGCTGACGCCGCTGGGCGCGCGCTCGATAGGCTGCATGGCCGACCTGGTGCCGGCAGCGCAGATCGCGCGCATCACCACGCTGTACCGGGCGCCCTTCCTGAACTCCTTCGGGTCGACCGAAACCGGCGCCCCGCCGGCCAGCCGGGGCGTGATCGCGGTCGGCGAACTGCCCGACAACCTGGCCAAGCAGCAGAACTCGTTCTGCCAGGTCAAGCTGGTCGACGAGGACGATGTCGAGGTCGCCGACGGCGAGCCGGGCGAGCTGTGTTTTCGCGGCCCCAGCCTGTTCAGCGGCTATTGGGCGAACGACGCGGCCACGGCGCAGGATTTCCGCGGCGGCTGGTTCCACATGGGCGATGTGTTCGTGCGCCGGCCCGACGGCACGCTCGATTTCGTCGACCGGCGCAAATACCTGATCAAGTCGGGCGGCGAGAACATCTACCCGGCCGAGATCGAGCGCGTGCTGCTGGCCGACGCGCGGGTGCTGGACGCGGTGGTGGTGCGGCGCCGGGACGCGCGCTGGGGCGAGGTGCCGGTGGTGTTCGTGGCCAGCGCCGACCCGGCAATGACCGCCGACGACGTCAAGGCCGCCTGCCGCGGCAAGATCGCCGGCTACAAGCTGCCCAAGGACGTGGTCTTCATCGGCATGGACGAGTTCCCGCGCAGCACCACCGGCAAGGTCAAGCGCCACGAACTGGAAGCGCGGCTGGGACAGCCGGCGGATTGACCCGCGGGCCGGTCTCGGCCGCACTCACAACACCAGCAGCGCGCGGAAATCGTTGACGTTGGTGAAGGTGGGACCGGTGACCACCAGGTCGCCCAGCGCCGCGAAATGGCCGTAGGCATCGTGGCGCGCCAGGCTGTCGACCGGCGTCAGGCCGAGCGCGGCGCCGCGCGCCAGCGTGTCGGGGCCGATCAACGCGCCGGCGTTGTCCTCGACGCCGTCTATGCCGTCGGTGTCGGCCGCCAGCGCCCAGACACCGGGCTGGCCTTGCAGCGCCAGCGCGCAGCCGAGCAGGAATTCCCCGGCCCGGCCGCCCCGGCCCAAGGGGACGCCAGCGGTCTTGCGCACGGTCACCGTGGTCTCACCGCCGGACAGGATCACGCAGGGCGGGCGGAAGGGCGAACCCGGCCGCGCTGCCGCCCTGGCCAGCGCGCCATGCAGTCGGCCGATGTCGCGCGACTCGCCCTCGATCTCGTCGCTCAGGATGTGGGCCGACAGGCCGAGCGAGCGCGCCAGCGCGGCAGCGGCCTCCAGGCTGGCCTGCGGCGTGGCGATGACGCGGGCCTGGTGGCCGGCCAGCCTGGCGTCGCCCGGCTTGGGGGTCTCGAAAGCGCCGCTCTCCAGCCCGGCGCGGGCCGCCGGCGGCAGCGTGATCTGGTAGCGGGCCATGATCGCCAGCGCGTCGGCGCAGCTGCTGGCATCGGCCACCGTGGGGCCGCTGGCGATCACGCCCAGGTCGTCGCCCGGCACATCCGAGATCGCCAGCGTCAGCAGACTGGCCGGCGCGCACAGCAAGGCCAGCCGGCCGCCCTTGATGGCCGACAGGTGCTTGCGCACGCAGTTCATCTCGTCGATCGCCGCGCCGCTGGCCAGCAGGGCGCGGTTGATCGCCTGCTTGTCGGCCAGCGTCAGGCCGGGCGCGGGCAGCGCCAGCAGCGACGAGCCACCGCCCGAGATCAGCGCGATCACCAGGTCGTCGGCGCTCAGTCCCTGCACCAACGCCAGCAGGCGCTCGGCGGCTTGGCTGCCGGCGGCGTCGGGCACCGGGTGCGCGGCCTCGACCACCTCGATCCGGCCGGGTCTGGCCAGCAGCGACGGCGGCACATGGCCGTAACGGGTGACCACCAGCCCGGACAAGGGCGCGTCGGCCGGCCACAGCGCGTCGAGCGCCGCGGCCATCGCGCCACCGGCCTTGCCCGCGCCTATCACCAATGTGCGGCCCTTGGGCGGCACCGGCAGTTGGCCGGGCAGCACCTGGGCCGGTTGGGCACGCGCGACGGCGGCGTCGAACAGGCTGCGCAACAGGGCGCGGGGGTCTTGGCGAGAGAACAGCGGATAGGTCATGCGCTCAGTATTGCGCGGCGAGCGGCATGGCGGTGGGCGCACGGTACTTGTCGGCCAGCGCCTGCGACTGGGTGCGCAGCAGACCCAGGTCGCTGCCCACCGCGACGAAGTTCAGGCCCTGGGCCAGGTAGCGCCGCGCGTCGGCCTCGACCGGCGCAAGGATGCCGGTGGGCTTGCCGGCGGCGCGCGCCGCGTCCAGCACGCTGGCGATCGCGGTCTGCACTTCCGGGTGGTTGGACTGGCCGAAGTGACCCAGTCCGGCGGCCAGGTCGGACGGCCCGATGAACAGGCCGTCGACGCCGTCGACCGCGGCGATCTCGGCCGCCGCGGCCACACCGGCGCGGCTCTCGATCTGCACCATCAGCGCGATCTGGCCGTTGACGGTGCTGAAGTATTCGGCGTTCGCGCCGTAGCGGTTGCCGCGCTGCGACACCGAGACGCCGCGCACGCCTTGCGGCGGGTAGCGAGTGGCGGCCACAGCGACGCGCGCCTGCTCGGCCGACTCGACGAACGGGATCAGGAAGTTGAAGAAACCGGCGTCGAGCAGACGCTTGATCACCACGGTGTCGTTCCAGGGCGGGCGCACCACCGGCGCGCTGGCGCTGTCCTTGAGCGCCATCAGCTGCGGGATCAGCGTCAGCACGTCGTTGGGCGCGTGCTCGGCATCGAGCAGCAACCAGTCGAAGCCGGCGCCACCCACGACCTCGGTGGTGATGGCGCTGGCCAGCGACAGCCAGCAGCCTATCAGCGGTTTGCCGGCCAGCAGGTCTTGCCGGAACTGGTTGGGGAAGGCGGTGTAGGGCTTGAACATGGTGACCATGTTATCGGTCGCACTGCCGGCGCAGAGGCCCGGAAACCCCGAGACCCGGCGGCCGCTTTCACCACCAACACCCGCCACACCGATCCGTCAGTCGAGGTGCTGGCGCCCGCGTACCTGATATTCCGTCCAACTGGCCAGCGGCTGCGACGGTCCGCAGCGGGCGGCGCCTCAATCCGGCCTGACCCTGGCCCGCGCGATGACCGGCTTCCAGCGCTTCTGCTCGTCGGCGATGAAGCGGGCGAACTCGGCCGGCGTGCTGCCCACCGCGATCGCCGCGTCGGCCTGCAGCCTGGCCAGCGCGTCGGGCGCGAGAATCGCCTTGGCCGCTGCTGCCGCCAACTTGTCGGCGGCGGCCTGCGGCAGGGAGGCCGGCGCCAGCAGGCCATACCACTGCGTCATCTCGAAGCCGGGGTAGCCCTGCTCGGCCACCGTGGCCACCTCGGGCAGTTGCGCGATGCGCTGCGCCGAGCCGGTGGCGATGCAGCGCAGCTTGCCGCTCTTGATGTGCTGCAGCACGGCCGGCGCACCCACCGCCGCCGCGTCCAGCCGGCCGGCCAGCAGGTCGGTCAGCTGCGGGCCGGTGCCGCGGTAAGGCACATGCAGGATGAAGCTGTTGCTGGCCATCTTCAGGTATTCCATCGCCAGGTGGCCGGCGCTGCCGTTGCCGGCCGAGCCGTAGTTCAGCTGGCCGGGCCGGCGCTTGGCCAGCGCGATGAAGTCCTTCAAGTCTTTCACCGGCAACTCGGCCGGCACCACGTACAGGCTGGGCACCTTGGCCAGCAGGGTCAGGGCCCGGAAGTCGCGCATCGCGTCGTAGGGCAGCTTGTCGAAGATGAAGGGGTTGACCGCCAGCGTGCCGATATGGCCCAGCACCAGCGTGTGCTGGTCATCGGCGCGCGCCACCTCGGCCATCGCCACGTTGCCGCCGCCGCCGGGCTTGTTCTCGACATACACCGTCTGGCCCAGGCTGCGGGTCAGCTCGAAGGCCGCCGCGCGGGCCACGATCTCCGAGCTGCCGCCCGGCGCGAAAGGCACCACCAGGCGGATGGGCTTGGACGGCCAGGCCTGGGCGTGGGCGCCGCTGGGCCACAGCCAGGGCGCGACGCCCAGGGCTGCCAGCATGGCGCGGCGGTGACGGTGGACAGGGTTCACGGCGGGCTCCGACAGGGATGAGGGCGAGGACAGGCGAGGCCCGCATTGTTCCTCCATCGCCGCGGCGGGTCGGCGCATGTGATGATGTTTGCGACGATCAACCCACCCCACCCGCCATGACCGACGACCGCAGCCTGCTGATCACCGATGCCGAGGTGATCGCCACGATGGACGACCAGCGCCGCGAGTTGCGCGGCGCCAGCCTGCTGCTGCGCGGCCGGCAGATAGCGGCGATCTGGCCCGCTGGCGAGCGCCCTGCCGACACCCAGGCCGACGAGGTGATCGACGCCCGCGGCCTCGCCGTGCTGCCGGGCCTGGTCAACACCCACCACCACATGTTCCAGTCGCTGACCCGGGCGGTGCCGGCGGCGCAGAACGCCGAGCTGTTCGGCTGGCTCAAGACGCTGTACCCGATCTGGGCCGGACTGACGCCTGAGATGGTGCGGGTCAGCACCCAGCTGGCGATGGCCGAGCTGCTGCTGTCGGGCTGCACCACCAGCAGCGACCACCTCTACCTCTACCCCAACGGCGTGCGGCTGGACGACAGCATAGCCGCCGCGGCGCAGATCGGCATGCGCTTCCACGCCGCGCGCGGCAGCATGAGCGTGGGCGAGAGCGCCGGCGGCCTGCCGCCCGACAGCCTGGTCGAGGCCGAGCCGGCGATCCTGAAGGATACCCAGCGCCTGATCGAGCAGCACCACGACCACGGCCGCTACGCGATGCTGCGGGTGGTGGCCGCGCCCTGCTCGCCGTTCTCGGTCAGCCGCGGGCTGATGCGCGACTCGGCGCTGCTGGCACGTTCGCTGGGCACAAGACTGCACACCCACCTGGCCGAGAACGACCACGACATCGCCTACAGCCGCGCCAAGTTCAACATGACGCCGGCCGAGTACGCCGACAGCGTGGGCTGGCTGGGCGACGATGTCTGGCACGCCCATTGCGTCAAGCTGGATGCGGCGGGCATCGCCCGCTTTGCCGCCACCGGCACCGGCGTGGCGCATTGCCCCTGCAGCAACATGCGGCTGGCCTCGGGCATCGCACCGCTGCGCCGGATGCTGGACGCCGGCGTGGCAGTGGGCCTGGGCGTGGACGGCAGCGCCAGCAACGACGGCGCCCACCTGCTGGGCGAGGCCCGCAGCGCGCTGCTGCTGGCGCGGGTGGGCCGCTCGCTCGACCCGTTCGGCTGCGACTTAGGCCCGGCCGAGATGACGGCCCGCAACCTGCTGGAGGTGGCCACCCGCGGCGGGGCCCGCGTGCTGGGGCGCGACGACATCGGCCACCTGGCGCCGGGCATGGCCGCCGACCTGGCGCTGTACGACTTGCGTGGGATAGGTTTCGCCGGCGGCGCGGTGCATGATCCCGTCGCCTCGCTGCTGCTGTGCGCGCCGGCGCAAGCCGCCTACACCGTCGTCAACGGCCGGGTGGTGGTGCGCGAGGGCCGGCTCACGACGCTGGACCTCGGTCCGCTGGTCGAGCGGCACAACCGGCTGGCCAGGCAACTGGTGGGCGGCTGAGCGCTTGCGAGGGATCCCACGCCATCCCTTTTGAGGCAGAACAGAGGGAGAACGCGATGCACTGCTTGTCCAGGATCTTGATGACGGGCGTGACGACGATGCTGCTGGCCGGGGCCGCCGCGCCCGCTGTCGCCTGGGGACCGGGCGGCCATCAGGCGGTGGGGGCCATCGCCGACCAGCTGATCGCCGGCACACCGGCCGCCCGTAAGGTAAGGCTGCTGCTGGGCACCAACCTGCAGACCGCGTCGGTCTGGGCCGACTGCGCCCGCGCGGTGCAATCCGACCAGGGCGTCTGGACTTATGTGATCGACCCGAAAAACCGCCGCGCCGAATGCGCGTACGACGAGAACCGGCCCGGTGGCCAGGCCGCGCTGGTCGACTATGTCCGGCGCAACGCCAGCAGTTGCGCCGGCGCGCGCCCGCCCACCAGCCAATGCCGGCACAAGGCCTACCACTTCACCGACCTGCCGATACAGCACCCGGCCTATGCGCTGGGCCAGCCCGGCACCGCACCCGACGACCTGGTGCAGACGGTCGGCGCGCTGCTCGCGGTGCTGGCCGGCGGCAAGTCGCCCGCGCCCTACGACATCAAGGGCCAGGCCGAGGCGCTGCGCCTGCTCGCCCATTTCGTCGGCGACCTGCACCAGCCGCTGCATGTCGGGGCGGTCTACCTCAGCGAGGCCGGCGAACGGCTGGACCCGGCCACGCCGCAGGAGCTGAAAGACCATGACACCAGCGGCGGCAACGCGATCCTGTTCGAGGGCCGCAATCTGCACGAGGCCTGGGACGGCATCCTCGAATCCCAATACCGGCAGGCGCTGGCCGGTGATTTCAAGGCCGAGGCGCGGCAAGTCGCCGCCACCCCGGGCGCCATCGCGTCCTGGCCCACGGCCTGGGCGAGCGAGACCGCAAGCCGGGCCAGCCTGGCCTTCCAGGACCTGAAATTCAGTCCCAAGGTGCGGGCCGGTTTCGACACCGGCTGGCCGGCCAGCGCGCCCAAGCCGACCTATGCCCAGGCCCGCGAGACATTGCAGCATGAACAGATCGTCAAGGCCGGTGCCCGCCTGGCGAAGATACTCGGCACGCTGTGGCACTGAACCGGCCGCCTTCACAACCCCTGTCCTCACTGGAGCCCCGCTTGAAAATCGACTTCGTCTCTGATGTGTCCTGTCCCTGGTGCGCGATCGGCCTGGCCGCGCTCGAACAAGCGCTGGCGCGGGTCGGCCCCGAGATCACCGCGACGCTGCATTTCCAGCCCTTCGAGCTGAACCCGCAGATGGGCGCCGAGGGCCAGGACATCACCGAGCACCTGGGGCAGAAGTACGGCATAGACGCCGCGCAGATCGCCGCCAACAGCGAGGCCATACGCCAGCGCGGCGCGGCGCTGGGCTTCGAGTTCGGCATAGGCAAACGCAGCCGCATCTACAACACCTTCGACGCGCACCGGCTGCTGCACTGGGCCGGGCTGCAGGGCGAGGGGCCCCAGCGCGCGCTCAAGCAGGCGCTGCTCAAGGCCTACTTCACCGACGGTCGCGATCCGAGCGACCTGGCGGTGCTGCAGGCCGCGGCCCAAGCCGCCGGGCTGGACGGGCAAGCCGCCCACGAGGTGCTGGCCAGCGACCAGTTCAGCGCCGAGGTGCGCGAGGCCGAAGGCTTCTACCAGCAGCAGGGCATACACGCGGTGCCGGCGGTGATCATCAACGACCGGCACCTGATCTCGGGCGGCCAACCGGTTGAAGTGTTCGAGCAGGCGCTGCGCCAGATCGCTGCGCAGGCCTGAGGGGGCCGTCGGCACGGGCCTGCGCAACGGTGGCTGCGCGCGGCACGGCAGGGCAAGCATGGTTCTTGCATGCGTCGAATCGACCTGATTTGACCGCCTGCATCCTCCATCCCCTTCCGTCCAGGACCCCTCCATGCTGCCGAATTCCTTCACCCGCCGCGCCTTGTTGGCCACCACGCTGGGCATCACCCTGGCGGCCTCGTTGCTGACCACGGGCCTGGCCCAGGCCCAGGAAACCGCCATCAAGTTCCAGCTCGACTGGCGCTTCGAAGGCCCCAGCGCCTTCTTCCTGCTGCCGGCCGCGCAAGGCCTGTTCAAGGCCGAGAAGCTGAATGTGGCGGTCGATGCCGGCAACGGCTCGGGCAATGCCGTCAACCGGGTGGCCTCGGGCGCCTACGACATGGGCTTTGCCGACATGGCCGCGCTGATGGAGTTCCACGCCAACAACCCGAGCGCGCCGAACAAGCCGGTGGCGGTGATGATGGTCTACAACAACACGCCGGCGGCGGTGTTCTCGCTGAAGAAGTCCGGCATCAAGACGCCGGCCGATCTGGCGGGCAAGAAGCTGGGCGCGCCGGTGTTCGATGCCGGACGCCGCGGCTTTCCTATCTTCCAGAAGGCCAACGGCATAGGCGCGGTGAACTGGGTCAGCATGGACCCGGCACTGCGCGAGACCATGCTGGCCAAGGGCGACGTGGACGCGATCACCGGCTTCTACTTCACCAGCCTGCTCAACCTGGAGGCGCGCGGCGTCAAGGCCGAGGAGGTCGCGGTGCAGCTTTTTCCGCAGTACGGCGTCAAGCTCTACGGCAACGCGATCATCAGCAGCGAGGAGTTCCTGAAGAAGAACCCCGAGGCCGTCAAAGGCTTTCTGCGCGCCTTCGCCAAGGGCGCCAAGGCGGTGATCCAGGACCCCAAGGCCGCCACCGCCAGCGTCAAGGAGCGCGACGGCATCGTCAACGCCGAGCTCGAGGAGCGCCGGCTGCGGCTGGCGATCGAATCGGCCATCGCCACGCCCGACGCCAGGGCCGAGGGCTTCGGCGCGGTGTCGGGCCCGCGCCTGGCGCTGATGGCCAGCCAGGTGGCCGACGCCTATGCCACCAAGGGCCGCATCAACCCCGACGCGGTCTGGAACGGCGGCTTCCTGCCCAGCGCGGCCGAACGCGACATCTTCGCGCTGGCCAAGCCGGCGGCGAAGAAGTAAGCGCCCTCCCCTGGCCGGGCCGCCTGGCGCGGCCCCCTCTTGTTCAAGAAAGGCGCCGATGAGCGCGTTCGTGGATTTTCACAATGTCTGGCTGGCCTACAACGACGAGTTGCTGGCGGCGGGACAGTTTGCGGTCGAAGACATCAACCTGAAGGTCGGCGAGGGTGAGTTCATCGCCATCGTCGGCCCGTCGGGCTGTGGCAAGAGCACCTTCATGAAGCTGGCCACCGGGCTGAAGCGGCCCAGCAAGGGCACGGTGATCATCGGCGGCCAGGAGGTGACCGGCCCGCTGAAGATCACCGGCATGGCCTTCCAGGCGCCCAGCCTGCTGCCCTGGCGCACCACGGTGCAGAACGTGATGCTGCCGCTGGAGATCGTCGAGCCCTACCGCTCCAGCTTCAAGCAAAAGCGCGCCGAGTACGAGGACAAGGCGCGCCGGCTGCTGCAGAGCGTGGGTCTGGCGGGCTACGAGGACAAGTTCCCCTGGCAGCTGTCGGGCGGCATGCAGCAGCGCGCCAGCATCTGCCGGGCGCTGGTGCATGAACCCAAATTGCTGCTGCTCGACGAGCCCTTCGGCGCGCTCGACGCCTTCACCCGCGAAGAGCTGTGGTGCGCGCTGCGCGACCTGCAGGCGGCGCAGAAGTTCAACGTCATCCTGGTCACGCACGACCTGCGCGAGAGCGTGTTCCTGGCCGACACGGTGTATGTGATGAGCAAGAGCCCGGGCCGGATGGTGGTGCGGCGCGAGATCGACCTGCCGCGCCCGCGCGACCTGGAGATCACCTACACGCCGCAGTTCACCGACATCGTGCATGAGTTGCGCGGCCATATCGGCGCGGTGCGCAACCACTTCGGCAGCAATGGCCACAGCAACAACAGCCACAAGGCGACGGCCGAGGTGCTCAAGTGATCAAGCCCAAGACGCTGGAAAGCATGTCGCCCTGGCTGCTGTTGATCGCCACGCTGCTGCTGTGGCAGGCGATCTGCTCGGTGTTCGCGGTCAGCGAATTCATCTTCCCCAGCCCGCTGCGCATCGGGCAGCAGTTGCTGGAGTTCAAGGGCGAGATCGCCAAGCATGCCTGGCGCACCTACTGGGTGACGATGGCCGGCTTCGGCATCGCGATCGTGGTCGGCGTGCTGCTGGGTTTCCTGATCGGCAGTTCGCGGCTGGCGTACACCGCGATCTACCCGCTGATGACCGGCTTCAACGCCCTGCCCAAGGCGGCTTTCGTGCCCATCCTGGTGGTCTGGTTCGGCATAGGCGTCGGGCCGGCGGTGCTGACGGCCTTCCTGATCTCGTTCTTCCCGATCACGGTCAACATCGCCACCGGACTGGCCACGCTCGAGCCCGAGTTGGAAGACGTGCTGCGGGTGCTGGGCGCCAAGCGCTGGGACGTGCTGGTCAAGGTTGGCCTGCCGCGCTCTATGCCCTACTTCTTCGGCTCGCTGAAGGTGGCGATCACCCTGGCCTTCGTCGGCACCACGGTCAGCGAGATGACCGCCAGCAACGAAGGCATAGGCTACCTGCTGGTCTCGGCCGGCAGCTCGATGCAGATGGGGCTGGCCTTTGCCGGCCTGGTGGTGGTGGGTGCGATGGCAATGGGCATGTACGAGCTGTTCTCGGTGCTCGAGCGGCGCATCACCGGCTGGGCGCACCGGGGCTCGAACGCGCACTGAGCGGCTCGAGTCCACCGCGAGACGCTTCAAGTCAGCGGCGGCCGCTGCAGGCCAGGCCCAAGCAACGCGCCTGGCCTAAACTGCCGCGCTTTGGCAGCGCCGGCCCGTCTCGGGCGGCAGATTGCAGACAAGGGCAGGCATGGGCTGGCAAGGCCACCTTCAACTCGACTACACCCGACGCGGCGACCGCACCATCGCGCTAGACCGCCACCACGGCCCGCTGCGCGTGCTGCAGCGGCTCTACCCCGAGGGCGACACGGTCTGCCACCAGGTGCTGGTGCACCCGCCGGGCGGCATCGTCGGCGGCGATGTGATCGAGCTCGACGCCACGCTGGCGCCCGGCAGCCATGCGCTGATCACCACCCCTGGCGCGACCCGTTTCTACCGCAGCGCCGGGCCGCTGGCGGTGCAGCAGGTGCAGGCCGAACTGGCCGAGGGTGCGCGGCTCGAATGGCTGCCGCTGGAGAGCATCGCCTACCGCCGCTGCCGGGTCGAGAACCGGCTGCGCTTCACGCTGGCGCCGGGCGCGCAGATGATGGGCTGGGACTTGCTGGCGCTGGGCCTGCCCGCGGCCGGCGAGCCCTTCGACCAGGGCGTCTTCCTGCAGCAGCTGGCGCTGCCCGGCATGTGGCTGGAGCGCGGCCGGATCGACGGAGGCGACCGGCTGCTGATGGAGTCACCGCTGGGCCTGGCCGGCCACAGCGTGATGGCCACGCTGTGGCTGGCGGACGGTCAGGCGCTGGGCCGCGAGCGCGGCGAGCAACTGATCGACAGCGCAAGGGCGCTGATAGACGCCAGCGCCCTGCCCGCCACCGCTGGTGTCAGCGCGCCCGACCCGTCGCTGCTGGTGTTGCGCGCGCTGGGCCACCGGGTGGAGCCGGTGATGGCCTTGCTGCAGTCCGTGTGGGCGGCCTGGCGGCAGCAGCACTGGGGTCTGGCGCCGTGCTCGCCACGGGTGTGGCGCACTTGAAGGACAACCCCCAGGTTCAGACGAAGGCGTAAGGTCCGCCGCGCGCCAGCGCCGCCTGGTAAGCCGGCCGCGTATGGATGCGCTTCAGGAAGGCCATCAGCCTGGGCCGGCTGGCGTCCAGCCCGGCGCGCTGGGCCGCGGCTTCGAGCGGAAAGCTCATCATGATGTCGGCCCCGCTCAACGCCGCGCCGCCAAACCATTGGCTGCGGCCCAGCTCGGCCTCCATGAAATCGAGCTGGCGTGCCAGGTTGGGCCGCGCCACCGCATCCAGCACCTTGTTGGCGATGGCGCGCGCGATGGGCTTGACGAAGAAGGGCATCGGCGCCTTGACCACCTCGTCGAAGATCAGCGTCAGCAGCAGCGGTGGCATCGCCGAGCCCTCGGCAAAGTGCAGCCAGTAGCGGTAGCGCAAGGCCTCGGGCGTGCCGGGCTGGGGCAGCAACCGGCCATCGCCATGGCGCTCCAGCAGGTACTCGACGATCGCGCCGGTCTCGGCCACGGTGTTGTCGCCGTCGGTGATCACCGGCGACTTGCCCAGCGGGTGCACCGCCAGCAGTTCGGGCGGCGCGAGATGGGTCTTGGCGTCGCGCTGGTAATGCACGACCTCATAGGGCAGTCCCAGTTCCTCGAGCAGCCAGAGCACGCGCTGCGAGCGCGAGTTGTTCAGGTGGTGGACGACGATCATCGGCAGCCTCAGGAATCAGCGGTGCCGGGATTGTGACGCGCCAGCACCCCGGCCGCGGCGGCCCGCCCGCTGGCCAGGCTGGCGCTGAGCAGGTAGCCGCCGGTGGGCGCCTCCCAGTCGATCATCTCGCCGGCGCAGAACACGCCCGGCAGCGCCCGCAGCATCGCGTGCTCATCCAGCGCCTCGAAGCGCACGCCGCCGGCGCTGCTGATGGCCTCGGCAATCGGCCGCGCGGCAACCAGGCGCAGTGGCCAGGCCTTCAGGGCGCGCGCCAGCGCCTCGGGTTCGTGGGCCACCAGCGCCGTCAGTTGCTCGGCGCTGTACTGCTCGCGCAGCAGCGCGGCCTTGACGCCGTCCAGCCCGGCGTGCTCCTTCAGGTGATTGGGCAGCGAGCGCGCACCCCGGCCCTTGGCCAGCGCGGCGGCCAACTGCGCCACGCTGCGCCCGGGCAGCAGGTCGATCTGCACGCTGGCCTGGCCGTCGCGCGCGATGGCCTCGCGCAGCCGGGCCGACGCCGCGTAGACCAGGCTGCCCTCGACGCCGCCGGCGGTGATGACGAATTCGCCGGGGCGGTCGAAGGGCTGGCCCTGGCCATCGTCGAAACACAGCCGCACCGTCTTCATTGGCGCACCGGCAAAACGCTGGGCGAAATAAGGGCTCCAGGCGACGTCGAAACCGCAGTTGGCGGGCTGCAGCGGCGCCAGGTCCACGCCCCGTCCGGCCAGCCAGGGCACCCAGGCGCCGTCGCTGCCGAGCTGCGGCCAACTCGCGCCGCCCAGCGCCAACACCACCGCCTCCACCGCGTCGGCAGCGTCAGCCGGCAACACGCGCTCACCCACGGGCGAGGCCAAGCGCAGCGTCGTCGGCGCATCGTCCGGCTGCCAGCCCAGCCAGCGGTGGTGCATGTGCAGCCGCAGGCCGGTCGCGCGCAGCCGGTGCAGCCAGGCCCGCAGCAGCGGCGCGGCCTTCATCTCGGCCGGGAACACCCGGCCGGAACTGCCGACGAAGGTGGACACGCCCAGTCCCGCGGCCCAGTCGCGCAGGTCTTGCGGGCTGAATGCCGCCAGCCAGGGGGCGACCTGGTCAGCGCGCGCCGCGTAACGGCCGACGAAGGCCTCTATTGCCTCGCTGTGCGTCAGGTTCAGGCCGCCCTTGCCGGCGAGCAGGAACTTGCGGCCCACCGAGGGCATGGCATCGAACAGGTCGACGCTGGCGCCGCCTTGCAGCAGCGCCTCGGCGGCCATCAGGCCGGCAGGACCGCCGCCGATGATGGCGACCCGCAGGGGTGGCGCTGGAACAGGGGATGCAGATGGGGTGGAAGTCATGGCGTCGAGTCTAGTGCTGCGCCCCGGAGATTTCGAAACATGAAACCGCGCCTTCGACCCGATGGGCGCTCAATCCAAGTTGGGGCTCAGATCGACACCCGCTCGCGCACCCCGTCAGCCACCATGTCGGCACCGAGGCCGCGGGCGATGATCTCGCCGCGCTCCATCACCAGGTACTGGTCGGCCAGTTCGGCGGCAAAGTCGTAGTACTGCTCGACCAGTATCACGGCCATGCGCTGGCCGTTCATGCCTTTGTCGGCCAGCATCCGGATCACCCGGCCGATGTCCTTGATGATGCTGGGCTGTATGCCCTCGGTGGGCTCGTCCAGGATCAGCAACTTGGGGCCAGCGGCCAGCGCGCGGGCGATCGCCAGTTGCTGCTGCTGGCCGCCCGACAAGTCACCGCCGCGGCGCTTGAGCATCTGCTTGAGCACCGGAAACAGTTCGAACAACTCGGCCGGTATCGCCGTGCCGCCGGGCTTGACCGCCTGCCCCATGCGCAGGTTGTCCTCGACCGTCAGGCGCGAGAAGATCTCGCGCCCCTGCGGCACATAGCCCACGCCGCGGCGCACCCGCTCGTAAGGCGTGGCGCGGGTGATGTCGGCGCCGTCCAGCGCCACCGTGCCGGTCTTGACCGGCACCACGCCCATCAAGCTCTTGAGCAGCGTGGTCTTGCCCACGCCGTTGCGGCCCAGCACCACCGTCACCTCGCCGATGCGGGCCTCGAAACCGAGACCGCGCAGGATATGGCTGCCGCCGTAGTACTGGTTCAGGCCTTCGACCTTCAACATGGTGGCGTTCTCGTCATCGGCCGAGGTAAACCTCGACGACCTTCTGGTTGTTCTGCACCTCGGACAACAGCCCCTCGGCCAGCACGCTGCCCTCGTGCAGCACGGTGACCTTCTTGCGGCCTTGCGTGAGCTGGTCGACGAACTTCATGTCGTGCTCGACCACCACCAGCGAATGCTTGCCTTCGAGCGACAGGAAGAGCTCGGCGGTGCGCTCGGTCTCCTCGTCGGTCATGCCGGCCACCGGCTCGTCGAGCAGCAGCAGCTTGGGGTCTTGCATCAACAGCATGCCGATCTCCAGCCACTGCTTCTGGCCATGGCTGAGCAGACCGGCGCTGCGCTGGGCCTGGCCGCGCAGGTGGATGACGCCCAGGGTCTCGGCGATGCGGTCGAGCTGGGCGCCCGACAGGCGCGAGAACAGCGAGGCCCGCACCCGGCGGTCGTCGGCCAGCGCGAGCTCGAGGTTCTCGAACACGCTCAGTTCCTCGTAGACCGTGGGCTTCTGGAACTTGCGGCCTATGCCGACCTGGGCGATCTCGGGCTCGCTCAGGCGCAGCAAGTCTATGGTCGAGCCGAAGAAGGCCCGTCCGCTGTCCGGCCTGGTCTTGCCGGTGATGCAGTCCATCATCGTCGTCTTGCCGGCACCGTTGGGGCCGATGATGCAGCGCAGCTCGCCCAGGTTGACCGTCAACGTCAGCGCGTTCAGCGCCTTGAATCCGTCGAAGCTGACCGTGATGTCGTCCAGGTAGAGCGCCACGCCCTGGGTGAAATCGGCCACACCTATCTTGTTGATGCGGCCGAAGGCGGCGTCCCGGCCACCGCTGGCGGTGCCGGTGGCCGCCTGCTGTCTGGCCGCCAAGGCCGCGCGGCGCCTGGCGCCCTCTTCCATCAGATCGGGCGTCATGAATGTTTCTCGCGCGTTTCGCCGGAAAAGCGCCTGAACAGCCCGGCGATGCCTTGGGGCAGAAACAGCGTGACGGCGATGAACAGCGCGCCCAGGAAGTAGAGCCAGAACTCTGGAAACGCCACCGTGAACCAGCTCTTGGCGCCGTTGACGAAGAAGGCGCCGACGATGGGCCCGATCAGCGTCGCGCGCCCGCCCACCGCAGCCCAGATCGCGATCTCTATGCCGGCGGCCGGGCTCATCTCGCTCGGGTTGATGATGCCGACCTGCGGCACGTAGAGCGCACCGGCGACGGCGCACATCACCGCCGACAGGGTCCAGATCGACAGCTTGTAGGCCAGCGGGTTGTAGCCGGTGAACATCACCCTCGTCTCGGCGTCGCGTATCGCCTGCAGCACCCGGCCGTACTTGCTGTTGACGATAGCGCGCGCCAGCAGGTAGAAGCCCACCAGCGTCGCGCCGGTGAGGATGAACAGCGTGATGCGCGTGGACGGCGTGGCAATCGGCAGGTTGAGGATGCGCTTGAAATCGGTGAAGCCGTTGTTGCCACCGAAGCCAGTCTCGTTGCGGAAGAACAGCAGCATCGCGGCAAACGTCATCGCCTGGGTGATGATCGAGAAATACACGCCCTTGATGCGCGAGCGGAAGGCGAACCAGCCGAACACCAGCGCCAGCAGGCCGGGCACCGCGACCACCAGCAGCATCTGGGCGGCAAAGGAATCGGACCAGGCCCAGGTCCAGGGCAATTCCTTCCAGTTCAGGAACACCATGAAGTCGGGCAAGTCGCTCTTGTAGTTGCCGTCGCGGCCGATCTGGCGCATCAGATACATGCCCATGCCGTAGCCGCCGAGCGCAAAAAACAGGCCATGGCCCAGCGACAGGATGCCGGTGTAGCCCCAGATCAAGTCCATCGCCAGCGCGCAGATCGCGTAGCACAGGATCTTGCCGGTCAGGCCCACGGCGTAGTCGCTGACATGGAAGACATTGCCATCGGTCACCACCCTGTTGAGCACGGGGATGACGACCGTCAGCAGTGCCAGCGCGGCGACCACTGCGGTCCAACCGCGCACGCCGAGCAGCAGGCCGCGCTTCTGCACGAGGGGAAGTTCACCAAGCGAACGCCGCGGATCCGGCTCCGCCGGGCTGCTGGCGTTGCCCCCAGGGCCATGAAATGGCCCCTGCGGGTCCATGGGGGGAGCGCCGAAGGCGCTACGGGGGGGGGTCATTCAGCGCTCCTGCCTTTGACAGCGAACAGCCCCTGCGGCCGCTTCTGGATGAAGACGACGATGAACACCAGCACCATGATCTTGGCCAGCACGGCGCCGGCCCATCCTTCCAACAGCTTGTTCAGGATACCCAGGCCGAGCGCGGCCACCACCGTGCCGGCCAGTTGCCCCACGCCGCCCAGCACCACGACCATGAAAGAGTCGACGATGTAACCCTGGCCCAGGTCGGGCCCGACATTGCCGACCTGGCTCAGCGCGCAGCCGGCCAGCCCGGCGATGCCCGCACCCAGCGCAAACGCCAGCATGTCGATGCGCGCGGTGTTGACGCCGACGCAGGACGCCATGCGGCGGTTCTGCGTCACTGCGCGGACGAACAGCCCCAGCCTTGTGTTGCCGATCAGCGCGGCCATGCCGACCAGCACCAGCGCGGCAAAACCCAGGATCGCGATGCGGTTGAAGGGCAGCACCAGGTTCGGCAGCACTTGCACCCCGCCCGACATCCAGGCCGGGTTCTCGACGCCGACGTTCTGCGCGCCGAACAGACTGCGCACACCCTGCATCAGCACCAGGCTGATGCCCCAGGTGGCCAGCAGCGTCTCCAGCGGCCGGCCGTAGAGCCAGCGAATCACCGTGCGCTCGAGCACCGCGCCGACCAGCGCGGCGGTGAAGAACGCGGCAGGGATCGCCACCGCGATGTACCAGTCGAAGGCCCCGGGCAGGTAATGGCGGAACAGGTTCTGCACCACATAGGTGGCGTAGGCGCCGATCATCATCAGCTCGCCATGCGCCATGTTGATCACGCCCATCAGGCCGTAGGTGATGGCCAGGCCGAGTGCGACCAGCAGCAGGATGGAGCCCAGGCTCAGGCCGGTGAACAGCAGGCCCAGGCGCTCACCCCAGGCAAGCTGGCCCTGCACGCTGTCGACGGCGGCCTGGATCGCGGCCTTGGCCTGCGGGTCTTTCTCGTTGCCCAGTTTCTCCAGCAGCAGCGACCGGGTGGCCGGCGAACTGCTGCCCGACAGCGCCTTGGCCGCCGCCGCACGCTTGGCCGGGTCGTCGGACGAGATCAGCACCGCGGCGCGCAGCAGCACCAGCCTGGCCTTGAGCTCAGGGTCGGTCTCGGCGTTGGTGGCCTTGTCGATCAGGCCGAGCTTGCCCTCGTCGACCTGGTCTTTCAGTTCGGTGATCGCCTTGGCCCGCACCGCGCGGTCGGGTGAGACGAGTTGCAACACAGCGATCGCCGATTCCAGCTCGCGGCGCATCCGGTTGTTGTTGACGACATCCTCGGCGTCCGCTGGCAGCGTGGCCGGCTTGCCGGAGGCAGCTTCCACCGCCTTGCCGCCGACGACGATGTAAGCCTTGCCGCCCGAGGTCTTGACGCCATCGTCGAGCAAGGCCTTGACGAAGGGCGCCAGCGCCACATCGGCATCGGCCACCACCGCGTTCAGCGCGACAACGCGGTCGTCGATGTCGCCGGCGGCGATCTTGCCGGCCTGGTCGGGGGTTAGCGCCCACGCCGACGTGACGCCGCAGAACAAGGCAAACAGCAAGATCAGACGACGCAGCACTGGCAGGCCCGGTAGAAACGCAATGGCAGGCTGCGGCAAGCCGCAGCCGCCCCATCAAGCAGACGCCGCGGATCCGGCTCCGCCGGTCCGCTGGGGTCGTCTTGCAGGCCGCGCCGGGCCATTGGCCCGGCTCCCGGCCAGACACCAAAGATCCACTGGATCTTTGGTGTCCGGGCTCGGCCCACCTTGGGGGGAGCGGCGCAGCCGCTTCGGGGGGACTATTTCTTTTCTGGCTCGTCCTTCTTGCCCTTGTTCTCGGCGATGAACGGGCTCCAGGGCTGGGCCTTGACCGGGCCCTTGGTCTTCCACACCACGTTGAACTGGCCGTCGGCCTTGATCTCGCCGATGAACACCGGCTTGTGCAGGTGGTGGTTCTTGGGGTCCATCGTGGAGACGAAACCGCCCGGCGCGGGAAAGGTCTGGCCGGCCATCGCCGCGATCACCTTGTCAGTGTCGGTGCTCTTGGCCTTCTCGACCGCGGCCTTCCACATCATGATGCCGATGTAGGTGGCTTCCATCGGATCGTTGGTCAGCGGCTTGTCCTTGTGACCGGCGATGCCCTTGGCTTTGGCGTAGTCGCTCCACTTCTTGACGAACTCGGTGTTGGCCGGGCTCTTGATGCTCATGAAGTAGTTCCACGCCGCCAGGTGGCCGACCAGTGGCTTGGTGTCGACGCCGCGCAGTTCTTCCTCACCCACCGAGAAGGCCACCACCGGCACGTCGGTCGCCTTCAGTCCCTGGTTGCCCAGTTCCTTGTAAAAGGGCACGTTGGAGTCGCCGTTGATGGTCGAGACCACCGCGGTCTTCTTGCCTTCGGACGCGAACTTCTTGATCTTGGCGATGATGCCCTGGTAGTCGGCGTGGCCGAAGGGGGTGTACTCCTCCATGATGTCCTCGTCCTTCACACCCTTGCTGTGCAGGAAGGAACGCAGGATCTTGTTGGTGGTGCGCGGGTAGACATAGTCGGTGCCCAGCAGCACGAAGCGCTTGGCGCTGCCGCCGTCCTTGCTCATCAGGTATTCCACCGCGGGGATGGCCTGCTGATTGGGCGCCGCACCGGTGTAGAACACGTTCTTGCTCAGTTCTTCACCCTCGTACTGCACGGGGTAGAACAGCAGGCTGTTGAGTTCCTCATAGACCGGCAGCACGCTCTTGCGCGACACGCTGGTCCAGCAGCCGAAAGTCACGGCCACCTTGTCCTGGCTGATCAACTGCTTGGCCTTCTCGGCGAACAGCGGCCAGTTCGACGCCGGGTCGACGACCACCGGCTCGAGCTTCTTGCCCAGCACGCCGCCCTTGGCGTTGATCTCGTCGATCGCCATCAGCACGGTGTCTTTCAACACGGTTTCCGAAATCGCCATCGTGCCCGACAGCGAGTGCAGCACGCCGACCTTGATGGTATCGGCTGCAACGCTGGGCAGGGCATACAGGCTGGCGCCGATCGCCACGGCAGACAGCGCGGCAGTGAAGGTGCGACGTGAGGCTTTCATCGGGTGGACTCCTGGCGGGCAGATGCGCCCTGTTGAGGGATGCGCTGCAGTCTCGGCGCCGGCGCGCCGTTGGTCCATACGACAGATGGCGTATGTCGGCAACGGGTGCGCCGCCAGCGGCGCCCCTGCAATTGCCCGGGTTTTCGTCGGCTGATGCGTTGCGTACCCGATCGCGCCAGAGACATTCACTACTGAACGCCCGGCGCTGTTACGTCCCGCTCTGTGTTCTTTTGGCAGTTCCAGCCTGAGCAGAAGCGGACTGATCTGCTTGTCTCACCATGATTTGGAAGGTGCTCCATGCTCAAGGATGTTGAGACAAATGCTCGCGATATTGGCCATGATGTGGCCATCAATTCTTCGTTGCGCCCCCGGCTCAGCCTCAAGTCCAAGGCCAACAGCGCTATTCGGGCGGCGGCACGGGATGCGGCAAGGCGCAACTGGTGCACTGCCGGACGGACGGACGGAAACCGCTGGCGATGATCGGTGCGCTGGACACCCGTCACCACCTGGCGCGCAATCGTTTAGCCGCCACCAGCGCGGTGTTCAACCCCAAGTGCGACGAAATCGGCCGCAAACTGGGTGCAGGCGAGCCTGTGCGGGCGGCGTCGATGGCGCGGCCCAGGACATCGGTGGCGCGTGCCAAGCGCAGGCCGCAGGTGCCGATGATGCAGGACCGAAGGGCCTCGCTGTTCTAGCCCAGCGGCGTGCTAGTGCCATGACTGGTGCGGCGGCCGATCACGAACCAAGCGGGGACGGCAAATTTCGCACGTCAGAAATCCCGGATGCCATCGTGTCGCCACTGGAATTTCCTCGCAAAGACAGGGCTGCGCGGGGGATTCCAAAAGAACATGACCGGCGAGATACGGCTATTGAAAAAATTTCCCCCATGGGAATATAAAACCCTTATCTTCAAGCGCGTTTTTTATCTATTTCCAAGAAAGGATCAACTTTGGTTGATAAGGGCGAGTCGGATTGGCGTCGGTAGCCGCTTGGGGTGTGTCCGGTCCGCGCTCGAAACGTGGCTGAGAAATGAGCGTGGCTGGCAAAACCAAGTTCAAGCGCCACCTCAGTCAGGCTCTTGTCATCTGACAGCATCGACTTTGCCCGCAAGATTCTGTACTCCAGCGAAAACTGGAGCGGCGTCATGCCGAAAGTCGATCTGAAAGCCCTGAGGAAGTCGGCAGTCCCCATACCAGAAATAAGCGCGATCTTGTCGACGCGCAATCCAGTACCGACAATCTGACCCTCGAAGAGTGACAACAGCAGTCGCCGGGTGACAGCGGACAGCGACGCGGTGCCAGTTCGACCCGACGACTCGCGGCGCACGTTGGAAGTCAACCTGTCAACAATGGCTGCCGACAGGGATTGAGTGAACAACGGTCCCAAGGGTTCCCCTTGGCTGGCCTGGTCAGCCAAGGCAAGAAGCATTTTCTTCAGCGCAAGGTCGGCAAACTGGAAGCGGCAGTGCTCGAACGCGAAGTCCCGGTCGGTATCCGGTAACAAGGCTGACATCAGGTTTCGCGGCAGCGTCAGAATCAATGCGTCACGCGCAGAGTCGTCCGCCAACACGGCTTCGTAAGCCCCCGGTGCATAGAGATCAAAGTGATTGGCGCGGGTTCGAAAACTCCACAACTGGCGAGAGTTCCGCCGAATGTCGAGCACCGTTCCGCTGTTCAGCCAGAGCACGAGCGTAGGTTCCGGAACCTCAATTCGCCAATCGATCACCCGTCGTTTGTCCCGACATGCGAAGAGTGGCAGGCCGGTCCAGGTGGCCGATGTCAGGGGCACCATGGAAGTCAATCAACGCTGCAATCAACCAAACTGTCACCCCATGCACTTTCGGACGCCATCATTCTTGATGTGAAACAAGCTTAGTCTTGAAAGACTGACAAGATGCTGACGCAACCCACGCTCCCTTGCCCTTGGCCCCTGTCGGAACCTACGATTCAGCGAATAACAAAGGGTAAATACCGTATCCCACGATAGACTTTTTATAGACGAGAAAAACGTCGATGTCAGAATGACAGGCAGCCATTGAACGAGGTCCAGCAGAGTTTCGAACCGCGGGCCCATTGGGCTCGAGGCCTGTCTAGCTTGACTTCCAAGCACGATCACAAAACGCCGAGCAACGAGATTGCGGACATGACGATCAAGAAACTGCTGAATTGGATCCTCGCTGCGATGGTCCTGACTTCGGGCTTGGCAGTCGGACTGCCCAGAGCATGGCGGGATCGGATGGCGGACGTCGGCCCGACCGCCAGCGAGTTCTGCGCCACCGCGCCGCTCCGAGCCCGGGCCACATCCGCCGACATGCCTGATCGCCGCTACGTGGTCGAGGTGCCGCTCGAAACCCCGGTCACGGGAATGCAGACGAACACCGTCCACTCCATAGCCATGTCAGACGTGGTGGAGTTCAGGGTGAATTCATCGAGGCCGGGACAGATTGCAGTCCACGGCCTGATGGACGCGGTGCCGGTCCGAGTCGATGGTGTCGTGACGGTGACCTTCCGCGCGATCTACTCCGGCCGCTTCCCGCTGCATTTTCACGGCGCGGACGGCTCTCACTTCGAGATCGCCGCCCTGGAGGTGTTGCCGAAATCAATGGCCAAATCAGCCATCCCGGCCGGACTGTCCGCGAACTGATTCAGGCCGTAACGCTCACAGGTTCATGGACTTGCCTTGACGGCCGCCTGCTGATGGCCTGTGACAATCTTTCGCATCGCCGAGTCGCCCTCCTTGATCTCGTAGCGCGCATCTGCACCTATCGGGCCGGCAATGTGCTGGGTCAGTTGGATGCCCGGCCAGCGTATCTCGAGTGAGTCGACCGTGCTGGCGCTGCCAATGCCGACATGAAGCCTGAGGCTTGATGCACCGAAGCTGCCACCACTGCCCACGGTCCGGTAGATGTCGCGCGACCGCCCGGTGGCATCGCGCACCTGCACTCGAACCCGCGCACCCACGGCGAACCGATTGGCCTTAACACCCACCAGATCGAGCTTCAGCCAATGGTTGCTGTTTCCCGGATTCTTGAACAGAACACTGTAGGACTTATCGCCTGTCATCGCGCCACCGGTCGCGGCAAAGACATCTTGTGATCCGCTGTTGTCGACATCGCCAAACGCCACCGCATGCCCCTTCTGCAGATGACCGAAACCGCCTGAAGTCGTCACGTTCTGAAAGGACCGGCCTTCGACATTGCGGAACATCTGGTTAGGCACGATATTGTTCAAAGGCGCTGCGCCGGTGCCTAGGTAGAAGTCGAGCCAACCGTCGTTGTCGAGGTCACCGAAATTGGCCCCCATCGTCAACAACAGCGAGTCCAGTCGGGTTTGGCGCGAGACATCGGTGAACGTGCCATCGCGGTTGTTGTGGTACAGCCTCGGCCGCTCGCCCTTCGCCCGAGCTTTGTCGCCCAGCATCTCACGCACGATGTTCGGGACGTTGGCGGAGTAACCGCTGACGAAGATATCGGGCCAACCGTCGTTGTCATAGTCGAAGAACCAGGTCGTGAAGCTCTTGCGGGGCTCGGCTACCCCCGCCTTCTCGGTGACATCGACAAATTTCGGCGTTCTGCCACCGAGGTTGCGAAACAAGTGATTGGGCCCGTCCATCACTGAAATGTACAGATCCGGCAGGCCGTCGTTGTCGTAGTCATCCACCGTGGCGCCCTTGATCATGCCGCCGACGCGAATGCCAGACTCGGGTCCAGCATCCAGGAAGGTGCCGTCACCTTGGTTGATGTAGAGCCGAAAGTTCTTTGTCTCTGCGGGCCAGGACACCTTGTCGCGGACGATTTCGTTGCCGACAAAAAGATCGAGCAGCCCGTCGCCATTGAAATCCGCCCATACCGCTGTCTGGGTCGGCAGTTCATTGAGCACGCCAGCCTCGGCGCTGACATCGGTAAAGCTGCCGTCGCAGTTGTTGCGCAACAATGAACTCGGAATTCGGCCTTTGTCGTGAAACCAGGCGCCGCGTGGTATGAACACGTCGATGCAGCCATCGTTGTTGTAGTCACCCTGCACCATGTTCAAGCCGCCGAGCAGGCCCTTGAGACCGGCATGCTCGGTCGCCCGACTGAAGGTACCGTCGCCGTTGTTGTGGAAGTAAGCCAGCGGGTCACCCACCCCCATGTGCGAGACCATCACATCGAGATGGCCGTCGTTGTCGAAGTCCTCGAGGATTGCACCACCAGCGCTGCCGAACTCGACGATGCCACGAACAGCCGCCACATCCTTGAAGCGCCCGATGTCGTGTTCCGAGACAAATGCCCTGGGATCTATCAACCACTTGGCTGGCACGCCGTCGGGATAGCGGCCCAATTGCATCTCGATGATGTTGAGCATCCAGCGGTAGAGCAACGCGTTGTCAGCGTTGACCTCCGGGTCGGCCAGCAGTTCCCGATAGCGTCTGGCCGCTTCGGTGGCACCCAGCGTCTTGCGCTGGACCGCTGCGATGTCAATCGGAAGAATGCAGGCAGCAGCGTCGTTGTTGGCCGCGCAGTTGGCTTGCTCACCAATCCGGAAGTAGGCGAAAGCGAGGTCCGAATTCAGGGATTCGATATCCTGGCGTGACATCGTTTCGCGGTAGTCCTCGATCAGTTTCTCGAGCAAGGCGATCGCAGCCTCCGGTGTACCGCCATTGACGAATTGCTGCGCGATCTCGCGTCGCAGGATCAGCCGCTGTATCGGGTCGCGCTCGCGCGCCAAATCCACCCTCAAGCTGTCGATCTTGCGTTGCTGAAGGTCCCAAGGATTGTCCCAGGTGCCTTCGCCCTGCGCGATAGCGGCCAGGACACCGACCATGTTGAATCGGTGATTTTGACGCCAGACCCAGGCGCTTGCGAACAACGAGACCAACAGCAAAGCGCCGCCTATCCATATTGAGATACGGCGACGCGAAGACAACATCAGCGAACTCTTCCGTGGCTGGCTCACCGACTCTTCTCGCGATCAACTCAAGAGACAGCCTTCGGGCGCTGCGACGACACACCCTGCATCACTTTACCGAAATTCAGCGCGGCCAGGCGCCGCAACCTGCAGCGCCCGCCGCGGGTCAGTTCTGACTCCTGGACGCCGTAGACCCTGCGAACGGCCAGGTATTGGCTGCAAACTGGAGCACCAACAGCCCATTGTCCTGACACATCGTGGTCAACTGTTTCTTCGCGAAGTCAAAATCCAGGCGCGATGCGCACCAATCGGGACCACCGGCGACACGTTGCCCAAATGACACGTGGTTGGAACCCAAGGGCGCAGTCTTCGATGAAGGCGGATTGAAGTACGCAATCTCCTTCGGCCGTACCGGGTCACGGATGTCAAACACACGCACGCCCGAGTTGAAGTACGAGCAGGCCAGCGCAGTCGCGTTGTCGCGGTTGTCGACACTGCAGTAATGGCTGCCGTACGTGAAGATGTTCAGTCCAGCAATGTCAGGCAAGACCGCCGCACAGTTCTTGGGGTCATGGGTCTCAAGCATCATCTTCGAGACGGGCTTCGGATTCTTCTCGTCGCTGATGTCATAGATCCGGGCCATGGGGAATGGCGACAACCCTGCTTTGCAGGCGAAATCGGCATTCGCGCTGTTTGCCAAACCGGCTGAGCCACCTTCGTCGACCATCACCAGATACTGCTTGCCGCCGATCGTGACGGGGATGGTGTGTTGAGCGACAGACCCGTCCTGAAAGACCGCCTTAGACAACAGCTTGATCGTCGCACCGGCCTTGCGCGCCTGTACTTCAGAGGTGTCGAAGATCGCAAAGCCATTGTTCACTTTGTCCATCGCGGTGATGGTCGGCGGAGCGCCAAGACCGCCGCTCAAGCCGCCGAGCAGCGTCGCATACATGCGCGTGCCATCGTTGCTGACCGACAGGCCGTGGACCATGCTGCCCAAGGTGTTTACGTCAAAACTCGATATCAGCTTGGGCTTGCTCGTGTTGGCAACGTCCACCGCGTAGTAGTAGGAATTCGTGATGTCGCCAATGTAGTAAGTCAAACCATCGGGCGAGATGTTGCCTTCATGGCCGATTGGCGTCTTCGCCATCTTGACGCCGCCATCCAATCCGGTGCCGACTGCGATCGTCGACATCAATTGCGGCGACCTGCAGTCTCCAGAGATGTCGTAAATGTCGACTTCGGGTCCACCGCCACCACCCTGTCCATTGTCGGCAATCAGCATCTGGCGTCGTTGGCTCACTCTGAGAGATTCCCAAGAATCTGTCATCGCCGGCGTCGTCAGGGAGGTGACGCGAAACGGCCTGGTTGCGTCGGTGATGTCGATCACCGGCACACCAGGATTGACGCGCCCCGGTGCTGGAACCGCGGTCGAGTGATATGCGCAACTGCGACCAGCGCCGTCGGTGAAGGTCGCGGTCGACCAGTTGCCGCCTTCGCCCTGGTACTGACCGACCAGCGAGAGGTTGCAGTTGTAGCCCTTGAAGCCAGAAGCCCGGACCGCAGCGGGCACCTGACCTTGGAGCGCCGCTTCGGGGGTGTCGCTCGCAGCGCAGGCGACGACTTTGGGGACCGTCAGTGGGACGGCTTGCGAGGTAACTGACGGCACTTCCGCAACCACGGTCGTCCCGCCGCCGCAAGCGGCCAGCATGGAGGCTGCCATCAGCGGCAGCATGGTGGTTACCAACCTCATATGCAAATGCTCGATCATCTGGGTTCACTCCTGCTGCGTTGCAAAATTTCTCTGCCGTGCAGTACCAACTCGACGGCTCTGCTGATTGAACCCTCCTGCGCCGCCCGGGTCTTCCAAGAAACCGCTGGACTGCTCAGGGTGAACCCTCAATGTCGACCGTTGACGTTGCGGCGCGTGTCAAGCTACTTGTCGCCTCACCTATGCAGCCAACGGCTGCTTATTTGTCGTGCTCAGGTGGGCGGCCACGACCGAGTCGCGCTCGGGGTTGAGGGTCACCGGCCCGGCGGGTGACCAGTCGCGCGTAGGGCCGGACCAG
>CANGHK010000007.1 GCA_947453625.1 Burkholderiales bacterium
GCTAGAACGGAACATCCGGCCAGACGTTCTCCGAACAGTCTTGAGAACGATTCGCGCCACGGGATTGCGCCGTGGAATTCCAGATTGGACTCGCTACCGGCCTTGCGGGCGATAGAGGTCGTGGGGCGGTTTTGGCCGCTCCACACCGGGAGTGCGCTGCATGCGCCGCTGAGAGACTTGTCCTCGCCTTCGACCAGAACGACCATACATGCTTTGCCCGATTCCTCACGGGTAGGGCAAAGGTGACATGGTCGCCGTTGCGGGTCGGCGCGGTGGCCTCCCGCACGGTCGCACGCTCGGACAGTCCCAAACCTCGACGGGCGATGGCGTAAGCCGCGCCCTGGTGAACTGAAATTCCTTTTACTTGGGCGAAATTGATCGCCCCGATCACCGACGTGTAGGCCGGGTTGACCTCGATCACCTCGACGCCGGCCCGAAATGCCGCCGCTTTGACGGATGAGGCGATCTTGTTGCAGGACAACGACGAGAGCAGCCGGGCTTGTTTTGACTTCACTGCCTCGAGTTCGGCCTTCTTCTTCTGGAAGTTCAGCGCTTCCATCACCACAGGCTTGCCGGCTGCGCGCGCCTGATCGATGAACCGCACCGCAGCATCCCCGATCAATGCCTTGGCCTGATCGGTGGTCTTCCCGTAGGTGACCAGATGGATGCGCCGGGTGTCGATCAGGTTGCCGAACCGATCCGTTTCGGACACGGCCAGATGATCCGCATTGATGTCCACGCCGACGGCGCCAAGCGCCTTGTGCGATCTTGTCTCAACGGGCTGGGCTTGGACGCTGACGAATATCCGCCAGCCTGCGTCGTCTCGAACGAATCGGTAGCTGAGCGCGGTTCCCACCCGCTTGACAGTTGGCTTGCCAGCCTTGGTCTGACCGTGAATGCGTTCGCTGCTGGCCAGCGCCGCGACGATCGATGGGTGCCCATAGGCGAAGGCGATACCGCGCACTACGGTGTGTGTGCCGTGCGCGACCAATGAGTCGGGCAGCCGGATCTGAAGGTCCAGCGAACCGTCGGCAGCCACAGAGGCCTGACATGATTGATTGCCGGCCGTCTCGTCCTGGCTCCCCAGCACGAAGAATTGGCGGGTGCGGGCTTGGTCCCAATCGCGCTTCCATGCCGCGTGGTTGTCGTAGCCGTTGGCGGCGAGATCGAACTGCGCGTGAAACAGCTTCTTGCTGCCAAAGCACAGCCGCACCGCTCCGGCGGCGTGATCGGCCTTCATCGCGGCAAGACGGCTGCGCATGGCGGCCAACCGGCGCTTCTTCTGGTGCAGCTTGTTGGTGCCGGACGCCTTTGCCTCGAGTTTCTTGATGACCTTGGTCGCTCTCTTGATGCGAGTCTCTGTCTCGCTTATCAGTTCTGGCCGACGTTCCTTGATGGACGCGATCTTTCCGTCGAGACCGACCCTCATGGCGTTGAACTGACGGGCCGAGATACCGAAACGAGGCAGGAATTCGCGCTTGATGTCGTTGAGCGCCCCGCCCGCCTGAATCGCAGCGAACAAACTGCGTTCGGCCTTGCCATACAGTTCCGCGTAAGCGTCGAGTGCGCTTGTTTGCGCCTGATCGAGAACCGGGCGGGTCTGGTACGTGAAGACGGGGCGGTCGCTCACGGCGTCGTCTCGTGATCGTCTTGCAATGCGGCCATCGCCTTTTGTGCACGGTGTTGCGCAGACCGCTTGCCGTAGAGACGGGCGCACAGGGATGTCAGCACTTCGGTCATGTCGCGCACGATGTCGTCCTTCATTTCGTCCGGTTCGATGACCATGATGCGCCGGTTCTGTGCAGCCAGTGCGGCCTCGACGTAGTCGAAGCCGAACCGTGTCAACCGCTCACGGTGTTCTACCAGGATGATTTGTATTTGCGGATTTTTCAACAGGCGCAACATGTTCCGGCTTTCCACATGCGCCCTGTGGTTTTATAGCCAATGCCCTGAAGTTCAGCCCATACGCTCAGTTTCATGGTCTCCATATTGGAATCAATACCCATATTCGTAAACACTTATTCCAGCAGCTGACAACCCTCGGGGTTCAGGCGGTAGCTGTCACTGACGCGGGCCGGCTGGCTGGCCAGCACCTGCGGGTAGAGCACGACGATGCGGTTGGCCTCGGCTCAGCAGTTGTAGCCGGCGCCGGGGATACGGTTCAACCCCTGCTGCAGCGCCCCGGGTTGGCCGGGCACGAGCAGTGGTACATCGCCGTGCTGACCGCGCCGCGCGAGCAGCCGTAGGTCCCGCTGGCCAGCACCGCGGCGCCGGCCAGCGTGCCCGAGAGCGCGACATGGAACTGCCCGGCCATATAGGCCCCGGACGACAGCCCCGACACCGCGTGACACCGTGACGCCGCCAGCCCCAGCCCCAGCGCCGGCGCCGGCAGCGGCAGCGGCGACAGCCGGTTCGCGCGTGGCGTGGCCGCCCCGGCCCCCGTCGCCGCATTGGCGAGGCTGACAGCCAGGGCCAGCCACACCGCCAGACCTAACGCGCTTTGCCGCACCACGGTGCCTTGCTGCTGTCCATGCCCGCTTCCTGGCGCCTTGATGCCGAGCCGGCAGCGTACCCACCCTACGCCCACTGCGCTTGCGGCGCGTCGACGGCGCGACAAGGCCCGGTGGCAAGACCCCTCTTGCCCTTGCGCGCGCTGGCGAATGGTGGACCGGGGTGCTACATCAGCCCACCGTCAAACCCAAGCTGGGTTTCTCTGGTAGTTGCGTTTACTCAAATTTTTCCGATGAAATGCTGGTTGGCTTGTCGGTGGGAAATTTCCGATGAGATGTCGCTTTTCCTGATGGTCACCAGTCGGGACCCGGCCTGCGCCATGAACCTGTCGATTTTTCTTACACTCAATTTCAGTGAGTTAATAAAGTCATTTATTGACAACTACTTGGCGGGTTGGCACGTATTGTGCTTCTAAATTTTCTGTGTGCTTGGATGGATTGGCTTCCGCTGTTCGCTGTCGCCACATTTCGCGGATAACGGGAATGATTTTTCAACGCATTGGAGGGTTTTGATCATGATCAAAAAAAACGGGTTGCTCGTGGCAGCAACGCTGGTCGCTCTTGCCTCGGGCGCGGCGCAGGCAAACACGGTCGCCCTGTCGAATATCGAGGCCCTGTGGTATGACGGCACGCCGGCCGCGAACGTGACGTATCTCAACAACCCATCAACCATCACCGCCTCGGCGCGATGGGGTGTTCCGGCGGGCGGCGCGGGTCCAAGCGGCTACGACTTCAAGATTGCAACGCAGCCGCTCACCTTTGTAGTCCCGCCGTCGCCGGCGCCCAACCAGGTGTTGGGAACGTTCACCCACCTGAACCAGCCGATCAATGCCGGATCGAGCATCACCGGCATCAAGCTCAGCATAGGCGCGGATGTCGTGATCAACGGGGCGGCATTTGTCAGGAAAACCTTCAACTACAACTTCGACCATTGGGAGACGCCGAACGCAGACAACCCCTGCGCCGACGGCGGAACCGTCGGCATCGGTGTCAACGTCAATGGCTGTGCCGACCGCGTGATTGCCCATTGGTCGTCGGTGTCCGACAGCTTCACGGTAGGCACCGACACCTACACGCTGAACGTGGTGGGTTTCTCGTTGACCCCGAACGGCCTCAACCCCTTCACGTCGTTCTGGACCGCCGAGCAAAACAACAATGTTGCCTACCTGCTGGCCAATGTCGCGCTCACCAGCGATGTGCAAAATGCGCCCGAGCCGGGATCGATGGCCTTGGTCGGACTGGCGCTGGCGGGGATGGGCTTGGTGCGCTCCGCCAAGTTCTCCAAGCCCAAGGTCTGAGGTCGCGGCACGGGCTGGGGCTGCGGTGGGTGCGGGCCACAGTCCGCGGCGCACCGGTCCGAGTCGGCGGGCTTGAGCGACTGGCATGCCGCCCGCAGCGAGTTGCTGCCGGTGCCTGCAGCCTTGGCGCCTCAAGCACCGGACGCCGATGACGAAGGGGCGGGGCGCCCTCATCGACGATTCCCAAGCTTCGCCCGTCCCTCAGGGGGCGCGGGTGGCATTCAGCTTGCATGTACCGGTCCCAGGCCAGGCCAGGCCAGGCCTGAGCCGTCAGCCGTGCGGCCGACCCCGCTTGCAAGATCGTGACGGATGTCCATGGATCTGCGAGCTCGCCGCACCGCACCCTGTTGGCTGTGCGCTTGGGCCTGCCCGCACGGCATCGCCCTGTGAATAATGCGCGAGGCACGCGTTCGCGGCAGCGCGCCGCGCCCGGTCGGCCCGTGGCAGGCTCGGGCGCAGCCACAGGAGACCTTGTGACACGGACAGGAAGGCGATGGCGTGCGGCCGAAGCGGCCAGTTCCGGCCTGGCAGCCGGTCTGGTTTGTTTGGCTTTGATCTTGCTGCCGGGCTGCGGCGAACGTTCCGATCCGGAATGGCTGGCAGCGGCGCAGCGCATGGTCGTCGAGCACGACAGCGCTGCTGCGATGGTCGAGCTCAAGAACCTGTTGCAGCGCAACCCCAACTCGGCGGCAGCGCGTCTTTTGCTGGGCAAGCTGATGTTCGAGTCAGGCGATCCCGCGGGTGCCGAAGTCGAATTGCGGCGTGCGCTGGCCGCCGGCCAAGCCGACAACGAGGTCTTGCCGCTACTGGCCCAGGTGATGCTGTCGCTGCGCCAGCCGGCGCAGTTGGTGGCGCAGTACGGCAAGGCCGAGCTGACCGACAAGCTGGCCGCTGCCGAGCTCAAGACCCAGCTCGCCGTCGCCCAGTTGGCCTTGGGTGCACGCGAAGGGGCCGACCAGGCGCTGGACCAGGCGCTGCAGCGCGTGCCCGAACATGTCCCGGCGCTGGTGCTGCGCGCCAGGCTGCGCGCCGGGCGAGGCGAGACCGCTGCGGCGCTGTCCCAGGCCGACGAATTGCTGGCTCGGCTGCCCGGCGATGCCGAGGCCTGGCTGCTCAAGGCCGACCTGCTGCTCAATACCGGCGCCAGCGCGCCAGCGCTCGAGGCCTACCGCCGCGCTCTGGCGCTGCGGCCCGACCTGCTGGCCGCCCATCTGGCGCTCCTCAAGCAACTGATCCGCCAGCGCGACTACCCGGCCGCCACCCTGCAGTGGTCGGCGCTGCACAAGGCCTGGCCACGGCACCCGTTGACGCTGCAGTTCGAAGCCCTGCTCGCACTGCAGAGCGGCGATGCCAAACGCACTCAGGAGATCTGCCAGTTGTTGCTGCGCGGCCAGGCCGAGAACCCGCAACTGCTGTTCCTGGCCGGCCAGGCCGAGTTCAAGCTGGGCGCGCTGGCCAAGGCCGAGTCGCTGTTTGCCAAAGCCGTTCAGCTGGCACCCCGGGCCACGGCACCTCGCCTCTTGCTGGCCGAGGTTTACCTGCGCAGTGGCCAGGCTGAGAAGGCGCTGGCCAGCCTCAAGCCACTGCTCGACGACAAGGCCGGCAGTGCCGATGCCTTGAGCGTGGCCGCGCGGGCGCAGATGTTGGCGGGCGACGCCCAGGCGGCCGAGGCCAGCCTGCTGCGCGCGGCCAAGCTCAAGCCGGCGGACAGCCGAATCCGCACCGCAGCCGCGCTGAGCCAACTCGGCAAGGGCCGCGACAACGAGGTTTTTGCCGAACTCGAGGCGCTGGCCCAGGCTGACGGCGGCGGTGCGGTGAATCTGGCCTTGTTCAACGCTCGACTGGCCCGCAATGACTTTGACGGTGCGCTGAAGGCGCTGGACGCCCTGGCCGCCAAGCAGACCGAGCAAGCCCTGCCCGATTACCTGCGCGGTCGGGTGGCGTTGCAGCGCGACGACCCGGCCGCCGCGCGCAAGCACTTCGAGGCGGCGCTGGCCAAGCAGGCTGACTATTTTCCGGCCTTGTCCCGCCTCGCCGCGCTCGATGCCCGGGAGGGCCGGGCCGATGCCGCGCGGGCCAGGCTGGAGGCTGCGCTGCAGAGTGCGCCCGACAACAGCCAGGCCTTGATGATGCTGGCCGCGCTGGGCGAGCGCGCTGGCGCCGACCCGCAAGAGGTCGGAGCACTGCTGCAGGACGCGGTCAAGGCCCAGCCCGCCGACGCCAGGGCGCGCGCGGCGCTGATCGATCACCAACTGGCGACCGGTGGCCAGGCGCTGGCCCTGGCGGCAGCGCAGAGCGCGGTGGCCGCGGTGCCCAACGATCCTGGTCTGCTCGACCGGCTGGGGCGGCTGCAGCAAGACAGCGGTGACCTCAACCAGGCGCTGATCAGCTTCACCCAGATGGCCAGTCTGCAGCCGAAAGCGGCGTTGCCCCTGTTGCGCCTGGCCGAGGTGCAGTTGGCAGCCCGCAACATCGACGCGGCAGCCTCGAGCGTGCAGCGCGCCATGGACATCGAGCCCGACTCGCTGCTGGCGCAGCGCTCCGGGGTGATCGTCGCGCTTCGCAGGAAGCATCCGGCGCAGGCGCTGGCGATCGCCCGCAAGGTGCAGAGCCAGCGCACTGACGAGGCGGTCGGCTTCATGCTGGAAGCCGAGATCGAGCTCGCGCAAGATCACGGCGACAGCGCGGTGACGGCTTACCGCCAGGCGCTGGCCAAACCCGATGGCGCCGAGGCGGCGCTTCGGCTGCATGCGCTGCTGCTCAAGACCCGGCAGAGCGCCGAGGCCGATCAGTTGGCTGAACAATGGCTGAAGGACCACCCGCAGGACGCGGTGTTCCTGTCGCATCTCGGCACGGCGGCAATGTCCCAGGACCAGTTGGCACTGGCCGAGACCCGCTTTCGCGACGTGCTCAAACTGCTGCCCGACAACCCGGCCGCGCTGAACAACCTGGCTTTCGCGCTGGTCCGGCAGCACAAACCCGGCGCGGTGGCGATCGCCGAGAGCGCGGTCAAGCTGGCGCCCGACGCGCCGGCGCTGCTCGACACATTGGCGCAGGCCTATGCCGAAGAAAACCAGCTCGACAAGGCGATCCGGACCCAGGCCAAGGCGGTCGACATGGCGCCGCAGGACGGCGCACTGAGGCTGACCTTGGTCAAGCTGAACCTGCGCGCCGGGGTCAAGGACAGCGCCCAGTCCGAGCTCGACAAGCTGACCCAATTGGGCCGTGGGTTTGCGGGCCAGGAGGAAGTTGAACGCCTGCGCAAACAGATCGGGTTGGCGCCGGTCAGCCCGGCCACGGCCCCGCCGCCGGCGCGCCCGTCATCAAGATCGCGCGATGCCTGGAGCCAAGCCCGCAACGTGGCGATGGCGGCCGGTGTGGCCGTCGCGCTGGCCTTCCCACTGCTGCTGCTGATCGCCGCCCGCCGCCCGCCCGCCTTCGTCGTCAAGCGCGAGATCGCCATCGACGCGCCGGTGCAGCGCGTCTTCGACCTGCTGCAAGACCTCAAGCAGTGGGAACACTGGTCGGGCTGGCCGCAGTTCGGGCCGGCGATGAGCCGCCGCTTCAACCAGACCGCCGGCCGCGGCGCTTACTGCACCTGGCAGGACAAGCGCCGCCATGCCGAGGGGTCGGTCGAGATCGTCGCGCTGCATGCCCCCAGCAAACTGGTGATCGAGCTGACCTTCAGCCGGCCCGATGAGGCCATCCACCTGGCCGAAATCGCGCTCGCTACCGACCCCGCCGGCGCCACGCGGGTGCAGTGGACCGCGCGCGGTCCGGCGCCGTTCTGGCAGCGTGTGGCTGGGGTGTTGCGCAGCATCGACAAGCGCGTCGGCAAGTCGCTGAGCGCCGACCTGGCGCGCTTGAAAGCCGCCGCCGAGGCCGCGCCCGCGGCCCAGCAAGTGCTGGCGGCCTAGCCCCGGACCCGGCGCCGCTCGGCTTAGACCGCCGCCAGCGCCTGGTCCAGATCGGCCAGGATGTCGGCGATATGCTCGATGCCGACGCACAGCCGCACCGTCTCTTCGGTCACGCCCGAAGTGGCGAGCTCGGCCGGCGAGAGCTGGCGGTGCGTGGTCGACGCCGGGTGCGTGGCCAGCGACTTGGCGTCGCCGATGTTGACGAGCCGGGTGAACAGTTGCAGCGCGTCCAGGAAGCGCGCACCCGCCTCGCGCCCGGCGCCGGCCGCCGACTTGACGCCGAAGGTCAGCAGGCCCGAGGCGCGGCCGCCCATCATGGATTGCGCCAGTGCATGGTCGGGGTGCTCGGGCAGGCCGGCGTAGTTGACCCAGTCCACCTTGGCATGCGACTGCAGGTGGCGCGCCACCGCCAGCGTGTTGTCGCAGATCCGGTCCATGCGCAGCGCCAGGGTTTCGATGCCCTGCAGGATCAGGAAGGCGTTGAAGGGCGAGATCGCCGCGCCCATGTTGCGCAGCGGCACGACGCGGGCGCGGCCGATGTAGGCCGCCGCGCCCAGCGCCTGGGTGTAGACCACGCCGTGGTAGCTGACATCGGGTTCGTTCAGGCGCTTGAAGCGCTCGGGGTATTGGGCCCAGGGGAACTTGCCCGAGTCGACGATCGCCCCGCCTATGCTGGTGCCGTGGCCGCCCAGGTACTTGGTCAGCGAGTGCACCACGATGTCGGCGCCATGCTCGAACGGCCGGCACAAATAGGGGCTGGGCACGGTGTTGTCGACGATCAGCGGAATGCCGTGGCGGTGCGCGATGTCGGCGATGGCCCGGATGTCGGTGACGTTGCCCGAAGGGTTGCCCAGCGACTCGACGTAGATCGCCTTGGTGTGGGCGTCGATCAGCGGCTCGAAGCTGGCCGGGTCGCGGTAGTCGGCAAAGCGGGTCGTGATGCCGTATTGCGGCAGGGTGTGGGCGAACAGGTTGTAGGTGCCGCCGTAGAGCGCGCTGCTCGAGACGATGTTGTCACCGGCCTCGGCGATGGTCTGGATCGCGTAAGTCACCGCTGCCTGGCCAGAGGCCACGGCCAGCGCGGCGATGCCGCCTTCCAGCGCCGCCACCCGTTCTTCCAGCACCGCCTGGGTCGGATTCATGATCCGGGTGTAGATGTTGCCGGCCACCTTCAGGTCGAACAGGTCGGCGCCATGCTGGGCGCTGTCGAAGGAGTAGGCGGCGGTCTGGTAGATCGGCACCGCCACCGCATGGGTGGTGGGCTCGGGCGAGTAACCGGCATGGACGGATTTGGTCTCGAAGCGCCACTGGCTGGTGTCACGGGTCATGGGCTGATCTCCTGAAGGGTTTGTCGGGGCAGGCGGCCTGCGTCGGGGACGCCAGTCTAGAGGCAGGCCGCCGCGAACCGTCATGCGGTTTGGCGATATCGATGGGCGGACCTTGCGCGACGCCTGTCGCGACCCGGCACCGCTGTGGCGTTCAGGGTTTGTTTTGGACCGCCGCGCCGCCCGCCGCCGCCACCCAGGCATCGACGTCGGCCGGGGACGGCGGGCCGGTCACCGCCAGCGCCGGCCGTTGGGGTGTCAGGAACACCACATAGGGCGTCACTCCGCGCCAGCGCGGCTCCACCGCGTAGCGCAGCGCCGGGGCCTGGCCGGCGAAGGCGAACAGCCGGTCCACGCCCTGGAAATGGCGATCGCGCTTGAGCCCGGCGTCGTCGTCGCCCGGCGCCAGGTCCATCACCACCGCGACCAGCTTGGCCTTGAGCTGGCGCTGGCGGATCTGGCGCGCCAGCATCTCGAAGACCGCCGGGCAATGGGCGCAGTCGGTGGTGGAAAACACCACCACCGTCGGCTGCTTGAGCGTGGCCTGCCACCGGGCCCAACTGCCGGTCTCGAAGGCCTCGACGGCGCGCGGCGCGGCGGCGGCCGGGCCAGCGCTCAGGCCGGCCAGCAGCGCCGTCGCGGCGGCGAAACGAAGCGTGGCACGAAGCGTGGTATCAACCGTGGCACGCGCCGCGACATCAAGGCGTGACGTTTTCAACCCGTACCCCTTGGTGGGTGCGCCACAGCGCGAAGATCTGGTCGCCCCGCCTGGCCAGCAGCGGGTGGTCGTTGTCGTCAGCGCTGCTGCCCAGCTCCTCGAGCCTGAAGCTGCGGCCGTCGTCCGCCGACAGCCAGGCCCGCCAGCGCGTGGCCTGGCCATCGAAGCTGCGCCAGGCAATCACGACCTTGGCCCCGGCGCTCTGCACCGCCGCATGCTCGGCCCCCTCGTCGGGCAGTGCCTGCACCGCGCCGCGCGGCGCGCCGCTGGCATCGAGCTGGCCGTAGCGCACCCGGGCCTCGCCAGCGCGGTCGCCAAACCACACCGCGTGGTAGCCGTCGACGGCGGCCGGCGCCAGGCCGGGGCCGTGGTGCGGGCAGGCGTCCAGCGCCCAGCGGTCGACGCTGGCACGCACCGGGTCGCCCGCGCGCGGCGGTCCCACCGGCGCGAAAGCGTGGTCGCGCTCGTTGGGCGCAAACACATGGCGCCACAGCGCCACCAGCGAGCCGTCGGGCGCGGGGGCCAGCGCGATGCGGCAGCACTCGCAGCTGTGGTCGGCCAGCTTGATGTCGGGCCCGAAGCTCAGCCCGCCGTCGCGCGACGCGTTGCGGTAGATCGCCGCGCCACGGTAATCGGCCGGCGCGCGCGGCTTGCGCGCGCCCTTGGCGGCGCCCGAGGCGCTGTCCGCCTGCGCCGTGGCCTTGGCCAGGGCCTCGATGTCGCGCTTGTCGACCCACAGCGTGTGCAGTGTGCCCTGGGCGTCGAAGGCCACCGATTCGAAGCGGTGGGTGATCAGCTGGCGGTCCTGGTGCACCGTGAAGGGCGCCGAGAAGCTGCGCCCGCCGTCGTCCGACCGCAGCATGCGGATCTGCCCGGTGTAGGGCTTGGCCAGCGGCTCGGTGTAGCTGATCACCGCCTGGCCGCGCAGCCCGAAGGCCAGCTTGGGCCGGTTCTCGCCGTCGGCCGCCACTTTGTCGGCGCCGGTGTCGAGCCGGCGCTCGGCCGACCAGTGGCGGCCCTCGTCGGCGCTGGTCTGCACGAACAACTGCTGCTGCGCGTTCAGGCCGACGATCCACAGCTCGCCGCTGGGCGAAAACGCCGCCCCCATCGCCAGCGGCGGCGCCCGCCGCTTGGCGCCGGCGGCGGCATGGTCGTGCTGCGCCAGCGCCGGGCCGGCCAGCGCCAGCCAGAGTGCCGCCACCCCGGCCCAGGTGCTTCGGTGGGTGTTCATCGGTGGGTCTCCCGTCGTCGCTGGCATCAGAGGTCGTACTTCAGGCCCGCGAAGAAAGTGCGCTGCGGGTAGGGGTTGGGGTTGACGTAGTACTTGAAGTTGCCCAGGTTGTTGATGCCCAGCGACGCGCTCCACTCGCGCGAGACCCGGTACAGCAGCTTGGCGTCGAACACGCTGAAGCGGCTGACCGCGCCATAGACATTGGGGTTGACATCGTTGTACTGCTGGGTCGTGGTGTTGAACAGCGCGTTGTGCTGGGCCCCGCTGTAGCGGTAGGCCAGGCTGGCCGACAGCGCGTCGCTGGCATGCCAGGTGCCCACCAGTGTGGCACGCCAGTCGGGGATGCGCGGCTGGGCCGTGCCTTCCAGCCCGGGGTTGCGGCTGTCGCGCGTGATCAGCGAATGCGTGTAGGTCAGGCTGCCGTTCAGCTCGAAACCGGCCAGGCCGAATTGGGCGGCCTGGCCGGCGATCTCCAGGCCCTGGGTCCGTACCTGGTCGACGTTCTGGATGCTGGACAGGTTGGGCGTCACGGTGACGTCGGTCTGCGAGATCAGCGCGTCGCGCTTGTTCTCGGTGAAGAACGAGCCGCGCAGCATCGCGTTGTCCCACTGCTGCTGCACCACCCATTCCGACGACAGCACCTGCTCGGGCTTGAGATTGGGGTCGTTGGTCTTGATGCCGCCCGGCCCGTTGAAGGTCTGGAACATCTCGGCCACGGTCGGGTAACGCACGCCCTTGCCGACCGATGCCCGCAGCGCCATGGCCGGCGAGGCTTGCCAGGCCAGGTGCAGCTTGGGCGAGAAGTTCGACTGGCCGCGGTCGGCGTAGACCAGGTTCTTCGGGTTCGGCGCGGCGTTGGCGGCGTTGAAGTTGCTGCCGTCCGAGGCCGTCCAGCGCTCCTGCCGGCCGCCGGCGATCAAGGCCCAGCCCGGCGCGAACCGCCACTCGTCCTGCAGGTAGACCGCGTCGGTCCGGGTCTTGCCGTAGGAGTTGGTGTTGAGCGTGCCAGTCTCGCTGGTCAGCCAGTCGGCGATGGGTGCGGCCGCGGTGCCGTAAGTCACCGAGGCCAACTGGTAGCGGTCGTGGTGCAGGCCGAAGCTCAGGGTATGCCCCGCCAGGCTGCCCTCGCCGGCGCGCCACTGGCCGCGCAGGTCGATATTGGTCCAGCCGGTGCCGTCGACCACGGTCAGCTGGCCACCGGGACGCACATCGCCCAGGCCAGAGTCCAGGCCGTTGGTCGGTGTCGCGGTGCGCGTGATGTCTTTCTTCTGGTCGTAGACGCTGGCCACCATTTCCCAGTCGACCTGGCCGGTGCTGGCGTTGAGCGTCAGGCCTTGCATCCAATGCTCGCTGTGGCTGCTGCCGGGCACGGCGGCCGAGACGGTGGTGTCCAGGCCGTCGATGCGCAGGTATTTGTACGGGTTGGCCATCGTCGGCCCGGCGTTGTAGACCGTGGCGCCGGCGGCGTTGCGCAGGTAGCTGTCCACCGTACCGTCGGACTGGTTCTGCCAGAGGCCCAGCGTGTAGCTGAGCTTGACCGCGGGCGAGAAGCGGTAGCCTAGCTTGAGCTTGCCCATGTCCTGCACCAGGTGGTCTATGCCGGTGGCGCTGACGATGATGCGGGGCTTGCCCGACGTGTCGATGTCGCGGTAGACGTCGGCGCTGTCGACCACCGTGAAGCTGCCGGCGGCGGCCGGCGCGCCGGTCTTGGCGGTGGTGTTGCCGAAGGTCTGCGGGTGGCTGTGGCTGTCCAGGTGGTCGGCGGCCAGCCAGTAGGTCCAGTCGCCCGCGGCGTTGCCGAGCGCCACGCTGGCATGGCCGCCGCTGAAGCGCGCGTCGGTGCCGTATTCCTTGAAGTGCTCGGTGAAGCCGTCGACGGCGACATGGGCCTCGAAGCGCTTCGGGTCGCGCGTGACCAGCTTGACGACGCCGCCGGCCGAATTGCCCGGGTATTGCGCCGAGAACGGGCCGTAGATCACGTCGACATGGTCGATCTCCTCGGGCGAGACCATGGCCCAGCGCGGCGCGGTGGAAAAGCTGTTGTTCAGGAAGTTCGAAAGCAGCAGGCCGTCGCCGTAGACAGTGGTCTGGGCGCTGGAGACCGAGCTGTTGACGCGCATCACCAGGATCGCGTTGCGGTCGCCGATGTAGCGCTCGCGCACATGCACGCTGGGCAGGTACTGCAGCACGCCCGCGCTGGTCACGCTGTTGATCGTCTCGTCGATCTGCTGCGCGCTGACCGATTCGACGGTGGACGGCAGCGGGGCCTGGGCGGCTGCCCGCTGGCCCGAGATCACCACCACGCCGCCTGAGGCGCTGCTGGCCGCCGCCAGCAGGGTGGGGTCGATTGGCGCCGCGGCGGTGGTCTGGGCCTGCGCTTGGGCATGAGCTTGCGGACATGCGCCGAGCACGGCGATCGCCAGCGGGTGAAGGGTGTGCAGTCGAAAGGGTTTTTTCACGGGATCATCCGATGTTCTGGGGTGCCGGCTCCCCGTGGCTGGCCGTCGCCGCCGCGGGCAGCGGCGGCCTAGGGCCAGTCAGGCAGGCGCAGCGCGATGCAATCGCGTCGGCGCGGCGAGGGCAGGGTGCAAGGCGGGGTGTTGCCCGGCCTGTCGAGGCCATGGCGGGGCGGCCGGGATCGCCCGGATGGGCGTCAACCGGCCGGCAAACTGCAGCTCAGGCTTGGGCAGGTGGCCCGTGCTTGAGCAAGGCCAGCCAGGCCGCCTCGGCGTCCCAGGCCGGATGCGGCGGCGGCTGAAGCCGCGCCGCCTGACGTTGCGTGCCGGCGCCGGGCTGCAGCGCGGGCAGCGACTGCGCGGCCAGCGCCGTCAGCGCCGTCAGTGCGCAGTGGTCGCCCGAATGCGCGCTGTCGGTTGGCGACGGCTGACCCGGGGCAGGCTCGGCAGTGGCCTGCGGCGCTTGCGCATGCCCGGCGCTGTGGCCGCCGCGCAAGTCGACACCGTAGACGCTGCAGATCTCGGCCATCGGCTTGTCTTGCAGGCCGGCCGCCACGCTGGCCAGCAGCGGCACGGCGGTCTTGAGCAAGAGCAGGCCCGCAACTGCCCACAGGGCGAGTCGTTGGCGCAGGGCTCGGTAACGCATGGTCTTATTGTGCCGGGGCTGGAGTCCGGCCGGTGTGGCCCCCGCAGCGCCGGCATGTGAAATCCCTGACGGCGCGTCCAGTCGGCCTGGCCGCACGCGGGCGGCGCCGGACGTCTACCATCGCGCATTCCCCCTTCTGGAGCCCGCGCCATGTCCGTCCCGTCGACTTCCCCCCTGCCGCTGCGTGAACTGGGCCGCTCCGGCCTGCAGGTGGCGCCGCTGGCCTTCGGTGGCAACGTCTTCGGCTGGACCGTCGACCGCGCGACCTCGTTTTCGCTGCTCGACGCCTTTGTCGACGGCGGCTTCAACCTGATCGACACCGCCGATGTCTACTCGCGCTGGGTGCCCGGCCACAGCGGCGGTGAATCCGAGACGATCATCGGCCAGTGGCTGGCGGCCAGCGGCAAGCGCGACCGGGTGCTGATCGCCACCAAGGTGGGCAAGGACATGGGCGGCGACCATGTCGGGCTGTCGCGGCGCTGGATACGCCAGGCGGTGCACGACTCGCTGGCCCGCTTGCAGACCGACCGCATCGACCTCTACCAGTCGCATGACGACGACGCCGCCACGCCGCTGGAAGAGACGCTGGCGGCGTTTGCCGAACTGATCAAAGAGGGCAAGGTGCGGGCGATTGGCGCCAGCAACTACGGCGCGCCGCGCCTGGCCGAGGCGCTGGCCACCAGCGCGCGGCTCGGCCTGCCGCGTTACGAGAGCCTGCAGCCGCTCTACAACCTGATGGACCGCGCGGCCTACGAGGACGCGCTCGAGCCGCTGTGCCGGGCCGAGCAACTCGGCGTGATCAACTTCTTCGGCCTGGCGCGCGGCTTCCTGACCGGCAAGTACCGCAGCGAGGCCGATCTGGCCAAGAGCACCCGCGGCGCCGGCGTCAAGGCCTATCTCGACTCCCGCGGTTACCGGGTGCTGGCCGCGCTGGACGCCGCGGCGCAGGCCCACAACGCCACGCCGGCCCAGGTGGCGCTGGCCTGGCAGATCGCCCGCCCGGGGCTGACGGCGCCTATCTGCAGCGCCACGAGCACGGCACAGTGGGCCGAGCTGGCGGGTGCTGCGCGGCTGGCGCTGTCACCCGCTACGCTGCTGGCGCTGGATCAGGCCAGCGCGGTGGCGTAGCGTAGCCACGGGACGCCTGCCGGCGTCCCGTGCGCGGCCTCAGTCCATCGGCCAGGCGCGCTGCGGGCCGCGCAACTGCTCCCAGGCGGCGGCCAGTTGCAGCACGCCCAGGTCGTCGAAGCGGCGGCCGATGATCTGCAGGCCTATGGGCAGGCCGGCGGCGGTGAAGCCGCAGTTGATCGACAGCGCGGGCTGCTCGCTCATGTTGTGCGGCAGCGTGAAGGCGATGTGCTCGAAGGGCAGCGCCGGGTCGTTGGTCGGGCTGGCCCACTCGGCGGCGTAACTCGGCACCGGGCTGGTCGGCGACAGCACGAAGTCGAAGGGCTGGCAGGCTGCCACCGCGGCGTCGCGCAGCGCGGCGATCTGGCTGTAGCCGGTGAAGACCTCGGCCGCGCTCAGCGTCGCGCCGGTCGCCACCCAGTCGCGGATATAGGGCAGCACCTTGTTGCGCCGCGCCTCGGGCAGGGCCTGCATGTCCAGGTAGCTGCGCATGCGCCAGAAGCGGTCCATGCCGTCGGCCATCGCGCGGGTGCTGAAGGGCGCCAGCGGCTCGACGCTGGCGCCTGCGGCCTCGAAGGCGCGCGCGGTGGCCAGCACCGCGCTGCGGGTCTCGGGCTCGACGTCCAGGCCCCAGCCGGCGTCCATCAGCAGGCCGATGCGCAGGCCTTTCGGGTCGCGCTCCAGTTGCTGCCAGGCGATGGCCTGTGGCGGCAGGCTGGTGGCGTCGCGCCAGTCGGGCTGGCTGAGCACGCCCATCAACCAGGCGCTGTCGCGCACGCTGCGCGTCATCGGCCCGGCCACGCGGCCGGTGTAGGGCGGCTTGATGGGGATGCGCCCGGCGCTGGGCTTCAGCCCGACCAGGCCGCACCAGCCGGCGGGCAGCCGCACCGAGCCGCCGATGTCGGTGCCGACATGGAACGGGCCGTAGCCCGCGGCGGCCGCCGCGCCCGCGCCGGCACTGCTGCCACCGGGGTTCTTGCTCGGGTCCCAGGGGTTGCGTGCCAGCTTGTGGAAGCTCGACAGCCCCGACGACAGCATGCCGTAGTCGGGCATCGTGGTCTTGGCCAGCAGCACCAGCCCGGCTTGCTTCCAGCGCGCGGCCGGCGGCGCGTCCTCGGCCATGGGCAGCAACTCGCTGGCGGCCGTGCCCACCGGCATCGCGCAGCCCTGGGTGGCGATGTTCTCCTTCAGCGTGCCCGGCACGCCGTCCAGCGGCGACAGCGGCGCGCCGGCCTGCCAGCGCGCCTGGCTGGCACGGGCCTGGGCCAGCGCGGCCTCGGGGTCGTAGGCGTAGAGCGCGTTGAGCTGCGGCTCGCAGCGCGCGATCTGGGCGATCACCGCCTGCGTCACCTCCACCGGTGACAGGCTGCGCTCGGCGTAGGCCGCCGACAGCGTCTGCGCATCCAGTGTGTGCAGCGGGCTCACGAGGTGGCCTCGTCGTCGCGCGCGGCCAGCGTGCCCTGGTGGAACACCATCTGCCAGCGCCCGCCCTGCTGCTGCCAGACGCTGCTGCGCAGGGTCTCGATGCCGTCGTCGCGGGTCACGCGCCAGGTGGTCAGCGCCGCGCCGGGCGCCAGCAGCCTGGCCTTGAAGCCGCGCGCCTGCAGCGCCACCCGCGGCGGTTCGGCCGCCAGCATGGCCAGGATCGCGTCGCGGTCGAATACCCGTCCCGACGCGCCGAACTCGACGAATTCGGGCGCCAGCAGGGCCCGCACCTCGGCCGGCACGGCGCGCACCGCGGGGTCTAGCAGGCGCTCTTCCAGCGCCAGCAACTCGGCTTTCAGGTCGGCATCGACGTTCATGACCCGCTCGCTGGCGACAAATCATTGGCGAACACCGGCGAGCTCGACCACAGGCCTTTCAGCCCGCGCTTGCACACCGACACCTGCGACGGGTTGACCAGGATGGCATTGACCGCGTCGGTGGCCTCGAGAGCGCCCCCAAGGCCGCCGCCTTGCTGCGCCCGCCGCCCCGAGGGGGAGGAGAAGCGCTTGGGACGGACCGGCGTTTGTTTCTCAAGAGGCCAGGCCCGCAGCGCGGCGGCCTGGGCCAGGGTTCGGCGACGGAGGGTCATGGGTTTTTCCTGAAGAGGGTGCCGGGTCCGGCCCGCAGGGCCGGGACGGACTCAGCTGGCGCTGGATTCTGCCGTGTTCGCAGCCCCGCCAGACAACACCTGCTCGGCCAGATGGCAGGCCGCCTGGTGGCCTGCCGCCACTGCACGCAAGGCTGGCGCGCTGGTCAGACAGTCCGCCTGCCGCAGGGCGCATCGCGGCGCATAGGCGCAGCCCCCGGTGGCGGCATCCGCCTCGGTCAGCGGCTGCACCAGCCGGCGCGGCGCCCGGCGCGTGCCCGGCCGCACCCCGGGCACCGCGTCCATCATTGCCCGGGTGTAGGGGTGGGCAGCGGCGTTGAACAGCGCCTGCGGGCTGCCCTGCTCGACCACCCGGCCCTGGTAGAGCATCAGCACCTCGTCGCAGACCAGGTCGACCACCGCCAGGTCGTGGCTGATGAAGAGGTAGGTCACGCCCAGGCGGTCCTGCAAGTCCTGCATCAGGTTGAGCACCTGGGCCTGCACCGAGACGTCGAGCGCGCTGACCGGCTCATCGGCGACGATCAGCTTCGGGTTCGTGACCAGCGCGCGCGCGATCGCGATGCGCTGGCGCTGGCCACCCGAGAACTCATGCGGGTACTTGCCGGCGTCGGCCGCGCGCAGCCCCACTGCGTCGAGCATCGCGCCGACGCGCGCCTGTTGCTCGCCGCGCGACAGGCTGGCCTGGGCCGAGAACCAGGATGGGCCGCCTTGCGCGGAGAACCAGGATTGGCCGCCCTGGGCGGAGAACCAGGATTGGCCGCCCTGTGCGGAGAACCAGGATTGGCCGCCTTGCGCGGCCAAGGGCTCAGCGACGATGTGGCCCACGGTCTGGCGTGGGTCGAGCGAGCCGAACGGGTCCTGGAACACCATCTGGAAATCGGCCCGGGCGCGGCGCAGACCGGCGGCGTCCAGCGCCTGCAAGTCCTGACCGCCCAGCCGCACCGTGCCGGCGGTGGGCGGCTCCAGCGCCATCACCAGCCGCGCCAGCGTGCTCTTGCCCGACCCCGACTCGCCCACCACGCCCAGGCTGCGGCCGGCGTGCAGCGCAAAGCTCACGCCCTGCAGCGCCGGCACCAGCGCGGGCCGGCTCAGCAGGTGCTCGCGCGGCAGGCGGTAATGCTTGACCAGGTCGTCGACCTGCAGCAGCAGCGTCATGCCAGGGCCTGCGCCGCGTCCAGCCGAATGCAGCGCGCGGCATGGTCAGTCGCCACCTCGACCGCCGGCGGCAGCGCGCGCCGGCAGGCGTCTACGGCCAGCGTGCAGCGCTCGGCAAAGCCGCAGCCGTCTGGCAGGTCGATCAGCTCGGGCACCCGGCCCGGGATCGTGGCCAGCCGGTGGCCGCGCGGCAAGCCGAGCCGCGGCCGGGCCGCGAACAACCCGCGCGTATAGGGATGGGCGAGCTGCCTGAACACCGCGTCGGTGGGTCCGCTCTCGACCACCGTGCCGCCGTACATCACCAGCATGCGCTGCACGTTCTCGGCCATCACGCCCAGATCGTGGCTGATCAGCAGCAGCGCCATGCCGTCCTCGGCCACCAGCTGGGCGATCAGGTCCAGCACCTCGCGCTGTATCGTCACGTCGAGCGCGGTGGTGGGCTCGTCGGCGATCAGCAGGTCCGGCCCGCAGGCCAGCGCGATCGCGATCACCACCCGCTGGCGCTGGCCGCCCGACAACTGGTGCGGGTAGGCGTCGAGGCGCCGCTCAGCCTGTGGCAGCTGCACCCGCTGCAGCAGGCGCAAGGCCTCGGCGCGCGCGGCCCGGGCATCCATCTGCTTGTGCAGGCGCAGCGATTCGGCGATCTGGCGGCCTATCGGGTGCAAGGGGTTGAGCGCGGTCATCGGCTCCTGGAACACCATCGCCAGCCGGTTGCCGCGGAGTTTGCACCAGTCGGGCTCGGCCAGGGCGTTCAGCTCGCGGCCGTCCAGCCGCACCGACCCCGCGACCTGGGCCCGCTCGGGCAGCAGCCCCATCAGTGCCAGCGCGGTGATGCTCTTGCCGCAGCCCGACTCGCCGATCAGGCCCAGGGTCTGGCCGCGCTCGAGCGTGAACGAGATGCCGCGCAAGGCGTCGGCCGGCCCGCGCGGCGTGGCCAGCGTGACGCGCAGGTCACGCACCTCGAGCAGCGGCGCCGGGCTCATCCGGTCTTGGTGGCGATCGTGGTGGCGGACCTTGTGGCTGACCTTGTGGCGTCAGCGCCGGCGCTGCACAGCAGGTCGAGGTAGGCGCCGCTGACCAGCTGCGCGGGGCCGATCGCCAGCCGCGCCATCAGGTCTTGCGCGATGGCCCGGCCTTCGGCTTCGGTCTGGCCGTCGCGCAGCGTCACCTCGAGTTCGAGAAAATCACCCAGGCCGTCGACCCTGTCGAGGTGGATGCGGGTCGGGCCGACCAGCAGCAGGATGCGCTCCTTGCGCACCCGGCCCAGCTGGCCGCAGGCGCGGGTCAGCGCCAGGCGCAGGCTCTCGGGCTCGGCGACGGGCGCCAGCACATAGTCCGACAGCTTGGGGCCGTCACCGTTTGCCCGGTGGTAGTGGATCAATTCACCCGATCCATCACCGAAGACGCGCAGCTTGAGGCGGCCATGCGGCGCGTCGAAGAAGGTGTCGTCCTGGTGGATCAGCTGCGGCGGGTCGCCGTCGCTCAGCGCACGGGCCAAGGGCAGCAGCGCATCGACGCTGTCGATGCGGGCCTTGATTTCTACATTGGCGGGCATGGCGCGATTGTGGCGCAGGCCCTGGCCAGACCAGGGCTTGTGCGGGACGCGCCAGACAGCGCGCCGGGCGCTGGCCGGTACTTTAGCGGCGCTGGTCGCCCGGACCGGGGCCGCGGCGTTCGATGTGGCGGAAGGTGATCCGACCCTTGGTCAGGTCGTAGGCCGAGAGCTCCAGCGACACGGCGTCGCCGGCCAGGATGCGGATATGGTGCTTGCGCATCTTGCCCGAGGTGTAGGCGATCAGCACATGGCCGTTGTCCAGCGTGACGCGGTAACGTGAGTCGGGCAGGACCTCGGTCACCTTGCCCTGCATTTCGATCAGTTCTTCCTTGGCCATAGGGCGCGGGTCTCCGGCTTGAATCCTCGAGGTGCTGCCGCCTTGGCGGCCGGGCAACACCGGCATGAACAATATTGCGGCCGGCCACCGGCGCATCGCACCAGCGGCAAACCACAGGCATTTGGGCTGCCCTCGGGATCCCCCCTCTTGGCGAAAGGCGGGCGGCCTGCCGCCCTGGCATCGTGGGCTGCAGGCCGGTCAGCGTCGCCTGCCGCCCTATACAACCCGGGCAGCGAGACCAGCGTGAGCAAACCAGGTCACTGGCGGCGCTGGAAACCGATTCACTGCTCTTGGGCCTTGGGCCTTGGGCGGTAGGTCGTGGTCCGGAAGTGCCGCTGTGGCGGCGGCACAACGCGCCGAACCCCAGATTGTACGCTGAAGGCCCGGGATGGGCGTTGGCGCCTCGCGCAGTCCTGCGGGCATCAGCGGCGGCGCGCCAGCCGCGGGTCGAGCAGGTCGCGCAGACCGTCGCCCATCAGGTTCAGGCCCAGCACGCTCAGCGCGATCGTCACCCCCGGGTAGACCGCCAGCAGCGGGGCCTGGAACAGCAGGGTCTGGGCTTCGTTGAGCATGCGACCCCAGCTCGGCTGCGGCGGCTGGGTGCCCAGGCCCAGGTAGCTCAGCGCGGCCTCGGCCAGGATCGCGGTGGCGAACGAGATCGTTGCCTGCACGATCAGCACGCTGGCGATGTTGGGCAACACATGGTCCAGCGTGATGCGCCAGGGCCCGAAACCGGCCGCGCGCGAGGCCAGCACGTAGTCTCGCGACCAGACCGCATTGGCCGCGCCGCGAGTGATGCGGGCGAACACCGGGATGTTGAAGATGCCTATCGCCAGTATCCCGGTCAGCAAGCCCGGGCCGTAGATCGCGCCCAGCATGATGGCCGACAGCAGCGCCGGGAAGGCGAAGGTGAAGTCCGATGCCCGCATCACCAGTTCCTCGACCCAGCCGCGCCGCGCCGCGGCCAGGCAACCCAGCAGCACGCCTGTCGACAGGCCTATGCCCACCGCCACCACGCCGACGACGATCGAGTTCTGCGCCCCCACCAGCAGCAGCGAGGCGATGTCGCGGCCCAGGCTGTCGGTGCCCAGCCAGTGCGCGGCGCCGGGGGGCTGCAGCTTGGCCGGGATGTCGATCTCGGCCGGTGGGTAGGGCGACCAGACCAGTGAGACCAGCGCGGCCAGCACCAGCAACGCGCTCAGCGTGGCGCCGATCGCGAAGCTGGAATGGCGCAGCGCGCGCCGCCAGAAGCCCGGCAGTGCGCCAGCGCGCCGGCGGGCGGAGTCCGGGGTGTCCATCTAGGCGTCGTTCGCCTGCAGTCGCGGGTCGACCAGCGCGTACAGCAGGTCGACGCAGAAGTTGACCACCACCACCACCGCAACCAGCAGCATCACCACGTCGCGCACCACCACCAGGTCGCGGTTGGCGATGGCCTGGAACACCAGCCGGCCGATGCCGGGCAGCACGAAGACGTTCTCGACCACGATGGTGCCGGTGATCAGGTTGGCGAACTGCAGGCCCATGATCGTCAGCACCGGGATCATCGCGTTGCGCAGCACGTGACCCCACAGCGTGGCGCGCCGGCTCAGGCCCTTGGCGCGCGCGGTGCGCACGAAATCCTCGCGCATCACCTCCAGCACCGCCGATCGGGTGACCCGCGCCAGGATCGCCGCCTGCACCAGCGCCAGCGCGACCGCCGGCAGCAGCAGCGACTTCAGGCCCTGGCCCAGGCTGGCGGCGGAGAACCCGTCGTCACCCGCCCAACCCGGAAAGCCCCCGGCGCTGACCCACTGCAGCTTGACCGCGAACAGCAGGATCAGCAGGATCGCGAACCAGAAGCTCGGGATCGCGATGCCGATCTGGCTCGTCGTCATCACCGCCAGGTCGCCGATCCGGTTGTGCTGCGACGCGGCGAAGATGCCCATCGCCAGCGCCAGCGCGGTGGTCAGCCCCATCGCCAGCGCGGCCAGCGGCACGCTGACCTGCAGCCGATCGGCAATCAGTTCGGCGGTGGGCGTGCCGTAGGAGAAGCTGTTGGCGGTGCGGCCCTGCAGCAGGCCGCTGATCCAGCGTCCATAGCGCTGCGGCGCGGGCCGGTCCAGGCCCAGCTTGCCCTCCAGCGCGGCAATCGATTCGGGCGTGGCGGTCTCGCCCAGCATCACCTGGGCCACGTTGCCGGGCAACAACTCCAGCACCGAGAACACCAAGACCGAAGCCATCGCCAGCGTGGCGAGAAAAGTGGCGAGCCGCTTGAACAGGAAGACGCTCATGCGACAGCCGGGCTGGCACCAGGCGGGCGGCAGGGTGTGGGGCGGATCATGCAATCTATGATGCCCCAAACGCATGCCCCAAACCCGCCAGGACCCGCTGCGATGCCCATTCCCTTCGACCCCAGCCTGGTGCTGATCGCCGGCCAGTGGCGCGCCGGCGCCTCGGTCCAGCGCCTGCCGCTGCTCAACCCCAGCGACGGCAGCCTGCTGGCGCAGATCGCCCGCGGCAATGCCGATGACGTCGATGCCGCGGTGGTCGCCGCGCAAGCCGCGCTGGCCGGCGACTGGGGCCGTCTCAGTGCCGCCGAGCGCGGCCGCATCCTGCTGAAGATGAGCGCGATCACGCTGGACCGCGCCGACGAATTGGCCAGGCTGGAGGCGCTGGACGTCGGCAAGCCGCTCAAGCAGGGCCGTGCCGACGCGGTGGCGCTGGCGCGCTACCTCGAGTTCTACGGCGGCGCCGCCGACAAGGTGCATGGCGAGACGATTCCGTTCGCCAACGGCTATACCGCCTTGACGCTGCGCGAACCGCATGGCGTGACCGGCCATATCGTGCCCTGGAACTACCCGATGCAGATCATCGGCCGCTCGGTCGGCGCGGCGCTGGCGATGGGCAATGCCTGCGTGCTGAAACCCGCCGAGGAGGCCTGCCTGAGCGCGCTGGCTTTCGGCCACATCGCGCGGGAGGCGGGGCTGCCGGCCGGCGCACTCAACATCGTGCCCGGGCTGGGCGAGGAGGCCGGCGCGGCGTTGTCGGCGCATCCCGGCGTGGCGCACCTGTCCTTCACCGGCTCGGTGGCGGTGGGGCGGCTGATCCAGGCCGCCGCGGCACTGAACGTGATTCCGGTCACGCTGGAGCTCGGCGGCAAGAGCCCGCAGATCGTCTTTGCCGATGCCGACCTGGACGCGGCGCTGCCCTTCCTGGTCAACGCCGGCATCCAGAACGCGGGCCAGACCTGCTCGGCGGCGTCACGCATCCTGGTCGAGCGCGCCGTGTTCGACGAGGTGCGGCGGCGCATGGCTGAGCGCTATGGCGCGCTGCGGGTCGGCCCGGCGCTGGACGACCCGGACGTCGGCCCGCTGATCTCGGCGCGCCAGCGCGCGACCGTCCAGGCTTACCTGGCGCTGGCGCGCGACAGCGGGTTGGCCATCGCCGGCCAGGCCGTGCTGCCCGACAGCTTGCCGGCCGGTGGCTGCTATGTCGCGCCCACGCTGCTGGCGCCCTGCGACCCCGGGCACCGGCTGGCGCAGGAGGAGATCTTCGGCCCGGTGCAGGTGATGATCCCGTTCGAGGGCGAGGCACAGGCACTGGCGATCGCCAACGGCACGGCCTACGGCCTGGTGGCCGGGGTCTGGACGCGTGACGGCGGACGCCAGTTCCGCATGGCGCGTCAACTGCGCTGCGGCCAGGTCTTCATCAACAATTACGGCGCGGGTGGCGGCATCGAGCTGCCGTTCGGCGGCGTCAAGCATTCCGGCCACGGCCGCGAGAAGGGCTTCGAGGCGCTGTACGGCTTCTCGTCGCTCAAGACGGTTGCAATCAAACACGACTGACAGGAGACAAGCTATGAGACTCAAGGACAAAGTGGCCATCATCACCGGTGGCGGATCGGGCTTTGGCGAAGGCATCGCCGCCAAGTTCGTCGCCGAGGGCGCGCAGGTGCTGATCGCCGACCGCGATCTGGAAAACGGCCTGCGCGTGGCGGCCTTGCTGGGCCCGGCCGCCCGTGCGGTGAAGGTGGACGTGGCGGTGGCGGCCGATGTGCGCTTGATGATGGAGGCCGCCGAACAGCATTTCGGCCGCATCGACATCCTGGTCAACAACGCCGGCGTCACCCATTTGCCGCAGTTGCTGGAAGACGTGTCGGAGGACGACTTCGACCGCGTCGTGGCGGTCAACATGAAGGCGATCTACCTGGCGATGCGTGAAGCCGTGCCGCGCCTGAAGGCCAACGCGCCGGGCCGGCATGGCATACGCGGCGTGGTGCTCAACGTCGCCAGCACCGCCGGTGTCAGCCCGCGGCCGCGCCTGAGCTGGTACAACGCCAGCAAGGGCTGGGTCATCACCGCCACCCGCGCCAACGCGGTCGAACTCGCGCCCTTCGGCATCCGGGTGGTGGCGCTGAACCCGGTGGCCGGCGAGACGCCGCTGCTCAAGAGCTTCCTGGGCGAGGACACGCCGGCGATGCGCGCCAAGTTCCTGGCGACCATCCCGCTGGGCCGGTTCTCGCTGCCCGAGGACCTGGGCAACGCCGCCTGCTACCTGTGCAGCGACGAGGCCAGCATGGTCACCGGCGTGTGCATGGAGATCGACGGCGGACGCTGCATCTGAGGCTGGCGCTTTCCTGCTGCGCGGGCCGATCTCGCGCCTGCGGTACTCGCCGTACGGGTGTACGGCTGCGTTCCTCGACGCAATCTCGGCCCGCTCGCGACGGAAATCGCCAGCCTCAGGCCGGGTGCGTCAGCCCAAGCCGCAGAGGGCTTGGGCCTTCGTAGGCGGCAGGCCCCGCGCAGGCGGGCCCTGCTGTCCGACTCAGTCCAGCACCGCGGCCATCGCCTCGGCGGTGCGGCCGACGTTGGCGTCGTTCAGCCCGGCGATGCAGATCCGCCCCGAGCGCAGCAGGTAGACCGCGTGCTGCGTGCGCAGCGCGTCCACCTGCTCCCCGCTCAGCCCGGTGTAGCTGAACATGCCGCGCTGGCTGAGCAGGTAGCCGAAGTCGCGCCCCGGCACCCGCGCCACCAGCCGGTCGTGCAGCGCGCGGCGCATCGCGCCTATGCGCTCGCGCATCGCGGCCAGCTCGGCCTGCCACAGCGGCCGCAGGTCGGCGTCGCCCAGCACATGGGCGACGATCTTGGCCGCGTGCAGCGCCGGGCTGGAGTAGATGCGCCGCACCGTGAAGCGCAGCTGGCCCATCACCAATTCGGCCTCGGCGGCGCTGGCGCAGACCGCGCTCAGCGCGCCGCAGCGTTCGCCGTAGACGCTCATGCTCTTGGAGAAGGAATTGGCGACGAAGAAGGTCAGGCCGGCGTCCGCCAGCGCGCGCACCGCGTAGGCGTCCTCGTCGATGCCGTCGCCGAATCCCTGGTAGGCCAGGTCGAGGTAGGGCAGCAGTTCGCGCTCGCGCAGCACCGGGATCAGCGCATCCCATTGCGCCGGGCTCAGGTCGACGCCGGTCGGGTTGTGGCAGCAGGCGTGCAGCAACACGATGCTGCGCGCCGGCAGGCCGCGCAGCGTGGCCAGCATCGCGTCAAAACGCAGGCCGCCGGTGGCCGCGTCGTGGTAGGGGTAGCTGTTGACCGTGAACCCGCTGCCCTCGAACATCGAGCGGTGGTTGTCCCAGGTCGGGTCGCTGACCCAGACCGCGGCGTCGGGCAGCCAGGTCTTGAGGAAATCGGCGCCGACCTTCAGTCCGCCCGACGAGCCCACGGTCTGGATCGTCGCGACCCGGCCGGCGGCGATCGCCGGGTGCTCGGCGCCAAGCAGCAATTTGGCCACCTCGGCGCGGCAGGCCGCGTCGCCCTCCATCGGCAGGTAAGGCTTGGCGCCGCCGGCGGCCAGGATGCGGGCTTCGGCCTGCTGCACGCTGGGCAGCACCGGCAGCCGGCCCTGGGCGTCGAAGTAGATGCCTATCGACAGGTTGACCTTGGCCGGCCTGGGGTCGGCGTTGAAGGCATCGACCAGGGCGAAGATCGGGTCGCCGGCGTAGGGCTGGACATGTTCGAACATCGAGGGCACTTTCGGAGCGTGGCCGGCGATTATCGGGTCCGGCAATCCGGCTGATTTCAGGGCTTGGCCTGCAGCGCCGCCTCGATGTCGGCGGCCAGCTTTTGTGGTGTGTCCTGCGGCGCGTAGCGGCGGATCACCTGGCCGTCGCGGCCGACCAGGAACTTGGTGAAGTTCCACTTGATCCCCTGGCTGCCCAGCAGCCCCGGGGCCTCGGACTTGAGCCATTGGTAGAGCGGGTTGGCAGCGCTGCCGTTGACCTCGATCTTGGCCATCATCGGAAAACTCACGCCGTAGTTGAGCTGGCAGAACGAGGCGATCTCGTCGTTGCTGCCCGGGTCCTGGTGGCCGAATTCGTTGCTCGGGAAGCCCAGGATCACCAGGCCCTGGTCGCGGTAGGCCTGCCACAACTTCTCGAGCCCGCCGAACTGCGGCGTGAAGCCGCATTGGCTGGCCGTGTTGACGATCAACATCACCTGGCCCGCCAGGTCGGCCAGGCGAACGGTCTTGCCGGTGATGTCTATCGCCTCGAAATCGCTGATGCTGTGCTGGGCCATGGGGTGTTCGTCCGGTTATGTGGCGGGAAGAGACTCTCGAAAAGATGGTATCCCCAGTTCGAATCACCCCGCCCGGTTGACGGCCTTGGGCCCGGCCACTGAACATGGATCGGCCGCAGGCGGCTTCATGCCAGTCCGCTGCGCCCCGCAACCCACCTGTTTCGCCATGCCCGCACCCCTTCCGGTGGCCCTGCTCGGCTTCGGCGGCGCCGACCGTCATGCCCTGGTCGCCGCCCTGGAGGCTGCGGCGCTGCGCACGCCGGCCTACTGCAGCGTGCTCGGCGTCGATGACGCGCGGCTGGTGATCGCCGCTGCCGGCCAGCCCGAGGTGCGGTCGCTGCTGCGCACGCTGGGCCGCGGCGAGGACGCGGTCTTCGTCAGCACGCGGGTGCCGCTCGACCCGGCGCAGGCGCTGCGCCAGCTCGACGGCTTGTTGGCGCGGCGCGAGGCCGAGGCGCAGGCGCGTGCCGTCGCATCGCGCGCGCTGCTGGTCGATGACAGCGAGATCGCGCTGCATTACCTGCGCCGCCAGCTCGAACCCCGTGGCGTGCAGGCCGACCTGGCAAGGCACAGCGACCGGGCGCTCGACCTGCTGGCCCAGCAGGCCTACGGCGTGGTGTTTCTCGATCTGGACCTGGGCGAGGAGAGCCGGGTCGACGGCCTGACGCTGTGCCAGCAGATCCGCACCCGGCTGATCTACCCGGGCGGCCAGCCGCCTCGGGTGGTGATGGTGTCGGCCTTCAACGACCCGGTGCACCGGGTGCGCGGCGCGCTGGCCGGCGCCGAGGGTTTCCTGGGCAAGCCGCTGGATGCGCGCGCACTCGGTCGCCTGCTGCAGTGTTTCGGCCTGGGCGACGCGGCCGTGCCGCGGGCCCGGCGGCGTGGGCCGCCGCCTTGACGACCGGCCCGCCGCGCCGCGTCAATCGCGCTGCAGCGACGCCAGCAGCGCGGCGCCCAGGATCATCAGCGCGCCTGCCGCCTCGCCCGGGCCCAGCGTGCCGGCGCCCAGCGCGATCGCCGAGGCGCTGGCGAAGAAGACCTCGGTGATCATGATCACCGCCGTGGTGTTGGCCGGCAGTGCGGCCGCACCATGCTGCAGCGCCAGGTTGGCCAGCAGAAACCAGGCCGCAAGGCCGGCCGAGGCCAGCATCCAGCCCGGCGCTGGTGCCGGCGGCCAGGGCACCTGGCCGGCCTGGCTGAGACCGGCCGCCAGCGCCAGCGCGACCACCGCACCGCCGGCGAACATCGCCAGCGCGCGCGCCGGCTCGCTGCGGTGGGACTCGCGCTTGAGCATCACGTTGTTCAGCGCAAAGCCCAGCCCGCCCAACAAGCCCAGCGCTTCGGCGAAGTTGCGCGGCAGCGGCCAGGCGCTGGCACCGCTGTCCGCGGCCGGCCACAGCACCACCAGCGCCCCGGCCAGCGCCAGCGCCACCCGCAGCGCGCCGCGCGGGCTGATGCGCTCGCCCAGCAGCGCCCGCGACAGCAGCACCGTCCACAGCGGCATCAGGTAGAACAACAGCACCACCCGCACCACGTCGCCCAGCGTCACGGCCCAGTTGAAGCAGGCGTTGGTGATGCCCGAGCCCAGCACCAGCCCCCACAGCGAGGGCGTGCGCAGCAGTTCGAGCAGCGCTGCCGGGCGTACCAGCAGCAAAGCCAGCACGGCGATCGAGTAGGTGATGGCGGTCAGCCACAGCGGGTGCAGGCCCAGCGCGCCGATCTGGCGGAACGGCCACCAGCTCAGGCCGAACGCGAGGGCGTTGAAGACCAGCGCCAGCACGGCTCCGGCGCGCAACCGGCCGGCGGCCCGCGCTGCCGGCATCAATGCCGGTCCGTGCGGGCGATAGCCAGCAGGCGCTCGACCTCGTCGCGGTGCACCACGCAGTTGCGCAGGTGCCAGCGCCGGATCAACTCCATCACCCCGGCCACCACCATGCCGAACACCGCGATCGCGGTGAAGGCCGACAGGTCGAGCTTGGTCATGCCGGTGTAGAACGCACCCAGACCCAGGATGCAGGCCTGCTCGTTGAAGTTCTGCACCGCGATCGATCGGCCGGCGCCCATCAGGTTGTGGCCGCGGTGTTGCAGCAGCGCATTCATCGGCACCACCAGATAGCCCCCGGCCAGCCCGAGCAGGATCAGGAAGGGCACTGCCACCCAGACATCGCGGATCAGGTTCAGCCCGATCACCAGCACCCCCATCAGGATGCCGAGCGGGATCACGCCGGTGGCCTTGTCCAGCCGCATCCGCATCGAGGCCCAGACGGCCCCCAGCGCCACGCCGACCGAGACCACGCCGGCCAGGCTGGACGCCTGGGTGGTGGTGTAGCCCAGCGCCGCGGCGGCCCAGGGGAAGACGATGATGCGCAGGTTGCCGCCCACGCCCCAGAACATCGTGGTGGTGGCCAGCGAGATCTGGCCCAGCTTGTCTGACCAGAGCCTGGCGTTGCACCGCGCAAAGTCGCGCACCAGCAGCGACGGACGCAGCACCAGCGGCTGCAGCGCCGCCTCGGTGCGCGGGATGTAGAGGTTGAACACCGCGGCCACGATGTAGACCAGGATCATCGCCGCTATCGCCGCCTCGGGCGGGGTGTCGACGCCGGTGTCGATCAGCGGCAGGTCGAAGCCCAGCAGCATGGGTGCGAGCCTGGGTCCGACCAGTTGCCCGCCCAGCAGGATGCCCATGATGATCGAGCCTATCGTCAGCCCCTCGACCCAGCCGTTGGCCTTGACCAGTTGCGAGGGCGGCAGCAACTCGGTCAGGATGCCGTACTTGGCTGGCGAATAAGCCGCCGCCCCCAGCCCTACCACCGCGTAGGCCAGCAGCGGATGGCCGCCGAACAGCATCAGCAGGCAGCCCATCACCTTGATACTGTTGGAGAAGAACATCACCCGGCCCTTGGGCACGGCATCGGCAAACGACCCCACGAAGGGTGCCAGCAGGACGTAGAACAGCGCGAACATCGGTGTCAGCGCCGGAATCTGCCAGGCCGGCGCGTTGCCCGACTTGAGCAACTCGATCGCGGCCACCAGCAGCGCGTTGTCGGCCAGCGAGCTGAAGAACTGCGCCGCCATGATGGTGTAGAAGCCTTTTTTCATGCTCTTCGCTCAGGGCTTCTGTCTTGCACGGTTCAAACCGGTCTCCAACGGAACCAAATCAGGCCTCAGCGCGCACCATCCACCGGGGGCGGCCCGGTGGATCAACCGGACGCGGCGCGGTTATAGCACGCACCTGCGGTGCTGCCCGCTGGCGCCAGCGGCCCTGGCAGAATCGACCGACCTCCCCAGCGGCTGCCCATCACGCCAGGCCAGCGACATCCCGTGCCCCGTCCGATCGAAGCCCTGGTCCATGCCGATGCGCTGACGCACAACCTAGCGCGGGTTCGCGCCCGGGTGCCCGACGCCCGCGTCTGGGCGGTGGTCAAGGCCAACGCCTATGGCCATGGTGTTGAACGCGTGTTCGAGCCGCTGCGCGCGGCTGACGGTTTTGCGCTGCTCGACCTGGCCGAGGCGCAGATTCTGCGGTCCCTGGATTGGCGCGGCCCCATCCTGCTGCTCGAGGGCGTGTTCGAGCCGCGCGACCTGGAGCTGTGCTCACGCCTGAACCTGTGGCACGCAGTGCACCAGACGCAGCAGATCGACTGGCTGGCGGCGCACAAGACGCACCAGCCGCACCGGGTGTTCCTGAAGATGAACAGCGGCATGAACCGGCTGGGCTTCACGCCCACTGCCTTCCGCAGCGCCTGGGCGCGGCTGAACGCGCTGCCGCAGGTCGACGAGATCTCGCTGATGACGCATTTCTCGGATGCCGACGGCCCGCTCGGTGTCGCGCGGCAGGTGGCGGCGTTCGAGCTCGCCACCCAGGACCTGCCGGGCGAGCGCAGCTTGAGCAACAGCGCCGCGCTGCTGCGCCATGCCGGGCTGCGCACCGATTGGGTTCGCGCCGGCATCGCGCTCTACGGCAGCGCGCCCGATGCCCCCGAGCACGACAGCGCCCATTGGGGCCTGCAGCCGACGATGACGCTGCGCTCGCGGCTGATCGGCCTGCAGCAGTTGCAGCCCGGCGACCAGGTGGGCTACGGCAGCCGCTACACCGCCGACAGATCGCTGCGCATCGGCATCGTGGCCTGCGGTTATGCCGACGGCTACCCGCGGCACTGCGGCAGCGGCACGCCGGTGCTGGTCGACGGCGTGCGCTGCGCCAGCGTGGGCCGGGTGTCTATGGACATGCTGGCGGTCGACCTGAGTCCGGTGCCGGCGGCCGGGCTGGGCAGCGAGGTCACGCTGTGGGGGCGCGGGCCCCAGGCCGGCGTGCTGGCCATCGACGAGGTGGCGCAGGCCGCCGGCACCATTGGCTATGAGTTGATGTGCGCGCTGGCGGCGCGGGTGCCGGTGGGGCTGGGGTGAGGCCTGCCCGCCTTCGCGCCCAGGCCTGGGGATTGTCCTTGGCCATGGCCCTGGCCTTGCTCGCGGCGCCGGCCTGGGCCAGGACGCCGGGTGAGGTCGAGATCGGCCAGGTCCTGCCGCCGGCCATGCTGCTGGGCTTGAACGGGCCGAACCGCGCGCTGTCGGCATTTCGCGGCAAGCCGCTGATCATCAACGTCTGGGCCAGCTGGTGCGGCCCCTGCCGTCAGGAAATGGCCTCGCTCGAGCGCCTGGCCTGGCGCGAGAACGGCCTGCCCTTGGTGGTGATCGGGATCTCGACCGACGACTACCCCGAGAAGGCCCAGGCCTTGCTGCGCAGCAGCAACGCGACGATCAGCCATTTCATCGACCGTGAACTGCAGATCGAGCACCTGCTGGGGGCGACCCAGTTGCCGCTGACAGTGCTGGTCGACGCCACCGGCCGGGTGCGCGACAAGGTCTACGGCGCGCGCGAATGGGACAGCGCCGAATCGCTGGCCTTGATCAAGAAGCACTTGCAGCCCGCCAGACGAGCGCTGACCCACTGACCGACCGACCGACCGACCGGCCGGCCGGCCGGCCGGTCAGAATCGGGCCGATGAGCCGCGACAAGACCTCTTATGTGTGCAGCGCCTGCGGCGGAGCCAGCCCCAAATGGCTGGGCAAATGCCCGCAGTGCAACGAATGGAACACGCTGGACGAGACCGTGGCCGAGGCCAGCGGCACGCAGCGGCACCGCTACCAGTCGCTGGCCAAGGTGCAGCCGGTGGCCACGCTGTCCGAGGTGGCCGCGGCCGATGTCGAGCGCACCCCCACTGGCCAGCCCGAGCTCGACCGGGTGCTGGGCGGCGGCATCGTCGAGGGCGGCGTGATCTTGATCGGCGGCGACCCCGGCATAGGCAAGAGCACGCTGCTGCTGCAGGCGGCCGAGACCCTGTCTGGCCAGGTCAAGGTCTTGTACGTCACCGGCGAGGAGTCGGTGGCCCAGGTCGCGCTGCGGGCGCGCCGGCTGGGCCTGTCGGGCGCCCACCTGCGGGTGATGGCCGAGATCCAGCTGGAGAAGATCCAGTCGGCGCTGGCCAGCGAGCAACCCGCCTTCTGCGTCATCGACTCGATCCAGACCGTCTACTCCGACCAGCTCACCAGCGCGCCGGGCTCGGTGGCCCAGGTGCGCGAATGCGCGGCGCAGCTGACCCGCACCGCCAAGGCCAGCGGCTGCGCCATCGTGCTGGTCGGCCATGTCACCAAGGAGGGCGCGCTGGCGGGGCCGCGCGTGCTCGAGCACATCGTCGACACCGTGCTGTATTTCGAGGGCGACACGCATTCCAGCTTCCGGCTGGTGCGGGCGATCAAGAACCGCTTCGGCGCGGTCAACGAGATCGGCGTCTTCGCGATGACGGAGAAGGGGCTGAAGGGGGTCAGCAACCCGAGCGCGATCTTCCTGTCCACGCATGGCGCGCCGGTGCCGGGGTCTTGCGTGCTGGTCACGCTGGAAGGCACGCGCCCGCTGCTGGTCGAGATCCAGGCGCTGGTCGATTCGGGCGGGCCCAGCCCGCGCCGGCTGTCGGTCGGGCTGGACCGGGACCGGCTGGCGATGCTGCTGGCGGTGCTGCACCGCCACGCCGGCGTCAGCTGCAGCGACCAGGACGTGTTCGTCAACGCGGTGGGCGGGGTGCGCATCTCCGAGCCCGCGGCCGACCTGGCGGTGCTGCTGGCGATCCAGGGCAGCCTGCGCGGCAAGGCGCTGCCCAGTGGCTTCTTCGCTTTTGGCGAGGTCGGGCTGGCGGGCGAGGTGCGGCCCGCGCCGCGCGGCCAGGAGCGGCTGAAGGAGGCCGCCAAGCTGGGCTTCTCGGTCGCGCTGGTGCCCAAGGCCAACGCCCCCAAGCGGCCTATCGAGGGCCTGACGGTGCACGCGATCGAGCGCATCGAGCAGGCCATCGACGTCGTGCGCGGGCTGTGACAATCCGGTTTTGCACTGGCCTGTGGCCGCGCTTGGAGAGACGAACGAGATGAACGCCAAACTGGGATGGACCCTGGCCGCACTGGCAGTGGCGCTGGGCTACCACTTTTTCGGCTGGCGCGGCGTCGCGCTGGCCGGCTCGGGCATGGTGTTCTGGCTGCTGCTGCAGTTCAGCCGGGCGATGCGGGTGATGCGCACCGCCGGCGGGGCGCCCATGGGCACGGTGCCCAGCGCGGTGATGTTCAACGCCAGGCTGCACGCGGGCATGCGGCTGATGAACATCCTGATGCTGACGCGCAGCCTGGGCGAGAAGGTGGCCGACGAACCCGAGACCTGGCGTTGGCACGATGGCGCCGGCGACAGCGTGCAGGTGGTATTGCGCGCCGGGCGCTGCAGCCATTGGACGCTCAGCCGCGCCGCCGCTGCCCCGGCCAGCCCCTAAAATCCGCCGCTTTCCCGCACCCCCGAACCCCCGAAGGAGACCCCCTATGTCCATGTCCGACCGCGACGGCAAGATCTGGATGGATGGGCAGATGGTCGAATGGCGCGACGCCAAGATCCATGTGCTGACCCATACGCTGCACTACGGCTGCGGCGCCTTCGAGGGCGTGCGGGCCTACAACACCGCTGACGGCACGGCGATCTTCCGCCTGCAGGAGCACACCGAGCGGCTGTTCAACTCGGCCAAGATCCTGCGCATGAAGATCCCGTTCACGCCCGAGCAGGTGATGGAAGCGCAGCGGGCGGTGGTGCGCGAGAACAAGCTGGAGAGCTGCTACCTGCGTCCGCTGGTCTGGATCGGCGACCAGAAGCTGGGCGTCAGTCCCAAGGGCAACACCATCCACCTGATGGTCGCGGCCTGGCCCTGGGGTGCCTATCTGGGCGAGGAAGGGCTGGCGCGCGGCATCCGCGTCAAGACCAGCAGCTTCACCCGCCACCATGTCAACATCACGATGACCCAGGCCAAGGCGGTGAGCAACTACACCAACTCGATACTGGCCAACATGGAAGTCACCGACGAGGGCTACGACGAGGCGCTGCTGCTCGACCCGTCGGGCTTCGTCAGTGAAGGCGCGGGCGAGAACATCTTCATCATCAAGAAGGGCGTGGTCTACACCCCCGACCTGTCTGCCGGCGCGCTCAACGGCATCACCCGCGACACCATCCTGGCGATCTGCGGCGACCTGGGCCTGAAGCTGGTCGAAAAACGCATCACCCGCGACGAGGTCTACATCGCCGACGAAGCCTTCTTCACCGGCACCGCCGCCGAAGTGACGCCTATCCGCGAACTCGACCGCATCGAGTTGGGCGCCGGCTCGCGCGGCCCGATCACCGAGCGCATCCAGTCCGCGTTCTTCGACATCGTCAACGGCCGCAACCCGAAGTACGCCGGCTGGCTGACCCAGGTGGCCGAAGCATGAGCGCGCCCCAAACCGTGGTCGAGGTGAGCGCCCAGGACGTGCAAGGCCCGGGCGTGGTGGCCTGCCCCAACCCGAAGATGGCGCTGTGGAGCGCGCACCCCAAGGTGTTCATCGACGTGGCCAGCACCGGCGAGGGCAAATGCCCTTACTGCGGCACGGTCTACCGGCTGAAGGCGGGCGAGACGCTGCACGCGCACTGATCTGCTGCCATGCCGCGATCGCACGAATTCATCCTCACCCTGGCCTGCCGCGACACCACCGGCATCGTCTACGCGGTCTCGGGCCTGTTGTTCCAGGCCGGCTGCAACATCATCGATTCACAGCAGTTCGGCGATGTGCAGGGCGACGACGCCACCGGCCTGTTCTTCATGCGGGTGCACTTCGCGGCCCCGCCGCACCTGCAGGGCGAGGGCGTGCTGGAGAACCTGTTCTCGCATGTCTGCACCCAGTACGGCATGGATGCCCGCTTCCACGCGGTGTCCCAGCGGCCGCGCCTGCTGCTGATGGTCAGCCAGCATGGCCATTGCCTGAACGACTTGCTCTACCGCTGGAAGAGCGGGCAGCTCGGCGTCGAGATCCCGGCCATAGTCTCCAACCACAGCACCTACGCGGCGCTGGCCGAGAGCTACGGCATAGCTTTCCACCACCTGCCGCTGCCCGCCGGCGCCGACGCGCAGGCCAAGCGCGCGCAGGAGCAGCAGGTCGAGGCCCTGGTGGCGGACCAGCGCATCGACCTGGTGGTGCTGGCGCGCTATATGCAGATCCTCAGCCCCGAGTTCTGCGCGTCGTTGAAGGGCCGGCTGATCAACATCCACCACAGCTTCCTGCCCAGCTTCAAGGGCGCCAAGCCCTACTTCCAGGCCCATGCGCGCGGCGTCAAGCTGATTGGGGCCACGGCGCATTACGTCACCGCCGACCTCGACGAGGGCCCGATCATCGAGCAGGACGTCGAGCGGGTCGACCACTCGATGTCAGCCGAGCAGATCACCGCGGTGGGCCGCGACGTCGAATGCGTGGTGCTGGCGCGCGCGGTGCGCTGGCATGTCGAGCGCCGGGTGTTGATGAATGGCCACAAGTCCGTCATTTTCCGCTGAGCATGACCCGAACGACACCGCAGACTGCGCATTTGATGGCTTCGCCCGACGATGTCGAGGCGCAGTTCTACGAGGCGCTGCGCGAGGCTGACATCGACAAGCTGATGGCGCTGTGGGCCGACGACGACGAGGTGATCTGCGTCCACCCGGGCGGCCCGCGGCTGGTCGGGCCGCTGGCGATACGGGTCGCTTTCGAGGCCATGTTCAGCCAGGGTGCGATCCAGGCCCGGCCCGAGCGGGTGCGCAAGCTGCAGACGCTGGACGCCGCGGTGCACAACCTGGTCGAGCGCATCGAGTTGCACACCGGGGCCGGCCCGCGCACCGGCTTCGTGCTGGCCACCAATGTCTACCTGAAGACCGCCTTGGGCTGGCGCCTGGTGGCCCACCATGCCAGCCCCGGCACGCCGCATGAGACGCCCGAGATCGTCGAAGCGCCGGCGGTGCTTCATTGAATCCCCCCCGAAGCGCCTTCGGCGCCTCCCCCCCAGGGGGGCCGAGCCCGGACGGTCAAGGTCCGGTGGACCTTGACCGCCTGGCGAGGGGGCGGGCCGCAAGGCAAGCCGCGGCCTGCAAGGCACGCCAGTGGCCCGGCGAAGCCGGCTCCACGGCGTCAGCTGGGTTGCGCGCGACGGGTGCGTCTGGGGTGTTGGGCGCCAGCAGCGAAGGCTGAAGACTCGGCTGATGCAGTCCTACCGCGCCCCCTGGTGGCTGCCCGGCGGCCATGCCCAGACGATCTGGCCGGCCCGGCTGGCGCGCCACCATCCGCTGCCCGACGGCCGGCCGCCGCGCTACCGGCGCGAGCGCTGGACCACGCCCGACGGCGACTTCATCGATGTCGACCTGCTCGACGAGGGCGCGCTGCCCGGCGCGCCTATGCTGGTGCTGTTCCACGGACTGGAGGGCTCATCCCAGGGCACCTACGCGCTGGCTTTCGCGCATTGGGCGCGGCGCGCCGGCTGGCATTACGCAGTGCCGCATTTCCGCGGCTGCTCGGGCGAGCTCAACCGCGGGCCGCGCGCCTACCACTCGGGCGACCACGAGGAGATCGCCTGGATACTGGCCCGGCTGCGCGCTCAGCAGGGCGCGCCGCTGCGCGTGGTGGGCGTCTCGCTGGGCGGCAACGCGTTGCTGCGCTGGGCCGAGGAGGCGGGTGAGTCGGCCGCCGGCGTGGCCTGCGCGGTGGCGGCTTTGTGCTCGCCGGTGGACCTGGCGGCCAGCGGCCACGCGATAGGCCGCGGCTTCAACCGGCAGGTCTACACCCGGATCTTCCTGCGCACCATGGTCCCGAAGGCGCTGGCCAAGCTGGACCAGCACCCGGGGCTGTTCAAGCGCGAGGCGATGCGGGCCGCGCGCGACCTCTACACCTTCGACAACCTGTTCACCGCGCCGCTGCATGGCTTCAAGAGCACCGAGGACTACTGGGCCCAGGCCTCGGCCAAGCCGCAGCTGCACCGCATCCGCATTCCGGCGCTGCTGCTGAACGCCCGCAACGACCCCTTCGTGCCCGCTTCCAGCCTGCCCCGCGCCGACGCGGTGGGCCGCCACGTCACACTCTGGCAGCCGGCGCAGGGCGGCCATGTGGGATTCCCGGGCGGCCGTGGCCACGGCCTGGGCCTGCCCGAGGGCGTGATGGCCTGGATGGCGCAGCAGGCCTGAACCGCTGAACCGCAACAGGGCAACACCATGGACGAGATCGTCAAGGCAGCATTGAAGAAATGGCCGAACGTGCCCGACTGCCACGGCTGGCTGGCGCTGGACGCGCGCGGCGACTGGTATATGCGCGACGAGCGCATCCAGCAGGCCGGGCCGTTTCCGCATGTCAAGGGCAGCCGCGTCACGCACGACAAGCTCAAGGCCTTCATCGAGCGCAACTACGCCGCCGACGACGCCGGCCGCTGGTTCTTCCAGAACGGTCCGCAGCGGGTCTATGTCCAACTCGAAGCCGCGCCCTGGGTCTGGCGTTTGTCCTGGCCAGCACAGGCTGACGGGTCCATGGCGGCTGCCGCGCCCGGGGTGACCAGCCACACCGGCCTGCCGGCGCAGCCGCGCAGCTGCTGGCTGGACGCCGAGGGCCGTCTCTACCTCGACACCGACATCGGTTTCGGCATCGTTCACAGCCAGGACATGCTCGACGCCGCGCAGGCGGTGGAGCAGGGCGGCTGGCTGCCCGAAGACCTGCTGGCGGCCGAGGCGCCGCAGCGCTTCGGTTTCGTTCGCGAGCCCAGCGCGTCGGTCTGACCGGGCCAGGCCATCAAAAAAGCCGCCCGAAGGCGGCCGGCAGGCGAGCGGCGAGGCTTACTTGGAGGCTGCTGCCGCACCCGACGCCGCGGCGGCCGGGGCTGCTGCGACTTTGGGCTCGTCGAACTTGGCACCGCCCTTGTTGGCCATGTAGACCACCGCGCGGCCGATCTCGGTGTCGTTGAACTCGCCGCCGCCCTGGGCCGTCATCGCGTTCTTGCCCTTGAGCGCCGAGTTCAGCAGCGCGTCGTAGCCGGTCTTGATGCGCGGGGCCCAGGCGGCCGAGTCGCCGAACTTGGGCGCGCCGGCCAGGCCGGCGGCATGGCAGGCCGAGCACTGGGCCTGGAACACCTGCTCGCCGGTCTTGAGCACGCCCGGGTTGGCGGCGTCCTTGATCTCGATCCGGCCCACCGGCTGTATGCGGCGGCCCACGGCCTCTTCGGACATGCCGTCGCTGCCAGCGCCGGTCTTGCTGCCGAAGTTGACGAAGTTGGCCAGCAGGATGATCGCCACGATCGGAATCACGAACGACGCCACCACCGCAGCGACCAGTTGCTTGGGGGTCTTGATCGGGCCTTCGTGGTTTTCTTCTGCGCTGTGCTGGGCGTCGCTCATACGAATCCTTGTTGTGTTCATGGCCGGTTCATGGCCTAAGCGGGTCTGGTGATGCAAGCCGAGCATCCCAGGCAAAACCCTTCAATTATAACGGTGGCCGCGGGTTCACCCTCGACCTGTTGGACGGGCCCGGGCGGGTGCCGCCGCGCTGTGGCGTAGAATAGCTTGCTGCATCTGCTGCTGCGACCGTGGTGAAGTGGATATCATTGGGCCCTCCGAAGGCTTAGTCGCAAGTTCGATTCTTGCCGGTCGCACCATCCGTCGCACCACCCGCCTGGGCTTCAAGTCTTCAGGCCGATTCAAACCCCAGTCTGACGCCGGTCTCATCCCTCCAAGGTCGTCGTGCCGGCCAGCAGTTCGAGCGCGTCAAAGTCCAGCATCTGGGCCTTTTGTTCCACCTCGACCGCGTAGGCCGCGAATTCGGGGTGTTGCTGGGCCAGCTGGCGGCCCCATTGCTGGATTGCGGTGACCCGGCCCGCGCGCACCAGCGCGGCCAGTTCGCCGCGACGGTGCGCGTCCGGTCCGGCTGGCGAAGCCGCCACGGCGGCAGCGGGCCGTCTGGCCAGCGGCGGCAGCATCGCGCGCAGGGTGTCGACCAGTGCCGCATCGAGAATCGGCTTGCTGAGGAAGGCGTCGAAATCGACGTCTGCCGGCAGATCGGCCGGCCGCTGCGGGGCCATCGCCGACATCAGCACGACCGGCAACGTGGGGTGGTGCTGACGCAGGAAGCGCAGCACAGCCCAACCGTCGCCGTCGGGCATGGCCTGGTCGGTGATCACCAGATCCCAGTCCGGCTGGCGCTGCGCCAGCGCGGCGATCAGGGCCTGGCCGCTGGACACGCCGTGGGCGGCCAGGCCTTGCGCTTCGAGTTGATCCCGCAGTGAGCGCAGCGCCGCGGGATCGTCATCGGCGATCAGCACCCGCAAGCCCTTGCCGCGACGGAATTGCCGCTCGGCCGACGGCGTCGCGCCACTCGGTGCAAGCGTTGTCCCGTCAAGCTGTTCGCAGTCGACGTCGAAGCGGAAGGTCGTGCCTACGCCCAGCTTGCTGGCAACGTTCAGGCCCTGGCCCATCAGCCGCGACAGGTCGCGGGCGATCGACAGCCCTAGGCCCAGCCGGCTGGCGCGCCGGTCGCTGGATTCCAGTCCGGTCCGGCCCTTGTGGAAGGGCCCGAAGATGCCGCCGAGGTCGGCCGGCGCGATGCCTTCGCCGTTGTCTATGACGGCAAACGACAGCGGCAGCCGTCCCTCAGGCGTTGTCGGCCCGACCCCGCAGTGCAGCGTGATCTGCCCCTGCCGGGTGTGCCGATTGGCGTTGGACAACAGGTTGTCCAGGATCTGGCGCAGCCGCGGACCGTCGGTCAGCACCGCCGACGGCAGCGCGCCGTCGACCACCAGCGCGAAGCCGTTGCCGGCCGACTCGGCCATCTGCCGGGCGGCGCGCTCGATCTCGGCCAGCCAGGGCTGCAGCGCGAGGGGCTTGACGCTGAGCGACAGGCGCCCGGCGTCGAGCTGCGACTGGTCGAGCAGGTCTTCGATCAGGTCGAGCAGGCGCATGCCGCTGCGCTCGATGTCGGTCGTGCCCTGCTGCAGCGACAGGCCGGCCGAGCCGCGGGCCAGCATGCGGGCCCTGTATGCCCATCAGGTGTCGTTGGCGCAATTTGGCCTGTCGGGATTCAGCCCCCGCGCCGCCCGCGTGAAGCCGCCGGCATTGGCCGGCCTCGGGGCGCTGAGGCTGAGCCCGTTGGACTCGCCAGCGCCGGATGCGGCCGTCCCTGCCGAGGAGGGGTCGCGGTGAGCTTGGCCCGGCATGATGGGGCGCTTTCAAGCCCCCCACGACGGCCCATGGCCCACAGCGACCCCGCGACACCCCAGCCCCGCCCTTTCGTCTTCGAGAGCCGGGGCGCCAAGGCGCTGCATTTCGCGATCGGCCAGATCCAGAGCCGGATGCAACTGGGCGACCCCGACGCGCTAGACCTCGAGTACACGCGCACGATGATGGCCTGGCTGCTGTTCGTGCCGGACCCGCGCCGGATCGCGATGATCGGGCTCGGCGGGGGCTCGCTGGCCAAGTTCTGCCACCGCCACCTGCCCTTGGCGCGCATCGAGGTGGCCGAGATCAACCCGCAGGTCATCGCGCTGCGCGGCGAGTTCCAGGTGCCGCCCGACAGCGAGCGCTTCAGCGTGCTGGCCATGGATGGGGCGCGCTTCGTCCGCCATGCGGCCGGCGGCTTCGACGCGCTGCTGATCGATGGTTTTGACCCTGACGGCATGCCCGACAGCCTGGGCACGCAGCGTTTTTATGACGACTGCCGCGACGCGCTGCGCCCCGGCGGACTGCTGGTGGTCAACCTGCACCTGGCCGACCCCGATTACGGCCTCTGGGTCGATCGCCTGCGGCGCAGCTTTGGCGGCGCCCTGCTCACGGTCGACGACAGCGAGCACTGCAACAGCATCGTGTTCGCCTGCCAGGGGCCGACCTTCGCGACCTACCGGCCTGGCCTGGCCTGCCCGCCCCCCGGGCTGGATGCCGTGGCCGCCCGCTGGCTGCTGGCGGCCTTTGCCCGGGTCGTCGCGGTGCTGCCGGGCCGGTGACAGCGGCCGGGCGCAGGCCGCAGAATCTGGCCTGCGATGACTGTCCACCGCTGCCACCCACCGCTCTGCCGCTTGCTGCGCGAACCCTGCCGGCCGCGGCGAACGGGAGCCGGGCTGCTGGCTCTGGCTTTGCTGGCCGGCTGTGCCGGTGGCCCGCCGCGGACGGCCGGCCCGCGCCCGCCGTCGGCTGAACTCGGTGCCCGCCGCGACGGCCCTGGCGACCCGCCGCCCGACCTGCTGCGCGTGCCCGACGCCAGTCCGCGGCTGGAGACGGTGCGCAGCGGCGGCCCCAACAAGCCCTACGAGGTGCTGGGCCAGGCCTACACGCCGCTGCTCGGCGATCCGCCCCTGCGCGAGCGCGGCCTGGCGTCCTGGTACGGCCGCAAGTTCCACGGATTGGGCACGGCCACCGGCGAGACCTACGACATGTACGCGATGACGGCGGCGCACAAGACCATGCCGCTGCCCAGCTACGCCCGGGTGCGCAACCCGGCCAACGGGCGCGAGGTGGTGGTGCGCGTCAATGACCGCGGCCCCTTCCACGGCGACCGGGTGATCGACCTGAGCTACACCGCCGCGCTGCGTCTGGGCTTGCTCGGTGGCGTGGCCCCGGTCGAGGTCGATCGCATCACCTACGAGGCGATACGCACCGGCGCCTGGCGCGCGCCAGCGCTGCCCGGAGGCGGCGACGGTCAGGCGGCCAGCCCGCTGGCCAGCGCGCTGTTGCCGCCCGGGACCGCGGGCTGGCTGGCCGATGACGCGATCGCCGAGATCGGCCGGCGCGCCGACGCTGTGCCGGCAGCGGTCGCCGACGCGCCGGCCGCCACCGGCTTCTGGCTGCAATTGGGCGCCTTCGGCCGGCGCGACGGCGCGCTGGGTCTGCAGCAGCGGGTGGCGCGCGAAGTCGACTGGCTGGCGCCGCTGCTGGCGATCTTCAATGAGCGCAGCCTGCACAGGCTGCAGGCCGGGCCTTATGCCAGCCGGGCCGACGCCGCCAGCGCCGCCGAGCGGGTGCGTGCGGCGCTCCAGTGGCTGCCGGCCATCGTCGAGCGCCGCTGAGTGGGTCGATCACACCAGCGCCTGCTGCACGGCCAGCAGATGGCAACTGCTGCCGGTGATGACGAACAGGTGCCAGACGAAGTGGCTGTAGCGCATCCGGTGGTCCAGCAGGTAGAACAGGCTGCCCAGCGAATAGGCCAGGCCGCCGCCCACCAGCCAAGCCAGGCAGGGCGGCGGCTGCGCTATCAGCAGCGGTTGCGCCACCATCCCCACGAGCCAGCCGAACACCAGGTAGATCGCGGTCGAGACCAGTGGCTGGCGCACCCGGTTCGACAGCTTGAGCGTCACACCCAGCGCGGCGATACCCCATACCGCCGCCAGCAGGGCACCGCCCTCGCCGCGCTCGATCTGGCCCAGCGCGAACGGCGTGTAGCTGCCGGCGATGAAGACGAAGATCACCGCGTGGTCGCAGCGGCGCAGCGCCCGCTTTGCCGCCCCCACCGGCAGCGCATGGTAGGCCGCCGACACCCCGTACATCAACACCATGCTGGCGATGAACACGGTCACGCCGAACTGGCGCAGCGGCGGCTGGCCGCCAGCCACCGGCCCGGCCAGCAGCGGCAGCGCGGCCAGCGCGAGCAGGCAGCCCAGCAGATGGCTGGCGGTGTTGGCCTGTTCCTCGCGCGCGGTCTGGCTGAAGATGGTTTCGCTGTGCAAGCTGCGCCCCTGGGTTGTGCCGCGGCGCGCCGGCAGCCGGTTGTGTCCCGGGTTCTTCGGTCCCTGGCGTGCTGGCTTGAACGCCAAGTTGTGCCCGGCGATTGCGGCTGCAAGCAGTTGTGCGCATCGCCGGACCGGGCCGAATCGGCGCTGTCACACAGGGTTTGCCGGCTGTTGCGATACTGGCGGGCTCCGTGCCGAGCCGCCTCTTGCCCTTGACGACCCTTTCCATCGACGACCGACCCGCTTGGCAAGCGGCCTGCCAGGCCGTTCGCGGCCAGTCGCTGCAGCGCAGTGCCGGCCTCAGCGCCGAAGACCAGGCGCTGCAGTCCATGCCCGATGCGAGCCCGACCAAATGGCATCTGGCCCACACCACCTGGTTCTTCGAGACCCTGGTGCTGCAAGTCCATGTGCCGGGCTACCGGCCGGTCGACGCGCGCTGGGCGCCGCTATTCAACTCCTACTACGAGTCGCTGGGGCCGCGCCACCCGCGGCCGCAGCGCGGCCTGCTGAGCCGGCCGTCGCTGGACCAGGTCCTGGCCTACCGGCGCCAGGTCGACGACGCGCTGCAGCGTTTCATCGCCGAGGCGGGTGACGCCGTCTGGCGCGCCGCCGCCGCCACGCTGGAACTCGGCCTGCACCACGAGCAGCAGCACCAGGAACTGCTGCTGACCGACATCCTGCATGCCTTCTCGCTCAACCCGCTGCGGCCGGCGGTATCGCCGCTGCCGGCCGGCCCGCGCAGCGCGCCGGCACCGGCGCCGCGCTGGCTGGCCCTGGGCGGCCATGCGGAGCAGGTCGGCCATGGCGGCCAGGGCTTCGGCTTCGACAACGAGGGGCCGCGCCACACCCAATGGCTGGCGCGCTGCGAACTGGCCTCGCGGCTGGTGAACTGCGCCGAGTACGCCGAATTCATCGGCGACGGCGGTTACCGCCGGCCGCAGTTGTGGTTGTCGGACGGATGGGCCGAACTGCAGCGCCTGGGCTGGCAGGCGCCGGCCTACTGGCTGGCGCGGGCCGACGACGGCAGCGACGCCGACGGCTTCGAGCAGTTCACGCTGCACGGCGTCCAGCCGCTCGACCCGGCCGCGCCGGTCTGCCACCTCAGCGGCTACGAGGCGGCGGCTTACGCGGCCTGGGCCGGCGCGCGGCTGCCGACCGAGTTCGAATGGGAGTTCGGCGCCGAGCAGCATGGCCACGCGCTGCAGCAGTTGCAGGGCGAGGTCTGGCAGTGGACCGCGTCGGCCTACGCGCCTTATCCCGGCTTCCGCCCGCTGCCCGGGCCGGCGGCCGAGTACAACGGCAAGTTCATGGTCAACCAGCTGGTGCTGCGCGGCAGCAGCCTGGCCACGCCACCCGGCCATGCCCGGCTGAGCTACCGCAACTTCTTCCCGCCTGCCGCGCGCTGGCAGTTCAGCGGCCTGCGGCTGGCGCGCGACGCCGCCAACGCCACCACCAACACCGGCCCGACCGGCGGATCGGGCTCATGACGGACGAGAGGGCTGCTGACAGCGGCTTCGGCCAGGCGCTGAACGAGGGCCTGCTGCGCGAGCCGCGTCAGGTCGCGCCCAAGTTCTTCTACGACCAGCAAGGCTCGGCGCTGTTCGACCGCATCTGCGAGCTACCCGAGTACTACCCCACCCGCACCGAGTTCGCGATCCTGCGCCAGCATGCCGGCGAGATGGCCGAGTGCCTGGGCGCCCATGCCGACCTGATCGAGTTTGGCGCCGGCTCGCTGCAGAAGATAAGGCTGCTGCTGGGCGCGCTGCGCCAGCCGGCGCGCTTCGTGCCCATAGACATCTCGGCCGAGCATCTGCACGCCGAGGCGCGGCGGCTGGCTGCCGAGCATCCCGGGCTGGCGGTGCTGCCGCTGGCCGGTGACTTCAGCGCCGAGCTGGTGCTGCCGCCGCCGCTGGCTGGCAGCGCGCGCCGGGTCGGCTTCTTCCCGGGCTCGTCGATAGGCAATTTCACGCCCGCCGAGGCGCTGCAGTTCCTGCACCGCTGCGCGCGCTGGCTGGCCGGCGGTGGCCTGCTGGTCGGCGTCGACCTGGTCAAGGCGCCGGCCTTGCTGCACGCGGCCTACAACGACAGCCAGGGCATCACCGCGGCGTTCAACCTGAACCTGCTGGCGCGCGCCAACCGCGAGCTTGGCGCGAACTTCGACCTGGGTGGTTTCCACCACCATGCCTTCTACGAGCCGCGGCTGCAGCGCATCGAGATGCACCTGCTCAGCGCGCGCGCCCAGACGGTGCAGTTCGGCGGCGAGCGCTTCGAGTTTGCCGAGGGCCAGACCCTGCACACCGAGAACTCCTGCAAGTACACGGTGGACGGTTTCCAGGCACTGGCGCGCGCCGCCGGGCTGCAGCCCCAGGCGGTGTGGACCGACGCGCAGCGGCTGTTCTCGGTGCACTGGCTGGCCGCGCCGGCCCCCTTCACCCCTGCGACATAAACACCGGCGCTGCCGCCGGCACAATCCGCGCCGACCATGCGCTCACCCACCCCATTTGTCCCCCTCTGGCTGGCCCTGGCCGCCGCCCTGTCGCTGAACGGCTTGGCCCGCGCGCAGGCCGGCGCCGCCGCGGCACCCGCACCCGCCGCCCAGGCATCCGCCCCCGCACCCGCCGCGCCGCAGCGTGTCGAGATCACCGGCAGCAATTTGCCCGACAACCAGGACGAGCGCCGGCGCGCCACCGCCTCGCGCATCGTCGTTGGCCGCGAAGAGCTAGACCGCATGGGCGACGGCTCGCTGGGCGAGGTGCTCAAGCGCCTGCCGGGCGTGACGATAGGCGGGCCGCCCGGGCGCGGCGGCCAGATCCGGATGCGCGGCATGGGCGGCGGCTACACCCAGATCCTGCTCGACGGCCAGCGCATGCCGCCGGGCTTCTCGCTCGACTCGATCGCGCCCGAGCAGATCGAGCGCATCGAGATCCTGCGCGCGCCGGTGGCCGAGTACGGCACGCGGGCCATCGCCGGCACGATCAACGTGATCATGCGCAGCGACTTCAAGCGCAAGACCAACGAGTTGAGGGTGGGCGGCGGTGCCGACGGCGACCGGCCCCAGCTCGGCGCCACCTGGACTTACAACGGCCAGACCGAAGACCTGGGCTACAACCTGGCCACCACGCTGTTCAAGGGCGGCCAGACCAGCGACTCCGACACCCGCACCCTGGGGCGGGATGCCGGCGGCGCAACCACGCTGGACCAGCAGCAGCGCACCGAGAGCCACACCCAGCGCCAGGGGCTGTTCGCCAACGGCCGGCTGCAGTTCAAGCTCGGACCAGGCAACTCGCTGGACCTGCAACCCTTCTTCAACACCGTGCGCAGCCTGGGCAGCGGGCACGACGCGCTGACCCAGAGCGTCGGCGCCAACCAGCCCTACGCGCTGGCCGACTGGCAGAGCCGGTCCGACTGGCAGATGGCCAGGCTCAACAGCACCTGGCTGGCCGGCACGACCGGTGGCGGCCGGCTGCAGCTGCGCCTGAACAGCATGCTGTCGACCAGCAGCAGCGTGACCGACCGCTTCGAGTCCGGCGGCAGCGCCGGTGCGGGCCGGCAGAAGTTCGACGACGTCCACCAGCGCGAGCTGTCCCTGGACCTGAACGGCAAGTTCTCGCAGCTGCTGGCCGACCGGCACAGCGTCAGCGCCGGCTGGGAGCTGCAGGACAGCCAGCGAACCGACGGCCATGTCAGCCGCCTGAACGGCGTGGCCACGCTGGCCGAGTTCGGCGAGGACATCCAGGCCCGCATCCAGCGCGTCGCGCTCTACGCCCAGGACGAATGGGACTGGAGCCCGACCTTCTCGTTCTACGTCGGCGCGCGCTGGGAGGCCATCGCCACCGCCAGCGACTCGGCGCTGGACCAGGTGCGCAACCGCAGCGCGGTGTTCACGCCGCTGGCGCACATGGTCTGGAAGCTGCCCGACTCGCCGCGCGACCAGTTGCGGCTGAGCCTGACGCGCAGCTATCGCTCGCCCAACACCAACCAGCTGATCGCGCGGCCGACGGTCTCGCCGCTCTACCCCGACCTGGACCAGCCCAACCAGCCGACCAGCCCCGACCGCGCCGGCAACCCCGCGCTGCTGCCCGAACTGGCCACCGGGCTGGAGCTCGGCGTCGAGCATTACCTGGATGCCGGCGGCATCCTTGGCGCGAATGTCTTCCTGCGCAAGATCGACAACCTGATCCGCACCGTGCGCGGCCTGGAGACGGCCAACTGGGCCAGCGTGCCGCGCTGGGTGGCGCGGCCGCGCAACATCGGCACGGCCGACGCCGCCGGGCTGGAGCTCGAGGCCAAGGGGCGTCTCAGCGACCTCTGGGCCACCGATCTGCCGGTCTCGCTGCGCGCCAACCTGACGCTGATGTGGAGCCGGGTCGACCAGGTGATGGGGCCGAACAACCGGCTCGAAGGCCAGCCGCCCTACACCGCCAACCTGGGCGCCGACTGGCCGCTCAAGGGCCTGCCGCTGACCTTCGGCGCGAGCCTGAACTTCACCCCCGGCTTCGCGCTGCAGCAGATCGACTCGCAGACCTACCGCCAAGGCGTCAAGAGCGTGGTCGACGGCTACGCGCTGTGGCGCTTCAGCCCGGACGCCAGCGCCAGGCTGACGCTGAGCAACGCCGGCGCGCGCCGTTACGACACCGGCAACACCACCACGCTGGCCGATGGCAGCAACCAGTCCATCGACAACTCGGCGCGCAGCACGACCACCGTCAACCTGCGCGCCGAACTTCGGTTCTGAGCGCCCCGAGGCCGGCAAAAGCCGGCCGCCATCGGGCTTGCAGGCCCGATGGCCCTCGCCAGGCGCAAGGCCCCTTCCGGGCCCTTGCGCCCGGGCTCGGTCCCCCGTAGGGGTCAAGCAAAGTGGCAAAGCCACATTTGCTTGAGAGCCGCCCCACCGGGGCGATCAGCTGAGGTGATGCACCTCGGCCTGGCCATAGACCGGTGTGGGCAGACCGGCCAGCCTGGCCTTGATCTGCAGCGACAGGAACTGCGAGTAATGCCGGCTCTGGTGCAGGTTGCCGCCGTGCACCCACAGGTGCGGCACCCGGGTGGGCTTCCACATGTTGCGCAGCTCGCCCTCCCAGGGCCCCGGGTCCTTGGGCGTATCCGACCCCAGGCCCCAGACCTTGCCCAGGCGGTCGGCTGTCTCGGGCGAGATCAGGTCGGCCAGCCAGCGGTTCATCGAGCCGTAACCGGTGGCGTAGACCAGCAGGTCGGCCGCCAGTTCGGTGCCGTCGGTCAGCGTCACCGAGTGCGGGTTGACGCGTGCGATGTTGACCCCGCTCTTGAGCTTGATGCTGCCGTCGGCCACCATCTCGCAGGCGCCGACGTCGATGTAGTAGCCCGAGCCCCGGCGCAGGTACTTCATGAACAGGCCCGAGCCATCGGCGCCGAAGTCGAGCATGAAGCCGGCTTTCTCCAGCCGGCCGTAGAGGTCGGCCTCGCGTTGCTTCATCTCCTCGTACACGGGGATGTGGAAGCTGTGCATGATCTTGTAGGGCACCGAGGCGAACACCAGGTCGCCCTTGTGGTGGTCGATGCCGTTCTTGATCGCCTGCTCGCTGTACAGGCCGCCCAGCGCCAGGTCCATCAGCGCGGCCGAGGGCGCGATATGGGTCGACGAGCGCTGCACCATCGTCACGTCGACACCGGCCTCGCACAGCGCGGCGCAGATGTCGTGGGCCGAGTTGTTCGAGCCCAGCACGACGGCCTTCTTGCCGACATAGGCCTCGGGGCCGGGGTGCTGGCTGGAATGGTGCTGGTCGCCCAGGAAATCCTCGGCGCCGGCGATCTTGGGCACGCTGGCATAGCCCGAGACGCCGAGCGCGATCACCAGTTCGCGGGGCCGCAGCGTGACGGCCTGGCCGGCGCGGTCGACCACCACCTCCCAGCGCCCGGCCGCCTCGTCGTAGTGGCAGCGGGTGGCGGTGGTCGAGCCCCAGTAGTTGAGCTCCATGATCTTGGTGTAGGCCTCGAGCCAGTCGCCTATCTTGTCCTTGGGCGCGAACACCGGCCAGTCGTCCGGAAAGTTCAGGTAGGGCAGGTGGTCGTACCAGACCGGGTCGTGCAGGCACAGGCTCTTGTAGCGATTGCGCCAGCTGTCGCCGGGCTTGGCGTTCTTCTCGACGATGATCGTCGGCACGCCGAGCCGGCGCAGCCGCGCACCCAGCGCGATGCCGCCCTGGCCGCCGCCTACCACCACCACATCGGGCTGCTCGTCGTAGCCCAGCGTCGCCAGCTCGTGGTCGCGCCGCTCGCCCCAGCTCTTGCGGCCCGGGTGCGCGCCATGCTCGGCGCCGGCCACGCGGTGCTCACCGGTCTTCTCCTCGAAGCCCTTCAGCTCGACCATCGTCGTCAGCAGCGTCCAGGCCTTGCCGCCGACCAGCCGCAGCAGGCCCTTGCCGCGTGACAGCCGGGTCTCGAAGGTGAACCAGGCCTCGGTCACCCCGTCGGCGCTGCTGGCGTCGCCGCTGAGTTGCCAGTTCGACGGCGCCACGTCGTCCAGCCGCGCGGCCAGCATCGCGCGCACCGCGGCCGGGCTTTCCTGGGTGCAGATGTTCCAGGTGAAGCTGACCAGGTCGCGCCAGTAGCAATCGTCGCCGAACAGCGCGACGGCGCCGTCGATGTCGCGCTGCGCAAGCGCCTGGTCGAATCGCGTCAGCCAGTCCTGCGCCTGCGCGTTGGGGGAGGTTTCTGTCACGTTGGGAGCTCTCCATCGTCGGTTGAATGGGGTGGGCCGGGAGGTCACCTTGCCTGCACTCTGCCGCCGCGCAACGCAATTGGCGAGCCCGGGCAAACGCGCATGCGCCGCTGGCCCGGCCGGGTGCGGCACAGCAAGCAACATTCCCGCGTCCCCGTGCCGCGCCGTCCCCCCGGCGCATCCGTACAGACCCGCGAATCGGCCGACGGGCGGGTCTGATGGCTTGATTGCAGCGGCTGCGGCGCGCACACTGACCGGCCCGAGTTGCCGCCCGTGGGCGACCCATCCCCTTTTTTCAGGAGACAAGCGATGACACTCAAATCCAGGCTCGACGAGATTCTTGGCGGCGCCGCGGCGCGCGGTGCCGTGCCCGGCGTGGTGGGCGTGGTCACCGACCGCAAGCACACGCTGTACGAAGGCGCTTTTGGCCAACGCGTGCTGGGCACCGACGGCGCGATGACCCCCGACACCGTTGGCTGGATCGCCTCGATGACCAAGGCGATCACCGGTGCGGCCTGCATGCAACTGGTCGAGCAGGGCCGCATCGACCTGGACAGCCCGGCCCGTCAATGGGTGCCGCGGCTGGGCCAGGCCCAGGTGCTGGAGGGCTTCGATGCAGCCGGCCAGCCGCGCATGCGCGCGCCCAGGCGTGACATCACGCTGCGCCACCTGCTGACGCACTCGGCCGGTTTCGGCTACGAATTCTGGAACGCCGACACCGGCCGCTACCAGGCCGCCACCGGTACGCCCGGCATCATCAGCTGCACCGAGGCCGCGTTGGGCCAGCCGCTGACCTTCGATCCGGGCGAGCGCTGGCGCTACGGCATCAACATCGACTGGGCAGGCAAGATCGTCGAGGCCGTCAGCGGCCAGAAGCTGGGCGTCTACCTGGCCGAGAACCTGCTGGGCCCGCTGGGCATGGCCGACACCGCCTTCCGCATCCGCCCCGACATGCAGGCCAGGCTGGCCAAGATCCACCACCGCGGCGACGATGGCACGCTGGTGGCGGGCGACCTGGTGATCGAGCAGAACCCCGAGAACGAGATGGGCGGCGGCGGCCTGTACGGCACGATGCCCGACTACATCCGTTTCGTCCGGATGATCCTCAACGACGGCCTGGCCGACGGCAGTGGCGGGGGCGGCACCGGCGCTCGCGTGCTGAAGGCCGAGACCGTGCAGCAGATGTGCCGCAACGCGATGGGCGACCTGCGCGTGGAGATGCTGCCGACCCAGGCGCCGCCGCTGACCAACGATGCCGAGTTCTTCCCGGGGATCGAGAAGACCTGGGGTCTGAGCTTCCAGATCAACGAAGCGGCCGCGCCCACCGGCCGCCCGGCGGGCGGGCTGATGTGGGCCGGACTGGCCAACTCGTATTTCTGGATAGACCGCCAGACCGGCCTGGGCGGCAGCTACATGACGCAGATCCTGCCCTTTGCCGACAAGCTGTCGCTGCCGCTGTTCTACGACTTCGAAACCGCCGTCTACCAGTCACTGGCCTGAGAGTGCCCGGCAGACGGCACGCGCGTGCCGTCTGCCGCGGTCGGCGCGCCGGCCAGGCTCAATCAATGCGGGGCGAGGCTCTCCGCGCCGGCCTTGGCCGCCACCCGCCCGCCCAGGTAGGCGGCCCTGACGGCGTCGTTCGACCACAGCTCGCCCGGCTTGCCCTGAACCGCCAGGTGGCCGGTCTCGAGCACATAGCCGCGGTCGGCCACCGACAGCGCCATGCGGGCGTTCTGCTCGACCAGCAGCACCGTCGTGCCGCGCCGCCGGATCTCCGCGATGATCGCGAACACCGCCTGCACGATCACCGGCGCCAAGCCCAGCGAGGGCTCGTCGAGCAGCAGCAGGCGCGGCTTGGCCATCAAGCCGCGCGCGACCGCGACCATCTGCTGCTGGCCGCCCGACAGCGTCCAGCCCAGCGCATTGGCGAAGGGCCGGATGTCCGGGAACAGGTCGAACATCTCGTCCGACTCCTTGAGCAGTTGGTCGGTGGCGACGCGTCCGCGGTTCGATGCGCCTAGCATGATGTTCTCGCGCGCCGTCAGCCCGGGAAACAGGCGCCGCCCCTCGGGCACATGGGCGATGCCCAGCCTGACGATGGCCTCGGGCGCCAGGCCGGCGATCGATCGGCCGTCGAAGCGGATGTCGCCTTGCGCCGGCTTGAGCAAGCCCGAGATCGCGCGCAAGGTGGTCGACTTGCCCGCGCCGTTGGCGCCCAGCAGCGTGACGACCTCGCCCGCGTCCACCGCGATGGACAGACCGTGCAGCGCCTCGATCTCGCCGTAGCGAACGACCAGACCCTCAAGCGAAATCAGGGGCATCGGGTTCACTTCCGAGGTAGGCGGCAATCACATCGGGTTGGCGCAGCACGTCGGCCGCCACGCCGTCGGCGATGCGGCGGCCGAAGTTCAGCACCGTGATGCGCTCGGCCACTTCGGTGACGAGCGTCATGTCGTGGTCGATGATCAGTATCGTCAAGCCCTTGGCCGCGATGCGCTTGAGCAAGTCCTGCAGGCCGACCTTCTCGCTGGAGTTCAGACCGGCGGCGGGTTCGTCGAGCAGCAGCAGGGTCGGATTGCCGGCGAGTGCCCGCGCGATCTCGATCAGCCGCTGGTGGCCGTAGGAGAAGCCGGTGACGAGCTCTTGCGCGCGCGCCTCCAGCCCGACGAAGGCCAGCGCCGCGCGCGCCCGTTCGACCAGCGCTTCATGGCCCTTGCCGATCTCGTTGCCGGGATGCTCGGCGCCGATGATCACGTTCTCGAGCGCGGTCATCGAGCGGAACAGGCGGATGTTCTGGAAAGTGCGGCCCAGGCCGGCGGCGGTGCGGGCGTGCGGCGGCAGCGCCGTCACGTCCTGCCCGCCGAGCAGGATGCGGCCGGCCGTGCCGGTGTAGATGCCCGAGAGCACGTTGAGCGTGGTCGTCTTGCCCGAACCGTTGGGCCCGATCAGCGCATGCACGCTGCCGCGCCTGACCGAGAACGAGATGTCGTCGACCGCCTTGACGCCGCCGAAATGCTTGGCCAGGCCCTGCACCTCGAGCGCCATCGGCGCGTCTGCCGTGGCGGCCTGGCCGGGCGGCGCCAGCATCAGGTCGGCCGGCGCGTCGGTGAACGGCGGCGGCGCGAGCCAGCGGCGCACGCGGTCCTGGACGAAGCCCCAGATGCCGTCGGGCATGTAGCGGATGATCAGCACGATGGACAGGCCGTAGATCGCCAGATAGAGGCCGGGCACGCTCTTGAGGAAGCGCAGGCTCTCGGGCAGCACGATCAGCAAGCCGGTGCCGATCAAGGCCCCGACCGGCGAGGCCACGCCGCCCAGCAAGGTCATCGTGATCAGGACTATCGATTCGGCGAAGCTGAACTGGTCTGGGCTGACATAGGCGAAACCGCCCGCGAACAAGCCTCCACCGATGCCGCCGAGCACGGCCGACAGCGCAAACGCAGCGACCTTGACCCTGTAGACATCGACACCGGCTACGCCGGCCGCGAGCTCGTTGTCGCGCACCGCGCGCATCGCGCGGCCCAGCGGGGTCTGGGGCAGGCGCCAGACCAGGTAGCCGATCAGCGCCATCGCCGCCACGCACAGGCCGAGAAAGGCCTGCGATGACTGGAACAACTCGGGCCGCGTTATCTTGCCCACGCCGTCCGGCCCATGCGTGACCGGAATCCAGTTCACCATGATCAGCGTGACGATCTGCTGGAAGCTGATGGTGACCATCGCCAGGTAGTGGCCGCCCAGTTTGAGCGTCGTCATGCCGAGGAAGCCGCCCATCACCAGCGCGACGGCCGCGCCCATGGCCAGCGCGACCCAGAAGTTCAGGTGCAGGTCGGTGGTGCCCAGGCCGACCGCGTAGGCACCGAAACCGAAGAACGCGGCCTGCGCCAGGTTGATCTGCCCGCACAGGCCGAGCACGATGGTCAGGCCGAAGACCGCGATGCCGAAGGTGGCGGTCTGCACCAGGATGTGGACGGTGTAGCCCTGCATGGGCAGCAGCACGACGAGGGCGACCACGGCGGCGGCCAGTGCGGCGAAGGCGATTGCGCCGTTGCGGCCTCTGGTGTTCTTTGGCGCGGCCTTGGCCGCGGTGTGGAGGGCGGTGTTCACCTAGGCTTTCTCCGCCACGCGCTCGCCGAAGATACCTTGCGGGCGGAAGATCAGGAAGGCGATCAGCACCAGAAACGCGAAGCCGTCCTTGTAGGGCACCGAGACATAGGCCGCGCCGAAGGTCTCGATCACGCCGAGCGCGAGCCCGCCGATGATCGCGCCCTTGACGTCACCAAAGCCGCCGATGATGGTCGCGGCGAAGGCCTTCAACGCGATGGTCGCGCCCATCTGTATCGAGACGAACAGGATGGGTGCGACCAGGATGCCGGCCACGCCGCCGAGCAGCGCCGAGTAGACGAAGGTCAGCATGATCATCGTGGCCACCGGGATGCCCAGCAGCGCCGCCATCTCCTTGTCCTGCGACGTGGCCTGCAGCTTCTTGCCCAGCATCGTGCGCTCGAAGAACCAGAAGTTGAAGGCCACCAGCACCAGCGTCACCCCCATGATCAGCAGGTACTGGCTGTCGAGGTAGACCGGCCCGATCTGCAGTCCCGGCGTCTCGAACCAGCCCGACAGCACCTGGGGTTGCGGGCCGTAGAGCGCCAGCACGGTGTTGGCCAGGAAGATCGACGCACCGATGGTGGCGATGATCACCGGCAGGAAACTGCGGTTGCGCAACGGGTAGTAGACGCCGAGGTTGAAGATCACGCCCAGCAGCGCCATGCCGCCGAGGGCGGCGAGGAAGGACAGCCAGTACGGCCACTGCAGGTCGACCGCGAAGACGACCATCAGGTAGGCACCGACCATCGAGAACTCGCCTTGCGCGAAGTTCACGACATTGGTGGCCCGGAAGATCAGGACGAATCCCAGCGCCACCAGCGCATAGACCGACCCTATCCCCAAGCCCGTGAAAAGGAGCTGGAGCGCGAGATCCATTCGAGCGCTTCAGGAGGCCGATTCGACGTGCTTGTCGAAGACGATCGTGCCTTTTTCGTTACGCACGATGTTGTAGCCGTGCAGGCCATCGCCGTTGGCGTCGAAGTTGTATTCGCCTTCGGCCCCAGCATGTTTGCGGATCGATAGGATGGCCTCGCGGATCGCCGCCGGGTCGGTCTTGCCGGCCTTCTTGATCGCCATGCAAAGCACCGTGACGGCGTCGTAAGTCCACGAGGCCTGGTTGTCCGGCGCCACCTTGGCGACCTCGCGGTAGGCCTTGCCAAAGGCCCTGGACGCCTCGCTCGATTCCTCGGCGTAATCGGCGACGCCGAAAGTGCCGTGCAGCGCCGGGCCCGCCAGCTTCAAGGCCGTGATGTTGACGATGGACGGCGAGCCGACATACGGAATCATCACGCCCAGCTGGCGCAACTGGCGCGCAAAGATGCCGAGGTCGTTCTCGAAGGTGAAGTAGGAGCCCAGGATGTCGGCGCCCGATTGCTTGATCGCCAGCACGACCGGCGTGAAGTCCTGGCTCTGGTTCGCGTAGCCCTGGTCGAGCACGACGGTCGCGCCGTCCTGCCTGGCCAGGCCGGCCGTCAGCGCCTTGCCGCCGGCGGTGCCGAAGGCATCGGTCGAGTGCACGATGGCCCATTTCTTCTTGCCCAGCGTCTTCACGCCGTATTCGGCGATCACGCTGCCCGAATACAGGTCATTCGGGCGGAAGCGGAAATACCAGGGGTTGCCCATGTGGGTCAGCGCCGGATCGGTGCCGCCTATCATCACGGGCTTGCCGACCTTGAGCACATCGGGTGCGATCGCGTGCAACTGCGTCGAGCGGATCGATCCCAGGAAGGCGACGATGTCGGTCTGCGATGCGAGCTTGGAGAACGCGAGCACGATGCCGGGGTTGGTCGTCTGGTCGTCCTCGACGATCAGTTCGACCTGCTTGCCGAGCACGCCTCCGGCCTTGTTGACCGCATCGACCGCGATCCGCGCGCCGATCTGCGCATAGCGGCCCGACTCTGCCGCCGGCCCGGTGACCGGCGCGCACATGCCGATCTTGATCGTCGCGCCTTGCGCGCCAGCACGGCCCATGAAGGCGGGCAGCGCGAGGCCTGCGGTGAGCCCTGCGGAAAAATAACGACGAGAGAGCGCCATGGTTCTGTCTCCGATCTGGTTCTTCAAGCGGTCAATTCAGTGTAGAGGCGAACCCGACGGGTGTGATGACTTCTTGCGTGAGGGTATTCACTGCCTGGTTTTTCTGCGGTCTCGGCGTAAATCGTCGAGACCGATTCGGCTGGGCTCAAGGCAGTTCCGCCAGGCATTGCCGCACCACCTCGGCCAGCGGCGCGGCGGGCACGCGGCCCAGCAGCGCGCGCAGCCGGCTGTCGTCCAGCCGGTGCGGCCGCTGCGACAGCCCGTGCGTCAAGCTCGAGGCCGTTCGCCAGGGTCTGGGCATAGGCATCGTGATGCCGCGGCTGGCGCGCCGCTCACCCGACCTGGCGCGGGTGTTGCCCGAATTGGCGCTGCCGGTGTGGGACTTTCTTGCGCAGGGTTTGCGCGACTGGGGCGCGGGCCCGGGCTGACCGCGCAGGCCCCGTCCGCGCGGGACTGGCGTATCGCCTCGGTTACGGGGTCTCGACCTTCCGCGCCGCCGCTTCAGCCTGGGCGCCGCCCTGACCACCGCCTTCCACGCCACCCGGGTCCTTGACTGGAGCGGGCAACTGGGGTTGGACCGGCGGCTGGGGTCGGGTGCTGTCGGGCCGGATGCCTTCGACCAGGCCGCGGATCATCAGCAGCAAGGGCTCCGACGCAAAACCGGTGCCGAACGCCAGCGTGGCCGCCGAGGTCAGCCCCGAAGGGGTGACGATGTACCAGGTGGCCACCGCGAGGAAAGGTGCCGACACCAGTTGCATGATCTGGAACACCACTTCCTCACGCGCCTCGAATGCTCGCAAGCCTGGCTCGGCGGCGCTGGGCTGGAAGCTGGGGTGCAGGCGCCGCTGGAACTCCGGGATTCGCCTCGACAAGCTGACCGCCCCGCCGATGAAGGCCATCACCAGCACAAAGAAGGGCACCGCCAACCCGCCGATGACCTCGACATGCTGCTGTTGGCCCGCGGCGCCCGATGCCGCTCCAGCCGGGGCCGCGGCGTCCGGGTCGGTGCGGACGGTGGCCGTGACGCCGCCTATGGCCAGCAACAACGTGTAGCGGAGTTCGCCCGTGTAGGCGACGAGCTTGCCGTCTTTTTCCCGGTAGTCGGGCCAGGTGCGGGTCTTCTCGGGATCGGCCGGGCAGGTCACGACGGCCGACACATCGCTGAGCCCGCCCATCGCGTTGCTTCGCACACAGCCTCGCACCAGTTCCAGCGTTGCCGATCGCTGGCTGCTCGCGCCATCGATGGGCTGCTCGGAAACAAAGGGCAACACCAGCATCGCGAACGAGCCCAGCGTGAACGCATAGGCAAACACGAAGATGTCGTTGATGCGCCGCCGCGCGTTGCCGGTGAAACACTGGATGAACCAGCAAGCGGTCAGGATCATCAGCGCGGCCGATGCCAGGCTGTCGATGCGGCCCAGGGTGGCTGGTACCAGGTTGAACAGGTGCATCTTGGGCAGCATCGCGACCACGAACATCGCCCCCGTGCCCAGTGCCAGCCGGGGATGCGCCAGGCCGTCGGGCTCGTGCAAAGACCAGCCGCTTTGCGCTGCCGCACTGTCGCCGCCGGTCTCGCCAGCCGCTGCCGTCGCATCGCCCTCCGTCGTCGAATCCTGCGCCATCTCGTCGCCCTCCGTTGCCGCACCCTGTCACGCTCGGATCATGTCCGCTGCGGCGGCGGCCGGGTGCTGCGGGAATTGCCGAAACGCAAGGCCATGGCGCGAGCGGTCCGGCGCGTTCCCGGCGGCAGGCGGGCTACAGGAGGCGGGTGCTGTGCCATGCGCCGGACTCAAGAGCTTGCCCGCAAGCATGCGGGCAGAGCCTTCGTGAGCCACGGGACAGCACGCAGGTGCTGTCCCATGCGCTCACTCAGCGGCCGCCGCCCACGTCAAGGATCGCGCCGGTGGTGTAGCTGGCCTCGGCCGACAGCAGCCAGACGATCGCCGTGGCGACCTCGTCGGCGCCGCCCGGGCGCTGCATCGGGATCAGCCCGGCGGCAGCCTGCGGCCGGCCGCGGTCGCCGCTGGTGGCGTGGATGTCGGTGTCGATCAGGCCGGGCCGCACCGCGTTGACACGTATGCCCTCGGCCGCCACCTCCAGCGCCAGGCCGTGGGTGAAGGTGTCGATCGCGCCCTTGCTCACCGCGTAGTCGATGTACAGGTTGGGCGATCCCAGCCGCGCCGCGACGCTGCCGAGGTTGACGATCGCCCCGCCCGCGCCGCCGTGGCGGCGGCTCATCCGGCGCACCGCCTCGCGCGCGCAGAGCAGGCTGCTGCTGATGTTGACCGCCCACATGCGCTGCCAGCGCGCCATCGTCATCTCGTCCAGCCTGGCTTGCCGGTCGACGATGCCGGCGTTGTTGACCAGGCCTGACAGCCGCCCGAGTTCGCCGTCCACGCGCTCGAACATCGCCAGCACCGCGGCCTCGTCGGCGACGTCGGCGGCCACGGTGATCGCGCGGCGCCCGGCGGCCCGCACCTCGGACGCCACCGCCTCGGCCGCGCCGGCGTCGCGGGCGTAGTTGACCGCCACGTCCCAGCCGCGCTGGGCGGCCAGGCGGGCGGTTGCTGCGCCTATGCCGCGGCCGGCGCCGGTGATCAGCAGGACGGGGGCGGTGGTGCGCATGCGGGGGTTCTCCTGGGGCGGCGATGTTCCGCCATTCTGGGCCGCGCGGGGGCCCCGGCCGCGTCGCGCAGGTGTCGGGTATCCCGGGAGGCGGCGCGGCGCGCCTTGCCGCAAACTGCGCAGCGCGCGGGCCAGGGCTGGTCCTTGCCGGCGCCACCGCAGGAGACCCCCGATGACACTTTCCGCCGCATCCCGCCAGGCCCGTGACGACGCCTTCGGCCTGCCAATCGATCAGATCGACGTCAGCAAGCCCAGGCTGTTCCAGGACGACACGATCGGCCATTACTTCGAGCGCCTGCGCCGCGATGACCCGGTGCATTGGCAGAGCAACGCCTTCTACGGCCCGTTCTGGTCGGTCACCCGCTACCAGGACATCGTCGATGTCGACAGCAACCATGCGCTGTACTCGTCGGACTGGACCCAGGGCGGCATCGCGCTGTTCGACGGTCCGCTCGACGAGCGCATGCAGATGTTCATCGCGATGGACCCGCCCAAGCACGACGAACAGCGCAAGACCGTGGCGCCCATCGTCGCGCCGGCCAACCTGGCGGCGATGGAGGCCACCATCCGCCAGCGCACCGCCCGGGTGCTGGACGGCCTGCCGCGCGGTGAACCCTTCAACTGGGTCGAGCGGGTGTCGATCGAGCTGACGACCCAGATGTTGGCCACCCTGTTCGACTTCCCTTTCGAGGACCGGCACCTGCTGACGCGCTGGTCCGATGTCGCCACCTCGGTGCCGGGCACCGACCATGTCACCGAGTCGCCGGCCGCCCGCCTGGCCGAACTGGGCCAATGCCTGGCCTACTTCACCCGGCTCTGGAACGAACGCGTCAACGCGCCGCCAGAATCAAGAAAGGGCGACTTGATCTCGATGCTGGCCCACGCGCCGGCCACGCGCCAGATGTCGCCGCGCGAATTCATGGGCAATCTGCTGCTGCTGATCGTCGGCGGCAACGACACGACGCGCAACTCGATGACCGGCGGCGTGCTGGCGCTGCACCAGCATCCCGCCGAATGGGCCAAGCTGCGCGCCAATCCGGCCTTGGTCGACAGCGCGGTGCCCGAGATCATCCGCTGGCAGACCCCGCTGGCTTACATGCGGCGCACCGCGATGGCCGACACCACGCTGGGCGGCAAGGCGATCAAGCGGGGCGACAAGCTGGCGATGTGGTACCTGTCGGGCAACCGCGACGAGACCGCGATAGACCAGGCGCACCGCTTCATCGTCGACCGCGTCAGGCCGCGCCAGCACCTGTCCTTCGGCTTCGGCATCCACCGCTGCGTCGGCAACCGGCTGGCCGAGCTGCAGCTCAAGATCCTGTGGCAGGAGATCCTGCTGCGCTTTCCGGCGGTCGAGGTGGTGGGCGAGCCGCGGCGCGTGCTGTCCAACTTCGTCCATGGCTTCACCCATCTGGTGGTGAGGCTGCCGGGTTGAGCGACGGCCGCCATCGCGGACGGGATACCCCGGCGGCGTCTGAAACAGTAAAAAGTAAAAAAATGGTCAAAGAAAAATTGTTGATGTATTGAAGTAATCCGAACTCGGTGCGTGGTTTTTATGGATTTAATATAAAAAATTATCTAAAGTAAGATTAACTCTTCAAAACCGCTTCAAGCGCCGGATTGCCGCCGATGCCGACTCCTTGCCCACCCCGATCTCCCTTGGCGCGCCTCGCCGGTGGCGACGGCCCATGAGCGGCCTGCGCCCCTGGCTGCGCGTGCTGGCGCTGCTGGCCCTGGTGCTGGCGCTGCCTTGCGGCGCCAAGCCGCAGGCGGTGCTCGACCTGGCGCTGCTGGTCGACCCCGCCGGCACCGAGACCCTGGCCAGCGTCAGCGCGCCGGCCGCCCAGGCGCGCTTCAAGCCGCTGGGCCGCGGCTTCAACGCCGGCTTCACGAAAAATGTGCACTGGCTGCGCTTCAGCCTGCCTGCCGCCTCCCACGGCCCCTGGCTGCTGGAGGTCCAGCCGGCCACGCTGGACGACCTGCGGCTGTACGAGCCCGGCGCGGCCGGCTTCGTCGAGCACCATGCCGGCGACCTCCAGCCCTTCTCCCGGCGCGAGGTGGCGCACCGCAACGCCGTGTTCCGGCTCGGCGAGTCCGGCGCCGCCGGCCCGCCGCAAACGCATTACCTGCGCCTGCAGGCGGCCGGTACCTCGCAGGCGCGACTGGTGTTGTGGCAGTCGGACGACTTTCGCGCCGCCCAGTTGCGCGACTATGCCGGCCTGTCGCTCTACTTTGGCCTGCTGCTGATGTTGCTGGCGGGCAACCTGATGCTGTGGGTCAGCTTGCGCGACCCGGTGTTTGCCTGGTTCAGCCTGAACATTCTGTGCGCCGGGCTGACGCAATTCGGCACCCAGGGTCTGGTCGGCCAGTGGCTGCTGCCCGATGCGCCGGGGCTGGCAGATTTCTGTGGGCTGGCGTCCCAGCTGTCCTATGTCGCGTCGTCGGCCGCGCTGTTCCGGCGCCTGCTGTTGGTCGGGTCCCAGCCGGCCTGGCTGGGGGCACCGCTGCGATTGCAGGTGCTGCTGTCCTGGCTGGCGCTGCTCGGCTACTTCATGGGCCATCTCCCGGCGGTCGCCCAAGCGGTCTGCAGCTATATCCTGCTGGTCGCAGTGTGGAACCTGTGGCTGGCGCTGCGGATGCGGCGCGCCGGGCTGTCCGAAGCGTGGTGGCTGCTGCTGGCCACCGTCACCCACCTGTTCACGCTCGCCCAGCAGACGCTTGGCCTGATCGGCGTCGTGCCGGGTTCCGGGCAGGGCAGTGGCGCCACGCTGGCCGGCGGACTGGTGGCGCTGCTGTGCGCGCAGATGGCGCTGGCGCGGCGCATCGTCGCGGTGCGCAACGAACGCACCCGGGCCGAGCAGCGCGCGGCCCGGTCCGATCGGGCGGCGATGGTCGAGCGCGAGGCGCAGGCCCTGCTGCAGGACACGCTGGCCGAGCGCGACCGCGCCCTGGCCTTGCTGGACAAGACGGTGGCCGACCTGCGCCAGGCCCAGCAACTCGGCCGGGTGGGCAGCTGGGAATGGGACGTCGCTTCTGACACCCTGCAGGTATCGCCGGTGATGGCCGAACTGTTCGAGCACGACCCGTCGCAGTCACCGCCCGTCTTCCCCGGCCGCCTGGCCTGGTATGCGCCCGACAGCCGGCAGCGGGTTGCCGAGGCGATTGCCCGGGCCCGGGCCACTGGCGAGCCTTACCGGGTCGAGGCCGAACTGGCGCTGCCGTCGGGCACCAGGCGCTGGATCGAAAACCGGGGCCAGGCGCTGCGCGACGCCCAGGGCCGCATCGTCAAACTGGTGGGCATCACCCAGGACATCAGCGACCGCCGCGACGTCCAGGCGGCGCAGGCCGCACTGCTGGCCGAGGAAGCCGCCAGGCGCAGCAAGGACGAATTCCTGGCCCGTGTCAGCCATGAATTGCGCACGCCGCTGAACGCAGTCCAAGGGTTTTCGCAGCTGCTGGCGCTGGATGGGCAGGTTCAGGCCCTGCCGCTGGTGGCCGAGCAGGTGGCGATGATCCAGGGGGCCGCCGACCACCTGAAGTCGATGATCGACGATGTGCTGGACCTGGCCCGCAGCCAGTCCGGCGGCCTGCACCTGGCCGCTGAAGTGACCGAGGTCGGCCCCCTGGCCGTTCAGTGCCTGGCGTGGCTGGCCCCCTTGGCCGAGCGGCACCAGGTCAGCCTGCGGCTGCAAGGGCATGACGCCGGTTACCAGGTCTTTGGCGACCGCACCCGGCTGCGCCAGGTGCTGATCAACCTGTTGAGCAATGCGATCAAGTACAACCGGCCCGGGGGCCAGGTCGTGTTGTCGCTGTTGCGTGTGGCCGGCGAAGGCCAGGCCGTGGCGGCCGGCCGGGTCGAGGTCGCGGTCAGCGACACCGGCCCGGGGCTGTCGCCGCGCCAGATCGGCGGGCTGTTCCAGCCCTTCAACCGGCTGGGTGCCGAACTCGGCGAGGTCGAAGGCTCGGGGCTGGGCCTGTCGGTGGCGCGCGCGCTGGTCGATGCCATGGGCGGCACCTTGCGCGCCAGCAGCGCGCCCGGCCAGGGGGCCAGGTTCACGGTCAGCCTGCCCGAAGTGCGCCCGGCCGACCCGGGCCAGGCCCAGGCGGTGGCGACGTTGGTGGAAACGGCGGACGCGCCGCAGGCCGCCGGGCGCGACGGCCTGCCCAGCGGCGCGGCGGCGCAGCCTGGCGCGGTCGACGCGGGTGCCGAATCCGGTGCCGAGGCCAGCGCCTGCGCAAGGCCGTTTGTCGTGCTCTACGTCGAGGACAACCGGCTCAACGCGACGGTGATGCGCCACGCGATGAAGCGCCTGCCCTGGGTCCAGCTCGAGGTCGCCACCGATGGCCAGGCCGGCCTGGACCGCGCGTGGCAGTTGCAGCCTGACCTGGTGCTGCTCGACATGAACCTGCCGCTGCTCAGCGGCGCCGAGGTCTTGCAGCGCCTGCGCGCCGACCCGACCCTGGCGACCATCCCCTGCGTGGCGGTCTCGGCCAACGCGGTGCCGGGTGACATCGCCAGCGCGCTGGCCGCCGGCTTCAACGACTACGTGACCAAGCCCTTCACCATCGCCCGCCTGCTCAGCCTGGTGGAGGGGCACCGGCTGCAGGCCGCCTTGGCCGCGCCGACCGCCTGACGGGGCCGGCGCGACCTGGGGCCCACGCGTTCAACTGCCCAGGCTGTTGGGGTCGCGCCAGGCGCGCTCGAAAGGCAGGCGCCAGGCCTGGGGCGCGATCAACTGGTGGATGGACTTCGGCCCCCAGGAGCCGGGCTCGTAGAGGCGAACCGGCGGCGGGGCTTCGAGCAGCGCGGTCGACACCTGCCACAGGCGCTCTATGCCCTCGGCGGTGGTGAACAGGGTGTGGTCGCCGCGCATCGCGTCCAGGATCAAGCGCTCGTAGGCTTCGAGCACCTCGCCGGCCAGCCCGGTGTCGTGCATCGCGAACTGCAGGCTGAGCTTGTCCAGCCGCATGCCCGGGCCGGGCCGCTTGCCATAGAACGACAGCGACATCTTCGACGCGTCGGCGAGGTCGAAGGTCAGGTGGTCAGGCCCTTGCGCGCCGACCCCCGATCCGGCCGGAAACATGCTCTTGGGCGGCTCGCGGAAGGCGATGGAGATGATGCGCTTGCCCTCGGCCAGCCGCTTGCCGGTGCGCAGGTAGAAGGGCACGCCGGCCCAGCGCCAGTTGTCGATGAAGCACTTCACCGCGATGAAGGTTTCGGTCTCCGACTCCGGGTCCACCCCGGGCTCGGCGCGGTAGCCGGTGTACTGGCCGCGCACCACGTCGGCCGGTTGCAGCGGCAACATGCTGCGGAAGACCTTGTTCTTCTCCTCGCTGATGGGGGCCGGCGCCAGCGCGGTGGGCGGCTCCATCGCCATGAAAGCCAGGATCTGGAACAGGTGGGTGACGACCATGTCGCGGTAGGCGCCGGTCTGCTCGTAGAAGCCGGCGCGCTTGCCCAGACCCAGGGTCTCGGGCACGTCGATCTGCACATGGTCGATGAAGTTGCGGTTCCAGATCGGTTCGAACAAGCCGTTGGCGAAACGGAAAGCCAGGATGTTCTGCGCCGGCTCCTTGCCCAGGAAATGGTCGATGCGGAAGATCTGGTCCTCGGCGAAGACCTGGTGCAGCTGGGCGTTGAGCGACACCGCGCTCGCCAGGTCGGTGCCGAAGGGTTTCTCCATGACGATGCGCGAGCGCTCGACCAGGCCGGCCTCGCCGAGCAGGCGGACCGCTGCCAGCGCTGCGCTGGGCGGCACGCTGAGGTAATGCAGCCGGCGGCTGTCGGCACCCAGGTCCCGCTCGGCGCGCTCGACTGCGGCGCGCAGCGCGCCCGCGCCCGACGACAGCGGCACATAGTCTAGGCGCTGGGCAAACGCCGCCCAGTCGTCCTCGGTGAGCTTGCGGGTGGAGAACTCCTCCAGCGCCTGCCTGGCCAGCGCTCGGAAGGTCTCGATGTCGATTTCGTCGAGCGAGACGCCGATGATCCGGCAGCCCGGCATGAATCCGGTGCTCGAGAGGTGGTGCAGGCCGGGCAGCAGCTTGCGCCTGGCCAGGTCGCCGGTGGCGCCGAACAGCAGCACGACTTGCGGAAAACGCGGGCCCACACCGGGCGGGATCTTGGCCACTGGGCATCTCCTTGCGCTCGTGAGCCCGAGGGGCCGCAGCCGGGTGGCTGCGCGCCGTCTGGACCCGTTTGGACCTGGTTGAGCGGCCCCCGCGGCAGATTGCGAGCCTGTTCACCGGGTCTTGATGGATAGTTTTGACAGCTTAAAGTATTTTATTTAATATTCAAGCCTTTCCCGCCGGAAAGCTTGGCGAACATGCGTGCGTCCCCGCCATCACAGCCACCCCATGACGGTTGCGGCGGTCGCCGTTGATCCTGAAAACCTTTCGATGTCGACGCAACACGAGCTGCCCCCGCCGCCTGTGGCCGCTGCCGCGCTGGCCAGGATGCTTGCCTTGCCGAAGCGCCGGTGCGGCCCCGATTTTTCGCAGTGCAAGCCCGGCACGGTGCAGCGCCATGTCGTGTGCCGTCCGGCCGGGCTCGACACCCGCGACCCGGCGTGCTGCCCGCGCCAGCCCGGCCCGGCAGGCTTCGCGACCCGGCCGCGCCCGTCCCCGCATCGCCCGACCAGCAAGCTCACCGCTGCGCCGCCGCAGCCACCGGCAATGTCCTCGGAAGCCGCCATGCCCCCTCTGCGCCACCTGGTCGACCAAGCCCTCTTGCAGCATTTCTCGTCGACCGGCGTCTTGATCAACCGCCAGGCGCCGCGCCGCGCCACCCGGCGCCTGCTGGCGACCGCGCAGCGCGCAGGCTGAGCCGACATGGACACGCTGCAACGTCGGGCCGAAGCCCTGCTCCAGGCCAGGTCTGAGCAGCCGGCGCCATCCTCCTCTCCCGATGCCGTGGTCCCGCTGCTCAACGCGCTGCGCTTGCACCAGATCGAACTGGAGGTGCAGAACGAGGACTTGCGCCGGGCGCTAGCCGAACTCGAGCGCTCGCGCGAGCGCTGGTTCGATCTGTATGAGACGGCGCCGGTGGGTTACTGCAGCGTCAGCGACACCGGCCTGGTGCTGCAGGCCAACCGCCGTGCGGCGGAGTTGCTGGGCTGGTCAGACGACGGGCTGGTCAAGCAGCGGTTTGCGCGCTTCATCGTCGATCAGGATGTGAGCCTGTATTACAGCCTGCGCCGGCGCCTGCTGGCGACTGGTGCCGCGCCGCCCTGCGAAGTGCGGCTGTCGGGTGGCGGCGAAGGTGGGGTCTGGGTGCAACTGACGGCGACCCTCGTGCAGGAGCCCGAGCAGGGCCAAAGCCTGCGCATCGTGCTGACCGACATCAGTGAGCGAAGACGGCTGGCCGCCGCCTTGCAGGCCCAGCAACTGGCCGAGCAGGCCAGCCTGGCCAAGACCGCCTTTCTGGCGCGGATGAGCCATGAACTCAGGACGCCACTGCACGCCATTCTGGGTTTCTCCAGCTTGTTGCTCACCGACGACGAACTGCCGCTCGCGAGCGGGCCGCATGAGGCCGTGTCGCTGATCCAGGACGCTGGCATGCACTTGCTGGCGCTGGTGGACGACCTGCTGGACGTGTCCCGCATCGAGAGCGGTGCGATGCGGGTGACCCTGGGCCCGGTCGATGCGCTGGCCGTGTTGCGCGATGCCGTGCTGGGCATGGCCACGCGTCCTGCCTATCCCCAGCGGATAGGCGTCACCGCCCTGCCCGACGGTGAAACCCGCGCCATGGTGCGGGCCGACCCCACCCGGCTGCGGCAGGTGGTGCTGAATCTGCTGTCCAACGCGCTCAAGTACAGCGCCGCGCCCAACCGGGTCACCGCGCAGCTGACGCGCATCGGCGAGCGCTGGCGGATCAGCATCGTCGACAGCGGCATCGGCATGTCGGCGGCGCAACTGGCCGACCTGTTCCAGCCCTTCAACCGCTTGGGACGCGAGGTGTCGGGCATCGATGGCGCGGGCATAGGCCTGTTCATCACGCGCGAACTGGTGCAGGCCATGGGTGGCCAGTTGCACGTCCGCAGCCAGCCCGGTGTCGGCACCGAGGTGCAGGTCGACCTGATGGCCGATGAGGCAGGCGCGCCAGGCGGCGACCCGCGCCAGGTCGATGAGGCCGGCCACCGCTCGGGTTGAGGCCCGGGCCGCGGCCGGCCACTTGGTTAAAGTCGACGCTCCCGATATCCCCAACCGCCGAGGCCCCATGACCCTGCACCGCCGCAATTTCCTGGCCGCCACCGGGGTCGCCCTGGCCGCCACCGCGCCCGGCTTGCGGGCCCAGCCCGTCGACAAGCCCGAGAAGCCCCAGCTGACGCTGGCCGTCGGGGGCAAGAACCTGCTGTACTACCTGCCGCTGACGATCGCCGAGCAACTGGGCTACTTCAAGGCCGAGGGACTCGAAGTGAAGATCGTCGATTTCTCCGGTGGCAGCCAGGCGCTGCGCGCGCTGGTGGGCGGCAGTGCCGACGTCGTCAGCGGCGCCTTCGAGCACACGATCAACATGCAGCCCAAGGGCCAGAAGCTGCGCGCCGTCGTGCTGATGGGGCGGGCGCCGCAGATCGTGCTGGGCATCAACCCCAAGACGATGCCCAACTTCAAGACCGTGGCCGACCTGAAGGGCAGGAAGATAGGCGTCACCGCGCCCGGCAGCAGCACCAACGTGATGGCCAACTTCGTGCTGGCCAAGGCCGGGCTCAAGCCCGGTGACGTCAGCTTCATCGGTGTGGGGGCGGGCGCCGGCGCGGTGGCGGCGCTGCGCTCGGGTCAGATCGACGCCATGGCCAACCTCGACCCGGTGATCTCGCTGCTGACGCGCGGCAACGAGCTGAAGATCGTCAGCGACACCCGCATCGTCGCCGAGGCCGACAAGGTGTTCGGCGGCCCGATGCCCTCGGCCTGTCTGTACCTGCCGCAGTCCTTCATCGACAAGCACCCGCGCACCGTGCAGGCCCTGGCCACGGCCATCGTTCGCGCCAACCAGTGGATACAGAAAGCCGGCCCGGGCGACATCATCAAGACCGTTCCCGAGAGCTACCTGCTGGGCGACCGGGCGGTCTACCTCGACGCCTTCCTGGCCGCGCGCGGCGCGCTGTCGCCCGACGGTCTGTTCCCGGCCGCCGGCGCCGAGACCGCGCGCCGCGCGCTGGCCAGCATAGACCCCGAGATCGCCAAGGCCACGATAGACCTGAAGGCCGTCTTCACCGACGACTTCGCCAAGGCGGCGCTGGTGAGATTCCCGATCAAGTGAGCGCGCCGGCATTGGCGCTGCAGGATGTCTCCTGCACTTTTGTGGCGCGCGACAAGCCCGGCCAGCGCCATACCGCGGTGGCTGGCTTGTCGCTGGCGGTGGGTGCAGGCGAGTTCGTCTCGGTGGTCGGCCCCACCGGCTGCGGCAAGAGCACGCTGCTCAATCTGGGCGCCGGGTTGCTGGCGCCCAGCACCGGTGCGGTGTCGGTGTTCGGCCAGCCGCTGACCGGGTTGAACACGCGCGCCGGCTACATGTTCCAGACCGAGAGCCTGATGCCCTGGCGCACCGCGCTGGGCAATGTGATGGCGGGGCTGGAGTTCCGCGGCATGCCACCGGCCGAGGCCAGGGCCCAGGCCGGGGACTGGCTGCGCCGGGTCGGCCTGGGTGGGTTTGGCGACCGCTACCCGCACCAGATGAGCGGCGGCATGCGCAAGCGCGCCAGCCTGGCCCAGACCCTGGTGCTCGACCCCGACATCATCCTGATGGACGAGCCCTTCTCGGCGCTCGACATCCAGACCCGGCAGCTGATGGAAAACGAGTTGCTCGAGCTCTGGCAGAGCAAGCGCAAGGCGGTGCTGTTCATCACCCACGACCTGGACGAGGCGATCGCGCTGAGCGACCGGGTGGTGGTGATGAGCGCCGGCCCGGCCTCGCACCCGATCGGCGAGTTCACGGTGGATCTGGCGCGTCCCCGGGATGTGGCCGAGGTGCGCACCCTGCCGCGCTTCATCGAGTTGCACCAGGCCATCTGGGCGGTGCTGCGCGACGAGGTGCTCGCGGGCTACCGGCAGCAGTTGCAGCCGGCTGCCACTGAGGGGAACTGACCGCGATGTGGCAGGCCGTCAAACCCAACCCGCGCAACCTGCGCCTCTGGCAGCTCGGGCTGCTGGCCGCGATCTTCGGCGTCTGGCACCTGCTGACCGTGCCCGGCCTGCTGCCGCCGCTGGTGTTCGAGAACGACCAGCAGGCGGCTTTCTTCTTCGGCGAGCCGCTCAAGGTCTTGTCGCGGGTCTGGCATTGGTTCGTCGTCGACGCCGACATCTACGGCCACCTCGCGGTGACGCTGGTCGAGACCCTGCTGGCGTTTGCGATAGGTTCGGCCGCCGGCCTGGGCGGTGGGCTGTGGCTGGCGCTCAGCCCGATGGCCAGCGCGCTGCTCGAGCCTTATGTGAAAGCGATGAACGCGATGCCGCGCATCATCCTGGCGCCTATCTTCGCGGTCTGGTTCGGTCTGGGCATCGCCAGCAAGGTGGCGCTGGGCGTGACGCTGGTGTTCTTCATCGTCTTCTTCAACGTCTACCAGGGCGTCAAGGAAGTCAGCCCGGTGATCCTGGCCAATGCCCGGATGCTGGGCGCCAGCCCGCGCCAGCTGCTGCGCCATGTCTACCTGCCCAGCGCGACCAGTTGGGTGTTCTCGTCGCTGCACACCAGCGTCGGCCTGGCCTTCGTCGGCGCTGTGGTCGGTGAATACCTGGGCTCAGCCAGCGGCGTGGGCTATCTGATCCACCAGGCCGAGGGCGTGTTCGACATCAACACCGTGATGGCCGGCATCCTGGTGCTGACCGGCTTTGCGCTGGCGTTGGACGCCGCGGTGGGCAAGCTCGAGCGCCGCCTGATGCGCTGGCAGCCACGCGGTGGCGAGACCGAGCGGCTCTGATCCGCGACCCCTGGGGCTGAACAGGCCCCAGGCGTGTCGAGACCCTCAGCCGGGCCGGCCCGGCGGCGCGAAGCGTGCGCACAGCGCGTCTAGCAGCGCCATCAGGTCGGCCTGCAGCGCGTCGAAGCCCGCATGCCGCTGCAGCGTGGCCGAATCCATGTAGAGCCGCTTGTTGACTTCGAGCTGCAGGCTGTGGCGGCCGGCGGCCGGGTCGGCATGGGCGCGCACCAGCTCGACGCCCTTGAACGGGTCGTTGACCGCCACGTTGTAGCCCATGGCGGTCAGGGCATCGCGCACGAAAGTGGTGAATGCGGGCGCGCAGGTGGTGCCGTCGCGGTCGCCCAGCACCATGTCGGCCCGCGGCTGGCCTGCGCCGCCTTCGCCCATGGACCCGCCCACCGCGTTCATCGAGTGGCAGTTCAGGTGGTAGACCACGCCGAACTCGGCATGCGCCGCATCCAGCAGCCCGCGCAGCGCCGCGTGGTAGGGCGCATGGCAGCGCGCGATGCGCCCGCGCAGCTCGGCCACGCCCAGGCGCCGGTCGTAGATCGGCCGGCCATCGTCGAGCAGCCGCCACACCAGCGCCTTGCCCAGCGCGGCCTTGCCGCTGGGCTGGTAGTCATCCGGCCATTGGCCCGCCTCCATCAGGTCGAGGTCGATGTCGCCGGCGTGGCGGTTCGGGTCGATGTAGGTGCGCGCAAACTCGGCCGCCAGCAGCGGGATGCCGCGCTTCGCCGCCGGGCGCCAGAGATCGTCGATGAAGCAATCCTCGCCGTCGCGCAGCGCCTGCTCGTCGATCGCGGCGCCGAAATCGGCGGGGAAATGCCGGCCCGAGTGCGGCGAGTCCAGCACCACCGGGTGCGCCGGACGGGCCGGTCCGTGGCGGGACATCAGCGGCGGGTCGGTCCGGGTGTCGGTAGGGGTTTCGCTGCGGTCGTCCATGCGGTGATCCTGTTTCTGTCGGGGAGCGATGCGGGGGATGGGTCAGGCCAGGCGCGCGCAGGCTGCCTGCGCACCATCATCGGGCCTTCCCGGATGGGCGCTGGCCCGCTTATCGCTAGTATCCGGGGTGGCGCCGGTTTGGCGCCGCCAGACCGCCCACCGCAGGAAGACCCCACCATGCAAGAAGAACGTCAATTGCGCGCCCTGATCGACGAGGTGCGCGCCGGCAAGCTGCCGCGCCGCGGTTTCATCCAGCAACTGGTGGGGCTGGGCTTGAGTGCGCCCATGGCCGCGATGCTGCTGACGCACGCCGGCGTCGCCCAGGCCCAGCCGGCGACGGCCTACAAGCCGACCAAGCGCGGTGGAGGCGGCCCGCTCAAGATCCTGTACTGGCAGGGCGCGACCCTGCTGCAGCCGCATTTCGCCACCGGCACCAAGGACCAGGACGGCTCGCGCATCTTCTACGAGCCGCTGGCCTGCTGGGACAACGACGGCAACCTGATTCCCATCCTCGCCGCCGAGATCCCCACGCGCGAGAACGGCGGGCTGACGGCCGACGGCAAGTCGGTGATCTGGAAGCTCAAGAAGGGCGTCACCTGGCATGACGGCCAGCCCTTCACCGCCGACGACTGCGTCTTCACCTGGGACTATGCCCGCGACCCGGCCACCGCCGCCGTCACCACCGGGGTCTACAAGGACGTCGTCGTCAGCAAGATCGATTCGCACACCGTCAAGGTGAGCTATCCCAAGCCGACGCCGTTCTGGGCCCAGCCCTTCGTTGCGGCCGAGGGCATGATCATTCCCAAGCATGTGTTCGGCCCGTTCATAGGCGCGAAGTCGCGCGAGGCCCCGGCCAACCTGAAGCCGGTGGGCACCGGCCCGTACAAGATCGTCGATTTCAAGCCCGGCGACATGATCCGCGGCGAGATCAACAACAGCTACCACATGCCGAATCGGCCGCACTTCGACTCGATCGAGGTCAAGGGCGGCGGGGATGCCACCTCGGCCGCGCGCGCGGTGCTGCAGACCGGCGAATTCGATTTCGCCTGGAACCTGGCGGTCGAGGACGAGGTGCTCAAGCGCATGGAGGCCGGCGGCAAGGGCCGGACCGTGATCGTGCCCAGCGGCGACATCGAGTTCATCCAGGTCAACATCACCGACCCCTGGAACGAAGTCGACGGCGAGCGCGGCAGCGTCAAGTCCAAGCACTTCGCCTTCAGCGACCCGGCCGTGCGCGAGGCGATGTCGTATCTGGTCGACCGCAAGAGCATCCAGGACAACATCTACGGCCGCACCGGTTTCGCCACCAGCAACTTCGTCAACGCGCCGTCGCGCTTCAAGTCGCCCAACACGAAGTACGAGTTCAACGTCGACAAGGCCAGCCAGATCCTGGACGGCGCGGGCTGGAAGAAGGGCGGCGACGGCGTGCGCGAGAAGGGCGGCAAGAAGCTCAAGCTGGTGTTCCAGACCTCGGTGAACGCTCTGCGCCAGAAGGAGCAGGCCGTGATCAAGCAGGCCAGTCAGAAGGCCGGCATCGACCTGGAACTCAAGCAGGTGACGGCCTCGGTGTTCTTCTCGTCGGATGTCGGCAACCCCGATACCTACGGCAAGTTCTGGTCCGATCTGCAGATGTTCACCACCACCATGACCCAGCCCGACCCCGAGCGTTTCATGGACCAGTACCTGGCGCGCGAGATCTCGCAAAAGGCCAACAAGTGGTCGGGCCGCAACATGTGCCGCTGGACCAACGACGAGTACGAAAAGATCTACAGCGCGGCCGAGTCCGAACTCGACCCGGTCAAGCGCGCCGCGCTGTTCATCCGGATGAACGACCTGCCGGTCAAGGACAACGTGATCATCCCGATCGCCAGCCGGCCGCGGGTCTACGGCGCCGTCAACAAGCTGCAGCTGACGCTGTCGGGCTGGGACCTGGGGCATTCGACGATCCACAACTGGTACCGCGAGGCATGAGACCCCCCCTGATTCGGCCTGCGGCCGCCTGCCCGTCGGGGTGGCACCGCGCGCTGAGCCCGCGCCCGGCCTGAGCAAGGCGTGGGTTCCTACCTCCTGCGGCGCCTGCTGCTGGCCGTGCCCAGCCTGCTGGGCATCAGCGTGGTGCTGTTCGCGGTGCTGGCGCTGGCGCCTGGCGACCCGTTCTCCGAGCTGGCGCTCAACCCCAACGTGCCGGCCGAGGTCAAGGCTGCGCTGCGCGCCAAGTTCGGCCTCGACGACCCGGTCTGGCAGCGCTATTTCCACTGGCTGTGGGCGATGCTGCACGGCGACTGGGGCTTCTCCTTCATCAGCCGGGTCGACGTCGACACACTGATCCTGCAGCGCGTTCCCACCACGCTGGCGGTGATTGGCGCGTCGCAAGTGCTGGCGCTGGCGATCGCGCTGCCGGTGGGCATCTACTCGGCGGTCAAGCCTTATTCCTGGTTCGACCGCATCGCCAGCGCGCTGGCTTTCGTCGGTTTCTCGCTGCCCACCTTTTTCACCGGGCTGCTGCTGATCCTGTTGTTCTCGATCAAGCTGGGTTGGCTGCCGTTCGTCTACCGCGCCGACTTGAGCTCCACCGGCTGGCTGTGGTGGTCTGAGCAGATCCGGCAATCGATCATGCCGGTGCTGGTGCTGGGGTTGTTCCAGGGCGCGAGCTGGACCCGCTATGTGCGCTCGTCGATGCTCGACGTGGTGCGGCTGGACCATGTCAACACCGCGCGCAGCAAGGGCTTGTCGGAGCGGGTGGTGGTGGTCAAGCACATCGTTCGCAATGCGCTGATCCCGGTGGTGACGCTGGTGGCGCTGACGATGCCGCAGGTCTTCGGCGGCGCCATCGTCACCGAGCAGATCTTCCGCGTGCCCGGCATAGGCTCGCTGCTGATCGACGCCATCCTGCGCAACGACACACCGGTGATCATGGCGGTGACCTTCGTGTTTTCCTGTCTCGTGATTCTCTTCAACCTGATTGCCGATCTGCTCTATGGCTGGCTCGACCCCCGCATTGCCTTCCGCTAGTCTCGGCGCACCCGAGGCTCGCCGGCCAGCCCGCCACACCTCGCCCTCGGCCGAGGCCTGGCGCCGTTTCAAGCGCCACAAGATGGCTGTGGCCAGTCTGGTCGTGCTGCTGCTGATGGTGGTGGCGGTGGTCCTCGGCCCGCTGGTCTGGACGCTGGCGATCAACGACATCGACTTCAAGGCCACGCTGCAGGGGCCGACGCTGGCCCACCCTATGGGCACCGACGATCTCGGCCAGGACATCCTGGCCCGCATGCTCTACGGCGGGCGCATCTCGATGGCGGTCGGCCTGGCGGCGATGACGATGGCGATAGGCGTGGGCGTGACCATCGGTGCGCTGGCCGGCATCTCGCGCGGCGCGGTCGATGGCGCGTTGATGTGGCTGACCGACCTGTTCCTGTCGCTGCCGCAGTTGCCGCTGCTGCTGCTGTTGATCTACCTGTTCCGCGACACGCTGAAGTCGAAGTTCGGGCCCGAGGTGGGCGTGTTCATCATGATTGTGCTGGTGATAGGTGGCTTCCGCTGGATGCCGGTGGCGCGCCTGGTGCGGGCCCAGTTCTTCAGCCTGCGCGAGAAGGAGTTTGTCGAGGCGGCGCGGGCGCTGGGCGCGACCACCACGCGCCAGGTCTGGCGCCATATCCTGCCCAACGCGCTGGGCCCAGTGATCGTGGCCGGCACCATCGATGTGGCGGCGGCCATCATTGCCGAATCGACGCTGTCCTTCCTCGGTCTGGGCTTTCCGCCCGACATCCCGACCTGGGGCCGCATCCTGTTCGACAGCAAGGACTACCTCGACATCGCGCCGCACTGGGCGATGTTCCCTGGCCTGGCGATCTTCCTGGCCGTGCTGACGATCAACTTCATCGGCGACGGTCTGCGTGATGCGCTCGACCCCCGCAAAGTGTTCTAGGCACGCATGGCATTGCTCGATATCCAGGGCCTGAAAACCCATTTCAAGACCGACGATGGCTGGCTGCACGCGGTCGACGGGGTCGACCTCTCGGTCGATGGCGGCGAGACGCTGTGCGTGGTGGGCGAGTCGGGCTGTGGCAAATCGGTCACCGCGATGTCGGTGATGCGGCTGATCGCGATGCCGCCCGGGCGCTTTGCCGGCGGCCAGATCCTGTGGCAGGGCCGCGACCTGATCAAGTTGCCCGATGACGAGATGCGCAAGATCCGGATGAAGGAGATCGCGATCGTGTTCCAGGAGCCGATGACCTCGCTGAACCCGGTCTACACCATAGGCGAGCAGATCGGCGAGGCGCTGCGCCTGCACGAGGGCTTGAGCAAGAAGGATTCCATAGACCGCGCGGTCGAGATGCTGCAACGCGTCAAGATCCCGACGCCGGGCCGCCGGGTGCACGACTATCCGCACCAGTTCTCGGGCGGCATGCGCCAGCGCGCGATGATCGCGATGGCGCTGTCCTGCGGCCCGAAGCTGCTGATCGCCGACGAGCCGACCACCGCGCTGGACGTGACGATCCAGGCCCAGATCCTCGACCTGCTGGCCGAGTTGAAGGACGAATTCGGCATGGCCGTGCTGCTGATCACCCACGCGATGGGCGTGGTGGCCGAGGTGGCGCAGCGGGTGGCGGTGATGTATGCCGGCAAGGTGGTCGAGGAGGCGCCGGTCGAGGAATTGTTCGCCCATCCGCGCCACCCGTATACCCAGGGCCTGATCCGCTCGATTCCGCGCATCGACACCGACGCGGTACACAAGGTGAGGCTCGAGACGATTGCCGGCACCGTGCCCAAGCTGATCGCGCCGGGCGAGGGCTGCCGCTTCGCGCCGCGCTGCAAGCACGCCACGCCCGACTGCGGCGCGGTCACACCGGTGCTGCGCGAGGTCGCGCCTGGCCACCGCGTGGCCTGCTTCCTGGACATCGAAGCATGAGCGCGCCCCTGCTCAAGGTCGAGAACCTGGTCAAGCATTTCCCCATCAAGGGCGGGCTGCTGGGCCGTACGGTCGACCGGGTGCACGCGGTCGACGGCGTCAGCTTCGAGCTAGAGGCCGGCGAGACGCTGGGCGTGGTGGGTGAGTCGGGCTGCGGCAAGAGCACCACCGGCCGCTGCATCCTGCGCCTGATCGAGCCGACTTCGGGCCGGGTCACGTTCGAGGGCAAGGACGTCACCGCGCTGGCACCTAACGCGCTGCGGGCGATGGCGCGCGACATGCAGATCATCTTCCAGGATCCGTACGCGTCGCTGAACCCGCGCATGACGGTGGCCGCGATCATCGGCGAGGCACTGACCATCCACAAGCTGACCCAGACGACGCGCGAGTACACCGACCGCATCGTCGACCTGCTCGAGCAGGTGGGCCTGAGCGCCGACCACCTGCAGCGCTACCCGCATGAGTTCTCGGGCGGCCAGCGCCAGCGCATAGGCATCGCCCGCGCGCTGGCGGTGGCGCCGAAGCTGATCGTCTGCGACGAGGCGGTCTCGGCGCTGGACGTGTCGATCCAGGCCCAGGTGATCAACCTGCTCGAGGACCTGCAGGCCAAGCACCACCTGACCTATGTCTTCATCGCCCACGACCTGTCGGTGGTCGAGCACATCAGCGACCGCGTGGCGGTGATGTACCTGGGCCGGATCGTCGAGATCGCGTCGGCGAAAGACCTCTACACCCGGCCCCAGCATCCCTACACCGAGGCGTTGCTGTCGGCGGTGCCCATCCCCGACCCGCGGGCCAAGCGCGAACGTCAGCAAAAACGCATCCTGCTGCAGGGCGATGTGCCCAGCCCGATCCACCCGCCGTCGGGCTGCCATTTCCACACCCGTTGCCCTATCGCCAAGCCGCAGTGCAAGGCCGAGTCGCCGGTGCTCAAGACCGTGGGCGAGCCCGGCGACCGCCACCAGGTGGCCTGCCACTTCAGGGGCTGAGTGGGACGCAAGGGCCTGCCTGCGCAGGGCCTTGCGCCTACGAAGGCCCGAGCCCTCCGCGGCGAGGGCTGAGTGGGACGGCAGGGCCTGCCTGCGCAGGGCCTTGCGCCTACGAAGGCCCGAGCCCTCCGCGGCGAGGGCTGAGTGGGACGGCAGGCCCCGCCTGCGCAGGGCCTGTCGCCCACGAAGGCCGGTCCCAGGGTTGATCCCGAGCCCGGGCGATCCGGACGACGGCGTTGCGCGCTTTACAGTGCTGCGCATCCCATCAAGGAGTTTCCATGCACCGCCGCACCCTGATCCTGCTGACCGCGGCCCTGACCGCCCTGGCGGCGCCTGCCGCATTCGCCCAATCCGACAAGCCCGCGCTGCGCATCCTGGTCGGCTTTCCGGCCGGCGGTTCGGCCGATGTCATCGCCCGCCTGCTGTCCGAGCGCCTGCCGGCCCAACTGGGCGGCCAGACGGTGATGGTCGACAACAAGCCCGGCGCGGCCGGCCGCATCGCGATCGAGGCGCTGAAGAACGCGCCGGCCGACGGCAACACCGTGGTCATCATGCCCAGCGGCCCGGTGGTGCTGTTCCCGCATGTGTTCAAGAAACTGGGTTACGACCCGGTCAAGGACCTGGCGCCGATCAGCCAGCTGGCCGGCTTCCAGTTCGGCGTCGTCTCGGGCCCGAAGAGCAATGTCAAGACCATGGCCGAGATGCTGGCCAAAGCCAAGGCCGACCCGTCCACCGCCACCTACGGCTCGTCGGGCAACGGCACGGTGCCGCACTTCCTCGGCCTGATGATCGGTGATGCGGCCGGCATCGATTTCCAGCATGTGCCCTACCAGGGCGGCGCCCCGGCGATGAACGCGCTGATGGGCGGCCATATCGGCTACAACATCGACGTCATCACCGAGGCACTGGAGCAGCACAAGACCGGCAAGGTGCGCATCATCGCGGTGGCCGGTGCCCAGCGCGCGCCGCAGCTGCCCGACGTGCCCACGCTGCGCGAGCAGGGCGTGGCGATGGACGCCAGCGCCTGGTTCGCGATGTATGGCCCGGGCACGCTGCCGGCGGCCACCGCGCAGCGCCTGAGCGCGGCGGTGCAGGCGGCGATGAAGGACCCGGTGATGCAGGCCAGGCTCAGCGGCCTGGGGCTCGACACCATCGCTTCCACGCCGGATCAACTGGCCGCGGTACAGCGCGTCGACTTCGCCAAATGGGCCAAGCCGGTCAAGGCCTCGGGCTTCCAGGCCGATTGACGCCGGGCCAGCGCGATGACCCGTCCCAACATCGTCTTCATCGTCGCCGACGACCTCGGCTTTGCCGACCTGGGCTGCTACGGCGGCCGCGCGGCCGAGTTCGGCGCCGTCTCGCCGGTGCTCGACGGCCTGGCCGCGGCCGGCATCAAGTTCACCCAGGGCTATGCCAACTCGCCGGTCTGCTCGCCGACCCGCTTCGCGTTGATGACCGGGCGCTGGCAATACCGGCTGCGCGGCGCGGCCGAGGAGCCGATCAACAGCCAGAGCCGGGGCAGCAGCACGCTGGGGCTGCCGCCCGAGCATCCCACGCTGCCTTCGCTGCTGCGCGACGCGGGCTACCGCACCGCGCTGATCGGCAAGTGGCACCTGGGCTACCCGCCGCATTTCAGCCCGCTCAAGTCGGGCTACGAGACCTTCTTCGGCCCGATGTCGGGCGGGGTCGACTACTTCACCCACTGCGATTTCCGCGGCACCCACGACCTGTGGCGCGACGAGGCCGAGCACCGCCAGCCCGGCTACCTGACCGACCTGATCACCGACCGTGCGGTGGACTGGCTGGGCGAGGTGGCGGGTACGGCGGGTGCCGGCGCCGCGCCGTTCTTCCTCAGCCTGCACTACACCGCGCCGCACTGGCCCTGGGAGACGCGCGACGACGCTGCGCTGGCCGAGGAGGTCAAGGACAACCTGTTCCACCTGCACGGCGGCAGCATCCACCGCTACCAGCGCATGGTCCAGCAGATGGACGAGGGCATAGGCCGGGTGATGGCCGCGCTGCGCGACGCCGGCGTGGAGCGTGACACGCTGGTGGTGTTCACCAGCGACAACGGGGGCGAGCGCTTTTCCGACAACTGGCCGCTGGTGGGCGGCAAGATGGATTTGACCGAGGGCGGCATCCGCGTGCCCTGGATCGCCCACTGGCCGGCGCAGATCGCGCCCGGCGGTGTCAGCGCCCAGCATTGCCTGACGATGGACTGGAGCGCGACGCTGCTGGCCGCGGCCGGCGTGGCGGCCGACCCGGCCTACCCGCTGGACGGCGTCTCGCTGCTGCCGGTGCTGCGCGATCCGGTGCACCGTTTCGAGCGCATGCTGGCCTGGCGCATGAAGCACCGCGGCCAGCGCGCGCTGCGCCAGGGCGACTGGAAATACCTGCGGGTCGACGGCCATGAGTACCTGTTCAACATCCCGGCCGACGAGCGCGAGCGCGCCAACCACGCCCGGCGCGAACCCGAACGCCTGGCCGCGCTGCGCCAGGCCTGGTGCGACTGGGAGGCAACGCTGCCGGCGATCCCCGAGGACGCCACGGTCAGCCTGGGTTACGGCGTGGCGGACATGCCGCAGCGCTGAAGTTCCGGGGGCAGCGCGGCGGTTTGCTTTCGAAAAAATCTTGATGGGCCGGAGACGCCAACATTTCCTTGGCGCTCTGAAATATTCAAGCCCGCGCTTTTCCCGTCGGTCTGAAATGCTACGCTGTGGCCGATTCGCGGCCGACGCGCCCCAGGCCTGACCGCCTGCTAGACACAAAGTCCGAGCGCACGGCTTTGTGGGCTGCAGGCGCTGGGTTTTTGTGCGGCCGGGAGCTTGGTCTTGCAACTGGCCAGGCGCTCCTTCACTTTGTCGGAGTATTGCCACCCGGCCGCAACCGCTGGCAGGGGTGATCCAGGCTGCCAGGTCAGGGCACTCCATTTCTTGTGGCCCTGACTTTGCAGGCTGCTGAATTTTTCACAGAATGCATCAGCAAAATCCACGATGAACTTGTTCCGATTCGGATCGGAAAAGTTGGCCGTGATCAGATAGGAATCCACGGCCAGTGAAGCCAGCTCGGTGCCGGAAATATTGAGGCTTGGGTAGCTGGAACTCTTGATGTCTGCTTTCTGGTATTCCTGAAGGACTTTTCCGGCACTCGGCTGGGACGGATCGAACTTCAAGAGTTTGAGATTGGCGGGCACATTCTTTTCAAGAATGCCCAGTGGTTGACCGCCAACCAGGACCATGACATCGATTTTTGGATAGTCTTTGTAGAACTGCGGGTCACTCAGTGCCATCAATGCCGAGCGGCGTCTCTTGGTGCCCTCATCATCGCCGGTGGCGGTGGAGTTTATAAACGGCTCGACAATATCGGGAGACTGCGCAAAAATCTTGCTGTAAATATTCAGTGCAGTCAAGTAAGTGCCGCTCTTCTCCATGTCCATCCATATCTTCTTGTCCTTCATTTGATGGATGAACTCCATCGGATCGTCCTTGCGCACAAGGAAATGAATCTCCTCCTTGTACAGTGGCATGAACACCCGCAGATTCACCAGTAGTTTTGCATACTCTTTCTGGGTATCGGCAGGAACGGCTTTTGAATCACGCAGTCGCACGAAGGCCGCGTAGACATCGGATTGAACTATCGCCAGGCTCACCCCTTTCGTCTGGCTCATGTCTTCAACGTTAGCCCATGAACCCTTCGAATCCTTCACTTCCAGCGCGGGGTAAACGATGTCGCGCAGGTTGTTGCCGATGGCGTAATAGGTTCCGGTCTTGCCGCCGGTGACGATGCTCTCGGCGCCGGCGCCGGCAGTTGGGGCGAGGGTGGCCGCGTAAACGCCGAAGAGCAGCGCCATCGAACAGCCGGGGTTTTTGGCGTATGATATTTTATTCATTTGTAATCTCTGAAATTAAATGCCATCAGCGACAGAGCCCAGCCTGCTTGTCGGCCGTCGAACAATCTCCGCTAGCCGACTTGGGAGTGGATTTTGATGGCGCCTCCTGCATGCCGGCTGATGATTCCTGGGGATGGTCAGCGTGTTTCTTGCCAGCCGAGATAAAGTACCACGAACCCGCCCCGCCGAGCGTCAAGAGCGCGATAAGCAATGCCATGATCGGCGCCTTCGAGCGGCCGGCGCCCGCGCCTTCGCTGTTGAGCAGGAGGGGTTTGAGGCATTCGCTGCAAACAAAGTCCATGCCAACGGAAACTTCGACAGTCCTGCGCGTGTCGGCAATGGTGCAGTTGCCAAAGTTGGAGCACTTGCCGGATCTTCCTGCGATCGATGCCATTCGGTATTTTCCTTCCTTTTTAAATGCTCACGAAATTCAATGAATCACTGACTTCCAGCCTCTGCCATCTACTGTGCTGATTCGCCCCTCAGCAGGCTCGTCGCGCGCCTTCCAGCGTCAAGGAAGCGGCGGTAGATTTCATCCTGGATGTTGCCGCCACGCGCGGCCTTGACCGCTTCCACTTCGGCCAGAAGCATGCGCCGCAGATCGCTTCGGCGATCGAGGTGAACATACTCCGCACTCGCCAGCAGCCGTTCGCACAGCGCCTTGATCGTATGAAGGTTGCCGAGATCGATGCCTTCGGCACTTTCCATGAAACTCTTGCCCAGCAGGATCGGATCATTGTCGAAGCCGTCGGCATCCTTGGTCACCAACAGGACCTCTTCAATGCCTGTTGCCGGGTTCTTTCCTGCGTGAACGCAGCCCAGGACCTTGGCCAGCAATATATAAGGCAGTCCCTGATTTTTGACCTCGGCACTGGACGGGGCAAACAGGCGTGGCCAGGAATTGCCGTCGCCTTCCGTATGCAGTTCAAGCCGGGCTCGGGCGCCACCGATTTCAATTCGGCGTCGGTATTTTTCCTCCAGGAACTGGAGTGGCTTGAGGTAGCGCAGTGGGAACAGATTGGTGATCGACACCAGCGTGATTTCGCCTCGACGGTTGTCTGATTCGATGATTTCCACATCGCCGGTCCTGGCTTCGCGCAGCACCTCCCTGAGTGCCTTGGAAAACTCCGCATGCTCAGGCGCCCTGGGCAGGATGACGGTAAACTTGTTCACCGCCGTGGGAACGCCAACAGGGATACCGGGCGCGCTCCGGTTAATTTCAAGCGGATCGAAGGTGGTAAAATTTCCTGCACGGTTCACCAATTCACTTACGTAACTCTTCAATTCCTGTTTGTCGGCGCCGTAGCGATCGCGCAGCTTATCAATGATTGAAACCCCCAGCAATCGGTCCTTGGGATTTTGCACAAGGTTTTGATGCGCGATTCGCATGTTGTCCTCGCACACGGTTTCAACCACATCCAGGAAAGTTGACTCCGTGACGCGCTGGTTGAATTGCACGAAGCCTGAACTGGGTCCCATCTTTTCGACCAGGACCGCACGTACCCGCGAGGTCTGTGTTTTTTGCTCGGCTTCGTCGATCACCAACCGACGGCTGATGCTCTTGACCTGCACCGGGTCGTAGAAGCGGATGAGATGCTGTCGCAGATCGGCAGCCCCGTCGTCGGTAAGTCGCGCCTGGACGCCGACCTCGAATTTTTTCACTGCCTGCTGAAGTGTATTGGACGCACGATCCACTTCAGCTTTCAAATCGGTGACCTCGGCGACGACCTCCATCAGCAGCGCTTTTGCAAACCCCCAACCCTCCGCCCGGGTCCGGTAAACGTACAACTCCTGCAGATGAACGCCGTGAGCGTCCAGCAGACTGTCGGGCTTTCCGAGCAGGTGCTTGGAGATCAAGCCCATGCCGGCCCATTTCTGGGCGTTTTCCAACACGCGGGCCTGCATTTCCTCCTCCGCACTGCGCGCCCGTGCGATGTTTTCGTCGCAGGCCTTCAAGCGCTCCTCAAGCGTCTCGGTCAAGGCGGCGAGCAGGCGTGAAATGTCCCAGGTCGACTTGGCGCCAAGCTTCCAGTCGTTGATCAACTCCTGATCGATGCGCCCGCGAATCTCGCACGCCATGTCCTTGCGTGCTTTCATCTTGGTGCGATAGAAGGTCGCGACCCCCAGGGTTCGGTAGTCGTCCTGGAACCGTTTCTCGCAAAGCTTGGTCAGTTCGTCCAACCAGGTAGGACGCGCACGCTCACGCACTAGCGACTTGAAATTTGGAATGACGGCTTCCCATTCGCCGACAAATGACTTCCATTTCTTGTTGGCGGCATCTTCGGGCAGCACACCCAGGGCCAGGGTCAGGTGATCGTCCGACAAGAGCCAACGCAGCTGTGTCTCCTTCTGCCTGATGAACTCGTGAAAGTCCAGTTTGCGAGGCTCTTCGATGAAGCCCGAAGCCTCCTGCCAGTGGTTGAAGCGCAGTTGCAGCGCCGCCTGACGTGCAAAGCTGTAGGTCAAGTACTCGCTGATTTCTTCTTCAGGAATCGCCAGGCGCTTGATGCCAAATGCCAGGAATCGCTTCGACCGCTCGGGGCTCCGGCCCTGCGGCGCGGTCTCGGGCGAGCCGTCGCCATTTTCGGCGTTTTCCATTCGCCCGAGTGATGCCCAGTTGACCTTGGTTGCCGCGACGATCTTCTGGTAGAGAAAATCTGCAACGATGCCCGGCAAATCCCGATCGACATCCACCGTCAGGCCGTTCTCATTCTCGTTTCCGAAAACAAAACAGCCGTTGAACGGGTCGCTCAGCCTGAGCCGCTCCTTGACGCCGGTCACGTCATAAGGCTGATAGGCGCCGATCGACATGGCATTGAGTTCGGTGAGGGCGGCAAAGCCGTTCGCATGATAGTTGCCGGTGTCCCAATTCGGATTTGGATAGGCGTCAGGCAGCAGCGCGTAGATGAGGATGCGAAAGCGCTTCGAATCGGGATAGAGATCGCGCAACTGCGCCACGGCGTCGACGACGCTGCCACTGCCGGTGCCGCCAGCCAGTCCGACGATGACATGGAAGGTGATTTCGGTCAGGCCGTTTTGCTGCAAGGCTTTGACTTGCGACTGCACTTGCTCCCGGTACTTGTCGGCCTTGCAGGCAAAAAGGAAGCGGCCGAGCCGGCGCTTTTGTCCTCCAAGGGTGGCGCCGACGATGCTGTTCAAGATGTCCCGCCACTCTTCCGGGCTGCCCAGCCAGTGTTTCAGACCCGGATAACTTTCCAGATTGTCCAGGCGCGAACTGAGGTTGGCGTCAGTGATCAGCAACTGGCTCGCTTTGGCCAATTGCACGGAAGTCCCGAGCGTCTTCCAACTGGGGTCATCGATCGACATCATTTCGTTGGATGAGTCGACGTACAGATAGCCGATGTCGGCCGCGGCGATTTTTTCGCCGTGAAATTCTTGATACAAGGTCTTGCGCAGCGCGCGGATGATCTTGCCACCCGTTCCGCCCAGTCCGATGACGAGGTGGTTCATGCAGATAACTCCCTGTTTCAACCTGATTGGAAATATTCCTCAGCTTGCAGCCGCAGAATCCGCCGCAATCGACATTCACTGACTGGCGCGCGGCGGATCGGCGGTCACCAAACCACCATTCGCCCCGTCCGCGCCACTGGGTCGATGCGACTCTCCAATCGGATTCCCAAAAAATCGCCGAATCGATTTATCGACTGACACTGTGCCGTCACTGTTGGATACCCGTCGGTTAACACACTTTGCAGCTTATAAGTGATTTGCTGGATTGTGTCAAGTTCGATCTTGCTGCTTCTGGTCGTTCATGCATTTCGCGTATTTCACGCGGAGCGTTCGGCTTTACATGATGCCGCCAATAACCAGGGTGGGGCGCGAATCTGCCCGGTGGGGCTCGAGATCGCCGTGGTCCGGATCGCCGTCAGCGGCTTGATTCCTGCGAATCAGGCGCCTGGTCAGGACATGTCTGCCTGGGAGGTGGCGCTCGGCACCTCTTCTGCACGATCAATCGCCGTGGATCGGAGGCGGGAGGATCGCCTCGCCGCCGATGACCGGCTGAGCTGGCCCGCTCTCGAGACGAAAGCCGGACGGGGTCGGTTCTCCTGCCGGTCGTCTCGGGCCACATGGCCCATGGACAACAAACGCCGGGCCGGCCCAGGTGTTTCGCCTCGGGGGGACGGGCGCCGCGAGGCGCTGGCCTACGCCGGCAATTCGACGCCATTGAACGGCGTTGCGCGCGCCTGCAGACCGGTGAACGCGAAGTCCAGTTCAGGCGGCAGGCCGCTGACGATGCGCGCAATGCTCTTGCCCGAGCCGCAGGCGTGGGTCCAGCCCAGCGTGCCGTGGCCAGTGTTCAGGTACAGGTTGGCGATCTTCGAGCGGCCGATGATCGGCACGTTGGACGGTGTCGCGGGCCGCAACCCGGTCCAGAACTGGGCCTGCTCCGCATCGCCCGCGCCGGGGAACAGCGCCTCGGTGCGCTTGACGATCGCTTCACAGCGCACCCTGTTCAAGTCACGGTCGTAGCCGTTCAGTTCGGCCGTGCCGGCGATCCGCAGCCGGTCGCCCAGGCGCGAGAAGACGAGCTTGTATTCATCGTCGGTGAGCGAGACCTGGTGTGCCGCCGAGGCGTCCTTGACCGGCATCGTCACCGAGTAGCCTTTGGCCGGGTAGATCGGCAGCCGCATACCCAACGGCGCGGCAAGCAGCGGGCTCAGGCTGCCCATCGCCAGCACATAGGCATTGCCGCCCACGCGCTGGAAGCGGCCTTCGTCATCGGTGGCTTCGACATGGTCTATCTTGCCGCCCGCCTCGCGCAGCGCGGTCACGGTGTGGCTCATCAGGAACTGCACGCCGTCGGCACGGCAGCGTGCAACGAGCTCGCGCGCGAAGCGATTGGCGTCGCCCGACTCGTCTTCGGCGGTATAGGTTGCACCCGCCAGTTGCGGGCGGATATGGCGCAACGCCGGTTCGAGCTTGACCGCCTCGTCGGCCGAGATCACCCGCCGGTCGCAACCCAGCTCGCGCATCTGCGCGGCCGGGCCTTCAGCGCTGTCGAATTCCTTCTGGCTGGTGTAGAAGTGCAGGATGCCCTGGGTGCGCTGGTCGTATTCGATGCCGATGTCACGGCGCAGGGTCTGCAGCGTGTCGCGGCTGTAGGTGCCCAGGCGAACGATCTGCTCGATGTTGTGGCGGGTGCGCGCCGGCGTGCATTCGCGCAGGAACTGCAAGCCCCACAGCCACTGCCGCATGTCGGCGCGGATGCGGAACAGCAGCGGCGCGTCTTCCTTGCCCAGCCACTTCAGCACCTTCAGCGGCGCGCTCGGGTTGGCCCAGGGTTCGGCATGGCTGACCGAGATCTGGCCGCCGTTGGCGAAGCTGGTTTCGGCGGCCGGCGTGGCCTGCCGGTCGATCACGGTGACCTCGTGACCCTGCTGGCGCAGGAAATAGGCGGAGGTGACGCCGAGCAGGCCGGCGCCGAGGACGATGACTTTCATGGGGAACTCCAAAAGCATATTGGCCCGCATCGCGCTGGCGGTGCGGGTTGCCGCTCCCTCTGTCTTGGGTACCTGAGAGTTTCAGCCGAGGCGGCAGCCGCTGGGCTTTGCTCCTTCGGTGCGTCACGGTTGTGACGGCTCTCCAGACGGCGATGACGGTGTGCAGTACGGGACCTGAGCGTTCATGGGAGGTTGCGCCTTCGGTGGCCGGGATGGGGTCCCGACACTCTCCTGCAAATTTCAGAATCTGGGCTTTGTGCGACAGTCCTCGCGCGCGAAATCGCGCTCGGCCCTTCGCCAGGCACGAGCCCCTTTCGGGCTTGCACGCGCGGGCTCAGCCTCGGGGCTTGTATCGCCCCGAGGCCTTCGCCAGGCACAAGCCCCGTCCGGGCCTTGTGTCCGGGCTCAGTCCTCCAGCGCGTGGTCGCGGCTTTCTGGCATCGCCAGCATGGCCAGCGCGGTGATGACGCTGGCGCCCGCCACGTACCACGCGGGCGCCGCGGGGTTGCCCGTCACGCCGATCAGCCAGGTGATGACGAGCTGGGTCGTGCCACCGAACAGCGAGACACCGACGGCATAGGCGATCGACATCCCGGTGGCGCGGATGCCGCGCGGCAGCAACTCCGTAATGGCAACCAAGGACGCGGCGCCGCTGACCGCCGTCAGCGCGGCCAGAAATCCCGACACTGCAAACAGCGTGGTGGCCGTGGGGTTTGCGACCAGCAGCATGAAGGCCGGAACGGTCAGCATCGCGGCCGCCACACGTGGCCAGAACATCGTCGGCTTGCGGCCGAAGCGGTCGCACAGCCAGCCACCGAGCAGCGAGAACACCAGCGTGCACAAGCCGCCGACGACGGTCGCGCCCATCGCCAGGACCGGCGACATATTCAGCGTCGTGATCGCATAGGTGGTCATGAAGTTGCCGACGTAGGTCGAGACCGTGCCGCCGATGACCACGAGCACCGCCAGCCCGATCAGGCCGCGCTTGCGCTTCAGCCCGGTCACCCCGGAACTGACCGCCTGCGTCGGGCCGGCACGCAAGGTCTCGGGCATGTTGTGTCGAAGGTAGACGGCCAGCGGCACCAGCAGCAGGCCGACCATGAAGGGCACGCGCCAGCCCCAGGCCAGCATGTCGGCCGGCGAAAGGCTGCTCGTGAGCACCAGTCCAAACGCACCCGCGACCAGCCCGGCTGCGCCCTGGCTGGCCAGTTGCCAGCTCGCGTACAGGCCGCGTTTGGCCGCAGGTGCCGACTCGATCAGGAAGGCACTGGAGGGGCCCACTTCACCCCCGAGCGCAAGGCCTTGGACCAATCGGCACAACACGACGATGATCGGCGCTGCCAGGCCGATGCTCGCGTAGGACGGCGTCAGCGCCAGGCCCAGGGTGCCGATCGTGATCAGGGCGATGGTCAGCAGCATGGCCGGGCGCCGGCCGGCGCGGTCGGCGAAGGCACCGATCAGCACACCGCCCACCGGCCGTGCGAAGAAGCCGACGCCGAACACCGCCACCGACAGCAGCAGGCTGCCGAGCGGCGTCGACGCCGGGAAGAAGGTCTTGCCGATGTAGACGGCAAAGAAGGCGTAGGTGACGAAGTCATAGAACTCGAGCGCGTTGCCGGCGACGGTGGCCGCCACCACGCGCTTGGGCACGCCGACCGCCCGCGCCGAGCTCGTGCGGGGTTCGGCCGCGCGCCTGGACGCGACGGGCAGGGGATGGGAGGCAGACAGGTTCATGGCAGTTCTCGCTGGACGGGGCTGGGCCCAAGGTGCTGCGGACAGGAAATCGACGCCAAGGCCTCAGCAGCCGTGGCGACAGGAGAGGCGGAGGAATCAGTCGGTCAGGAACCGTTCGGCGAGCAGCGCCCAATAGGCGGCGCCGATCGCGATGTTGTCGTCGTTGAAGTCGTAGCCCGGGTGGTGGACCATGCAGGCGCCGGCGCTGTCGCCGTCGCCATTGCCGATCAACAGGTAGCTGCCGGGCACGCGCTCCAGCATGAAGGCGAAGTCCTCGCTGCCCGGCAGCGCCGGGCCTTGCAAGGTGACGCCGTTGGCACCGCGCAGTGCCAGCCCGACTTCGCGGGCAAAGTCTGTCTGTTCGGGTGTGTTGACGAGCACCGCGTAGCCGGCGCGCCAGTCGATCCGCGCGCCGACGCCAAAGCTCTCGGCCTGCGCGGCCACCAAGGCCTTGATGCGCTGCTCCAGCATTGCGCGCACCGCGCCGTCCAGCGCGCGCACGCTCAGTTCCAGTGTCGCGGTGGCCGGAATCACGTTGTTCGCCTTGACGGCGTGCAAGGCACCGACGGTGACGACCGCCATCGCCTGTGGATCGACACTGCGAGAGAAGATGGTCTGCAAAGCCATCACGATGCTGGCCGCGGCGACGATGGGGTCGGTGGCCTTGTGCGGCATCGCGCCATGGCCACCGACCCCGTCAGCGTGATGCTGGCGTAGTCGCTCGACGCCATCGCCGCACCGTCGCGGAACACCAGTTGCCCCTGCGGCAGACCGGGCAGTTTGTGCATCGCGAAGATCGCGTCGCAGGGGAAGCGGTCGAACAGCCCGTCCTCCATCATCCGCAGCGCGCCGCTGAAGCGGCTTTCCTCGGCCAGGCGGCGCGCCGCTGCCAGCAGCATCGCGGTGTGTGGCCGTCATGGCCGCAGGCGTGCATCACGCCAGCGCGTTGGCTGGCCCACGCGGCGCCGGTGGCCTCGGCGATCGGCAGAGCGTCCATGTCGGCGGGCAGGCCGAGCCGCCCGGCGCCGCTGCCGCGGACCAGGCGGCCGACCCCACGTTCGACGGCGTAGCCCCAGGATTCGAGCTTGTCGGCCACCAGTGCGGCGGTGCGGTGCTCTTCGAACGCAAGTTCCGGCTCGTGGTGGAGGTCGCGGCGCAGGCGGATGAATTCACCGATCTGCGGATTCAGCACCTGGCGCAGGTAGGTGGGCTCGGCAAATTGCGCAACGCGCGGGGTCTGGGCGGCCGTCGTGGCGGTCTCGAACATGGGGTGAGCTCCGTTGGCGCCGGTTCGATATAGCCAGCGCCTGGCGCCAATGTAGGCCCAGCCAATCATCAAGTCCAATGCATTGTTAGTCCAGTTATGATGACTACAATGAATGAAATATCCAGGTTTTCCCGATGACATTGGTCCAGTTGCGTCACCTGATCTCACTGGCCCAGAGCGGCTCGTTCACACGCTCCGCCGAGGCGCTGTTCCTGACCCAGCCTGCGCTGAGCCGCAGCATCCGCGCGCTGGAGGAGGAGCTCGGCCAGCCGCTGTTCGACCGCTTGGGGCGGCGCAGCGTGCTGACGCCCTTCGGTGTCGAGGCGCTGCAGCGCGCGCGGCAACTCGTCTTCGATGCCGATGAACTCGAAGCCAGCGGACGGATGATGCGGGAGGGTCGCTCGGGCACGGTGCGCATCGGATTGGGCTCGGGGCCGGGCGCGATGCTGATGACACCGCTGCTGAAGACGATGGCGAAATCGCACCCGACGATTCACGTCGAGGTCGCGCGTGGCCCCACCGACGTGCTGACACGCCGGTTGCGCGAACGCGAGCTCGACGCGCTGGTCGTCGACGCCCGCTCGCTGTCACCGGCGCCCGACCTTCGTGTGGCCAACCTGGTCGAAATGCGCGGCGCCTTCATGGTGCGCGAAGGGCATCCGCTCACCCGCTGGAAAGGCGCGCTTCGGTTCGACGCGCTGCGACAGTTCCCGATCGCGGCTACACCGCTGAGCGACGAAATCGCGCGCACGATGGTCGAACGCTACGGGCCGGCGGCCCATCCGTCTGAATGCGTCACGCTGCGCTGCGAGGAGATCCCGAGCCTGGTCGAGGTGGTGCGCCACAGCGATGCGGTCTTGATCGCCATCCGCACCGCGGCCCCCGATCTGGTGGAGTTGGTGCTCAAGCCCGCCATCAGCGCGACCGCGCGCTTCGGTATCGTCACGCTCGCCCGGCGCGCCGAGCCGCCCGCCCTGCCTATCGTGCGCAAGCTGATCGCCGAAGTGATGCACGACTGACGGGGTCGTCTATGCCCGCCGGAGCGCATCGATCGACCACCGGCGGTCGATTCGCACGGCCCAACCGGCGTTTCGTCGCAAGCCATGCGGTTGTCTCACGGTCAGCCCCGACACTCGAACTCGACAACCCTCTGGAGCACCCCATGACCTGCCTTCTTCGGCGCATCCTGGCCTTGCTGGCCACCCTGCTCGTCGCAGCACACGCACAGGCCTACGAGGCCGGCTGGATGCAGATCCAGGCGCTGGGCACCACACCGGACGCGCCCACGACGACGGTCGCGCTGTACTACCCGACGCTGGCCGTGCCGCGAGCCATCGCCATGGGACCGTTCTCGCTACACGCGGCCATCGGCGGCAAACCCGTCGACAAGGTCAAGGCGTTGATCCTGCTCAGCCACGGCATCGGCGGCAGCGAACTCGGGCACAGCGTCCTGGCACAAGCGCTCGCCCGGAGCGGCTATCTGGTCGCCGCGCTGCGTCATCCCGGCGACAACTGGCAGGATCGGTCGTTGATCGAGAAGAGCCCCGAGCGCTACTTCGACGAGCGGCCGCGGCAGGCTTCTCGGGTCATCGACGCGATCCTGGCCGATCCCGCGTGGAAGGACAGGATTGCGACCGACAGCCAGGGACCTCGCGTCGGTGCGCTCGGACACTCGGCTGGCGGCTACACGGTGCTGGCGTTGGCGGGCGCCAGGCCGGATGTGTCTCGCATGAGCAGACATTGCCTGGCCGAAGCAGCCGAAGACCCGATCTTCTGCGGCATGGGCCGATCGGGCGCTGCGATGCCGTCCTTGCCCGCAGCCACGCCCGCGCTCGAGGACGAGCGCGTTCGGGCGATCGTCGCGATGGCTCCGGCGGGTGTGCTGCTCAGCGCCGAATCACTCGCCACGGTTCGGCCGGCGACCCTGATCTACCTGGCTGAGCTCGATCGTTTCCTGGTGCCGCGATTCCATGCCGAGTGGGTCGCCAGCAAGCTGACCGCGCCCAATCTGCGGCGGGTGTCCAACGCCTGGCACTTCGCCTTCATGGATACGCCCAACATGTCCCTTCCCAGTCCGGACGGCGATGTCGCCGCGAACCCACCGGGTTTCGATCGCGCTGCGTTCCTGAAGCAGCTCGCCGTCGAAATCACAGCCTTCTTCGACAAGACCCTGCGCTAGCCGAATCAGGTTCGCGGCCTAACGACAGCATCCGAAGGTCTCGAGTTGTGAGCGGCGGCGCACAAGCGAGCTGGCGGTCTCGCTCGCCAACACCCAGCCCTTCGCGCGTGAACTCGGTGGCCGAGTGCATGTGTTCGCGCACAACGGCAACCTGCCTGGCATCGGTGACTGCGCCATGCTGGACGCTGGCCCGTACCGACCGGGCGGACCGATTCCGAACTGGCCTTCTGGGCGCTGCTTGCCCACGGAAACCGACGCCCACATTCGCGACGGGTCAAATCGCGCCCCCCTGGCTGTGGCTGCTGCAGCGGTATTGCAAGCCCGGTGACCCAGCGCACCATTGCGGTGGTGGCGTGGCGATCGGCACCGGCGACCGGTCTGTCTTGCGCGCGCAGATATGCAAGCGCGTGCCTATCGCGCCGCGCCGCGCCAGCGGCAAGAATCGCGGCAGCGCCCACCCCGTTCTCGCCCCCCGGCCTGCTGGCCGAGAGGCATCACCTACCCGCCATGGACGCGTTTTCCCAGAGCTTCGGCCTTGCGCTGCACCTGATCACCCAGGCCGATGCCACGCTGTGGCGCATCGTCGGCCTGTCGCTGCGCGTTTCGGCCACGGCTTGCGCAGTGGGCGCGGGCGCCGGCCTGCTGCTCGGCGCCTGGCTGGCGGTGGCGCAGTTTCCGGGCCGAAGCGCGCTGATCGGCGTGCTCAACACGCTGCTGGCGCTGCCCTCGGTGGTGGTGGGGCTGGTGGTCTACCTGCTGTTGTCGCGCAGCGGGCCGCTGGGCGCCTGGGGCATCCTGTTCACGCCCACGGCGATGGTCATCGCCCAGAGCATCCTGGTGGTGCCGCTGATCGCCGCGCTGGCGCGCCAGCTGGTGGCCGACGCGCTGCGCGAGGGCGGCGACGAGTTGCAGGCGATGGGGGCGGGCCCGCTGCTGGCTGCCTTGCTGCTGCTGGCACACCAGCGGCTGGCCGTGCTGACGCTGCTGCTGACCGCCTTCGGCCGGGCCGTGGCCGAGGTCGGCGCGGTGATGATCGTCGGCGGCAACATAGACGGCGTGACGCGGGTGATGACCACCGCGATCGCGCTGGAGACCAGCAAGGGCGACCTGCCGCTGGCGCTGGCGCTGGGCACCGTGCTGCTGGGCGTGGTGGCGCTGATCAACCTGGCGGTCGGCCTGACGCAGCGCCGTGCCGGGTCGGGCGCCGGGGCGGTGGCGGGCTGGACCGGCGGGCTGGCGCGATGAGCAGTGTCTGGCTGCCGGGCGCAGCGCCGGCCGGGGCCTTGGTGGCGCCAGCAGTGCTGTCGACGCCGGCCTTGATCGCGCTGCGCCAGGCCACCGTGTGCTTCGGTGCCCGGCCGGCGCTGCGCGAGCTCAGCCTGCAGATCCACCGCGGCGACCGCATCGCGCTGGTCGGGGCCAACGGCTCGGGCAAGACCACGCTGCTGCGCCTGCTCAACGGCCTGCTGCGGCCCAGCGCGGGCGAGCGCGTGCTGCTGGCGCAGGGCCCGCGGCCGGTCACGGCGATGGTCTTCCAGCGGCCCTTCCTGCTGCATTTCAGCGTGCGGCGCAACCTGCAGCTCGCGCTGTGGCTGGCCGGCGTGCCCGGCGCCGAGCGGGCCGGGCGGCTGGACCTGGCCCTGGACCGGGTCGGCCTGCAGGCGCTGGCCGACCGGCCGGCGCGCTCGCTGTCGGGCGGCCAGCAGCAGCGCCTGGCGCTGGCGCGGGCCTGGGCCGTGCGGCCCGACATCCTGTTTCTCGACGAGCCCACCGCCAGTCTCGACCCCTCGGCCAAGCGCGAGGTCGAGACCTTGATCGACGAGTTTGGCCGCGACGGCATGGCACTGGTGATGAGCAGCCACAACCTGGGTCAGGTCAAGCGCCTGGCGCGCCGGGTGGTCTACCTCGACGCCGGCCGGCTGCTGGCCGACCTGGAGGTCGACGAATTTTTCAGACGCCAGGACCTGCCACCCGAGGTGGCGCAATTCCTCAAGGGAGAACTGCCATGGACATGACCCGCCGCCTCTGCCTGGGCCTGGCGCTGCTGGCTGCCGCCACGCTGGCGCAGGCTCAGACGCCCTTCATCGTGATGGCTTCGACCACCTCGACCGAGCAGTCCGGCCTGTTCGGCCACCTGCTGCCCATCTTCAAGGCCGCCAGCGGCACCGAGGTGCGGGTGGTGGCGCTGGGCACAGGCCAGGCGCTGGACATGGGCCGCCGCGGCGATGCCGACATCGTCTTCGTGCACGACCAGGCCGCCGAGGAAAAATTCGTCGCCGACGGTTTCAGCCTGAAGCGCCTGCCGGTGATGGTCAACGATTTCGTGCTGATCGGACCGTCCGCCGACCCCGCCAAGCTGCGCGGCAAGGACATCGCGGCGGCCTTGCAAAAGCTGGCGTCATCCCCGAGCGCCGCCTTCATCTCGCGCGGCGACAAGAGCGGCACCCACGCCGCCGAACTGCGCTTCTGGAAGGCCGCCGGCACCGACATCGCGGTGGCCAGGCCCGCCGGCTACAAGGAATGCGGCTGCGGCATGGGCCCTGCGCTCAACATGGCCGCGTCCACCGGCGCCCATGTGCTGGCCGACCGCGGCACATGGCTGAGCTTCAAGAACCGCGCCGATCTTGCCGTGCTGGTCGAGGGCGACACCCGCCTCTTCAATCCCTACGGCGTGATGGTCGTCAACCCGGCCAAACATCCGCATGTCAAGGTGGCGTTGGCCCAGGGCTTTGCCGATTGGGTGGTGTCACCGGCCGGTCAGGCGGCGATCACCAGCTACAAGATCGGCGGCGAGCAGTTGTTCTTCCCCAACGCCGGCAAGTAGCGACCGCGGCCGGCCGGCACAGGCCGATGAGAACCGTTCTCATGCGGCGGGGCTGAATGCCGGCCTGATGCCGTGATGGCGTCTCAGCCTGGCACAGCCCAGCCTATCTCCCTCTGCATATCAGGGTAAGCACCAGGTTTCCGCGGGTCTTGCCTATGTCCATCATTGCATAGGCCAATCGTCCACGCATGGCGCGTGGATGCGCCTGCAACCCCTTCAAGATCCCCTGGAGAAGAACACCATGCAGAAAAGCCTGCACATCAATCCGGAGAAATGCACCGGATGCCTGCAATGCGAGATGGCTTGTTCGTTTGAGAACTATGGCGTCTACGCGCCGGCCAAATCCCGCATCAAGGTGTTCGACTTCCACCACACCGGCCGCAAGGTGCCCTACACCTGCACCCAGTGCGACGAGGCTTGGTGCCTGCATGCCTGTCCGGTCGAGGCGATCACGGTCGACCGCGCCACCGGCGCCAAGGTGGTGAACGAATCGACCTGCGTCGGCTGCAAGGTCTGCACCATCGCCTGCCCGTTCGGCACCGTCAATTACGTCCAGGAAACCGGCAAGGTTCAGAAGTGCGACCTGTGCGGCGGCGAGCCCGCCTGCGCCGATGCCTGCCCGACCGGCGCGATCACCTACATCGACGCCAACTGGACCGGTCTCAACAAGATGGCTGCCTGGGCTGACAAGCTCGGTAACCAAACCGCCGCTTAAAGGGGAACTCGATATGTCCTGGGCAGGAAAAATCCTTCGCGTCAACCTCACCGCCGGCACCGTCGTGTCGGAGCCGCTCAACATGAGCTGGGCCAAGTCTTACCTCGGCTCGCGCGGCCTGGCCACCAAGTACCTGGTCGAGGAAATCGACGCCACCATCGACCCGCTGTCGGTCGACAACAAGATCATCTGGGCCACCGGCCCGCTGACCGGCACCATGGCCTCCACCGGTGGACGCTACACGGTGGTCACCAAGGGCCCGCTGACCGGCGCGATCGCCTGCAGCAACTCGGGCGGCTACTGGGGCGCCGAGCTCAAGATGGCCGGCTGGGACATGGTGATCTTCGAAGGCAAGTCGGCCAAGCCGGTCTACCTTTCGATCAGCGACGGCAATGCCGAGCTGAAGGACGCCGCCCACCTGTGGGGCAAGAGCGTGTTCGAGACCGAAGCCGCACTCAAAAAACAGCACCAGGACCCGCAGCTGCGCATCAGCTCGATCGGGCTGGCGGGCGAGAACCAGGTGTTGTACGCCGCGGTCGTCAACGACCTGCACCGCGCGGCCGGCCGCTCGGGCGTGGGCGCGGTGATGGGCAGCAAGAACCTGAAGGCGATCGCGGTGCGCGGCACGATCGGGGTGGGCAATATCGCCAACCCCAAGGAGTTCATGCGCGTCACTTACGAGAAGAAGAAGATCCTGGCCGAGAACGCCGTCACCGGCCAGGGCCTGCCGACCTTCGGCACCCAGGTGTTGATGAGCGTGATCAACGAGATGGGCGCGCTGCCCACCCGCAACCACCGCGACAGCCAGTTCGAAGGCGCCAAGGACATTGGCGCCGAAGCGATGGCCACACCGCGCGAAAGCGACGGCAAGAAGCAGCTGGTCACCAACCAGGCCTGTTTCGGCTGCACGATCGCCTGCGGCCGGATCTCCAAGATCGACCCGACCCACTTCTCGGTCGTCAACAAGCCGCAGTACTGGGGCGCGACCGGCGGCCTGGAATACGAAGCCGCCTGGGCGCTGGGCGCGTCCAACGGCGTCAACGACCTCGAAGCGCTGCAGTACGCCAACACCCTCTGCAACGAGCAGGGCATGGACCCGATCACCTTCGGCACCACGGTGGGCGCGGTGATGGAGCTCTACGAGATGGGCGTGATCACCCAGGAGATGCTCGGCCTGGAGGCACCCTTCGGCTCGGCCAAGGCGCTGTGCGAGCTGGCCGAGATGACGGCCAACAACGTCGGCTTCGGCAAGGAAATGGCCCAGGGCAGCAAGCGCCTGACCGCCAAGTACGGCCACCCCGAGCTCAGCATGAGCGTCAAGGGCCAGGAGTTCCCGGCCTACGACGGCCGCGGCATCCAGGGCATGGGCCTGGCCTACGCCACCAGCAACCGCGGCGCCTGCCATCTGCGCGGCTACACCGTGGCCTCCGAGGTGCTGGGCATCCCAGTCAAGACCGACCCGCTGGTGGCCGATGGCAAGCCCGAGCTGGTGATGGCCTTCCAGGACGCCACCGCGGCTTTCGATTCGGCCGGCATCTGCATCTTCACCAGCTTTGCCTGGGGTCTGGCCGACGTGCAGCCGCAGGTGGCGGCGGCTTGCGGCGACGAGTTCACGCTCGAGAACCTGAGCTTGATCGGCGAGCGGATCTGGAACATGGAGCGCGACTTCAACAACCGCGCCGGCTTCACCGAGCGGGACGACACCTTGCCGCCGCGGCTGCTCAATGAGGCGGTCAAGACCGGCCCGGCCAAGGGCCTGGTCAGCAAGCTGCCCGAGATGCTGCCCAAGTATTACGACATCCGCGGCTGGGACACCGGTGGCCGGCTGAAGGCTGAAACCCGCGCCAGGCTCGGCCTCTAGCCTTTACGGGCTGTTGTTGACCTCAAGGCGGTTTTCGGACCGCCTTGTCATTTTCTGACTGGAGATTTGCCGCCATGAAGCATGTCATCCTGGGCGCCGGCCCGGCCGGTGTGATCGCCGCCGAAACCCTGCGCAAGAACGCGCCCAACGACGAGATCGTCATCATCGGCGACGAGCCCGAAGCGCCTTACTCGCGCATGGCCATCCCCTACCTGTTGATCGGCAAGGTGGCCGAGGAGGGCACCCGCTTGCGCCACGGCGCCGACCACTACGGCCGGCTGCGCATCGCCTTGAAACGCGGCCGCGCCAAGTCGGTCGACACCGCGCAGCGCCGGGTGCTGCTCGAGGACGGCAGCGTAGAGACCTTCGACAAGCTGCTGATCGCCACCGGCTCGTCGCCCGCGACCCCGACTATCCCCGGCATCCACGGCAAGGGCGTTCACCCCTGCTGGACGCTGGCCGACGCGCGCAAGATCATGGAACTGGCCCAGCCCGGCGCGCGCGTGCTGCAACTGGGCGCCGGCTTCATCGGCTGCATCATCATGGAAGCGCTGGCGATGCGCGGCGTCAAGTTGACCGTGGTCGAGATGGGCGACCGCATGGTGCCGCGCATGATGGGGCCGACGGCCGGCGGCATGATCAAGGACTGGTGCGAAAAAAAGGGTGTGACGGTGTACACCGGCGCCCGGGTCGAGGCGGTAGAGCGGCCCGAGCCGGTGGCGCCGCCGGCACCGGTTGCGGCGCCGGCGCCTGCGCCCGGCCTGCTGACCAAGATCGCCCAGGCGCTCGGCCTGGGGTCCGAGCCGGCGCCGCGGCCGGTGGCCGCCCCGGCTGCCGCGCCCGCGCCAACGACGGCACCTATGACGGTGCGCCTGTCCACCGGCCAGCACCTGGAGGCCGACCTGGTGATCAGCGCGACCGGCGTCAAACCCAACATCGGCTTCCTGCAGGGTTCGGGCGTGCTGTGCCTGATCGGCGTGTTGACCGACGAGCACCTGCAGACCAATGTGCCGGGCATCTACGCGGCGGGCGATTGCGCCGAGGCCTTCGACAAGGTCAGCGGCACCACCATCGTCAGCGCGATCCAGCCCAATGCTGCCGAGCAGGCCCGGGTGGCCGCGCTCAACATGCTGGGCAAGACCACCTCGCTGAAGGGCGTCACGCAGATCAACGTGCTCGACACGCTGGGCATGATCTCGGCCAGCTTCGGCAACTGGCAGGGCGTGCCGGGTGGCGAGCATGTCGAGCTGACCGACCGCGAGGGTCCCGGAGGAGGCAGGCTGCTGAGCCTGCAGTTCTCGGGCGACAAGCTGGTGGGCTGCAACGCGGTCGGCTGGACCGAGCATGTGGGCGTGATGCGCGGCTTGGTCGAGGGCGAGGTGCGGCTCAGCCCCGAGTGGAAGCAGCGCCTGCTGGCCGACCCGACGCTGTTGATGGAGGCCTACCTGGCCAATGCGCAGGCCCAGCAAACCCCGGCCCACCTGCGCTGATGGCAGCCGGGGCAGAATCGCGCCAGCCATGAAGATCACGTTCAAGCTCTACGCCAGCCTCACCGATTACCTGCCTGTCGCGGCCCGCCGCGGCAACCGGATCGACCTGGAGCTGGAGGACGGGTCGACCATCGCGCAGATCATCGAGCCCTTTGGCCTGCCTATCAAGCTGGTGCACCTGGTGCTGGTGAACGGCGTCTACGTGCCGCCCGAGCAGCGCGCCAGCCGCGCGATCGTGGACGGCGACACGCTGGCGATCTGGCCGCCGATCGCCGGCGGCTAGACTGGCGCAGCGGATGCAGGCCGACTACCCGGCAGAGTTCCGGCGCGAGCAGGGGTTCACCGAGCGCGACTGGCTGCGCTGCCTGCCGGGCGCGGTGCGGGGCTGCCCGCTGGATTTGAGCCGGCCCGGCCAGGCGCGGGTGCAGATCGGCAGTGGCGCGCTGCACCTGTCCTGGCAGGTGCTGGCGCCGCGCCAGATCGCGTTGGTGCGGCTGCCGCGTCTGCAGACCCATTACCGCTTCGAGCAGGTGGTGGACGCCGAGAGGCTGGCCTTCATGCGCTACTTCGATCTCTACACGATGCGCGGCGGCGGTTGATCCGCTGCGCCAGGGTGCTGGACGACCGTGCTGGACGACAGTGTGCCCGTCAACGCGGCCCGTCAACGGCTGGGGCGCGCTGGCCCAGCCAGCCCAGCAACTCGGCCAGCCGGGTGGCCACCCAGACCGCCTCGGCGGCGCTGAAGCCCGATTCGGGTGTGGCCAGCCCGTCCTGGGTGCGGCCCAGGATCAGGTCCTCGGACACGCCCTGGTCGTGGTGCAGCGCCTGGCTGGGGTCGACCAGCATCTGCGCCATGTCCTCGCACAGCTCGTAGCGGGCGCGGAAGGTCTCTTTCGTCACGCCGAGCCGGCCGCGCGCATCGGCATGCACGGCCTCGAACGAGGGCGGGATGTGGATCTGGTAGTCATCGGACATGCGGTGTTGTAGCGCATCGCCCGCTCAGGTGGCGCAGCCCGCCTCGACCACTGCCTGCGCCTTGATCGGCACCGGCTCGGGCACGCGGTAGCCGTAGCGCACGGCGGTCAGCTCGGCCAGGATGCTGACGGCGATCTCGGGCGGCGTGCGGGCGCCGTTCTTCAGCCCCACCGGGCCGTGCAGGCGGTCGAGCTGGTCGTCGGTCAGGCCGAAATGCTCTTTCAGCCGTTCGCGGCGCTTGGCCTGGTTGACGCGCGAGCCTATCGCGCCGACGTAGAACGCGGGGCCGGTCAGCGCCTCCATCAGCGCCAGGTCGTCGAGCTTGGGGTCGTGCGTCAGCGCGATGATCGCGGTGTGGCCGTCGGGCTTGAGTGCGACCACCGTGTCGTCGGGCATGGTGCGCAGCAGCGTCGCGCCAGGCACCTCGAAGCCGGTGGCGTATTCCTCGCGCGGGTCGCAGACCAGCACCTGGTAGCCGAGCGCGATCGCCATCTGCGCCAGGTATTGCGTCATCTGGCCGGCGCCTATCAGCAGCAGCCGCCAGTGCGGGCCATGGTGGGTCGTCAGCTGGGTCTCGGTCAGCGACAGCTCGTCGCTCATCGCTTCATCGTGGGTGGCGGGCTGCAGCACCACCTCGCCGCTGACGATCGTCAGCACCCGGCGCACCCGCTCGCCCTGGCTCAGGCGGGTCAGCAGTTCATCGAGCCGGGTGCGCGGCAGCACGGGCTCGAGCACCAGCTCGATCAGCCCGCCGCAGGGCAGGCCGAAGCGGTGCGCGGCATCGGCATCGATGCCGTAGCGCACCACCTGCGGCAGGCCAGCGGCCAGCACGCCCTCGCGCGCCTTGTCGATCAGGTCGTCCTCGATGCAGCCGCCCGACACGCTGCCAGCCACCAGGCCGTCGTCGCGCACCGCCACCGCCGAGCCGGGCGGGCGCGGCGCCGAACCCCAGGTGCGGGTGATGGTGCCCAGCACCACGCGGTGGCCTGCCGCCACCCACTGGGTGATCTGGCGCAGCACATTGAGGTCGACGTTGTCCATGGCAGCTTGCTCTGAGCGTTGAAGGTCTGAAAGTAACCGGTCCGGAGGCGGCAATCGGCGCCGCGCATTCCTCTGGGCATTGCGCAGCATAAGGCGTCCGCCAGGCGGCACTATGCGCGGATATTCATAAGGGATAACGAACTGATGCGGCGCGCCTGTTTTGCCTAGCATCGCCCAGTTTGCCAGTCTGTCATCGGGCACGCCGACGGCCAGTCCTGAACCCATCACCCCCAAGGAGACACCCGCATGGGCATGAAGATCACGCTCGAGGTCAACGGTCAGGACGTCACCCGCGAGGTCGAGCCGAACACGCTGCTCGTGACCTTCATCCGCGAGACGCTGCAGCTCACAGGCACCCATGTGGGCTGCGACACCGGCCAATGCGGCGCCTGCACCGTGCACATAGCCGGCCGCGCCACCAAGAGCTGCAGCCTGCTGGCGGTGCAGGCCGAGGGCCTGTCCATCACCACCATCGAGGGCCTGGCCGCGGCCGACGGCAGCTTGCACCCTATGCAAGCGGCCTTCAAGACCTGCCACGGCCTGCAGTGCGGCTTCTGCACCCCCGGCATGGTGATGAGTGCGGTCGACCTGGTGACACACCATGGTTGTCACAGTGATCAACAGGTGCGCGAGGCGCTGGAGGGCAACATCTGCCGCTGCACCGGCTACCACAACATCGTCAAGGCCGTGCAGCTGGGTGCTGCCGGCATGGCCGCCTGAGCGAGGATCACCCCCATGAACGCACGCCAAGGATTCATCGGCCAGTCGGTCGAGCGCCGCGAGGACGGCCGCTTTCTCACCGGCAAGGGCCAATACACCGACGACATCACGCTGCCGCAGCAGACCTACGCCTATTTCCTGCGCTCACCCTATGCCCACGCCCGCATCAAGTCGCTCGACAGCGCTGAAGCGGCGCGGGCGCCCGGCGTGCTGGGCATCTTCACCGGCGAGCACTTCAAGGCCGTCGGCGGCCTGCCCTGCGGCTGGTTGATCAACAACCTCGACGGCACGCCGATGAAGGAGCCCAAGCACCCGGTGTTGGCCGACGGCAAGGTGCGCTATGTCGGCGACCGGGTGGCGCTGGTGGTGGCCGAAACGCTGGAGCAGGCCCGGGTGGCGGCCGAGCTGATCGCCGTCGACTACGACGAGCTGACGCCGGTGGTTGACACCGCAAAAGCCTTCGGCGCGTCGGCGCCCGGGCATTCGGTGCACGACGAGGCGACCGACAACCTGTGCTACCGCTGGGGCATAGGCGACCAGGCCGGCACCGATGCGGCGATCAAGGGCGCGGCCCATGTCACGACGCTGCAGTTCCGCAACAACCGGCTGATCCCGAACGCGATGGAGCCGCGCGCGGCCAACGCCTATTACGACAGCAACGCGGACAACTACACGCTCTACGTCAGCAACCAGAACCCGCATGTCGAGCGGCTGCTGATGTGTGCCTTCGTGTTGGGCATCCCCGAGCACAAGATGCGGGTCGTCGCGCCCGACGTGGGCGGCGGCTTCGGCAGCAAGATCTACCTCTACGGCGAGGAGACCGCGCTGGTCTGGGCGAGCAAGACCATCAAGCGCCCGATCAAGTGGACTTGCGACCGCAGCGAGGCCTTCCTCAGCGACGCCCATGGCCGCGACCATGTCTCCACCGCCCAGCTGGCGCTGGATAAAGACGGCAAGTTCCTGGCCTTGCGTGCCGACACCACCGCCAACCTCGGTGCCTACCTGTCGACGTTTTCCACCTGCATCCCGACCATCCTGCACGCCACGCTGCTGGCCGGCCAGTACAAGACGCCGCACATCTACTGCGAGATCACCGCGGTGTTCACCAACACCGCGCCGGTCGACGCCTACCGCGGCGCCGGCCGGCCCGAGGCCACCTATTTGCTGGAGCGCATCGTCGAGACCGCGGCGCGCGAGACCGGACTCGACCCGGCCGAGATCCGGCGCCGCAACTTCATCACCGAGTTCCCCTACGCCACGCCGGTCGGCCTGACCTATGACACCGGCGATTACGAGGCGACGATGGCGCGCGCGATCGAGCTGGCCGATGTCGCCGGCTTCGCGGCGCGGCGTGCGGCGTCCGAGGCCCAGGGCCTGAAGCGCGGCCTGGGCTACTCGGCCTACATCGAGGCCTGCGGCATCGCGCCGTCGTCGGTGGCCGGCGCGCTGGGCGCCCGCGCCGGGCTGTTCGAGGCCGGCGAGGTGCGTGTCCACCCGACCGGCAAGGTGACGGTCTTCACCGGCAGCCACAGCCATGGCCAGGGCCACGAGACGACGTTTGCGCAAGTGGTGGCCGACAAGCTGGGCATCCCGCTAGACGACATCGTGATCGAGCATGGCGACACGTCCAAGGTCTTGTTCGGCATGGGCACTTACGGCAGCCGCTCGCTGGCGGTGGGCGGCACGGCCATCGTCAAGGCGGTCGACAAGGTGATCGCCAAGGGCAAGAAGATAGCGGCCCACCTGCTCGAAGCCGCCGACACCGACATCGTCTTCGAGGGCGGCGAGTTCAAGGTCGCCGGCACCGACAAGAAGGTGCCGTTCGCCGCGGTCTCGCTGACCGCTTATGTGCCGCACAACTTCCCGCACGACAAGCTCGAGCCCGGCCTGAACGAGAACGCCTTCTACGACCCGAGCAACTTCACCTACCCGGCGGGCACCTACATCTGCGAGGTCGAGATCGACCCGGCCACCGGCCACACTCGGGTGGACCGGATGACCGCGGTCGACGACTTCGGCAACATCGTCAACCCGATGATCGTCGAAGGCCAGGTCCACGGCGGGCTGGCGCAAGGCATAGGCCAGGCGTTGCTCGAGCATGGCGTCTACGACACCGAGACCGGCCAGTTGCTGACCGGCAGCTACATGGACTACGCGATGCCGCGCGCCGACGACCTGCCCAGTTTCACGGTGGAAACCGCCAAGGGCACGCCCTGTACCCACAACCCGCTAGGGGTCAAGGGCTGTGGCGAGGCCGGCGCGATAGGCTCGCCACCGGCGGTGATCAATGCCATCTGCCACGCCCTGGGCGTCAAGGATGTGCCCATGCCGGCCACGCCCTACACTGTGTGGCAGGCCGCCCGGGCCGCCCGCTGAACCCGATCTGTTGGAGACATTCCCATGCAAGCTTTTGCCTATGACAAACCGGCCTCGTCGGCCGACGCCGCCCGTGCCGCCCTGGCCTCGGGCGCCAAGCTGATCGCCGGCGGCCAGTCGCTGCTGGCGTCGATGAAGCTGGGCCTGTCCGCGCCCGAAGCGCTGGTCGACCTGGGCGGCATCGCCGACCTGAAGGGCATCACCGTCAGCGGTGGCGTCGTCAGGGTCGGCGCGATGACCACCCATGCCGCCGTTGCCGCCCACGCCGGGCTGGCCGCCGCGATCCCCGCGCTGGCCGACCTGGCCGGCAAGATCGGCGACCGCCAGGTGCGCAACCGCGGCACGGTCGGCGGCAGCCTGGCCAACAACGACCCGGCGGCCTGCTACCCGGCCGCCGCGCTCGGCCTGGGCGCAACCATCCACACCGACCGCCGCGACATCGCCGCCGACGACTTCTTCACCGGCATGTTCGAGACCGCGCTGGCCGAGGGCGAGTTGATCACCGCGGTCAGCTTCCCGGTGCCGGCCAAGGCCGGCTGGCAGAAGTTCAAGCAGCCGGCGTCGCGCTTCTCCATCGTCGGCGTGTTCGTCAGCCAGGGCCCGCAAGGCGTTCGGGTGGCCGTCACCGGCGCCGGCGCCTGCGTGTTCCGCGCCAGCGGGCTGGAGGCCAAGCTGGCCGCCGATCTCCCCAACAGCTGGTCTGCCGCCGCGTTGGCCGGCGCCACGGTCAGCGCCGACGGTTTCAACAGCGACCTGCATGGATCGGCCGAGTACCGCGCCGCGCTGGTGCCGGTGCTGGCCGGCAGAGCCGTCGCCGGCTGATAGGCTGCCTCGTCAGGTCGAACGCCGCACCCGGTGCGGCGTTTTTATTGGAGCTGTGCCTTGTCACCGTCCCCTGAAACCGCGCTGCCCGCCAGCATTGCCGACACCATCAGCCGGCTGGCTGCGCTGGATTACGTTGCCGACCGGCAGCTCGCCACCTGCGTCTACCTGGCGCTCAAATTGCAGCGCCCGCTGTTCCTGGAAGGTGAGCCCGGCACCGGCAAGACCGAGATCGCGCGCACGCTGGCTTTGATGCTGGGCCGGCCGCTGATCCGCCTGCAGTGTTACGAAGGGCTGGATCTGGCGGGCGCCGCCTACGAGTGGAACTACGGCCGGCAGATGATGGAAATCCGCCTGGCCGAGAAAGACGGCATGGGCCGCGAGGCCTTGGCCGCCGAGCTGTTTTCCGAGCGCTTCCTGACCAAGCGCGCGCTGCTGCAGGCGATAGACCCGGCCAACCCGGTGGCGCCGGTGCTGCTGATCGACGAGCTTGACCGCGCCGACGAGCCCTTCGAGGCCTTCTTGCTGGAGGTGCTGGGCGACTTCCAGATCACCATCCCCGAGTTGGGCACGGTCAAGGCGCTGCAGCCGCCGATCGTCATCCTGACCAGCAACCGCACGCGCGAGATCCACGACGCGGTCAAGCGGCGCTGCCTCTACCACTGGGTGGATTTTCCGGACGCCGAGCGCGAGCTCGACATCCTGCGCCGCCGCGTGCCCGGCGCATCGGCCGAGCTGGCGCGCCAGATCGTCGCCTTCGTCCAGCAGCTGCGCTCGGTCGAGCTCTACAAGCTGCCCGGCATCGCCGAGACCATCGAGTGGACGCGTGCGCTGATGGAGCTCGACACGGTGGTGCTCGACCCGCAGGTGATCCAGCACACGCTGGGCCTGCTGCTGAAGTACCAGGACGACATCGCCCGCATGCAGGGCGGCGAGGCGGCGCGGCTGCTGGAGCAGGTGCGCGGCGACGCGCGCCGGCCCGCGGGCTGAGCGGCCTTCGCCGCAGGCCACCACGATGCTTGCCGCCCGGGCTTCAGCGGGATATCTCGCCGAGAACGTGATGCACTTCGCCCGCGTGCTGCGCAGCGCCGGCATGCCGGTGGGAGGCGACCGGGTGCACACCGCGCTGGCGGCGCTGCAGGTGGCCGGCCTCGAATCGAAACGCGATTTCCACGCCGTGCTCAGCGCCTGCCTGCTCGACCGCATCGAGCACCGCGAGCTGTTCGACCAGGCTTTCGCGCTGTTCTGGCGCGACCCCGACCTGATGGGCCGGATGCGCGCGATGCTGCTGCCCAAGGTTCACCTCAAGGACGGTGCGCTGGCGCCGACGCCCGAGAACCGCCGCCTCGGCGAGGCGCTGTTCCCGCACCCGCCGAACCGTCCGCCAGCCGCGCCCGAGCAGGACCAGATCGAGATCAACGCCGAGCTGACCTGGAACGACCGCGAGGTCTTGCGCCAAGCCGATTTCGACACCATGACGGCCGACGAATGGCGCGCCGCCCAGCGCCTGCTGGCGCAGTTGCGGCTGCTGTTCGAGCCGCTGGCGACGCGGCGCAGCGCCCGCGCCGCGCGCCCCGGCCGGGCCGACTGGCGCGCGACGATGGCCGCGATGGCGCGCCAGGGCGGCGAACTGGGCGACATGCGCTGGCGCGCGCCCCGCCAGCAGCCGGCGCCGCTGGTGGTGCTGGCCGACATCTCGGGCTCGATGAGCCGCTACTCGCGCATGCTGCTGCACTTCGCCCATGCGCTGGGCCAGGCCAGCGGGCAGAAGACTGGCCATGTCGAGAGCTTCGTCTTCGGCACAAGGCTGACCCGCACCACAAGGCTGCTGAAGGGCCGCGACCCCGACCTGGCCGTCGGCCAGGTGGTGCGCGCGGTGGCCGACTGGTCGGGCGGCACCCGCATCACCACCAGCCTGCATGAGTTCAACCAGCGCTGGGCCAGGCGCGTGCTGGGCACCCAGGCCACCGTGCTGCTGATCACCGACGGCCTGGAGCATGGCGACACGGCCGCGCTGTCCTTCGAGATGGAGCGCCTGCACAAGAGCTGCCGGCGCCTGCTGTGGCTCAACCCGCTGCTGCGCTTCGACCAGTTCGAGCCCCGCGCCGGCGGCATCAAGGCGATGCTGCCGCATGTCGACCGCTTCATGCCGGCGCACAACCTGCAGAGCCTGGCCGACCTGGTGCAGGTGCTGGGCCGGCGCGCCGGGCCGGTCCGCAAGCCGCATTGATTTCCCGCTTCCCTCTTTCCACGTCCAACCGCCCCAACCGCCCCAACCGCCGACCGCACCATGCAACTCACCAACCAACAAACCCTGCCTGTCAGCCAGGCCCAGGCCTGGGAGGCGCTCAACGACACCTCGCTGCTGCAGCAGGCCATCCCCGGCTGCGAGAGCCTGACGCCGGCCGGCGAGAACCAGTACGAGGTGCTGATCACCGCCGCGATAGGCCCGGTCAAGGCCAAGTTCAAGGGCAAGCTGCAGTTGGAGAACCTGCAGCCGCCGACCTCCTACACCTTGCGCTTCGAAGGCCAGGGCGGCGCGGCCGGCCATGGCAAGGGCAACGCCGAGATCCGCTTGGAGGCCGTGGGCCCGAACCAGACCGTGCTGCACTACACCGCGCATGCCACCGTGGGCGGCAAGATCGCGCAGATCGGCTCGCGCCTGGTCGACATGGCGGCGCAGAAGATGGCCACCGAGTTCTTCGAGACCTTCAACACCAAGCTGCAGGAGCGCTATGCGGTGGTGGCCGCGCCGGTGGTCGCGCCGCCGCCAGGCCTGCTGGCGCGGCTGCTGGCGTGGTTCAAGAAGCTCTTCGGCGGCTGAGCGGAAGGGACAGGCGGTCCGGGCCGGGCCGGATTCTGCTGACCCGCCTGATCGCCCACCCGAGGCAGCGTCAAGCCACCGGACCGGCTCCCTAGAATCGGGCCATGAAAGCCCGCGGCGTCCACCTCCAGTACAGCTTCGAGACCGACGGCCAGCGCGGCGCGGCGTTGCACAACCCGCTGTTCGACCTGCTGTCGGCGGTGCACGAGCATGGCTCCATCCAGCATGCGGCCAAGGCGCTGGGCGCGTCCTACCGCCACATCTGGGGCTTGCTCAAGCGCTGGGAAGAGACGATGGGCGAGCCGCTGGTGACCTGGTCGCAAGGCCAGCCGGCGCGCTTGACGCCTTTCGCCGACCGGCTGCTGTGGGCCGAGAAACGTGCCCGCACCCGGCTGACGCCGCATATCGAGGCGCTGCGCGCCGAACTGGAGCGGGTGCTGGCCGAGGCGCTGGACGGCAGCCAGCATGTGCTGACGATCTTCGCCAGCCACGACCTGGCCTTGCCGCTGCTGCGCGACCTGGGCCACCAGCAGCATGGCTTGCACATCGAGTTGCGTTTTGCCGGCAGCGTCGACGCGCTGCGGGCCCTGGCCCAGGGCCGCTGCCTGGTGGCGGGTTTCCATGTGCCACCGCTGCGCGGCGGGTCGGCCCAGTTCGCCGGCGCGATGAAGCCGCTGCTCAAGCCCGGCCTGCACAAGCTGATCGGTTGCCTGCGCCGCAACCAGGGCCTGATGGTGCGGCCGGGCAATCCGCTGCGCGTGCGTGGCCTGCCCGACCTGGCGCTGCCCGCCGGCCCCGACGGCAGCGCGGCGCGCTTCGTCAACCGCCAGAGCGGATCGGGCACGCGGCTGCTGATGGACCACTTGCTGGCCGAGCAGGGCATAGACCCGGCCAGCGTGCGCGGCTATTTCGACGCCCCCGAGGACAGCCACCTGGCGGTGGCCGCCGCGGTGGCCAGCGGCGTCGGCGATGTAGGGCCCGGCATCGAGGCGGCGGCGCGCCAGTTCGGCCTCGATTTCATCCCGCTGATCGCCGAGGACTATTACCTGGTCTGCCTGAAGGACGCGCTCGACCATCCGGCGGTGCACAAGCTGCGCCAGGCGCTGGAGAGTCCGGCCTGGCCGGCGGCATTGTCGGCGTTGCCGGGCTACGCGCCGGCGCGCAGCGGCGAGGTGTTGTCGCTGATCCAGGCCCTGCCCTGGTGGCATTACCGCGTGCCGCGGCATGCGGCCGAGGCGCAGGACTTGGGCTAGAGCGGTCCGTTTGCGCAGCCGGCGCTGCTCCGGTCCCCAACCACGGCAAGCTGCGCATCGAAGCGCGCAATCCTGTTCTTTGAATTGCTGAAAATCCCTTTCAGGAAAGCAACTTATGTGAAAATAAAAGTACGCAGATGAGCTCATGTACAACGCGCCCCACCAATTCGAACCCCTGATGCCCTCGGCGGCAAGGCAGGAACCCCTGCTGGCCAAGGCACATGACTTGGCGTTGGCCGCCACGGCACTGGCCAGTCAGCCCTTGGCAGCCGAGTTGCGTGGGTTGCTGCGGGCCATGAACTCGTACTACTCGAACCGCATCGAGGGGCAGCACACGCGCCCGTTCGAGTTGGCGCAGGCGCTGCGCAAGGATTTTTCGCAGGACGCGAAGCTCGCGGCGCGCCAGCGACTGGCCATCGCCCATATCGACACCGAGGCCGAACTCGAGGCTAGCTTTGTCGGGTCCGCGGGCGTCGCGGCGCTCTATGCCCCCGCCGCCGTGCAGGACATCCACCTCGCCCTGTTTTCCCGCCTGCCTGGCGCAGACCTCCAGACCGACGAGGGTGCCGCCATCGAACCTGGCCAGTTCCGGGTGCGCGAGGTCAGCGTTGGTCGCGATGTGGCGCCCGCGGCGGCCAGCTTGGGCGACTTCATCGGGCGCTGGGCTTCGTTCTATGGCCATGTTCGCCGCGGCGATGCGGCCTTGGTGGCCGTGGCTGCCGCGCACCAGCGCCTGGGCTGGATCCACCCCTTTGTCGACGGCAATGGTCGGGTCATGCGCCTGCACACGCACGCGGTGCTCAGCGCAATGGGCTACACCGGCGGCCTGTGGTCGCCGCTGCGAGGGTTCGCGCGCACGGTCGATCGCTACTACGCGCTCCTGGCCGCTGGCGACGAGCCGCGGCGTGGCGACCTGGATGGCCGGGGCACGCTCAGCGAGTCAGCGCTGGTGGACTGGATCGATTACGTGCTCGATGTCTGCCTGGACCAGGTCGGCTTCATGCGGCAAATGCTCAGCTTGGGTGCAATCGACCAACGCATCGCCGCCTGCCTGAGCTTCGAGCAGGCGTCCCTGAAGAGCGGCGTGCGGCTGGAGGCCCTGCGGCCGTTGCACTACTTGTTCGTGACGGGCATGGAGATCGAGCGCGGCGAGTTCAAGCGCATGACCGGCCTGGGCGAGCGCACGGCGGTCAACCTGCTGTCTGCGCTGGTCAAACGGGGTTTGCTGGTGAGCGACACCGTGCAAGGCAAGGTGCGGTTCGGCTTGCCCTTGCACGCGCTGCGGTTCTACTTCCCGGCGCTGTGGCCCGAGGCCGAGGCCGACATGGCCACGCAGTCGCCCCAGGGCTTGGACACCCGATAGGTCGCCCATTCCCCGCACAGCGGTTTGCAGGTCAAGGCGGCAGCAAGGCTATCGATGGCCTCGCACTCATCTGGCGCGGAGAGCAGGCCGTCGGCCTGCCCTCGATCGGGCGCCTGCCTACCCGAGCGCCAACTCCGCCAGGCGCAGCGCGCCTTCCATGCTGCGGGCGCCACCGATGAACAGGTTCGAGTGGCAGAAGACGCTGTCGGGCACGCCCGTGACCGCAGCCAGTTCCTGGTTGCGCAGCCCGGCCCAGGTCTTGGGCAAGTCCAGCCTGGCAACGAAGGAGCCGAGCTCCACCGGCACGGTCTTGACCTGGTACTGCTCGCCCTCCGAATCGGGATAGATCACGAACCGGATGTCGGGCATCTCGTCCACCACCACATGCGTCCACGGCATGCCGCCCTCCTGAAGGTGGAGCACCCGTCCGTCCAGCAGCCGCGGCGCCCGACGCACGATGTCCAGCGACCTGAGCTGGGAGATCTTCTTGATGACGGCGCGGTCCAGAAATTTCCGGGTGATGGCCACCGCCTCGCGGAAACGCTTGTCCTGAAGTTCGGCTTTCGCCGCCGCCGTCAGCCCATGCTCCTCCATCCAGTTGGTGTTGAGCTGGGCGATCAAGGCCGACAGGCCGAAGATGCCGGGTGCGACGCTGCCCTGTCCGGTGTCGACGATGTCGAGGTATTGCACCAGCGAGCCGTCCAGGGATCGCACGGTCTCGGCCACCGCGTCCGGATCCAGCGGGTTCCCGACGCTGCCGGCCAAAGCCTGCACATAGGCCGCGCCATGCGCCGACCACACCAGGCCGGCGCTGGCATAGCCCACGCCGGCCGCGGGCTCACCGTCGACCTGGCGCGCCGGCCTGGCGCCGTCGAAGCCGCGCTGGTGGTGGTCGAAGCGTCCGCGCGCCGTGTCCCAGGTGCCGCCGACATCGACGGCGAAATCGGCGGCGTCGATCAGCGCGTCATGGCGGGTGCGGACCAGGGTGTGCGATGGATAAACGCCCATCAGGACGCCGACGCCAAACACGTCGTCGGCGTGGAAACTGCCACTGTGGGTGGCGATGGTCTTGTGATCGGTCATCGGCCGATTTTAGGAGGCCGGTCGCTGCGCGCTGTGGGCGGGCGCCGCGCCGGGTGGCCTGGCGTGACGCGGCCTGCAAGGGCTTGCCTTATTTTGTTGCAGTTCCGGGAAATCCCAATCTTGACAAGGGCTTTCGGCGCCTGCCAGCAGGCATCGAACAGGGTTGTCCACAGAAGCTGTGGAGGGATGATGGCCGGACAGTTGACGCGGACAGCCCCCATCACCTTGCCATTGCAGCGCAAGGGCAGCGCCAATTGACACTCATTTGCCACCCAGTTGACAAAACGTACCGTTTGACGTACGCTTTTTGTCAAAGGAGTTGGAGCATGACCATTCTCACGGCCAGCCAAGCGAGGGCGAATCTGTACCGCCTCATTGATCAGGCGGCGCAATCGCATCAGCCCGTCTTCATCACCGGTAAAAGATCTGGTGCGGTACTGGTTTCGGAAGAAGACTGGATGTCGATTCAAGAAACACTGTTCCTGCTGTCAGTCCCGGGCCTGCGGGAATCGATCAAGCAGGGCATGGCCGAACCGCTGAGCGAAAGCGCAAGGGAACTCGACTGGTGAGCTGGGAACTCGTCTACGCGAAGCAAGCGCAAAAGGACGCGAAGAAGCTCTCTTCGGCTGGTCTGAGGCCGAAAGCCGAAGAACTGCTGGGTATTTTGAAACTGGATCCGTACCAGAATCCGCCGCCGTTCGAAAAGCTGGTGGGAGATTTGGGCGGCGCTTATTCCAGGCGAATAAATATTCAACATCGCTTGGTGTATGAAGTATTTGTAGCGGAAAAGACGGTGCGCGTACTTCGCATGTGGACCCATTACGAATAGCGATGGCTGGCAACAGCCGGCCGGTGCCGTTGCCCGTCACCCTGCTGGCCAAAACCCTTCGAAGTATCCTGGGCAGAAGATCATGATGGTCGAAATCGAAGGCTATGCCGATCTCGTTCCTTTTGTTGAGGAGGACGACTATTTCTTTCTCAAGACGATCATCCCCAGCCGGAAGGCGACACGAGACTTCTTGGCAAGCAAGGAATAGCGTCATGAAACTTGATGAATATGAAGAGGAAGTGCTCAAGGCCCTTGAGTCCGGAAAGTTGGTTCCAGTGGCAACCAAGGTGGAACTGGAACGGATGCGACAAGCAGCGCGCGCAACGGCGATCAAAGATCAGCGGATAAATATTCGCCTCTCCACCGGCGATCTTCGCGATATTCAAGCGAAGGCGCTGCGGGAGGGGTTGCCCTATCAGGCGCTGATTGCCAGCGTTCTGCATAAATATGTCACTGGCAGGCTTGCAGAGCCTGTCAATGGCGCTCAAGGCGCTTCCAAAAGCGACGCCTGATCGGGTAGGGGCCTGGAGCGTCTGACTCCCGGCCCCTGCACCGCCCACCGGGAGGTGCCGCGGTGCGCGGCCCAAGCCAGTCGGTTCGCTCGCCGAAGCCAAGCCCATCCTGAATCCCATCGCCCTGCGCCTTGGAGGACCACCGGTTCTCGAGGACGCGAGCGCTGCGGCCTGGGTTGGTCAGCAGCGCTTGCCTGGCTGATCGATTCGACGGCGCGGGTGCAGCCCGACGCGATCCCTGGGCCTGCCGATCAGGCCTTGCTGGGCGCAGGCCTGCGCGCATCCTGACGCAGCCGGCCCGGCTGCTGCATTTTTTTGATGCAAGGGCTGGAAATCCCAAGCCTGACAAGGGCTTGCAGCGCCTGCCAGCAGGCATCGAACAGGGTTGTCCACAGAAACTGTGGAGGGATGGCTTGGCGCCACACCCGATCGGAAACTCATTTCCGGTATCTTGCTGATCAAATCATCGTTTTCTCTCTACGCAGCGCGCATACTGCATGAACTGATCGAACAACAGCGAGGGACGGATGCGCTACTTGAGACGGTTGAGCATGGCCTGGGTGGTCGCTGCGGGATCGGTGTTGGCTGGACTGGCTGTGGATGACATAACGGCCACGGTCGTCAGGACTGTGCGGTGCCCTCGCGACGGTGGCAACCGCAGGCGCATGGCAGCGATGCGATGCGCAGCCCAGAATCTGGCGCAGGTTTCGGCGGGGCGTTTTCATGTCCAGGCTGAACCGATTGGATCACCGAAAAGTAGCCATATGCATTCTCGAAATTTATCTATATAAATATGCATTTATATATACTCTCACTGAGTCGGGTACCAGTCACCAACGCCATCCGCTTCGTGCCGGTACGCGCCAAGCCTCGTCCGGGCCTTCACGTCAAACCTCATCTTCACTGTGCATTCAAGGCTGGTCGGTTAAGCACGGTGGATTAAGAGTGTTTCCCAGCCCGATCTTCGTCGGCAATTATCGGGCTAATTCAGTGGCGATGAAATTGCAAGCTTTACAACGGCACAAATGACCAAACATCTATTTCCTATAGTGCTTCTGTTGCTGTCCTCACTCGCCGGCGCGCAGGATCCCGTAACCCCAAGAGCAGCCAATCCTCTAGGTTTCCTTATCAATATTTTTTCGCCTAAACCGGCCGCATTGGCTAAGCTACTAGATGAGAAGAAGTTGGCTGATGCCGACGCATACTTGGCCACAGAGCGAAAATACTTTTTAGTTGACAACAAGGCTGAGCAGATTGAATTATTGCGTCGTGCGAGCTCAGCCTTTAATGCTATGTATGAGCCTGAATTTGAGCGCGCACTTTCGGATCTCGCAAATGTCACGCTTGCTCCTTCGGATGGTTGGCGGCGCCAGAAGGGGATAATCCGAACTGCTGAAGCGTTGATCAGCGACTACAACGCCCTGCAGATATCGTCTATTCCGGAGTTTCGTTCCAAGAGAATTTTGGACTTTGAAGCAGCTATAAACGCAAAAAAGTTTAGTATCGTTCTGGCAGCCGCCACCGAATTCTCAACGTTCGACCACACCAAGGATTTAGATTTTTTCGCGGAATACCCTGTATCTTTGGCTGAGGATTTCTTGACCGCAAATACGACCGCGCTCCAATCGTACATTTCATCGCTATCGACTGATTACGTAATACAACTCAAAAATAAATATGGCGGCAGAGATCAGAGTGGCATTAAATTCAATGATGCCTTGTTGACCCGATTCCTTCAGTTAAGTCTTCCGGAAGGCCCGAGCTCAAGCTCAATGGTCAATCTAGTTTCGACAATTAAAAGGGCTAGGGCAGCAGGGTTTATCGTTTCCCGACTGCCTGATTCACAGGTGGCATTTGTCGAAGCTAATAGCAAGTCTTTGCTGGCAGAAGGACAAATTGAATTCCCCACTGTTGTCGCGATGGATTTACCTTTTGAGTCGAAAAAAATCGAACTAGATTCATTTTTTGACTTCACGGCCGATAAAAGCGCTAAATACATTGTGGTCTTAGATGTTGCCGTAGCCAAGGCGACACGCAAGGTAATCGCAAAAACCGATTCATCGTCGCGATTCATTTCTGGCAGACATAGCGAGCCAAATCCCCAGTATGAAGATGCACGAAGCAGGGTATACCAAGCGCAAAATGAATTGGCGCGAATGAATTCGCAGCAAACCGCAGGGCTTGCTGCTGCGATTTTGCAAGGCATTGCGCAAGGCATTGCCACCAACAATCTCAACATGGCTCGTCAAGCACTGAGTAATACGCCAATGATGCTGCAAGTGGACGATTTTCAAAGCTATAATTATAGCTACTCTGAAGTTCGCGCTGCACGTTACGTGACTGCTAATTACATCGTGATTGACAAAAGCGGCAATAGGTACTTCAAGGGTACGGTTGATGTTTCAGACAACAAATCATTTCAGGTTGCCTATAATATTCATGACAAAGACCCGGAAGGAAGTTCAATTTCTTCGCGGTACGCCAGCGAAGGAGATATAGCAAACTATGAAAAGTCACCAATGCCGTTGCCTGTTTCTCTCTTGATTGAGGACTACCTAAAACACGAAGTAGAAAGCAAACAGCTGGTTAATATGGTTGCGCTACGTGAAGAAATGCTTGCCGACAAAAATAAGGCTTTGGCTGCATACAAGAGTACTCAATACGCCGCCACTCCTGTGAATGACGCTCGGTTCCAGTCCGTAGTCGTTGTGAGCAATCCCAAGGGTGCAATCGGAGCTGGTTTCTTCGTCACTCCTGATTTAGTGTTGACGAATTTTCATGTTATCGAAGGTTCGCAGTTTATCGAGATGAGACTTTTTAATGGACTTGAGACCTTCGGTAAGGTCGTAAAGACAGATGTGCGTCTAGACCTTGCTCTGATCAAGGTACAGACGCGAGGTGTTCCTGTGTCCTTTTATCAGGGCAATACGCTTGACCTTGGTGCGACGGTTGAAGCCATCGGACATCCCAAAGGACTGACGTTCACAATTACTCGGGGAATCGTAAGCGCGGTCAGGCGGCGTCCAAGTGTCTTCGGTGTAGGTGGTAAGGAGGTACTGTTCGTCCAGACAGACGCTGCTATCAACCCAGGCAACTCTGGAGGTCCACTCTTCATTGGTGAGAAACTCATTGGAGTCAACAACAACAAGATGGTCGCCGGAAGCGAGGGTCTTGGGTTCTCGATTCACTATTCCGAGGTAAGTGATTTTCTGAAAGAGTCCAACTGAAGGTGCCTCTACCCATACCTTGGGTGAATTGTATTAATAATACCTCGCTTCTTGGTGGGCACTAAATAATTCTCTTGGGTTTTGCGCGATTATTTCGCAAGTAAAAATTTGTGAAGCACAAAATATAAATTTATGAGATTGGCTTTCATTGCATTACTTTGTATTCTGTCCGGAGCAGCAAATGCGCAATGGACATATAGAACAGTCGACGACAAAATGCGAAGCTCGAAGAAGAATTTCGCGGAGCTGAACAGCGCCAATCAAGCTCAGTTATCATTCCCATATAAAGGCGGATCAACACTACAACTCATAGTATTCAAGAATTCGAAAGATGATGAGTTGGACGTTCTATTCTGGTTGAAGCGAGGCCAAATGCCTTGTCATGACCACTGCATGGTTTCCGCAAAGTTTGACAACGACGAGATAAGTGAGTGGCGATCAAGCGGTCCAGCTGCAGGTCGAAGTGACGCCGTTTACATAAAGAATTCGGCAGAATTTCTAGAGCGACTTAGACTTTCTAAGAAGCTCACGGTTGAGGTTCAGATATATGACGGAGGCAATTTTCAATATCAATTTAAAACGGCTGGTCTTACTAACAAGTAAATAAATTTGGTGCACTTTTGGTTTAATTGAAGTATACTTTCTGGTATGAACATCGAATCCTCTTCCAGACCCGTTTTTACATCACGCCGTATGGAGCAGCAATGGCAGCGGATGCAGGGCGTAAAATTGGTAAA
>CANGHK010000008.1 GCA_947453625.1 Burkholderiales bacterium
CCGGCGGCGATCGAGCCCTGGCCCTTGCTGCTCTGCTCCTGCGCGCCGGCGATGCGGATGTCGTAGTCCGGCGGCAGGGTCTTCTTCAGCGCGCTGATCCGGCCCCACAGTTCCTGGGTCACGGTCTGGCCCTGCACGCCTTCGATCACGTCGCCCTGCACGGTGACGGCGTACTTGCGTCCCTCGCGCCACAGCACGCCCGGCTCCCAGCCGAAGCCGATGTGCGCGATCTGCGTCAGCGGGATGGCGCGACCGCTGCTGGTGGGCACATAGGCGTTGCCGATGTCGGTCAGCACATTGCGCTCTTGCAGCGGCTGGCGCAGCACGATGTCGACCAGCTTGTCGCCCTCGCGGTATTGGCCCACCGTGACGCCGCTCAAGCCGGTGCGCGAGGCCTGTGCGATGGCCTGGCTGGTCACCCCCAGCGCGCGCGCCTTGTCCTGGTCGATGTCGAGCTGCAGCACCTTGACCTGCTCGTTCCAGTTGTCGTTGACGCCGCGCATGCTGGGGTGGACGCGCAACACCTCCTTGACCTGGTCGGCGGCCTGGCGCACCAGTTTCAGGTCCGGGCCCACGACTCGGAACTGCACCGGAAAGTCCACTGGCGGCCCATTAGGCAGCACCTTGACCCGCGTTCGCGCTTCGCCGAACTCGGCCGCCAGCAGGCCGGGCAGACGGGCGCGCAGGCGTTCGCGCGCGGCCAGGCCCCTGGGCAACAGGATCACTTGGCTGACGTTGGTCTGCGGGAAGATCTGGTTGAGCGGCAGGTAGAAGCGCGGCACGCCGCTGCCTATCCAGCTGGTGACGCTTTCCAATTCGGGCTCGGCCATCATCCTGACCTCGAAGCGGCGCGCCAGCGCCTCGCTCTCGCGCTGGGTTGAGCCCTCGGGCAGCCACAGGTCGACCAGAATCTCGGGCCGGCTCGAATCGGGAAAGAACTGTTGCTGCACCCGGCCCAGCGCAAACACCCCGGCGCCGAACAGCGCGAGTGTCAGCGCCAGCGTGATCCAGCGGTGGCGCACACAGGCGTTGACCAGGGCGCGGAAGCGGTTGTAGAACGGCGTGTCGAACAGCTCATGCGCCTCGCTGCCCTCGACCTGGGGTCGGGTATGCAGCAGCCAGGCCCCCAGGTAGGGCACGAAATACACCGACACCAGCCATGAGATCACCAGCGCGGCCGAGGTGACGGCAAAGATCGCGAAGGTGTACTCGCCGGTCACCGACTTGGCCAGGCCGATGGGCAGGAAGCCGGCGGCGGTGATCAGCGTGCCGGTCAACATCGGCATCGAGGTCACCTCGTAGGCAAAGGTGGCCGCGCGCATCTTGTCGTAGCCTTCCTCCAGCTTGCGCACCATCATCTCGACCGCGATGATCGCGTCGTCGACCAGCAGGCCCAGCGCGATGATCAGCGAGCCAAGCGAGATCTTGTGCAGCCCGACGCCCCAGTAGAACATCGTGATGAAGGTGATCGCCAGCACCAGCGGGATCGTGATGCCCACCACCATGCCGGGCCAGATGTCGATGCGGAACGGCCTTGTGTGCAGGCCCAGCGCGATGAAGCTGACCAGCAGCACCACCACCACCGCCTCGATCAGCACGCCGACGAACTCGCCCACCGATTTCGACACCGCCGCGGGTTGGTCCTGCACCCGGGACAGCGTGATGCCGGCCGGCAGGTCGGCGCGGATCGCCGCGATGCGGTCGCGCAGCGCATGGCCGAGCACGACGATGTCACCGCCCTTGGCCATCGCCACGCCGAGCGCGATCACCGCCTGGCCCTGGTGCCGCACCTTGACTGCCGGCGGGTCGATCACGCCGCGTCGGATCTCGGCGATATCGGACAGTTGCAGCGCACTGGCCAGGCCGGTGGCCGGGTTGGTGGCGCGGATAGGGAAACGCTTGATCGCGTCGACTGAGCCGAACGCGCCCGCCACCCGCACCTGCAGGTTCTGGCTGCCGGCGTCGAGCAGGCCTGCGCCCTCGATGGCGTTCTGCGCCGCCAGCTGGCCGAGCACCTGGTTCATGTCCAGCCCGAGCTGGGCAAGACGTTTTTGCGAGATCTCGACGAAAACCTTCTCGGCCTGCGCGCCGAAGATCTCCACCTTGGCCACATCGGGCACGCGCAACAGCTGGGAGCGCAGGTTTTCGGCAAAGACGCGCAACTCCTCGTCGCTGAAGCCGTCGGCCGACAGCGCGAAGATCGAACCGTAGACATCGCCGAAGTCGTCGTTGAACACCGGCCCGATCACGCCGGCCGGCAGCGTGGCGCGCATGTCGCCGACCTTCTTGCGCGCCTGGTACCAGCTGTTGGCCACGTCCTTGGGCGGCGCGCTGTCCTTCAACTCCAGGATCGTCAGCGACTCACCCGGCTTGGTGTAGCTGCGGATGGTGTCGGCTTGCGGCACCTCCTGCAGCGTGCGCTCGATCTTGTCGGTGACTTGCTCGGCGATCTGCTGCGCGGTGGCGCCCGGCCAGAAGGCCTGCACCACCATGGCACGGAAGGTGAACGGCGGGTCCTCGTCCTGGCCGAGTTGGAAGTAGGCGGCGGCACCCAGCATCAGCATCACCACCATAAGGTAGCGGGTCAGGGCCGGATGCTCGAGCGCCCAGCGCGAGATGTTGAAGCGCGAAGCGGGATTGGGCCGGGGCTGGCCCGGCGTCGGGGAAGGGTTCATGGGGTGCAGGCTCCGGGGCCGGTCAGCGGGCGGCCGCAGAGGCGGCCTGGGCTGCTGACGGGGCGGCTGTCGGCGGGACGGCCACGGCGGCCCCCGGCGGCGCTGCGGCCACCCCCGGCTCGGCGTACCAGCGCACCGTCTGGCCCTCGGTCAGCGCATGCACCCCGGCAGTCACCACCACCTGGCCAGGCGCCAGCCCGCTGGCGACCAGCACCAGGTTGCCGTCGGCGCCGGCCACGCCCACAGGCTGGGCCCGCACCGTCATCTTGCTGGCGTCGACCAGCCAGACTCGGGACTGGCCGCCCTGCTGGAACACCGCCGCCAGCGGCAGCTTGATCACGCCCGCGATCGCCGGGGCATCGATCAGCACGCTGGCGGTCTGGCCCAGGCGCAGCGCCGTGGCACCGATGTCGGCCTTGACCAGGAAGGTGCGGGTCATCGGGTCGGCGGCAGCCGCCACCTCGCGCACGGTGGCCGGCAACAAAGTGTACGCCGCGCCCCAGGCGCGCAGCTTGAGCGCACCGGGCCGGCCCAGCAGCGCCCGCATCGCACTTGCCCGGTCTTCGGGCACGCTGAAGACCGCGTCGCGCGGGCCGTCGTGGGCCAACCGCAGCACCGGCGTGCCGGCGGCCAGCACGGCGCCGGGTTCAGCGTCGACCCCCGTCACCACCCCCGGCACATCGGCCACCAGCAGCGCGTAGCCGGCCTGGTTGCTCTGCACCCCGGCCTGGGCCTGGGCCTGCTCGGCCTGGGCCCGGCTGACCTTCAGCGCGGCGTCGCGGCGCTCGAGCTCCAGCCCGCTGATGAAGCCCTGGTCGCGCAAGGCTTTGTAGCGCTTGAACTCGGCCTCGCTCAGCTCGAGCTGGGCCTTGGCGGTGCTGACCGCAGCCCGCGCCGCGTCCTGCCCCAGCAACAGGTCACTGGCGTCGATCTGGGCCAGCGGCTGGCCGGCCTTGACCAGATCGCCGGCATTGACCATGCGCCGCACCAGCTTGCCACCGACCCGGAATGACAGCCGGGATTCGGTGCGGGCCCGGACCTCGGCAGCGTATTCATGCTGCATGCCGCTGCTGCCCACCTGCAGCGTCAGGGTGCGCACCGCGCGCACCGGCTCCTCGGCGGGCGGGGGCTTGGAACAGGCCAGCAGCAGGGGCAGGGCCAGCAAGGGGACGAGGACATGACGCATGGGGAGAGAACCTTGAAGGTCTGCCGGCAACAGGCTCGGCAGATTAATGACTGACTGGTCAGTAATATAGGCGCCCGGCCTGACCGGTGTCAATGGACTGGACATGGCCTCGGGCCTGGCTGGCACGGGCGTCGCGCCAGCGCCATGGCGCGCAGCAGGGACAATCCGGTCGGTGAGCGTCGACCATTACGAAAACTTTCCCGTCGCATCGATCCTGTGCCCGCCCGCCTTGCGCGGCCCGGTGCAAGCGATCTACCACTTTGCCCGCACGGCGGACGACCTGGCCGACGAAGGCCCAGGCTGCGCCGCCGAACGCCTGGCCAGCCTGGCCGCGTACCGGGCCGCGCTGGACGCCGCCGCCGCCGGCCGGGTGGCCGACGGGCCCTGGGCGGGGGTGTTCCTGCCGCTGGCGCGCACGCTGCGTGAGCAGCACCTGCCCCTGCCCCTGCTGCACGACCTGCTCGATGCCTTCGTACAGGACACCGGCAACCCGGTCTACGCCGACCGCACTCAATTGCTGAGCTATTGCCGCCGCTCGGCCAACCCGATCGGCCGGCTGATGCTGCACCTGGCCGGCGTGCAAGACGACGTGTCGCTGAAGCAGTCCGACGCGGTCTGCAGCGCGCTGCAACTGATCAACTTCTGGCAAGACCCGAGCGTCGACCTGCCGCGCGGCCGCCATTACATCCCCGAAGCTGACCTGGCCCGCCACGGCCTGACCCGGTCCGACTTGCGCGCGGGCGTCGACAGCCCGGCCACCCAGGCCTTGCTGCGCGAGCTCTGCCATTGGGCTGCCACGCTGATGCAGCAGGGCGCGCCACTGGCCTGCCGCGTGCCGGGCCGCCTGGGCTGGGAGCTGCGCGGCGTGGTGCAGGGTGGCTTGCGCATCCTTGAGAGAATCGGCCAGATGCACTACCGCACCTTGAACCAGCGCCCCGCCCTGCGCCCGCTGGACCTGCCCGTGATGGCCTGGCGCGCCTTGCGCATGCGGCCGGGCCGAGCCACACCCGGCTTGACCCTGCCATGAGCGCCGCGATGACACCCCAGCAATACGCTCAGGACAAGGCCGCCGGTAGCGGCTCGTCGTTCTACTACGCCTTCCTGTTCCTGCCGCCACCCCAGCGCGCCGCGATCACGGCCTTCTACGCCTTCTGCCGCGAGGTCGACGATGTCGTCGACGAGTTGCGCGACGCCGGTGTCGCTGCCACCAAGCTGGCCTGGTGGCGCCAGGAGGTGGCGCAAGCCTTTGCCGGCAAGCCCTCGCACCCGGTGATGCAGGCGCTGCTGCCGCACGCCCCCGCCCATGGCATCACCGCCGACCACCTGCAGGCGGTGATCAGCGGCTGCCAGATGGACCTGGACCAGACCCGCTACCTCGACTACGCGGCACTGCAGCGCTACTGCGACCTGGTGGCCGGCGTCGTCGGCGAGGTGGCGGCGCGCATCTTCGGCCACAGCCAGCCCGCCACGCTGGACTACGCCCACCACCTGGGCCTGGCGCTGCAGTTGACCAACATCATCCGCGACGTCGGCGACGACGCGCGCATGGGCCGCATCTACCTGCCGCTGGCCGACTTGCAGCGCTTCGACGTCAAGGCACATGAACTGCTCAAGCGCGAATCCCCCTGGGGCTACAGCGAGCGCTTCAGCGCGCTGATGCGCTTCCAGGCCGAGCGCGCGCAGCGCTGCTATGACGACGCGCTGGCGCTGTTGCCCGAGGCCGACCGGGCGGCGCAGAAGTCGGGTCTGATGATGGCCAACATCTACCGCAGCCTGCTGGGCGAGATCGAGGCCGACGGTTTCCAGGTGCTGCACCAGCGCACCTCGCTGACGCCGATGCGCAAACTGTGGATCGCGCTGCGAACGCACTGGCGCGGCCGGTGAGCCCCAGGCCAGGGCCGGAACGGCGAATCGCCGTGATCGGCGCCGGCTGGGCCGGACTGGCGGCCGCGGTTCGGTCGGTGCAGCGCGGCGCTGCCGTCACGCTGTTCGAGATGGCGCCCCAGCCCGGCGGCCGGGCCAGGCGCGTCAGCACCAGCTCGGGTGATTTCGACAACGGCCAGCACATCCTGATCGGCGCCTACACCGCCACGCTGGCGCTGATGCGCAGCGTGGGCGCCGACCCCGAGACCCTGCTGCTGCGGTGCCCGCTGACGCTGGTCGACCTGGCGGGCCGCGGCCTGGTGTTGCCCCCGGGCGCCGCGCTGCCGGCCTTCGTGCGCGCCGTGCTGCAGGCCCGCGGTTGGCGCTGGGCCCACCGCGTGGCACTGCTGGGCGTGGCCAGCGGCTGGCTGCTGCGGGGATTTCGCTGCGCACCGGGCCTGACGGTGGCGCAACTCTGCGCCGGCCTGCCCGAGGCCGTGCGGCAAGACCTTATCGAGCCGCTGTGCGTGGCCGCCCTCAACACCCCGATAGACCAGGCCAGTGCGCAGGTCTTCCTGCGCGTGCTGCGGGACGCGCTGTTCTCCGGCCCCGGCAGCGCCGACCTGCTGCTGCCACGCGTGCCGCTGTCGGCGCTGCTGCCCGACCCGGCCTGGCGCTGGCTGGAGGCCGCAGGCGCGCGCTGCGTCACCGGGCACCGGGTGCAGACCGTGGCGCGCCAGGGCGCCGGTTGGTCGGTTGACGGCCAGGCCTTCGACGGCGTCGTGCTGGCCGCCAGCGCGGGCGAGGCGGCACGACTGGCCGACGCCATCAACCCGGCCTGGGCGCGCACCGCGTCCGCGCTGCGCTACGAGCCCATCGTCACCGCCTACCTGACCGACACCCGCCTGCGCCTGCCGCAGCCCATGCTCGCGCTGCCGGCGGGCCCTCGGTCACCGGCCCAGTTCGTCTTCGACCTGGGCGCCCTCGGCGCGCAAGTCGCCAGCCCCGGCAGCTTCGCCTTCGTGGTCAGCGGCGCTGCGGCTTGGCTGGTCGACGGTCGGGCTGCCTGCGGGCAAGCCATACTGCAACAGGCACGCGCCGCCTTCCCTGGCGCGTTTCAGGGGCCGGACGAAGGCGTGCTGCGCCATGTCGCGGCCGAGCGCCGCGCCACCTTTGCCTGCACACCCGGCCTGGCCCGCCCCGCGCTCGAGGTCGCCCCGCAGTGGGTGGCCGCCGGCGACTACATCGCCGGCCCCTACCCCGCCACGCTGGAGGGCGCGGTGCGCTCGGGCGAGGCAGCGGCAGCGGCGCTGGGATGACCCCGCGGCGCCCGACAGAACCGGGCCAGGCCGGCAGCAAGAAAAGCAAGAGTCCACGATGCCGATCGCCGTTTCGCCATGCAAAATAGGGGCTTCCCCAGGACACCCCGATGACGACCAAGAAAGCAGGACAGGTGCCCGTGATCCAGGTAATCGAGCGCATGCTGTCGCTGCTCGACGCCCTGGCCGCGCAGCAGGACCCGGTCTCGCTCAAGCTGCTGAGCGAGACCACCGGCCTCCACCCCTCGACCGCGCACCGCATCCTCAACGACCTGGCGATCGGCCGCCTGGTGGACCGGCCCGAGGCCGGCAGCTACCGGCTGGGCATGCGGCTGCTGGAGCTCGGCAACCTGGTCAAGGCCAGGCTGGACGTGCGCGACGCCGCGCTCGGCCCGATGCGCGAGTTGCACAAGCTGACCCACCAGCCGGTCAACCTGTCGGTGCGGCAAGGTGACGAGATCGTCTACATCGAGCGCACCTACAGCGAGCGGTCGGGCATGCAGGTGGTGCGTGCCGTCGGCGGACGCGCGCCCTTGCACCTGACCTCGGTGGGCAAGCTGTTCCTGGCCCACGAGGATCCCCAGCGCGTCAGGGCCTACGCCAGCCGCACCGGCTTGGCCGGGCATACCCGGAACAGCATCACCGAGCTCTCGGCGCTGGAGCGCGAACTGGCGCAAGTCCGCCAGAGCGGGATGGCACGCGACAACGAAGAACTGGAGCTCGGCGTGCGCTGCATGGCCGCCGGCATCTTCGATGACCAGGGCAAGCTGATCGCCGGCCTGTCGGTCTCGGCGCCGGCGGACCGGCTGGAGGAATCCTGGGCCGAGCGCGTCAAGTCGACGGCCCAGGCCATCTCCAACTCGCTGGGCCACCACCACCCCTGACGGGGCAGGCCGGCCCAGTGGCTCAGGACAGGCTGCGCACCGACCCGGCCGGAGTCTGGCCCAGCCACTTGCGGATTCGCTCGGCGTCACCAATACGCGAGTACTTGCCGGTCGAATCCAGCAACACCATGATCAGCTTGCGACCGGCCATCTGGGCTTGCATCACCATGCACCGACCGGCCTCGGAGATATAGCCGGTCTTCTGCAGGCCGATGTCCCACTGCGGGTTGCGCACCAGGCCGTTGGTGGTGCGGAACTGCATCATGCGCTTGCCCACCGCCACCTGAGCCTCCTGGGAGGTGGTCAGCTCGCGCAGCAGCGGCACGCGGTGGGCCTCCCTGACCAGCACCGCCAAGTCCTGTGCGCTCGACTGGTTCTTGCTGGACAGCCCCGTCGGCTCGACGTAATGGGTGTCGCGCATGCCCAGCGACACGGCCCGCTGGTTCATCGCCGCCACGAAGACGTCGAAGCCGCCCGGGTAATGCCGGCCCAGCGCATTGGCGGCCCGGTTCTCTGACGACATCAGTGCCAGGTGCAACATGTCGCCGCGGGTCAACTGCGTGCCCACGGCCAGCCGCGAGCGGCTGCCCTTCTCGGTATCGACATCGTCCTGGCTGATCGTCAGCACCTCGTCCATGGCCTGGTGGGCCTCGGACACCACCAGACCGGTCATCAGTTTGGTGATGGAAGCGATCGGCAGCACGGCGCCCGGGTTCTTCGAGAACAGCACCTCGTTGGTGTCCTGGTCGATCACCAGCGCCACGCTGGACTTGAGCGCCAGCGCGTCAGCCCCGCCGTGCAGGCCCTGCAACTGGCCGAAGCTGGCCTGGCCCGGTGCTTGGGCCACCGAGGCCACCCGGCGCAGGCGGCTTGTCCGCGGTGCTGCCGCCTTGACCTTGCCAACCGCCGCTGACTTGTGGACCGAAACCTTGCGCGCCTCGTTACCCGCCTGGGCAGGCCCGCAGAGTGCCATTGCGGCGCACAGGCCCAGCAGAAGCGATGGCAATGACAGTTTCATGGGGATCCGGGCAAGTGAGAGAGGGCAGCGCCCGCGCAGTGTAGGGGACAGCAAAAACACAGGCAAGATCAGAAACTTGCGTGTATTCGTTCAAGTGCTGTGGATCACCCTTGCGCGGCCACCCGCTCGAGGTTGGCATGCAACTTGTTCAGGGCCGCCAGGTAGGCCTTGGCCGACGCGACCACGATGTCGGGGTCGGCGCCGACGCCGTTGACCACCCGGCCACCCAATTGCAGCCGAACCGTCACCTCGCCCTGCGATTCCGTGCTGCCGCTGGTGATGGCGTTGACCGAATACAGCACCAATTCAGCGCCACTTTGCACCTGGGACTCGATCGCCTTCAGGCTGGCGTCGACCGGTCCGTTGCCATCGCTCTCGGTGCTGTGCTCGACCTCACCGGCAGCAAACACCACCGCGGCCTGTGGCCGTTCGCCGGTCTCGGAGTGCTGGTTCAGCGACACCAGGCGGTAGAACTCGTGCTCGCGCGTCACGCTCTCGTCGCCAGCCAACGCGATGATGTCCTCGTCAAATATTTCGCTCTTGCGGTCGGCCAGATCCTTGAAGCGGGCGAAGGCGGCGTTGATCTCGCCCTCGCTCTCCAACTCGATGCCGAGTTCGAGCAGGCGCTGCTTGAAGGCGTTGCGTCCCGACAGCTTGCCCAGCACGATCTTGTTGGCAGCCCAGCCCACGTCCTCCGCGCGCATGATCTCGTAGGTGTCGCGTGCCTTGAGCACGCCGTCCTGGTGAATGCCGCTGGCATGGGCAAAGGCGTTCGCGCCGACCACCGCCTTGTTGGGCTGCACGACGAAACCGGTGGTCTGGCTGACCATGCGGGATGCCGCGACGATCTGGCTGGCGTCGATCCCAACCTCCAACTGGAAATAGTCGCGCCGGGTCTTGAGCGCCATCACCACTTCTTCGAGCGAGCAGTTGCCGGCGCGCTCACCCAGGCCGTTGATCGTGCATTCGATCTGGCGCGCGCCGCCTATCATCACCCCGGCCAGCGAGTTGGCCACCGCCAGCCCCAGGTCGTTGTGGCAGTGCACGCTCCAGACCGCCTTGTCGGAGTTGGGCACGCGTTCGCGAAGGTTGCGGATGAACTCGCCGTAGAGCTCGGGGATCGCATAGCCCACGGTGTCGGGAATGTTGAGGGTGGTCGCGCCCTCATTGATCACCGCCTCGAGCACCCGGCACAGGAAATCCGGGTCCGAGCGGTAGCCGTCCTCGGGGCTGAACTCGATGTCGCCGCACAGGTTGCGAGCAAATCGCACCGACAGCTTGGCCTGCTCGAACACCTGGTCGGGTGTCATGCGAAGCTTCTTGTCCATGTGCAGCGCACTGGTGGCGATGAAGGTGTGGATGCGCGAGCGCTGCGCACCGGCCAGCGCCTCGGCGGCGCGCGCGATGTCGCGGTCGTTGGCGCGCGCCAGCGAGCAGACGGTCGAGTCCTTGATGTGGTTGGCGATCGCCTTGACGGCCTCGAAGTCGCCGTTGCTCGACGCCGCGAAGCCGGCCTCGATGACGTCGACGCGCAGGCGCTCGAGCTGGCGGGCGATGCGCAGCTTCTCGTCGCGCGTCATCGAGGCGCCGGGCGACTGCTCACCGTCGCGCAAGGTGGTGTCGAGAATGATCAGTTTGTCGGCCATGGTGGGTTCTCCTCTTGGGGGTCAGCCGGGGATTGCGACGACGGCAGCGGCGAGCGGGATAGCGCAGCGCAGCAGACCAGACAGCACGGCCTTCATCGACGCGGTGACGATGTTGGCGTCTATGCCGACGCCGAACAGGGTGCGAGTGTCGCCGATGCGCAGTTCCAGGTAGGCCGCGGCACGCGCCTGGGCACCGCTGCCGATGGCATGCTCATGGTAGTCCAGCACCTCGATCCGGCACCCGATGGCGCGCTGCAGGCCATCGACGAAAGCCTCGACCGGGCCACGCCCCTCGCCGTCAAGCGCGATCACGTCGCCACCCGCGTCCAGTTGCACCGCCACCCGCACCGCGCCGTCGGCCGACTCCTCGATACGCTGGTGGGCGATGGCGGGCGCCCCCTCGCCCAGGCGGTAGGTGTCGGCAAAGATGGTCCAGATGTCGGCCGCCTGGAGTTCCTTGCCCTGCGCATCCATCACCGCCTGCACCGAGGACGAGAACTCGATCTGCAGCCGGCGCGGCAACTCCAGGCCATATTCGGATTCCAGCAGGTAGGTGATGCCACCCTTGCCCGACTGGCTATTGACGCGGATCACCGCGTCGTAGCTGCGGCCCAGGTCTTTCGGATCGATGGGCAGGTAGGGCATGTCCCAGATCTCTTCCTCGCGCCTTGCCGCAAAGGCTTTCTTGATCGCATCCTGGTGCGAGCCCGAGAACGAGGTGTAGACCAGGTCGCCGACATAGGGGTGGCGCGGGTGCACCGGCAACTGGTTGCAATGCTCGACGGTGCGGCGAATGCCGTCGATGTCGCTGAAATCCAGCCCAGGGTGCACGCCCTGGGTGTAGAGGTTGAGCGCCAGGTTGACCACGTCGACATTGCCGGTGCGCTCGCCATTGCCGAACAGGCAGCCCTCGATGCGGTCGCCGCCGGCCATCAGCGCCAGTTCGGCCGCCGCGGTGCCGGTGCCGCGGTCGTTGTGCGGGTGGATGGATAGCACGATCGCGTCGCGGCGATCGAGATGGCGGTGCATCCACTCGACCTGGTCGGCGAAGATGTTGGGCGTGCTGTGCTCCACCGTCGAAGGCAGGTTGATGATGCAGGGATGGGACGGCGTGGGCTGCCAGACCGCCGTCACCGCGTCGACCACCCGCTTGGCAAACGCCAGTTCGGTGCCCGAGAACATTTCGGGCGAATACTGAAACGTCCATTCGCAGCCGGGTTGGCGCAAGGCCTGGTCGCGCACCATCCTGGCATGGGTGGTGGCCAGGTCGACGATGCCGTCCTGGTCCAGCCCCAGCACCACCCGCCGCATCACCGGCGCGGTGGCGTTGTACAGGTGGACGATGGCGCGTGGCGCCCCGACCAAGGCCTCGAAGGTGCGTTCGATCAGCGCCTGCCGCGCCTGGGTCAGCACCTGGATCGTCACATCGGCAGGGATCAGGCTGCGCTCGATCAGCAACCTGACGAAATCGAAGTCTGCCTGCGACGCCGACGGGAAACCCACTTCGATTTCCTTGAAGCCGATGCGCACCAGCGCCTCGAACAACTTGAGCTTGCGCGCCGGGTCCATCGGCTCGATCAGCGCCTGGTTGCCGTCACGCAGGTCGACGCTGCACCACAGGGGCGGGCGGGTCAGCACCGCATCGGGCCAGCGGCGGTCGATCAGGCCGACCGGCGCGACGGGGCGGTACTTGGTGGCGGGTTGGTCGAGCATGGGCATGAAACTCTCCGGGGGTTGGTCTGCACCGCATCGGATGGGTGTCCGGATTGAGACCCGGAAATGGAAACGGCCCGCTGCGTTGCGCTGGGCGGGCCGTCGATCCGAAACAGTGAGACGTGGATGGTCAGCGCGCCAGATGCACCTGTCCTAGTAGCGTGAGCGGGGCTGAACGAAACGTCATGGGCTGCGAATGTAACACGCGATGACAAGCGTCAATGCAGGCCGCGCTCGTCGGGATCGTCGGTGGACGTGGCAATCACGCTGACCGGCGTGCCCTTCATGCGGCGGTAGATGTACATGCCATAGCCCGACAGGCCATAGAGGATGAACAGCCCGAACAGCATGCCGGGCACATGCAGGTTGATCAAGGCCAGGCCCAGCGCGATGGCCACGATGACGACGAAGGGCACCGAGCGCTTGGCGCCGAAGTCCTTGAAACTGTAGAAGGGCACGTTGGTGACCATCGTCAGGCCCGCGAACAAGGTCAGCGCGAACGTGGTCCAGACCAGCCAGGGGATGTCGCGTATGCCTTCGCGAAAACCCGCGTCGTCCATGATCCAGATGAAGCCCGCCACCAGCGCCGCCCCGGCCGGGCTGGGCAGGCCCTGGAAGAAGCGCTTGTCGACCACGCCGATGTTGGTGTTGAAGCGCGCCAGGCGCAGCGCGGCACAGGCGCAGTAGATGAAGGCTGCCGCCCAGCCCAGCTTGCCAAGCCCTTTCAACGCCCATTCATAGACGATCAGCGCCGGCGCGGCGCCGAAACTCACCATGTCTGACAGGCTGTCCATCTGCTCGCCGAACGCGCTCTGGGTGTTGGTCATGCGGGCCACCCTGCCGTCCAGGCTGTCGAGCACCATCGCGCAGAAGACGCCAATTGCCGCCTGGTCGAAGCGGCCGTTCATCGCCATCACCACGGCGTAGAAACCACCGAACAAGGCGGCCAGCGTGAACAGGTTGGGCAGGACGTAAATGCCCTTGCGGCGCCGCCGCTGCGGCAACTCGGGTGCGTCGACGTCATCGACAGGGTCCAGGGGTTCGATCATGGGCCCGAGCATAACGCAGCGCTCCCCTTGAAAAAGGCCGCACGCGGCGGCCCTTGCTGGCGGGAGAAGACGCTCAGTTGCGGCTCTTGTCGACCAGCTTGTTGGCCTTGATCCACGGCAGTTCACAACGAATGAGCCGCCTGCCACTGCTGGCAGGCGGCCGTCTTGAACGGGTCCGCGCCTGCCAGCGCGGGGCTGCCGTTCAAGGCTTGCTCAGTTGCGGCTCTTGTCGACCAGCTTGTTGGCTTTGATCCACGGCATCATCGCGCGCAGCTTCTCACCGACGACCTCGATCTGGTGCTCTTCGGTCAGGCGGCGGCGCGAGATCAGGGTCGGCGCACCGGCCTTGTTCTCGAGGATGAAGCTCTTGGCGTACTCACCGGTCTGGATGTCGGTCAAGATCTGCTTCATGGCCTTCTTGGTTTCGCCAGTCACGACCTTGGGCCCGGACACGTACTCGCCATACTCAGCGTTGTTCGAGATCGAGTAGTTCATGTTCGCGACGCCGCCTTCGTAGATCAGGTCGACGATCAGCTTGAGCTCGTGCAGGCACTCGAAATAGGCCATCTCGGGCGCGTAGCCGGCTTCGACCAGTGTCTCGAACCCGGCCTTGATCAACTCGACCGTGCCGCCGCACAGCACGGCCTGCTCGCCGAACAAATCGGTCTCTGTCTCTTCGCGGAAGTTGGTCTCGATGATGCCGGCCTTGCCACCCCCATTGGCCGCGGCGTAGCTCAGCGCCAGATCGCGCGCCTTGCCGGTCTTGTCGGCATGCACCGCGATCAGGTGGGGCACGCCGCCACCCTGGGTGTAGGTATTGCGCACGGTGTGACCCGGCGCCTTGGGCGCGACCATCCAGACGTCGATGTCCTCGCGCGGCACGACCTGGCCGTAATGGACGTTGAAGCCATGGGCAAACGCCAGCGAAGCACCGGCCTTCATGTTGGCGGCGACGTCGGCGTTGTAGACGGCAGCGATCTGCTCGTCGGGCAACAGCATCATGACGACGTCAGCGGTCTTGACCGCCTCAGAAATCTCGGCCACCTGCAGCCCGGCCTTCTCGGCCTTGGACCAGGACGCGCCGCCCTTGCGCAACGCCACGGTGACCTTGACGCCCGAGTCGTTCAGGTTCTGGGCATGGGCATGGCCTTGCGAACCGTAGCCGATGATGGTGACCTTCTTGCCCTTGATCAGGCTCAGATCCGCGTCCTTGTCGTAATAGACCTTCATGGTATTTCCTTGGGTGTTAGGGGTGAAAGTGGCTCGGGGGTGGGTCAAACGCGCAGGATGCGCTCGCCGCGGCCAATGCCGCTGGCGCCGGTGCGCACCGTCTCGAGAATCGCGCTGCGGTCTATGCCTTCGATGAAGGCGTCGAGCTTGTCGGCGTCGCCGGTCAGCTCGAGGGTGTAGCTCTTTTCGGTCACGTCGATGATGCGGCCGCGGAAGATGTCGGCCATGCGCTTCATCTCCTCGCGCTCCTTGCCCACCGCGCGCACCTTGATCAGCATCAGCTCACGCTCGGTGTAGCTGCCTTCGGTCAGGTCGACCACCTTGACCACTTCGATCAAGCGGTTCAGGTGCTTGGTGATCTGCTCGATCACCTCGTCCGAGCCGGTGGTGACGATGGTCATGCGCGACAGCGAGGCGTCCTCGGTGGGCGCCACCGTCAGGCTCTCGATGTTGTAGCCGCGGGCGGAAAACAGCGCCACCACGCGGGACAGTGCGCCGGGCTCGTTCTCGAGCAGCACGGCAATGATGTGTCTCATGTCTTGTCCTTGTTCAGCCGGGTTCTTCGGCGGCGGCGGCGGTAAGCGCCTGGCCTTGACCCCGCGAATCAGAATTCTTGGATCGGAAGGTCCGGCGCTATGCCGCCAGTCGGTGGTCCGCTGCGCCGACCGCGGTAACGGCAGGCGCCCGGACCGCCTTCAAACGGTCACAGGTCCTCGGACCCCAGCAGCATCTCGCTGATGCCCTTGCCCGCCTGCACCATCGGCCAGACGTTCTCGGTCGGGTCGGTGCGCACGTCGAGGAACACGGTGCGGTCCTTCAGGCGGAGCATCTCGCGCAGCGCCGGCTCGACCTCGGACGGCTTCTCGATCTTCAGGCCGATGTGGCCGTAGGCTTCGGCAAGCTTGACGAAATCGGGCAGCGCTTCCATGTAGCTGTGCGAGTAGCGGCCGCCGTAGTCGATCTGCTGCCACTGCCTGACCATGCCCAGGTAGAGGTTGTTCAGCGCGATGATCTTGACCGGCGTCCGGTACTGCTGGCAGGTCGACAGTTCCTGGATGTTCATCTGGATCGAGCCGTCGCCGGTGATGCAGAACACCTCGGACTCGGGCTTGGCCAGCTTGATGCCCATCGCGTAAGGCAGGCCCACGCCCATCGTGCCCAGGCCGCCGGAATTGATCCAGCGCCGCGGCTCTTCGAAGCGGTAGTACTGCGCCGCCCACATCTGGTGCTGGCCCACATCGCTGGTGATGTAGGTGTCGACGTCACGCGTCAACTCGCACAGCGTCTGCACCACGAACTGCGGCTTGATCAACTCGTCGCTGGTCTTGAAGGCCAGGCAGTCGCGCTTGCGCCACTCGTTGATCTGGCCCCACCAGGACGACAGCGCCGAGACCTCGGGCCGCGATTGCGACTCCTTGACGTAGGCGATCATCTCCAGCAACACGTCCTTGGTGTCGCCAACGATGGGGATGTCGACCTTGACCCGCTTGGAGATCGACGACGGGTCGATGTCGACATGGATGATCTTGCGCTCGACCGAGGCGAAGTGCTTGGGATTGCCGATCACCCGGTCGTCGAAACGCGCACCGACGGCCAGCAGCACGTCGCAGTGCTGCATCGTCATGTTGGCTTCGTAGGTGCCGTGCATGCCCAGCATGCCCAGGAACTTCGGGTCGGACGAGGGCATCGCCCCCAGGCCCATCAGCGTGTTGGTGCAGGGAAACCCCAGCAGCGCGGCCAGTTCACGCAGCTCGGCCGAGGCGTTGCCCAGGATCACGCCGCCGCCGGTGTAGATGTAGGGCCGCTTGGCCGCCAGCAGCAACTGCATGGCCTTGCGGATCTGCCCGCCATGGCCCTTCTTGACCGGGTTGTACGAGCGCATCTCGACCTTGTCCGGGTAGACGAAGGCGCAGGTCTTGAGTGAAACATCCTTGGGGATGTCGACCACCACCGGGCCGGGGCGGCCGGTGCGAGCGATGTGGAAAGCTTTCTTCAGCGTCAGCGCCAGGTCGCGCACATCCTTGACCAGAAAGTTGTGCTTGACGATGGGGCGGGTGATGCCCACGGTGTCGCATTCCTGGAACGCGTCGAGGCCTATCGCCGGCGTCGGCACCTGCCCGGTGATGATCACCATCGGGATCGAATCCATGTAGGCGGTGGCGATGCCGGTGATCGCATTCGTCACGCCCGGACCGCTGGTCACCAGCGCCACGCCGACCTCGCCAGTGGCACGTGCGTAGCCATCCGCGGCATGCACGGCGGCCTGTTCATGGCGCACCAGCACATGCTCGATCGTCTGCTGCTTGTACAGCGCGTCGTAGATGTAGAGCACAGCCCCGCCGGGGTAGCCCCACATGAACTTGACGTTCTCGGACTGCAGGCAGCGAACCAGGATCTCGGAACCATTGGGCTCCGAAGCGGGTGATGCGGGGGAGGCGGTTGGGACGTTAGCCTGTGCCGGCACGGCACGCTTGACATCCGCGGGAGACATGTCCATTCAAAACCTCTGTGAATTTCTCTGACGAAAATCCATCGGTGCGCCTTCTCGCGCCCTTGTGAGGCGGATGCGGGGCCAGGGAGATCGAAAACGCGAAGCCCCCTCGGGTGGGCGGGCTCGCTTCAGACCGGTGACGCTTTGTGCGAAGCAGCATTATTGCACCAGTTCAGGACCGTCCCGGGCGCCGGAGCGGTGCATGCGCAACGGGATGCCATAATCAATAGCTGATTCGGACCGCCGCGCCAAACCGTGCAGCGGCGCAAGTCTTGGCGAGCGACAAAGAACTATCGGATTTCCTCAAGAGCGTCGAGAAGCGGGCCTTCAAGCGCACTGTGTACGCAGTGCGTGACGACGACGCTGCTCTCGACGTCGTGCAGGACTCGATGATCCGCTTGGCCGACAAGTACGCTGACCGGCCTGCTGCTGAACTGCCGCTGCTGTTCCAGCGCATCCTGTCCAACGCCACGATGGACTGGTTCCGGCGCCAGAAAGTACGCAAAGCGGTGCTGCAGAACATGTCGGACTTCGACGTGGATGGCGGTGACGGTGAATTCGACCTGCTCGAGAGCCTGGAATCGGCCGAAGGCATGCTGGGCGCCGAAAGCGCTGCCGACACGGTATCCCGGTCACAGATCTTGCTTGTGATCGAAGCGCAGGTGGCTGAATTGCCTGCGCGTCAACGGGAAGCCTTCTTGCTGCGTTATTGGGAGGAGCTTGACGTTGCCGAAACGGCCACGGTCATGGGTTGCTCGGAGGGCAGTGTGAAGACACATTGCTCCCGCGCCGTTCACGCCTTGGCCAAGGCACTTCGAACCAAGGGAATCGCGCCGTGAACACAAACAATCCATCGCTTCTGGCGCTGCAGGTGCCTCGCCATACCGATTCAATCGAGGGTCAGGTGGCATTGCGCATCGCCGCGCACCTGAACCGGGGTTCCGAGTCCCTGCCGCACGACATCAGCGAGCGCCTGCGCTTCGGTCGAGAGCGCGCGCTGGCGCTGGCCTTGCAGCAGCGTCGGAAAGCAAGCACCGTGGTGGTGGCTCATGCGGTGGGCCTGTCCGGTCGCGCCGCCGTACTGGGCGGGCCACCTTCAGTCTGGCTGCGACTGGCATCAGCCCTGCCACTGGTGGTGCTGGTGGCCGGTTTGGTGCTGATCCAGCATCACCATGATTTCGAGCAGATCACCGCGGCAGCCGAGATCGACAGCGCCTTGCTGGCCGATGAGTTGCCGCCGGCCGCCTATGGCGACCCGGGTTTCTCGGAGTTCCTGCGCAGCGCCGAAGCGCCCTGAGGGCGGAAACCGCAGTGACTTTGCGTTCCCGGTTCGGATCATTTCTGGCAACTTCCTGGGCAGTGCTCGCCTGCTTGGTCAGTGACGGGGTAATGGCGCAGGTCTCATCGACTGCCGACCGCGCCTACAGCCCGGCTGCGCGAGCCGCTGCCGGCGGCACGGCTTGGGCTAAATTGACGTCGCAACAACGTCAGATACTGAGCCCGCTGGAACGGGACTGGGCCAGCCTCGACGCTTCGCGCAAGTCCAAATGGCTGGAGGTGGCGACCCGCTTCCCGACCCTGCCGGTGGCCGACCAGCAACGGGTGCAGCAGCGCATGGCCGAATGGGCCCGAATGACTCCGGCCGAGCGGGGACGTGCAAGGCTGTCGTTCCAGGAGTCCAAGCAGTTCTCGAACGAGCAGAAGCAGGCCCGCTGGGAGGCCTACCAGGCGCTGCCAGACGACCAACGTCGGGCCTTGGCCAACCGCAGCCTGCCGCCTGACAACCTGCCGCGTGCGTCCAGCGCCATCACTAGGGCGCCGACCGCTGTACCGCCTCGATCGAGCGCCACCTCGCGTTCCAGTGCATCGGCTCCTGCAGCCAAGCCGGTCGCACCCACCTTGGTGCAGGCTGAACCGGGCGCCACGACGACCCTGATGACCGTCACCGCCGAGCCGCCGGCCCACCACCGGCCGGGTCAGCCCAAGATCGCGGCTCAACCGGGTCAGGTGAACAGCAGCACATTGCTGCCGCAGAGCGGGCCCCAGGCCGCCGCGTCGTCGACGCAATCGCCATGAGCCGCCACGCCCCTGCGGCAGGCGACGACACGATCGCCGAGCCGACCCTGACCGCGCCTGGGTTGCTGCGCCGCCTGGCTGCCTTCGTCTACGAGGGCGTGCTGTTGTTCGGCGTGCTGATGCTGGCCGGCTACCTCTACGCCAGCCTGACTCAGCAGCGCCATGCCCTGCAGGGCAAGACAGGCCTGCAAGCCTTTCTGTTCGTGGTACTAGGGTTCTATTTCACTTGGTTCTGGTCGCGCGGTGGGCAGACCCTGGCGATGAAGGCCTGGCACATCCGGCTGGTTGACCGCCACGGCGCGTCGCTGAGCCAAGGGCGGGCCTGCTGGCGCTACCTGCTGGCCTGGCTGTGGTTCGTACCGGCCTGGGCCACTGCGCATTTCGCCGGCGTGCAGGGCAGCGGGTCGATGCTGGGCATCATGGGCTGCGGTGTGCTGGCCTACGCGGCGCTGGTTCAGTTGCGGCCCGACCGCCAGTTCTGGCACGACGTGGTCTGCGGTACCCGCCTGGTGGATTGGCGGGGGGCGCAGGCTGATTCCAAGATCCCCACCCCACCATGATGACCGCCCCAGTCCGCTCTTTGCCGGCAGCGCCGTTTTCGGTCTGCGTCTACTGCGGCTCCCGCACGGGCCTGCGCCCGGCCTACCAGGTGTTGGCGCAAGCCCTGGGCACGGCCATAGGCCGGCGCGGTTGGCAACTGGTCTACGGCGGCGGGCGAGCCGGTCTGATGGGCGTGGTGGCCGAAGCCGCACTGGCCGCTGGGGCCCGGGTCGTGGGCGTGATCCCGGACTCGCTGATGAAACTCGAGGTCGGCCACGCGGGCTTGAGCGAGTTGCATGTGGTGCATACCATGCACCAGCGCAAGCAGATGATGGCCGAGCGCTCCGACGCCTTCATCGCGATGCCGGGCGGTATCGGCACCTTCGAGGAGTTGTTCGAGGTCTGGACCTGGCGCCACCTGGGCTACCACGACCGCCCGCTGGGCCTGCTCGATGCCGAGGGTTACTGGGCGCCGATGGTGGCCTTCCTGAAGCACGCCGTTGCTGAAGGCTTCATGGGCAGCGACCAACTGGCGATGCTGCAGGTCGCAGATGACGCCGAGCGCCTGCTCGATGCGCTGCTGGCGGCCCGAAGCGACCTCTCGGACGACGATTTCGGCCGGATCTGAAGGCTGTTGCCGGCCACCCGGCACGGCAACCCAGACCCGATTCAGACCGCCGATTCGTCGGTCTCGCCGGTGCGGATGCGCACGACCTGCTCGACCGAGGTGACGAAGATCTTGCCGTCGCCGATCTTGCCGGTCTTGGCGGCCTTGACGATGGCCTCCAGGCAGCGGTCCACGTCGCCGTCCTTGACGACCACCTCGACTTTGACCTTGGGCAGGAAGTCGACCACATACTCGGCGCCGCGGTAGAGCTCGGTGTGGCCTTTCTGGCGGCCGAAGCCCTTGACCTCGGTGACGGTCAGACCCGACACGCCGACATCGGCCAGCGCCTCGCGCACCTCTTCGAGCTTGAAGGGCTTGATGATGGCGGTGATCTGTTTCATGGCGGGCTCCGGGTCCAAAGGTTCGATTACGACGATTTAAGCACGGAACTTGGAGGTGATGGGGTAGCGCCAGTCACGCCCGAAGGCCCGGTGCGTGATGCGGATGCCCACTGGCGACTGCCTGCGCTTGTATTCGTTGATCTTGATCAGACGCGTGACACGCTCGACATCGGCCGGCGCGAAGCCGGCGGCCACGATCTGGTCTATGCCCTCGTCCTCTTCCATGTAACGCGCCAGGATGGCGTCGAGCACCTCGTAGGGCGGCAGGCTGTCCTGGTCGGTCTGGTCGGGCCGCAGTTCGGCCGAAGGCGGGCGGGTGATGATGCGCTCGGGGATCACCGGGCCAGTGCTGCCGTCGGCGCGCAGCGAGGGCTGGCGGTTCTTCCACTCGCACAGCCGGTAGACCAGGGTCTTCGCAACGTCCTTGATCACCGCGAAGCCGCCGGCCATGTCGCCGTAGAGCGTGCAGTAGCCGGTGGCCATCTCGCTCTTGTTGCCGGTGGTCAGCACGATGGAGCCGAACTTGTTGGACAAGGCCATCAGCAGCGTGCCGCGGATGCGGGCCTGGATGTTCTCTTCGGTCGCGTCCTCGGCCAGGCCGGCGAATTCGCTCGCCAGGCTGGCGCGGAAGGCCTCGAACATCGGCAGGATCGCGATCTCGTCATAGCGCACGCCCAGGCGCTCGGCCATCTCGCGGGCGTCTATCCACGAGATGTCGGCGGTATAGGGCGAGGGCATCATCACGGTGCGCACCCGGTCGGCGCCCAGCGCATCGACCGCGATCGCCAGCACCAGCGCCGAATCCACCCCGCCGCTCAGGCCGAGGAGGATGCCGGGAAAGCCGTTCTTGTCGACATAGTCGCGCACGCCGGTCACCAGCGCGGCCCAGGCCTGGGCCTCGAGCAAGGGCACGGGCACGACCTCGCCGCTGATCGCCCCGTCGGCGTGCCAGTCCAGCCACACCAGGCCTTCCTCGAAACTGGCGCCGCGCGCGGCCACCCGGCCCTGCGCATCGAGCGCGAACGAGGCGCCGTCGAACACCACCTCGTCCTGGCCGCCCACCAGGTGGGCGTAGAGCAGCGGCAAGCCGCAGGCCTGCACCCGCTGCACCATGCGGGCTTCACGTTCACCGCCCTTGTCGAGGTGGAAAGGCGAGGCGTTGATCACGCACAGCATCTCGGCACCGGCCAGGCGGGCGGCCTCGGCCGGCTCATCGAACCAAGCGTCCTCGCAGATCAGCAGGCCGAAACGTCGCCCTCCAACCGAAAATACCACGGCGCCATGACCGGCATCGCGTCCTGAGGCAAAGTAGCGTCGCTCGTCGAAGACCTGGTAATTGGGCAACTCCCGCTTGCAGTAGGTGGCCTCGACCTGACCACCGGCCAGCACCGAAGCGGCGTTGAAGCGCTGCTGCACTGCGTGCGAGCGCGTGCGTCTGTCCCCCCGATCGCCCCACTGATGCGGATGACCTACCACCACCGACAGACCCTCGAAGGGCTGCAGCGCCAGCGCCAGACCGGCCAGGGCCTGGGCGCAGGCCTGCATGAAGACCGGGCGCAGCAGCAGGTCTTCGGGCGGGTAGCCGGTGAGCGCGAGTTCGGGCGTCACCAGCAGGCTGGCTCCCGCCGCATGGGCTTGACGCGCGCACTCGACAATGCGGCGCGCATTGCCGTCCAGATCACCGACGGTGGCGTTGAACTGGGCCAGCGCGATGCGAACCGAACCCGGCGCGGATGGCTGCGCAGGGGACATGACAGGAGTTGACATATTTTGATCGATCAGCCGCAGCACAAGAACGTTGGCGAGGATGTTATCCGGGTCCACGACGACCCCACGGCCCTCGATGGGACGGCCTGGAACAGCTTGCTGGCGCGCCAGGCCCAGCCCACGCCCTTCATGCGCTGGGAGTACCTGGCGGCGCTGCACCGCTCGGGCAGCGCGGTGGCCGGCACCGGTTGGACACCGCGCTTCATCACCGTGCAGCGCGGTGTCCAGTTGGTGGCCGCCGCGCCGGCCTATCTGAAAAGCCATTCCTACGGCGAATATGTCTTCGACTGGGCCTGGGCCGACGCCTACGAGCGCCACGGCCTGCGCTACTACCCCAAGCTGCTGGTGGCCGTGCCTTTCACCCCCGTGCCAGGCAGCCGGCTGCTGGCCGCCGACGAAACTGCCCGGCAAACCCTGCTGGCGGCACTGGCGCAGCTCGCGCGCCAGGAGCAGGCCTCTTCCATCCACTTGCTGTTCCACGACGCGTCGGAGACACCGGTCAGCACGGGCCAGCCTTGGCTGGCGCGGCAGGGCGTGCAGTTCCACTGGACCCAGGACGACGCCGCGCCCTGGCCCGATTTCGGCGCATTCCTGGCCAGCCTGCAGCGCGAAAAGCGCAAGAAGATCCTGCAGGAGCGGCGCAAGGTGAACGAGGTGGGTGTGACTTTCACGGTGCACCTGGGCCGCGAGATCGGCCCCGAACTGTGGGACTTCTTCTACCACTGCTACACCCTGACCTACCGCGCCCACCGCTCCACGCCCTACCTGACACCGGCCTTCTTCGGGGCAATGGCGGAGACACTGCCCGGGCATTGGTTGATGTTCGTCGCCCGCCGCGATGGCCAGCCGATAGGCGTCTCGCTGGTGGCGATAGACCCGGACCAGCGCCAGGCCTACGGCCGCTACTGGGGCTGCACGGAGTTCGTGCCCTGCCTGCACTTCGAGGCCTGCTACTACCAGCCGCTGGCGTGGTGCATCGCCAACGGCTACCGGCGCTTCGAGGGCGGGGCCCAGGGTGAGCACAAGATGGCCCGCGGCCTGTTGCCGGTGGGCACGCGCTCGGCGCACTGGCTCGCGCATCCGGAGTTCTCGCGCGCAGTCCAGGATTTCCTGCTGCGCGAGGGCCAGGGGGTGGCCGCCTATGTGGACGAACTGCACGAACACAGCCCGTTCAAGGCCTCGAATTGACCCGAAGCAAGCATGACCCTCGCTATATCAAGGGTTTACCCGGCGTCAAGCCCTATGCTGGGCGAGATCGAACCCAGTTCTGATCACCGGCCCCGCCCATGGACAAACACTACCTGACCCCGCTCTTCTCGCCCGCGTCCATCGTCGTCTTCGCCGGCGATCCAGCCCAGCCTGAAACGCAGACGGCGCTGGCGCGCGCGGTGCTGGACGGTCTGCGCGGCGAGGGCAGTTCGCCGGGCAAGGCCTTCGCGGGCGCGATCAGCTATTTCGACATCCAGATGACTGGCACGCTGGCCGACCTGGCGCAGTCGCGCGCCGACCTGGCCATCATCGCGCTGCCGCATGAGCAGATCGCCGCCGCGCTGGAGGTGGCCGGCCGCATCCGTTGCCGCGCCGCGCTGGTGCTGTCGACCGGGCTGCCAGCTGCGGAATGCGCCGAGCTGCTGGCCATCGCCAAGCGCCACGGATTGCACCTGCTGGGGCCCAACAGCCTGGGCTTCCAGCGGCCACAACTCGGCCTGAACGCCAGCGGCGCCGGCATGTTGGCCGCCGCTGGGCCGCTGGCGCTGGTCTCGCAGTCGGGAGCGCTGACCTCGTCGATACTGGATTGGGCCCAGCGCAACGGCGTGGGTTTCTCGACCGTGATCTCGCTCGGCGCCAACACCTCGGTCGACCTGCCGCAGGCGCTCGACTTCCTGGCCAATGACGGCGCGACCCAGAGCATCCTGGTCTACATGGAGGGCATACGGCATGCCAGGCGCTTCATGAGCGCGCTGCGCGCGGCGGCCCACGCCAAGCCGGTGGTGGTGATGAAGTCCGGCCGCAAACCGGCGGGGTCCAAAGTGGCGTTGACCCATTCGGCCTCGATCGTCGGCAGCGACGATGTCTTCGAAGCCGCGTTGCGCCGCGCCGGCGCGGTGCGGGTGCGGCTGTTCACCCAGATGTTTTCGGCCGCCAAATGCCTGGCCTCGCGCTACCGGCCGGTGGGCAAGCGCCTGGCCATCGTCACCAACGGCGGCGGCCCGGGCGTGCTGGCCGCCGACTGGGCCAGTGAGATCGGGCTGGAGGTGGTCACCCTGAGCGCCGCCAGCCGGAACGGGTTGACTGCCCAGTTGCCGGCGATCGCCAATGTGAATTCGGTGATCGACCTCGGCGAGGAAGCCCTGCCCGAACACTACAGCGCCGCGCTGCTGGCCTGCGGCCGCGACACCGGTTGCGACGGCATGCTGGCGATCTACTCACCCAAGCCCGACTGCGACCCGGCGGCGGTGGCACGCGGCGTGACCGAGGTCTTCCGCCTCACCGGCAAGCCGGTGCTGGCCTGCTGGATGGGCGAGGCGCGGGTCAAGGAAGCGCGCGAAGTGCTCAACGCGGTGGCGATCCCCAACTTCCGCACCCCCGAGGCGGCGGTCGATGCCTTCGGCAACATCGCCAGTTTCTACCAGAACCAGCAACTGCTGCAGCAGACGCCGCCACCGAACTCCAACCTGGCCAAGCCCGACATCGAGGGGGCCAGGCTGCTGATCGAGAGCGTGCTGGCCGAGCGCCGCAAGGTGCTGACCGAGATGGAGTCAAAGGCGCTGCTGGCGGCCTTCCACATCCCGGTCACGCGCACCATGCTGGCGCGCAGCGCCAACGAAGCGATGCTGATCGCCGCCCAACTGGGCTACCCGGTGGCGCTGAAGATCGACTCGCCCGACATCAGCCACAAGAGTGACGTGCAGGGCGTGGCACTCAACGTGCTGTCGGCCGCGCAGGTGCGCGACGTCTACAACGACATGCTGGCCGCGGTCAAGCGGGCCCAGCCGGCGGCGCACATCAATGGCGTGACGATCCAGCCGATGTCGGGCCAGCGCCATGGCCGCGAGATCTTCATCGGCCTGACCACCGACGAGCCCTTTGGTCCGGTGATCACCTTCGGCGCCGGGGGCACGATGATCGAGCTGATCGCCGACCGGGCGATGGAGTTGCCGCCGCTCAACCAGTTCCTGGCGCGCCGGCTGATCGAGCGCGCGCGTGTGTCCGAGATGCTGGGCGAGTGGCGCGGTCATCCGGCGGCCGACCTGATCGCCGTGGAGCATGTCCTGCTGCGCGTGTCGGAGATGGTCTGCGAACTGCCGCAACTGCGCGAGATGGACATCAATCCCATCATCGTCGACGAGAGCGGCGCGGTGGCGGTGGACGCCCGGGTGGTGATAGCCCATGCACCGCCGGCGGCGCGCGACTACAACCACCTGGCGATCCTGCCCTACCCCAGCGCCTACGAGCGCGAATGGCCGATGAAGGGCGGGGGCCTGTACACCATCCGGCCGATACAGCCCGACGACGCCGACATGCTGCAGGCCTTCGTACGCGGGATGTCGCAGGAGAGCCGCTACTTCCGCTTTGCCAGCACCATGCCCGAGTTGCCGGCGCGCATGCTGGCGCGCTACACCCTGATCGACTACGACCGCGAGATGGCGCTGGTGGCGGTGCACCGCAACCGCGAGGCGGCCGCCGACGGCGAGTTCACTGAGCGAGAACAGATCATCGGCGTCTCGCGCTACATCACCAACCCCGACCAGACGAGCTGCGAGTTCTCACTGGCGGTGTCGGATCAGTTCAAGGGCCAGGGCCTGGGCTCGCGCCTGATGCTGTCGATCATGGAGTTCGCCCGCGCCAAGGGCCTGAGCGAGATCGACGGCCTGGTGCTGGCCAACAACCCCAACATGCTGAGGTTGATGACCGGCCTGGGCTACAGCGTGCACCCCTTCCCGGAGGACCCGGATTTCAAGCTCGTCAGCAAGGCGCTTTGAAGCCGCCCCGGTTGCCCGGGGCGGCCCGCCATCAGGCCTTCTTCTCGATCCGCTCCCAGGCGGCCATGCCAGTGACGATCTCTTCGTGGGCGCCTTCGACTCCGGTCCAACCGGTCACCTTGACCCACTTGCCCTCTTCCAGATCCTTGTAGTGCTCGAAGAAGTGCTGGATGGTCTTGATCCGCAGCGGGTTCAGGTCTTCCGGCTTCTTCCACTGGCTGTAGATCGACAACACCTTGTCGATAGGCACCGCCAGCAGCTTGTTGTCACCGCCGGCCTCGTCTTCCATCTTCATCATGCCGATCGCGCGGCAGGTGACCACCACGCCCGGGATCAGCGGCACCGGCGTGATCACCAGCACGTCGACCGGATCGCCGTCGTCGGACAAGGTGTTGGGGATGTAGCCGTAGTTGCACGGGTAGTGCATCGCGGTGCTCATGAAGCGGTCGACGAACAGCGCGCCGGTCTCATGATCCACCTCGTACTTGATCGGGTCGGCATTCATCGGGATCTCGATGATGACGTTGAATTCCTCGGGCGCTTTGGCGCCGGGCGTCACGTTGTGCAGGCTCATGGGGACTCGCTGAAGAATGGGATGAACAAAGGGATTTCCCGCATTCTACGAAGCGGGCTTGCCCTGCCCTGACGCGGCCTCTTCATTTGCGCTACCGCAGGAAAACACCGTGCCGGCGCCGGCGCCCTTCCCTTAAAGTCCTTCGGCGACCGCCAGGCCCGGCTGCCGATCAGGCACGCGGGCACCACAACACCGATGGCGGCGCATCCATCACTGGGCTTGTACCGAGAGGAAGGAGATACCTTGACATCGACAAACATGGCGCTCTACGTGGCGCTGGCGTGCGGTCTTGCGGCTGTGCTTTACGGATTTGTTCAACGCAGTTGGATCTTGCGGCAGGACGCGGGCAATGCCCGCATGCAGGAGATATCCGGCGCCATCCAGCAGGGTGCGGCCGCCTACCTGGCACGCCAGTACCGCACCATCGCGATCGTCGGCGTGGTGCTCGCCATCCTGATCGCGATCTTCCTGGACGGCACCTCGGCGGTGGGCTTCGTGCTCGGCGCGCTGCTGTCGGGGGCCTGCGGCTTCATCGGCATGAACGTCTCAGTCAAGGCCAATGTGCGCACCGCGCAGGCCGCCACCCGCGGCATCGGCCCGGCGCTGGATGTCGCCTTCAAGGGCGGCGCGATCACCGGCATGCTGGTGGTCGGCCTGGGCCTGCTGGGCGTGGGCATCTTCTTCCTGTTCATCACCGGCAACGGCAACATGACGCCGAACAAGGAGTTGTCGGCGGTGCTCAAGCCGCTGCTGGGCTTTGCCTTCGGCTCGTCGCTGATCTCGATCTTCGCCCGGCTGGGCGGCGGCATCTTCACCAAGGGCGCTGACGTCGGCGCCGACCTGGTGGGCAAGGTCGAAGCCGGCATCCCCGAAGACGACCCGCGCAACCCGGCGGTGATCGCCGACAACGTCGGCGACAACGTCGGCGACTGCGCCGGCATGGCCGCCGACCTGTTCGAGACCTATGCCGTCACGCTGATCGCCACGATGTCGCTGGGCGCCCTGCTGCTGGCGGGCCCGGCGCAGATGGCCGCGGTGGTCTACCCGCTGGTCCTCGGTGGGGTCTCGATCATCGCGTCGATCATCGGCTGCGGCTTCGTCAAGGCATCACCCGGCATGAAGAACGTGATGCCCGCGCTCTACAAGGGGCTGGCGGTGGCCGGCGTGCTGTCGCTGATCGCCTTCTACTTCGTCACCACCCGGGTGATGCCCGACGACGCGCTGGGCGCCGGCACGCAGTTGCGGCTGTGGGGCGCCTGCGCCGTCGGCCTGGTGCTGACCGCCGCGCTGGTCTGGATCACCGAGTACTACACGGGCACCCAATACCCGCCGGTCAAGCACATCGCGCAAGCCTCGACCACCGGCCACGGCACCAACATCATCGCCGGCCTCGGCGTGTCGATGCGCTCCACCGCCTGGCCGGTGATCGCGGTCTGCGCGGCCATCCTGGCGGCCTACTCGCTGGCCGGCCTGTACGGCATCGCGACCGCCGCCACCGCCATGCTCAGCATGGCCGGCATCGTGGTCGCGCTGGACGCCTACGGTCCGATCACCGACAACGCCGGCGGCATCGCCGAGATGGCCGAGTTGCCCAAGAGCGTGCGCGACGTGACCGACCCGCTGGACGCTGTGGGCAACACCACCAAGGCAGTGACCAAGGGTTACGCGATAGGCTCGGCCGGCCTGGCCGCGCTGGTGCTGTTTGCCGACTACACCCACTCGCTCGAAGGCCGCGGCATGAGCGTGTCCTTCGACCTGAGCGACCCCAAGGTAATCGTCGGCCTGTTCATCGGCGGCCTGATTCCCTACCTGTTCGGCGCGATGGCGATGGAGGCGGTGGGCCGCGCCGCCGGGTCGGTGGTGGTCGAGGTGCGGCGCCAGTTTGCCGACGGACTGATCATGGCCGGCAAGCGCAAGCCCGACTACAGCGCGGCGGTCGACATGCTGACCACTGCGGCGATCAAGGAGATGATCGTGCCGTCGCTGCTGCCGGTGGTGGTGCCTATCGTCGTTGGCCTGACGCTGGGCGCCGCGGCGCTGGGCGGCCTGCTGATGGGCACGATCGTGACCGGCCTGTTCGTCGCGATCTCGATGTGCACCGGCGGCGGAGCCTGGGACAACGCCAAGAAGTACATCGAGGACGGCCACTTCGGCGGCAAGGGCAGCGACACCCACAAGGCCGCCGTCACCGGCGACACCGTGGGCGATCCGTACAAGGACACCGCCGGCCCGGCCGTCAACCCGCTGATCAAGATCATCAACATCGTCGCGCTGCTGATCGTGCCCTTGCTGCCGATGCCCGCCGGATCCAGCCATGGCACGGTGGCCAAGGCGGCCGCAGCACCGGTGGTGGCCAGCGCCCCTGCCAGCGCCGCAGCCTCCAGCGCCGAGTTGCCGGCCCTGTCGGCCTTGCCGGCGTCGAAGTAGACGCGGGCCACACCGCCTCCGCACTCGCCCGACAGGCTGTCGCTTGCCGGGCGGCCAGTCGGGGGCGGCGGTGGCATGGCGGGAGAGCCCGCAGTGAGCTAGCCCGAAAAAATCGCCCGATCGAACCCGGCCAGCCGCAACGCTGGCCTCTTTTTGCCTTGGCGACGTCCGCCGGGGCTGGCACGTCAACGCGGCCCGGCGCCGGTTTGCGGCAGCCACGGGCGCGACTGTGCGTTGCTCGAACGCAATCGCCGGGTGGCGGCGCTGGTCAGAATTCCGCGATGAATCCGCCACGGCTGGCGGGTCCGTCCTGCCGACCTGAATCCGCCTCGCGCCATGAGTGACCTGCGTGTGAACGCCCCGTGATCGACGCCGCTGCCCTGCAGAGCGTCATCGAGGCCATGTTGCGCGACCTGCAACCGGGCGCGCCGGGGCTGCCGGCAGTGACGCCGTCCAGCGTGCTCGACCGCGACCTCGGGCTCGACAGCCTGGCGCGTCTGGAACTGCTGATGCGCACCGAGCGCACTTTCGGCGTGCAACTGCCCGAAGACACGCTGCAGCAGGCCGAAACCGTGGCCGACCTGTTGCAGGCCTTGCAACGCGGCGCCGCCGCCGCACCCGTGGCCCCAGCCGTGGCCCCACCCGCCCGAGCCCCGCGCGCGGCGCCGGTCGCCAGCCCTGCGGCGGATTCCACCGTCCCGGCGGCCCCGGACGACGCCACCACCCTGCTCGAGGTGCTGGACTGGCACCTGCGGGCCCACCCCGACCAGACCCAGGTGATCTGCCTGGTCGACGAGGTCGAGCACCAGCTGAGCTACGCCGCACTGGTCGAATCGGCCGCCGCGATCGCTGCCGGCTTGCAGCGCGCCGGCGTGACCGCGCGCCAGAGCGTGGCACTGATGCTGCCGACCTCGCCCGACTATTTCGGCGTCTACCTCGGCATTCTCCGGGCCGGGGCGGTGCCGGTGCCGATCTACCCGCCGGCGCGGGCCTCGCAACTCGAGGACCATGTGCTGCGCCATGCCGGCCTGTTGGCCAACGCCCAGGCCAAGCTGCTGGTGACGGTGCCGGAGGCGATGGGGGTGGCCCGGCTGCTGCAAGCCCGCGTGCCGGGCCTGCGGCAACTGCGCACGCCCGCTCAGCTGGTTTCACGCGCGGACGCGGCACCGGCCGGGCCCGGTCTTGCGCCCGCAATGGTGGCGCCGCGCGGCGACGACATCGCCTTTCTGCAGTACACCTCGGGCAGCACCGGCAAGCCCAAGGGCGTGGTGCTGACCCATGCCAACCTGCTGGCCAACATCCGCGCGATGGCGCTGGCCGAGCAGGTCACGCCGCGCGACGTGTTCGTCAGCTGGCTGCCGCTCTACCACGACATGGGTTTGATCGGCGCCTGGCTGACCGGCCTGTACATCGGATTTCCGCTGGTGGTGATGGCGCCGCTGGCCTTTCTGGCCCAGCCGCTGCGCTGGTTGCAGGCTATAACCCATTACCGCGGCACGCTGTCGGCGGCACCCAACTTCGCCTACGCGCTGTGCCTCAAGCACATCAGCGACACCGACCTGGCCGGGCTGGACCTGAGCAGCTGGCGCTTGGCCTGCAATGGCGCCGAGGCAGTCAGCCCCGACACGCTGCAGCGCTTCGGTCAGCGCTTCGCCGCCTGCGGCCTGCGGCCCGAGGCGATCGCGCCGGTCTACGGCCTGGCCGAGGCCTGCGTCGGCCTGCTGTTCCCGCCACTCGGGCGCGCGCCGGTGATCGACCACATCCAGCGCGAGCCCTTCACGCGACAGCGCAGGGCCGTGCCAGCGCCCGGCGACGATACCGGCTCGCTGAGCTTTGTCGCCTGCGGTCGGCCCCTGCCTGGCCATGCGGTGCGCCTGCTCGACGACGCGGGCCGCGAGGTAGGCGAGCGCGTCGAAGGCCGGCTCGAGTTCAGCGGGCCATCGGCCACCGCGGGCTATTTCCGCAACCCGGCGATGACCGAGCGGCTGATCCACGACGGCTGGCTCGACACCGGCGACCGTGCCTACCGAGCGGACGGCGACTATTTCATCACCGGCCGGGTCAAGGACATCATCATCCGGGGCGGCCGCAACCTCTACCCGCAGGAGATCGAGGAAGCAGTGGGTGCCGTCGCCGGTGTGCGCCAGGGCTGCGTCGCGGCCTTCGGCAGCCCCGATGCCGCCACCGGCACCGAACGCCTGGTGGTGATGGCCGAGGTGCGCGCCCCGGCTGCCACGCTCCGGGAGCCGCTGCGCGAAGCCGTGCTGCACGCGGTGACCGCGGCGATAGGCGAGCCACCCGACCAGGTGCTGCTGGTGGCACCGCACACTGTGCTCAAGACCTCGAGCGGCAAGGTGCGGCGCTCGGCCTGCCGCGATCTGGCCGAGTCTGGTCAACTCGACGCGCCCGCCGCGTCGGCGCGTCGGCAATGGCTGCGGCTGGCCTGGAGCAGCGCGGCAGCGCGCCTGCGCCAGACTGGTGGCGCGCTGGCCGAGCTGGCTTTCGGGCTGCGCGCCTGGGCGGTGTTCAGCCTGCTGGCGCTGCCCGTCTGGGTTCTTGCCGTCGTCCAGCCCAGCCCGGCGCGCGCCTGGGCCGTGGGCGGCGAGGCCATCCGACTGCTGCTGCGGCTGTGCGGCCTGAGCCTGGAGGTGCGCGGCCTGGACCAGTTGCCGGCCGGGCCTTGCGTGCTGGTGGTCAACCATGCCAGCTATGTCGACGGCCTGCTGCTGGTGGCGGCCCTGCCACGGCCTTTCGCCTTCGTCGCCAAGCGCGAGTTGCGCGGCAGCGGGCTGCTGCGCTTGCCGCTGCAGCGCCTGGGCACCGAATTCGTCGAACGCTTCGACGTCGAGCGCAGCGTGGCCGACGCCACCCGGCTGGCCGACGCCGTGGCGAGCGGACGCTCGCTGGCCTACTTCCCGGAGGGCACGTTCGCGGCCCAGCCCGACCTGCTGCCCTTCCACCTCGGCGCCTTCCTGGCGGCCGCCCAGGCCGGTGTGCCGGTGCTGCCGGTGGCGCTGCGGGGCAGCCGCACGCTGCTGCCCGGCGGCTGCTGGTGGCCGCGTCCGGCCCGGCTGGAGATCGAGGTCTGCACCCCCGTGCCGCCCAGGATCGAGGGTGCCGATCTGTTCGCTGCCGCGGTGCGGCTGCGCGAGGCTGCACGCCAGGCCATGCGGCGCGTGCTCGACCGCAACCCGCCGGACGCTGGCTGAGCCTGGCCGAGCTTGGCGCAGGCGCGTGCCGGCCGGAATCGGGATTGCCGTTGCGCAATGGCGCGCAGGCCGCAGCGCTACAGACTGAGCCATGTCAAGCCAGCAAACCGGGGGTCGCCCATGGCGCCGCATGTGCGCGTGATCGAAGGACGCGCCAGCTGGCGCAGCCGCGCTTTTCAGGCCCTGCTGCGGGCGCTGTCGCGCAAACCCCTGCTGCCAGACGCCGACCTGTCCGCGCTGCGCCAGCGCTACGCGGCCTGGGACGCCAGGCATGGGCCGGTCGAACGCAGCGCGCTGCGCGAGCCGGTCGACTGCCATGGCGTCGCCGCCGATTGGGTCACTGTGCCGGAGACGCAAGCGGGGCGTACGCTGTTCTGCCTGCACGGCGGCTCGTTCGCCTTCCGCTTTCCCAACACCCATGCGGCATTTGCGGCCAGGCTGTGCCGACGGCTAGGCGCGCGGGCTCTGATCCCGGACTATCGGTTGGCGCCCGAGCACCCGTTTCCGGCCGCGCCCGATGATTGCCACACCGCCTACCGCTGGCTGTTGGCCAGCGGCATCGCCGCGCGCGAGGTGGTGTTCGTCGGCGACTCGGCCGGCGGCAACCTGGCGCTGGTCACGCTGCACCGTGCGCTCGGCGCCGGCCAGCCGCTGCCGGCCTGCGCGGTGCTGCTGTCACCGGCGGTCGATTGCACCCTCAACAGCAACAGCATGATCGATAACGGGAACCGCGACCCGATGTTGCGCCTGAGCGACCTGCTCGTGCTACGCCGCAACTATGTGCCGTCGCCGCAGCTCTACACCCACCCCGAGGTCTCGCCGCTGTTCGCCGACTTCAGCGGCTTTCCGCCACTCTTGCTGCAGGCCGGCAGCTCGGAGATGCTGCGCGACGAAGCGATACGAACGGCGCAAAAGGCGCATGACGCGGGCGTCGACGTCGAAGTCGAACTTTGGCCTGAAACCCCGCATGTGTTCCAGGTTGCGCCCTTCCTGCCCGAATCGGCAATGGCGATCGAGCACATCGCGGCCTTCGTGGCCCAGCGCGCGGGCTGGGTCTGTCTGCCGGCAGCGATGCCGCGCAGCATCCTGCGGGTCGACGGTGCGCCGGCCTGACCCTCTGCTCAGCGCGCATCGCGGTGCCGCAAGGCCAGGCCCACCCACTCGAGCATCACACCGAGCATGAAGAGCGCGATTCCGGACTCGACCGACGGCGACATCAGCATCGTCAGGATGCCGGCAACGACCAGCACCAGTGACACCACGCGCCGGGTACGCCACTGCTTGACCATGGTGGATTCCTTTGCCCTGTCACCTGAACCTTCTCCGCCGCGCTCGGTCGCCGCATCCCCCTGACCCATTGCCCGCGGCCTCTTCCCAAAGCCAATCTAGAACATCCAAGGCGGGGCCGATTGAGCCTGCGCAATCGGGTCAGAGGACGGGTCCGCGGCAGCGCCCGCGACCGCGCGCCGGCCCGGCGCGGCAGCGGTCGACTCGCTTGACAGAACGCAACGCTGAGCAAGCTTGCTGTGCCAAGCTGCTGGCCATGCAGAGCTCACCATGACCGCAATATCGCGACCCAATCCAGCCCGGCGCGGGTTCGGCACCGTCGAATCGGCCCAGCCGACGGGTCGTCCGGGATGATCACCGACGCACGGCGGAGCCTGGCCAGTCGGACCTATGCCCTGGTTCTGGCCGGCGGACGCGGCAGCCGGCTCAGGCGGCTGACCGACCACCGCGCCAAACCCGCGATGCCGTTTTCCGGGACCCAACGCATCATCGACTTCGCGCTCAGCAACTGCGTCAACTCGGGGCTGCGCCGCATCGGTGTGCTGACGCAGTACAAGGCGCAGAGCCTGATCCGCCATGTCGAACGCAGCTGGGGCTTTCTGGAGGCCAGCCTGGGTGAATACGTCGACGTCGTGCCGGCCCAGCAACAGACCGGCGAAGGCTGGTACAGCGGCACCGCGAACGCGGTCTACCAGAACCTGAGCATCCTGCGCGAGGCCAGTCCGGCCTATGTCATCGTGCTCGGTGGCGACCATGTCTACAAGATGGACTACGCCATCCTGCTGGCCGAGCATGTGGCGCGCGCGGCCGACCTGACGGTGTGCTGCCTGGAGGTGGGGCTGGAGCAAGCCCGTGAATTCGGCGTCGTGACGGTCGACGACGCACAGCGCATCGTCGGCTTCGAGGAAAAACCTGATCGGCCGACAGCGCTGCCGGACAAGCCAGGTCGGGTGCTCGCCAGCATGGGGATCTACGCCTTCAACGCCGACTTCCTGATCGCCCAACTCGAGCGCGACGCAGCCGACGCCGGGTCCAGCCACGACTTCGGTCGCGACCTGATCCCGGCGGCGATCGCCGCGGCCCGGGTCTATGCCCACCACTTCGAGACCAGCTGCGTCAACATGGTCGGCGACCGGCCCTATTGGCGCGACGTCGGCACGGTGGACGCCTACTGGGAGGCCAACCTGGACCTCACGCATGTGGTGCCCGAGCTCAACCTCTACGACCCGGCCTGGCCGATGCCTGGCCGCCAGCCCAACCGTCCGCCGGCCAAGTTCGTCTTCAACGAGGTGCAGCGGCGGGGCATGGCCATCGACTCGCTGGTGTCGGGCGGCTGCATCGTCAGCGGAGCCACGGTGCGCAGTTCGATCCTGTTCTACAACGTGCGGGTCGGCGAGCGCAGCGTGGTCGAGGAATCGGTCGTGCTGCCCAACGTGACGATTGGCCGCGGCGTGCAGTTGCGGCGTGCCATCATCGACAAGCGCTGCGTGCTGCCGGACGGCTTCCAGGCCGGGCTCGACCCGGAACACGACGGCGCCCGCTTCGACGTCAGCGAGCGCGGCATAACGCTGGTGACGCGCGAGATGCTGGACTGACCGTGCGGCAGCCGTCCCGGTCCGCGGCAACAGCGACTCGCGCGCCCACCATGCCTGTCCCGCCCCCGCTTGGCGCCGCACCGCTGCCGGGCCGGCCGCATCCGCTGGGCGCGCAAGTGACTCCGACCGGCGTCAACTTCAGCGTCTACTCGCGCCACGCCGAACGCGTCGAACTGCTGCTCTACGACCCTTGCGACACCGCCCAGCCCGCGCGAACGATCGTGCTCGACAAGCACCCCCACCGCACCTGGCACTACTGGCATGTGTTCGTGCCCGGGCTGGCGGCCGGGCAGGTCTATGCCTGGCGCGCGCACGGCGTGTTCGACCCGGCCCGAGGGCACCGCTTCGACGGCGACAAGTTGCTGCTTGACCCCTATGGCCGCGCGGTGGCGCTGCCCGCCGAGTACCGGCGCAGCGCGGCAATGTCCAGGGGGCGCAACGACCCCTGGGCGTTCAAGAGCGTGGTCGCCGACGACCAGGCCTACGACTGGAACGGCGACGCGCCGCTGCGCCGGCCGTTTGCCCAGACCGTGATCTACGAGGCCCATGTCGGCGGCTTCACCCGCCACCCCAGTTCGGGCGTGGCCGACGGGCAGCGCGGCACCTACGCCGGCCTGGTCGAGAAGATTCCCTACCTGGTCGACCTGGGTGTCACGGCCGTCGAGTTGATGCCGGTATTCCAGTTCGACCCGCAGGACGCACCGCCGGGCAAGACCAACTACTGGGGCTATGCGCCGGTGTCTTTCTTCGCGCCGCATGCCGGCTACGCCGTCACCCGCGATCCGCTGGCCGTGCTCGACGAGTTCCGCGACATGGTCAAGGCGCTGCACCGCGCCGGGCTCGAGCTGATCCTCGACGTGGTCTACAACCACAGCGCCGAGGGCGGCGAACAGGGGCCCTGCCTGGGCCTGCGCGGGCTGGACAACGCCACCTACTACATGCTGGATGAGGACGGCCGCTATGCCAACTTCTCGGGCTGCGGCAACACCCTCAACGCCAACCAGGCGGTAGTGCGCCGATTGATCCTCGACAGCCTGCACTACTGGGGGCAGGTGATGCATGTCGACGGCTTTCGTTTCGACTTGGCGTCCATCCTGTCGCGCGATGAGGGCGGCCGGCCGCTGGCCAAGCCACCGGTGCTGTGGGACATAGCCTCCGACCCGGTGCTGGCCGGCACCAAGCTGATTGCCGAGGCCTGGGACGCCGCCGGCCTGTACCAGGTGGGCGGCTTTGCCGGCGACCACTGGAAGGAGTGGAACGGGCGTTTCCGCGACGACGTGCGGTCCTTCGTGCGTGGCGACGCGGGCACGGTGGCGGCCCTGGCCGACCGGCTGCTGGGCAGCCCGGCGCTCTATGCCGCCAGCCAGCGCGAGCCGGCGCAGAGCATCAACTTCGTCACCAGCCACGACGGCTTCACGCTAGACGACCTGGTGTCGTACAACCTCAAGCACAACCTGTCCAACGGCGAGGACGGACGCGACGGCAGCGACGACAACCGCAGCTGGAACTGCGGCGTCGAGGGCCCCACCGATGACCCGCAGGTGCTGGCGCTGCGCACGCGACAGATCAAGAACTTGCTGGCGATCAACGTGCTGTCGCTAGGCACGCCGATGCTGCTGATGGGCGACGAGATGCGCCGCAGCCAGCAGGGCAACAACAACGCCTACTGCCACGACGCAGGCCAGGACAACCCGACCCAGTGGCTGGACTGGACGCTGCTGCAGCGCCACGCCGACATCCACCGCTTCGTGCGTGGCCTCATACAGATCCGCAACCTGCGCGAATCGGTGCGCATCGACCACCACCTGACCCTGGACGAGCTCACCGCGCGGGTCAAGGTGCACTTGCACGGCGTGCGGCTGGACGCGCCCGACGTCGGCGTCGAATCGCACACCCTGGCCGTCACCGCCAGCAGCCTGTCGGGCGACCTGCTGATGCACTTCGCGCTCAACGCCTACTGGGAGGCGATGGACTTCGAGCTGCCGGCGCTGCCGCCCTGGGCTGCCACCGGCTGGCGGCGCGTGATCGACTCGGCGCGTCCGTCACCCCAGGACCTGGTCGATTTCACCCAGGCAGCCAGGGTGCCCGGCACGACGCACCGGGTGGCGGCGCGCTCGGTGGTGGTGCTGTTCGCGGCGGGGCATGGCACCGCAGGCTCGGTCCGGCTGGCGTCCGGGGTGGCGCCGCTGGCACCGGCCTGAACCGGCTTCAGTCCGGCTTGAGCCGGACCTCAGACGGCCGCAGCTCAGGCGTCAATGCCCGCAGTGCAGCCTCGTCCAGCGTCTCCCTGGCCAGCAGTTCGCGCGCGCCACGCTCGAGCAAGGCGCGGTGGCGCAGCAGCACTGTGGTGGCCCGCTCGAAGCCAGCCATCACCAAGTCGCGCACCGCGGCGTCGATGCGCGCCTGCGTCTCGGGCGCCAATGCCGGCCGACCGGGCAGCCATTCGGCCGGGCTCAGTCCGGGCGTGGTCGGGCGCGGCGCGTCGTAGGCCACATAGCCCAGTCCCTCGTCCATGCCGTAGCGGGTGACCATGTCGTGCGCGATGTCGGTGGCCCGCGCCAGGTCATCGGCCGCACCGGTGGACAGCTCACCCAACACCAGCTTCTCGGCCGCGCGCCCGGCCAACAGCACGCTGATCTTGTTCTCCAGTTCGTGGCGCGTCATCAGGTAGCGGTCTTCGGTCGGGCGCTGGATGGTGTAGCCCAGCGCGCCTATGCCGCGCGGGATGATCGACACCTTGTGCACCGTGTCCATGCCCGGCAGCGCCAGCGCCGCCAGCGCATGGCCCATCTCGTGGAAGGCCACCGCCTCGCGCTCGCGGGGGTTGAGCAGCCGGTTCTTCTTCTCGAGCCCGGCGACGATGCGCTCGACCGCCGCGGTGAAGTCGGCCAGCGTCACCTGCTCGGCTTGCCGCCTTGTGGCCAGCAGCGCCGCCTCGTTGACCAGGTTGGCCAGGTCGGCGCCGCTGAAACCCGGCGTCAGCGCGGCCACATCGTCCAGCGCCAGCGTGCTCGCCAGCCTGACCTTGCGCCCATGCACCTGCAGTATCTGCACCCGGCCGAAGCGGTCGGGTTTGTCGACCAGCACCTGGCGGTCGAAGCGGCCGGCGCGCAGCAGCGCCGGGTCCAGGATCTCGGGCCGGTTGGTGGCCGACAGGATGATCAGTCCGACCGAAGGGTCGAAGCCGTCCATCTCGACCAACAACTGGTTGAGCGTCTGCTCCTTCTCGTCGTGCCCGCCCAGGCCGGGAAAGGCACCGCGCGCCCGGCCCAGGGCATCGAGCTCGTCGATGAAGATGATCGCCGGCGCACGCGCACGCGCCTGCTCGAACAGGTCGCGCACCCGGGCCGCGCCGACGCCCACGAACATCTCGACGAACTCGCTGCCCGATATCGAGAAAAACGCCACCCCGGCCTCGCCGGCCACCGCGCGCGCCAGCAGCGTCTTGCCGGTGCCGGGCGGGCCGACCAGCAGCACGCCCTTGGGAATATGCGCGCCCAACCGGCCATAGGCCTGGGGGTGCTTCAGGAAATCGACCACCTCCTCCAGTTCATGCTTGGCCTCATCGACCCCGGCGACATCGGCGAAGGTCACGCCGGTGGCGGATTCGACATAGACCTTGGCCCGGCTCTTGCCGATGGACATGAAGCCGCCCAGCCCACCCGCTTGCCCGGCGAAGCGCCGAATCACGAAAAACCACAGCCCGAAGAACAGCGCCGTGGGCACGATCCAGGACAGCAGGTCGCGCAGCAAGCCGCTCTCGACGACGCGGCTGTAGGGCACCTTGTGACGCTCCAGGCGCGCGGCCAGGTCGGGCTCGACCCGGTTCGCCACCAACACCGTCTTGCGGCCATCGGCGGTCTTGAGCCGGCCGCTGATGCTGCGGTCGGACACTGTGACCTCGGCAATGCGGCCATCGGCCAGCGCCTGCTCGAACTCGCTGTAGGGCACAGGCTCGAACTGGCTGGCGCCGCGCCAGAAGTCCTGCAAGAGCAGCAGCGCCAGCAAGGCGACCAGCCAGTAGCCTACGGTCCAGGTCTGCTTGTTGTCCACCGGCCGCCTGTTGGCTGAGAACCGGCTCAAGCGCGCAGGCCGGCGCGCTGCAGCAGGCCGCGCAGCCGGTCGATCTCGTCGAGCAGGTCGAGCATCAGCGCCGCGCTGTCCAGACTGGCCTGGAAGTCGCACTGCAAGCGCTGGATGCGGCGCACGCGCGCCAGTTCGTCACCGCCGAAGCGCCAGCCCGGCTCGCTGACCACGGGCTCGAGCAGGCCTTCGACGACCAGGGTCTGGATGTAGCCGGGTTCGGCCCCGCAGGCCTGGGCCAGATCGACCAGTTCGAGCCAGCCGTCAACGCCGAGCCAGACCTCATCGGGCGGCCGGGCGGGGGAGTCTGGCATCGTCGCCATCGTCAGCTCGCCAGTCCCTGGCGCGGATCGAAGGCCAGGTCACTGGCCATGCGCCGGTAGGCCGCGTGGGCGGCCTCGGTGCGTGCAGGGGGCAGCACCAGTTCCAGCACCAGGTAGAGGTCGCCGGGCACGCTCGCAGCGTCACCGGCCGGGATGCCGCGGCCCTTGAGCCGCAGCCGGCGGCCGGACTGCGAATTCGCCGGTACGCTGATCTCCACCGCACCGCCGGGGGTTGCCACCCGCACCTCGGCGCCCAGCGCGGCCTCCCAGGGTGCGACCGGCAGCGTGACATAGAGGTCGCGGCCCTCGACACGGTAGCGCGGATGGGGCTCGAACTGGACTTCCAGGTAGAGATCGCCAGCCGTTGCGCCAACACCCGGCGCGCCCTGCCCGGCCAGGCGGATCTGCTGGCCGGCGCGCAAGCCCTTGGGAATCTTGACGCTGAACTGGCGCTCGCGCAGCGCGGTACGGCCCTGCGCATCGGTGGCGGGGCTCTGCAGCGTCAGGGTGCGGGTCGCACCGACGAAGGCGTCTTCGAGCGGCACGACGATACGGGCGTGGTGGTCCTGGCCACGGCCGGCAAAGCCCGCCTCGGCCGGCCGGCGGCGCGACCCGCTGCCCCGCCCGACGGCACCGAACAGGGTCTCGAAGAAAGCACTGTGGCCGCCGGACTGATCGCTCCAGCCATCAGGCGCGCCGCTGAATTCGAAGCCCGCTCCCCAGTCGGGTGGCGGCTGGAAATCGGGGCCGGCCTGCTGCCAGCGCTGGCCCAGCTGGTCGTAGGCGGCGCGCTTTTCTGGGTCTTGCAGCACCTCCCAGGCCTCGTTGATCTCCTGCATGCGCAGCTGCGCGTCGGCAGCCTTGCTGACATCGGGGTGGTGCTTGCGCACCAGACGGCGGTAGGCCTTCTTGATGTCGGCCGCAGCCGCGCCGCGCTCGACGCCTAGCACCTGGTAATAGTCCTTGAACTCCATCGCCATGGATTCCCCGCTCTGTTGCGGCATCCTGACAGGGCACAGCGTTTGCCATTTGACAGCCGTCAATCGGAGGCGGCGACCCCGATCGGTGGCAGGCCTCCACTAGACTCTCGCCATGACGGATGCGAGCCCCGACGAACGCGATAGCGACAGCGCCCCCGAGGCCCTCCACCTGCCTCGCCAGTGGCGCGACAACGGCTGGACCGCCCAGGTCATCAAGAACGACAACGACGAAGGCTGGGCGGTGGCGATGTACCGGGACGGCGAAGCCGAGCCCGCCTTGGTCGGGCCCTGGACCATGGGACGCAACAAGAAAGACCCCAAACCGCTCGACACCAGCGCCTTCAACACCCTGGTCAAGACCGCGGCCGAGGTGATACGGCGCCACGAGCAGCACCTGCAGGCCACGCTGCACCCGACCGTCACGGTGGACTGGGCGGACCAGCGCATCCGGGTCGCGCTCGACATCGTGCCCGACGACGACGCGCCGCAGGCCACGCTGAGCGCCTTCGATGCCGCAGGCGAACTGCTGGCCAGCGTGCCGGCCTCGCCCGGCTTCAGGCTGAACCGGGCCAGCGCCAGCGCCTGGGCCGAGGGCGGATTTCAGCGGCCGAAGTGAGGCGCGCCAGTCGGCAGCGGGCCAAGGCATCGATGCGCGCGCAGTCGGCCATGCAGCCCTGTCGAACAAGCGCCAGAGGCCTAACCCCTGCATCGATTCGAGTTCAGCGAGGCCGGCGCAAGCTCAGACAGGATCCCAGGTGAACACGTCGCCCGAGCGGTCCAGCGGGTAGAAACTGGCCTTGAGCGCCGGCATCGCGTGCGAGGCCACGGTCTCGGCCGTCCAGCCCTCGCTGCGGTGAACGCTGCGCTCGGGACGCGGCTGGCTCATCAGGAAGATCTCGTTGTGGCGCACCGCGAAGATCTGGCCGGTGACGTCCCTGGCCGCATCGCTGGCCAGAAACACCGCCACCGGCGCGATCTTGGCCGGCGTCATCTGCTGGATCCGGGCGACTCTGGCCTTTTCTTCCGGCGTGTCGGTCGGGATCGAACCGATCATGCGGCTCCAGGCAAAGGGCGCGATCGCGTTGCTGCGCACGTTGAAGCGCTGCATGTCGAGCGCGATGCTCTTGGACAGCGCGGCCAGCCCCAGCTTGGCCGCGGCGTAGTTGGCCTGGCCGAAGTTGCCGATCAGCCCCGAGGTGCTGGTCATGTGGACATAGGCGCCGCTGCCCTGCTCCTTGAAGTGGTTGGCCGCTGCCCGGCTGACGTAAAAACCGCCGTACAGGTGGACCTTGATCACCGCGTCGAACTCGTCCACGCTCATCTTGTGGAAGAAGCGGTCGCGCAGGATGCCGGCGTTGTTGACCACCGCGTCGATGCGGCCGAACACGTCGAGCGCGGTCTGCACGATGCGGTTGGCGCCGGCCACCTCCGAGACACTGTCGGTGTTGACTGTGGCCTCGCCACCCGCCGCCCGGATCTCCTCGACCACGCGCTGCGCCGGGCCGGCATCGCCGCCCTCGCCCGACACCGACGCGCCGAGGTCGTTGACCACCACGCGCGCGCCCTGCGCCGCGCATTGCAGCGCGATGTCGCGGCCGATACCACCACCGGCACCGGTGATCACCACCACCTTGCCTTCCAACATATTGCCCTGGGCCATCTGGATTGACTCCTTGTTTTGATCGGTTGTTGCCGGCCCGCTGCGGGCCGGCGAAAGACGCTGGGTCCAGCGCTTTATCGCTTGCCACCGTCCATCGTGCGGGCGATCAATTCCTTCATCACCTCGTTGCTGCCGCCGTAGATGCGGCCGACGCGGGTATCGGCGTAGAGCCGGGCGATCGGGTAGTCGTTCATGTAGCCGTAGCCGCCATGCAGTTGCACGCACTCGTCGACCACCTGGCCCACCATCTCGCTGACCCACCATTTGCTCATCGAAGCCGTGGCCATGTCCAGCGTCTTGTTCAGGCTGCGCTGTATGCAGTCGTCGATGAAGCTGCGTGCGATCGTCAGCTTGGTCTGGCACTCGGCCAGCTTGAAGCGGGTGTTCTGCATCGCCATCAGCGGCTTGCCGAAGATGTGGCGCTGCTGCACATAGGCCAGGGTCTCGTCGATGGCGCGCTGCATCGTGGCCACGCCGCCGACGCCGATGATCAGCCGCTCGCTGGGCAGTTGCTCCATCAGTTGGACGAAGCCGCGACCTTCCTCGGTGCCCAGCAGGTTGCTCACAGGCACCCGCATCTCGTCGAAGAACAACTCGGCGGTGTCGATGGTGTGCTGGCCCACCTTGTCGAGCAGCTTGCCACGGCGGTAGCCGACCAGGCCATCGGTCTCGGCCATGATCAGGCTGATGCCCTTGCCACCCTTCTCAGTGCCGGTGCGCGCCACGATGCACACCAGGTTGGCGTGGTAGCCGTTGGTGATGAAGGTCTTGGCGCCGTTGATGACGTAGTCGTCACCGTCTTTCCTGGCGCTGGTGCGGATGGCCTGCAGGTCGGTACCGGCGCCGGGCTCGGTCATCGCGATCGCCGCCACCATCTCGCCGCTGGCCATCCTGGGCAGCCACTTCTTCTTCTGCCACTCGGTGGCGTAGCGCAGGATGTAGTGCGCGACGATGGCCGAGTGCACGCTGTTGGAAAAGCCGCCGGCCATCTTGTAGGCATGGCTCTGGGTCAGCACCACCTCATGGCGGAAGTCGCCACCGCCGCCGCCGTATTCCTCTGGGATGCTGGCGCACAGCAGGCCGGCTTCGCCGGCCTTGGTCCACAGCTCGCGGTCGGCACGGCGCTGCTGACGCCAGCGCGCGTCGTTGGGCAGGCATTCGCGGTCGAAGAACTTGTTGGCGGTGTCGGCGAACTGCTGCAGGTCGCTGTCCATCCAGGCGGGTTGAGGTTGCGCAATCATGCGGGGGCTCCTGAGAGGGCGATCACGGCGTCACCGGTCAGCTTGACCTGCCCGTGCTGGTTGACGGTCTGCAAGCTCAGCCTGGCGCGGCGTTCACCGTTCACCTCGAACAACTCGGTCACGCTGCCGCTGCAGGTGATGGCCTCGCCCACCTGGGTGATGGCGACGAAGCGCACGCCGTAATCGCGCAGTTGTCGCTGCGGCACCCAATTCGTCAGCAGCCGGCCCAGGTAGCCCATCGACAGCATGCCGTGGGCGAAGACATCGGGCGAGCCACCCGCCTTGGCGTAGTCGCTGTCGACATGCATCGGGTTGTGGTCGCCCGAGGCGCCGCAGTACAACGCCAGCGTGAAGCGGCTGACGGGCGGCGTGGTGAAGCTGGGCAGGGCGTCACCGACCTGGAGTTGTGAGATGTCAACCATGGCGTACCACCGTGATTCCGTGAAGATCGGCCACATGCGTGCCGTGCTGGTTGGTCACGCGGGTTTCGCGCACCACGAATTCGAGCAAGCCGCCCTTCTTGGCGTAGATGTCGGCGATGCGCTGCTCGAAGGTCAGCGTATCGCCGGCAAAAGCCATCGCGTGGTAGCTGAACCGCTGCTCGCCGTGCAGCACCTTGGGCACGGGGATGTCGAGCAGGTCGCGCAGCGCGCCCGGGTTGGGGCTCTCCATCTCCAGGCAGAACAGGAAGGTGGGCGGCACCGGCAACGCCGGATGGCCCGCGGCCAGGGCGGCGGACTCGTCGGTGTAGACCGGGTCGGTCTGACCGATCGCCTTGGCGAAGAACTTCAGCCGGCCGGCCTCGACCAGGGCGCTGAAGACCGGCAGCCTGTGCCCGATGTGACTTGTGTCGATCATGCATCCACCTTTTCATAGAGTGTGACCACGCAGGCGCCGCCCAGCCCCAGGTTGTGTTGAAGCGCCAGCCGCGCGCCCTCGACCTGGCGCTGCTCGGCCTGGCCGCGAAGTTGCCAGGTCAGCTCGGCGCATTGCGCCAGGCCGGTGGCGCCCAGCGGATGGCCCTTGGACAGCAGGCCGCCCGACGGGTTGGTGACGACCCGCCCGCCGTAGGTGTTGTCGCCGTCGAGGATGAAGCGCTCGGCCGTGCCCTCCGGCGTCAGGCCCAGCGACTCGTAGGTGATCAACTCGTTGGCGGTGAAGCAGTCGTGCAACTCGACCACGTCGATGTCCTCCGGGCCGATGCCGGCCGCGGCATAGACCTTGGCCGAGGCAGCACGCGCCATGTCGGCGCCCACCAATTGGCGCATGTCGTGGGCGTCGAAGGTCGACGCGCCGTCGGTGGTCATCGCTTGCGCGGCGATGCGCACCGTGGCGTCCAGGCCATGCCGGCGGGCGAAGTCAGCGCTGCAGACGATGGCCGCTGCCGCGCCGCAGGTCGGCGGGCAGCATTGCAGGCGGGTGAGCGGGTCGAACACCGTCGGCGAGGCCAGCACCTCGTCCAGCGTGACAGGCTGGCGGAACACCGCGTAGGGGTTGCGCGCCGCATGCTGGCGCGCCTTGACCGAGATGCGGGCGAAGGTGGACGCGGCGATACCGAACTCGGCGATGTAAGCACGCGCCGCACCGCCGAAGAACTGCGCAGCGCGCGGCAGCGCCGGATCAAAGCCCTGGTCGTCGGCCATGGTGTCGAGAAAGCGGTTCAGCGGCGACGGCCGGTCCGTCCAGCTGCCCTTCAGCGGACCCGGCACCATCTGGTCGAAGCCCAGCGCCAGCACGCAGTCGGCCGCGCCCGAGGCCACCGCCTGGCGCGCCAGGAACAGCGCGGTCGACCCGGTGGCGCAGTTGTTGTTGACGTTGACGATGGGGATGCCGGTCAGGCCGACGCGGTAGACCGCCGCCTGGCCGGCCGTGGAGTCGCCGAAGACATAGCCGACATAGGCCTGCTCGACCAGCGCATAGGCGATGCCGGCGTCGTCCAGCGCGCGCTGCGCCGCCTGGGCGCCCATCACGTCGTAGGCCTCGCTGGCCCCGGGTTTGGTGAACGGGATCATGCCCACGCCCACCACATGAACGGCTTGTGTCATCGGATCTCCTCTGAATTGCAAAAGGTTTGATCGGGCTGGCTGGCCAAGCCGCGGCTATTCGCCAGCCTGCGACGGGCCCTGCGCCCGGTAGCGGAAGGTACCCATGGCCTTGGCCGTCACCCGGCCAGAGGCGTCGGCGATCTCGGCCTCGCAGAAGCACACCGACCGGCCGCCGCCGGTGGCCCGGCCGGTGGCCACCAGTCGCCCGGCGGCCGGATGCATGAAGGCGATGTGCATGTCTATCGTGACGACCTCGCGGCTGTAGTCGATCCGGCTCAGCGCGGCGTTGGCCATCGCGCTGTCGAGCAAGCTCATCACCAGCCCGCCGTGGCCGCCACCGTGGTTGTTCAGCAGGTCGGGCCGCAGGTCGAGCACGACCACCGCCACGCCGTCGGCCTCGCTGTCCAGCCGGGCACCGATCATCGCCAGGAAGGGGATGTGGCGGTCCCGGCCGGTGACGGGCCGATCCGAAGGCGGGGTGGGGTGCGGCAAGTCGGCGAGGGTCATGGGCGGCGGTGTCATTCGCGCTGGTTCAGCACAAGTTGCAGCATGCCCACGCGGCGCCGCACCGCCAATGGCCAGGCCGCGCAAACCAGGTGGCCGATCCGCTCAAACCGGTACGTCCAGGGTTTGTCCTGAGCGCCGACCGGGGGATTGGCGCTGTGGCGTCAAGCGGGAGACATCCGGCATGTCTCGGCAGACCTTAGAGTTGATGCCAATCAAACCGATGAGGAGTCTGAAGATGCGCCGCTGGATCGCCCCCTGTCTTGCTGCCGCCACGCTGCTGTTGTCAGCCTGCGCCGGCCTCAGCCCCACCCGCCCCGCCGGCTGGTCTGCACCGGAAGCCCTGGTCGCCCCGTCCAGTTTCACAGGCGTGCACGGCCTGGCGATAGACAAGCAGGGCCGGTTGCTGGCTGGCAGCGTGGTCGGCAACGCGATCTGGCAGGTCGACCGCCAGACCGGCGCAGCCAGCATCCTGGTCGGTGGCCCCGAAGGCCAGGCCGACGACATCGCGATCGGCCCGAACGGCGAGATGGCCTGGACCAACTACCTGCAAGGCGTGATCCGCTACCGCGAGAACGACCAGGCGCCGATGCGGGTGCTGGCCAAAGACTTGCCAGGCATCAACTCGCTCGACTTCGACCGCCGCAACGGCAAGCTCTATGCCTCGCAGGTCTTCCTGGGCGATGCGCTGTGGGAGATCGACGTGGCCGGCGTCAAGCCGCCGCGGCTGATCGCCAAGGACCTGGGCGGATTCAACGGCTTCGAAGTCGGCCCCGATGGCATGCTGTACGGGCCGCTGTGGTTCCAGCGCAGCGTCGTGCGCATCAACCCGGCCGACGGCGGCATGACGGTGATCAACGCCAGCTTCGAAACCCCGGCCGCCGCCAACCTCGATGGTCGCGGCAACCTCTGGGTCGTCGACACCGCGAGCGGTGAACTGGCCAAGGTCGAACTGGCCAGCGGCCGCAAGACCACGGTGGCCCAGTTGTCGACCGCGCTCGACAACCTGGCGATCGCGCCCGACGGCACGGTCTATGTCTCCAACATGGCCGACAACAGCATCCAGGCCATCAACCCCGACACCGGCGCGGTGCGCACGCTGACCAGCGGCAAGCTGGCCGTGCCGGGCGGCATCAAGCTCGACGGCAACACGCTGTGGGTGCCCGACGTGTTCGCATTCCGCCAGGTCGACACCGCCACCGGCGCGGTGCAGGACGTCAAGCGCATGCAGGCCTCCGACCTGGAATACCCGTTCGCGATCGGCTTGTCGAGCAAGAAGATGGCGCTGGCTTCGTGGTTCACCGGCACGGTGCAGGTGATAGACCGGGCCACGATGGCCACCGACACGATGCTGCACGGCTTCAAGGCGCCCTACGACGCGCTGCCGCTGGAAGATGGCAGCCTGCTGGTGGCCGAGATCGCCACCGGCAGCATCGTCTCGGCCAGCGGCGCCGGCTTCGAGACCCGCAAGGTGCTGGCCTCGGGCCTGGCCGGCCCGGTGCAGATGGTGCTGGGCCAGGACGGCGCGCTCTACGTCACCGAAGCCGCCGGCAACGTGCAGCGCATCAAGCTGAGCGACGGCAGCAAGACCCTGGCCGCCGACAAACTGGCCCTGCCCGAAGGCCTGGCCTTCACGCCCTGGGGCACGCTGATCGTGGCCGAGTCCGCCGCCGGCCGGTTGACCGAGATCGACCTGGCCACCCAGCAGCGCCGCAGCGTGGCCGAGAACCTGCCGATCGGGCTGGCAGGCGGCCCGGGCATGCCGCCGCCCTATGTCGTCACCGGCGTGGCAGTGGCCGCCGATGGCACGGTGTACTTCAGCGCCGACCGCAACAACGCGGTCTACCGCATCAAGCCTCAGCGCTGAGCGCCCTCAACGGCCGTGCTGACCAGCCCTGGCCAGCGCGGCCCGGATGCGGGCCACCGTGAGCTCGACCGGCGCCTTGCGCGAGACGTCCAGACCCAGACCGTGGGCGATCTGGTTGACCCTGGCGGGATTCAGCGGCAGCCCACCGCGGTCGATCGAGGCGATCAGCGCCCGCGCCTGACACCATTCGTCGGGCGGGCCTCGGCGCCTGCCCCGCAGGATGGCCAGGCGGGACTTCAGCCAGGCCCAGAGGCCGGGGATGGGCAATCGGGTCACGGTCGGTTCTCGGCAGCAGGCGGTGGGAAAACAAGCGGCTGGGGCGGATGGTCAACCGGTTACGCGACCGGTTCGCCCAACAGCCCGAACGCCGGCCTGAACGCCGGTCAATGCAAGCCGCGCCCGCTCAATCGACCCGGTCGCCGCCTATCCATTGCCGCACCTGGGCCACCGTGTCGTCGCTCAGCACCATCTGCTCGCGCTCGCAGAGAAACAGCACCTGGTTGACCAGGCGCTGGGCCAGCGTGCGGGCGTCGTCCTGGCCGCGGCCGAAGACATGGCCGTTGAGCTGCATGCCGCGCAGGATGAAGACCACGTCGCGCATTGCCACCTCCAGCCCGCGACTGGCCAGGCATTGCTCGCAGATTCGGCGCGCCGTCAGCGTGGGCTCGTAGGGCTGCTGGGCCAGGTCCTCGCACAGCAAATCCAGCACCGCCCGCACCACCTGCGGCGCCAGCAGCGGGGCGCCCGTCAGGTTGTGCACCTCGCGCGCCACCGGCAGCAAGGCCTCGTGGCCCAGCCACCGGCTCTCACGCTCTAGAGCGGCCTCGGGCTCGGCGCTGGCAGGGTCTATGGCGTGGCGCGCCGGGTCGGCAATGCGCCCGCCCGAGCCGGTGATCCAGACCAGGTGCGACAGCCCCAGCGAGCGGAAGAAGGGCTTGAAGGTGCCGTGACCGTTCCAGTTGTCCAGCGCCTGCGGAAACTCCTGGCGCAGCCGCGAGGCCAGTTGGCCGGCGGCCACCGGCTGCGGCGCCTGCTCGACGGCGAGTTCGATGCGGCGCGCGATCTGGAGCAGTTCGTCCTCGCTGGCCGGCCGTCCGGCCGGCTGCGGCGCCAGCGAAAAAACCGGACCCGCCGAGACAGGCAGGGTAACCAAGGGCTGCGCAATTGCCGGGATGCCGGGGTTGTCCGGGTTGTACGGTCCCGACGGCGCGGCCTGCAAGGACAGCTCGGCCGTGTCAGCGACCAGCCCCAGCGCCTGCTCGATGAACAGACGCTCGTCGATCAACAGGTCGGCCGAGGCCTGGTAGGCGGCCGACGGGAAACCTATCGCCAGCACCGAGGTGCGGCGGTCGTAGCGGCGCAGCTTGCGCAGCACCGGGGTGAAGTCGGCGTCGGCCGACAGCACGATGAACTCGTCGTAGCGGGTCTCGTGCGCCAGCAGTTCGACGATGTCGAGCACCATGTGGATGTCGGTGCTGGTCTTGCCCTGGCTGGTCACCGGCGGGCAGTCGACGATCTCGAAACCGGCGCGCAGAAAGGCGTGGCGGTAGGTTTGGTACCAGTTCGGATTGAGATAGCAGCGGCGCACCAGCAGCCGACGCCTGGCCTGCGGGTCGTGACCGCCGGGAATCTCCAGCGACTCGGTCAGCCAGCGTATCCACTCGATGGGCTGGCGGGCGAAACGTTCGGCCGCGGCAGGCTGGAGTTGCCGCAACTGGGTGTAGACATTGTCGAAATCGACAAAAAGTGCGCTTTTCATGAATCCCTGGACAGCTTTGGAAACCCTGCAGTATGGACCGGGTCGGCCAGCGGGTCGAAAGTGGCCGTGCCCAGGCGCGTCAGGCGGTACTCGCCGGGTGCCACGCCGGTCCATTTCTTGAACGCCCGCTGGAAGGTGCTGGGCTCCGAAAAGCCGAGCCGATTGGCGATCGCCATCAGCGTCAGCTCGGGCCGCGCCAGGTCCGCGATCGCGGCATCGCGGCGCAAGGCGTCCTTGAGCGCCTGGAAGCCATGGCCCTCCTCATGCAGGCGGCGACGCAGGGTCTGCGGAGTCATCGCCAGGGCCTGGCCGATGTCCTCCAGCGCCGGCAGTTCGGCGCCCAGGCGGCGCTGCAGCAGGCGGCGGATGCGCTCGGACACGCTGCTGGCGTCACGGTAGCGGATCAGCAAGTCGGTCGGGGCGCGGGCCAGGAACTCGCCCAGGCTCTGGGCGCTCTGCACCACCGGCAGCGCCAGCCAGCGGGCATCGAAGCTCAGGCCGATATGTGGCTCGCCATCGCGCACCGGCGCCTGGTAGACCCGCGAGCTGTCGCTGCGCGGGACTGCCTCGGTGTAGTCCACACTGAGCAAGGGCACGCGGCGCGCCACCCACCAGCAGGCCAGGCCGAAGGCGAACAGCAGGAAGGCCTTCTGGGCGTAGTCCAGACCGGCGTCGGGCGGGCCGCGCCGCACCAGTTGCACCCGGGCCACCTCGCCCTGCAGCAGCAGCCGGGGCACGAAATCGGCCTGCAGGCCATGGATATGCCGAAACCCCAGCCGCAGCGCCTGCGCCAGATCGGTGCAGCGCAGGCCCAGCGCGGCGCACTGGGCAAAGCTGCCCAGCGGCAGCGGGCGCGGGCACAGACCCCACAGCTCGTCACGAGTGGCCCGGCGCAGCACCCGGATCAGCAGCGCGTACTGGGCCAGCGAGACGCGCGCCAGCGGCGCATCCAGCAGCGTCGGCGAGATGCCGGCACGCTGCAGCAGCGGCAAGACGTCGCGCCCCTGGCGGCGCACCCCCTGCAGGATCTGCTGCACCTGCTGGATCGCGACGGTATGCTGGGTCACGGACCTGTCCGGAAAGTAAAGCCACTGATGGTGCCATGCCTGCGAACCTTACGATGCGCGGGCCGATGGCGAGTCCGGTCAGCGGCGGTTCCGGGCCGCTTCTCAGCGCCCTGAACGGCCGAAATCGGCCTGACCAACGGCCTTCCAACAGCGCTTCGCCCCAGACCATGCCCGCCGCCGTTCGCTGCCTGATCCTGCTCCTGACCCTGGCGGCGGGGCTGGGCCTGGGCGCCTGCGGCGGTGGCACTGGCGGTAGCGCGGCGGCGGTGATCGGCACGGCCGGCAGCGACAGCGGCGCCGCACTGTCGCCCGGCCCTGCGCTGGAAAGCCCGTCCGCAGCGGTGACCGCGTCCGCACCCACAACCGCACCCACGCCAGTGCCCAGTCTGCTGCCGGCGCTGCAGGCCCCGCCGCTGCCGCGCGCCAGCCTCACCGCCGACGATCTGGCGGTGCTGATCGCCGAAGGCGACCCGCTCAGCGAGGCCATCGGCCTGGCCTACCAGCGCGCCCGCGCCATCCCCGAAGCCAACCTGCTGCGGCTGCGGGTGCCGGCCGGCAGCGACGTGATCAGCGCCGAGGCCTTCGCGGTGCTCAAGGCCACGATCGACGCCAGGCTGCCGGCCAGCGCCCAGGCCACGCTGGTGACCTGGACCCAGCCCTCGCGCGTCCAGGGCAGTTGCAGCATGGGCATCACCAGCGCGTTGGCGCTGGGCTACAGTGCCAGCCGTTGCGGCAGTTGCAGCCGCACCGAAGCGTCGGCCTACTATGACAGCGACAGCACCCGGCCCGCCACCGAGTTGCAGATCCGCCCCTCGATGATGCTGGGCGCGGCCACGCTGGAGGCGGCGCAGGCCTTGATAGCGCGCGGCTTGGCGGCCGACGGCAGCCAGCCCGCGGGCACCGGCTACCTGATGCGCACCAGCGACGCCGCGCGCAGCGTGCGCTACACGGACTACCTCGCGCTGCCCGCGGCCTGGACCACCGCGCCCGCGCTGGCGCTGCGCTATGTGGACGCCAGCGCCAGCAGCAGCGCCGGACTCGACAGCCAGTACCTCAGCAACCAGAGCGACGTGCTGTTCTACTTCACCGGCCAGTCCCGGGTGCCGCAGTTGGCGAGCAACCGCTTCCTGCCCGGTGCGGCGGCCGACCACCTGACCTCCTTCGGCGGCCTGCTGCCGGGCGGCAATGGCCAGATGCCAGCCACCGACTGGCTGGCCGCCGGCGCCACCGCCAGCTACGGCACGGTCGAAGAGCCCTGCAATTTCCCGGAGAAGTTCTCCCGCGCCTCGGTGCTGGTCGAGCATTACCTGCGTGGCGCGACGCTGATCGAGGCCTACTGGAAATCGGTGGCCCGGCCAGGCCAGGGCCTGTTCGTCGGCGATCCGCTTGCCCGGCCCTGGAACCAGGCGCCGAGCGCGGCGATCGAAGGCCGCGAGCTGGTGATGCGAACCCGGTCGCTGCGGCGCGGCGGCGCCTACCGGGTCGAGTGGCGGGCCGCCGGCAGCAGCACCTGGATGATTCTGGCCAGCCTGAGCGCCGGCCAGCCGCGGCCAGTCACCTGGCGCGTGCCGCTGCCGGCCAACACCGCCGGCAGCCTGCTGCGCTGGATCGGCCCCTGCCCGACACAGACAGGCCAAAGCTGCGTGCTCAGCGTGTCGTCGTGATCAGGCCACCATCCGGTAGCGCCGCACACCGTCAGGTCCGGTCTCGAAACTGGCCTCACCGCGTGCCAGCAGGTGGTTGATGTGGGCCAGGCTCTCGCCGGTGGCCATGCCCAGCAACTCACCCTTGCTGTCGATGGGCCGGGCGAACAGCGCGCCAAAGACATCGATCGCGCGCTTCGGGCTGTCGGCCAGACTGCGGCGCAGGCGGATCAAGCCTTTTTCGTGGCCGCCGGCCAGCCGGTCGAGACGCGCGTGCAGACCGCGGAAGGGATCGCCATGGGCGGGCAGCACCAGCAACCCATCGCCCAGCGTGGCGCGCAGGTGCTCGATCGAGGCAATCCAGTCGGCCAGCGGATCGGCGTCGGGTTCGGTCGGAAACACGCTGACGTTGGACGAGATGCGCGGCAACACCTGGTCGCCCGAGATCATCACGCCCAGATCGTCGCAGACCAGGCAGGCATGCTCGGGCGAATGGCCACGGCCGACGATCACGCGCCAGCCATGGGCGCCGATCGCGAAGCGCTCGCCGTCGACCAGCCTGCGAAAGCTGTCGGGCAGCGCGTGCAGGTACTTGCCGAAGCCACCGAAGCGCGCCCGATAGATGTCGATCGCCTCCTCGGGCCAGCCAGCCTGCTGGTAGAAGCGGATCGCGTCGTCGGGCGCCTCGCGGCCGGTGTCGGCAGTCAGCGTCCGGCAGGTCAGGTACTCGAGCCGGGTCATCCACAGCCGGCACTGGAACTTGCGTGTCAGCCAGCCCGCCATGCCGACATGGTCGGGGTGCATGTGGGTGCACAGGATGCGGGTGATGCGCGCGCCCTGGGGCGTGGCTGCCAACGGGCCGTCGGCGGCGATCAGCTGGCGCCAGGCGGCCAGCACCTCGGCCGTCTTGGTGCCGGTGTCGACGATGGCCCAGCCCGGCCCCTGCGCGTCCTCGTCGGCCACTGCCCAGAGGTTGATGTGGTTGAGCGCGAACGGCAGCGGCATGCGCAGCCACAGCACGCCGGGCGCCACTTCCTGCACCATGCCGGGCGCGGGAGGCGCGCCGCAAGGGTATTGCAGCGCGTAAGGCACATCGGGCTGGGCATCTGCCGCCGTGTCGGGGCGGCCGTCGGAGGTGGGGGTTTCGGACATGCGTCGATTGTGCCCGCGCGGCCCGGTGCCGGCTGTCACCTGCGCGGGGCGGCGGCCCGCAGCGCCGCAGGACAACCCCGAGCACTCAGCCTCTCAGGGCCCGAGCCAGCCCAGCAGGCGCCGGTAGACCGCGGGGTCGCTGAGCAGGTCGAGGTGGTGGATGCCGTGGCCCACCCAGGTGTGGTCCTGGGCCAGGCCCAGGTCCAGCGCCGTGCGCCGGTGGTGGCCCAGTGCGCTGTCGACCGTCACCAGGCCGTCGCCCAGCATGGAGCCCGCACTGCCGGGCTCGCCCGCGGTGCTGGCGATGGCGTAGCAATCCACGCCCGCCGGCAAGGGAGTTGGCACGCGCCGGTCGCGGTGGTCGAAGCGGCTGGCCCCCTGCCAGTCGGCGTCGAGCAGGTTGCCGTGGCGCAAGTCGGTGATGCCCTCGCTGCGCAGCCGCGACAGCCGGGTGAACGGCGCCACGTAAGGGCTCAGGTCCATCACCCGGTGCAGCCAGTTGCCTGCGCGCTCGAGCGGCGCGCCGTGGTGCGGCGTGCCCAGGAACACCAGCTTGCGCAGGCGTTCTGGCCAGGTCTGGCCGCTGTCCTTGGCCTGCTGGATCGCGCTGCGCGCCACCAGACCGCCCATGCTGTGGCCGATGATGATCAACTCGTCCAGCGGCACCGGCCAGTCGCGCACCAGTTGCTCCAGCAGGTCGGCCAGCGCCCGGCCGTTGACCGAGACATGCAAGCCGGAGTTGTACCAGGCGTAGACCGGCGCCGCCTCCAGCGACTTGGCCAGCAACTCGCCGTGGTCGTGGCCGTTGCGGCGCCAGCCGAGGTCGCTCAAGCAAAGGCCGTGCACCAGCAGCAGCACGCGCCGCGGCGCCGTCGTCCCCAGCGCGGCAGGGTCCAGCAGCTGGCCGCCCCGGCGCAACTGCATGGTGATCGCCAGCGGGTTGGCGCTGCGCAGCAGGTGGTCGCCCAGCACGCCGTTCAACGCGGCGACCAGCGCATCGCGCCGCGGCGTGGCCTGGCCCGCCGCCGAACCCGCGCCCAGCACGCCGTCGAAGGGCGCCAGCAAGCCGTCCAGCCCGTCGCCGATCAGCCGGGTGCTGCCCTGGATGCTCCGGTAGACCAGGCCGGTGATGCCTCGGCTGCGCGGCAGGCCGTCGGTGTCGTGGGCGCTGGCCGCCTGCAGCGGATCGGACGGCGGGCCACGCCAGCGCAGCGGCGGCGCCAGGCGCTGGATCTGGCCATGCAGCGCTTCGACCAGGCCGGTGATATGCCGCGTACCGTCGACGACCAGACGCAGGCCGGCACGGGCGTCGGCCATAGGCCCGCCCGCCGGCTGGCCGCCCTTGCCCGTTCCGGGCCGATCGTGGGGCTTGCTCATGTTGCTGCGCTCCTTGGCGTCGCTTGGCACCCGGGCCACCGGAGGGCGCCCCGTACGGACCAGCGAACCGCCATTGGAGACACAGTGGTCAGGCGTCGGTTCTGCGTCAGATCAAGCCCTGACCCGGCGTCAGCGTTCTGTTGCGGCCTGGCTGCGCCGCATCAAGCCGGACAGTGCCTAACGCACAAAGTCATGCGTCAACCGTCGGCCTCAAGGGCTCTGCCCTGCCTGACCTAGCGCCAGCGCTCGGCCCGCTCGGCAGCCCGCGCAGCCGGACTGTCGCCCAGCACGGTGAGCGCGCGCGAGCCGGCAAACAGGTCGCGCGGCTTGAGCCCGTAGACATGCCGGATCGAGTGGCTGAAATGGGTCGAATCAGGGTAGCCGGCGTCCAGTGCCACATGCACCAGGGTGGTCTCCCGAGTGACATGGTGCAGCAGGCTGCGCGCCCGTTTCCAGGTCCGCAGGCTGCGGAACGGCGTGCCCACTTCATCCTTGAACAAGTGCAAAAAGCGCGAAAACGACAAACCCACGGCATCGGCACAGTCCTGCGCGGTGGTCACGCGCGAGGGCTCGTTGCGCATCTCCTCGAGCACCCGGGCGATTCGGCTGTCGAGCTGGCGCGAGGCCAGGCGCTCGCCAAAAAAGCATTCGTCGAAGCTGCTGGTCTGCAGCGTTATCTCGCGGCCGTGGGTGCGCAACCAGGCGTGGGCACGGCGCACCCGCCGCAGCATCTGACCGGCCTCGGGCAGGTCGGCTGGCACGGCGCCGACGAAATCGCGCATGAACGCCGGCAAGGCGGCCGCGTCGACGGTTTCAGGCTCGACCGTGATGCTGCAGATCAGCCGCCCATGGCAGGCCACCCGGTGCGGCGTGTAGGGCGGCACCACCGCCAGATCGGTGCTTTGCCAGGCGGCGTCCTCGGCCGTAGCACCCGACGCGGCGTCGCCCACGACGATGCGCACAGGTTCGCCCAGCGACACATAGACCAGCCAGCCGCCCATCGTGCGCACGCTCACTTCGCCCAGCAGGCCGGCGTAGAAGACCCGGTCGTTGTTCAGCCACATCACCCGGTTGCGCTTGTCGGTCAAGGGCAGGTGGATGCCGTCGGTCTGGGCAAAGGGCTGGGGTGAAGCTAGGGTGGTGCTGGCCATGCGGCGGGTCTCCTGCGCCCGCCCATGCGGGCCGGCATGGACGCCACGCTATCGCAACTGCGGCGCGCTCGCCAGCGGGTAAGCGGCAATGCGACCTGTCGCCTGCGCGACCCTGCGCCAGCACCAGCCAGCGATTGCAAGCCGGCCGACTGCCTACACTCACGCTCCGGGATCAAGGAGTCGGGCTTGTGGTGGATGTGCTGGTGATCGGCGGCGGCAACGCCGCCTTGTGTGCGGCGCTGATGGCGCGCGAGGCAGGCGCCAGCGTGCTGATGCTGGAGGCCGCGCCGCTGGCCTGGCGCGGCGGCAACTCGCAGCACACCCGCAACCTGCGCTGCATGCACGACGCGCCGCAGGACGTGCTGGCCGAGGCCTACCCGGAGGAGGAGTTCTGGCAAGACCTGCTCAAGGTCACCGGCGGCAAGACCGACGAGGCGCTGGCCCGGCTGACGGTACGCGCGTCGGCCACCTGCCGGCCCTGGATGCGCCGCCACGGCGTGCATTTCCAGCCGCCGCTGTCGGGCGCGCTGCATGTGGCGCGCACCAACGCCTTCTTCATGGGCGGCGGCAAGGCGCTGGTCAATGCCTACTACCGCAGCGCCCAAGCGCTGGGGGTGCGGGTGCGCTACGACACCCCGGTCGACCGCATCGAGCTCGACGGCGACCGCTTCGTCGCCGCGCATGCCGGCGGCGAACGCTTCACGGCCCGGGCCTGCGTGCTGGCCGCGGGCGGCTTCGAGTCGAACCGCGAATGGCTGCGCGAGGCCTGGGGCCAGAACGCGCGCGGCGAATGGCCGGCCGACAATTTCCTGATCCGCGGCACGCGCTTCAACACCGGGGTGCTGCTCAAGCAGATGATCGCTGCCGGGGCCGATGCCATCGGCGACGCCACCCAGGCCCACATGGTGGCGATAGACGCCCGCGCCCCGCTCTACGACGGCGGCATCTGCACGAGGCTCGACTCGGTCTCGCTGGGCGTGATGGTCAACCGCGAGGCCGAACGCTTCTACGACGAGGGCGAGGACTTCTGGCCTAAACGCTACGCGATCTGGGGCCGGTTGGTGGCGCAGCAGCCGGGCCAGATCGGCTACTCCATCATCGACGCCAAGGCGATAGGCCGCTTCATGCCGCCGGTGTTCGAGGGCACGCAGGCCGACAGCCTGGCCGAACTGGCGCAGCGGCTGGGTCTCGATGTCGAACGCTTCGTGCAGACACTGGCGGCCTACAACGCGGCCTGCCGGGTCGGCAGCTTCGACCACACCCGGCTCGACGACTGCCACACCGCGGGCCTGCTGCCGGCCAAGACGCATTGGGCGCTGCCGATAGACACCCCGCCCTTCCACGGCTACGCGCTGCGGCCCGGCGTCACCTTCACCTACCTGGGGCTGAAAGTGGACGCCAGCGCGGCGGTGCACTTCGGCGGCCGGCCCAGCGCCAACCTGTTCGTCGCCGGCGAGATGATGGCCGGCAACGTGCTGGGCCAGGGCTATACCGCCGGCGTGGGCATGTCGATAGGCACGGCCTTCGGGCGCATCGCCGGCACAGTCGCGGCACGGGCCGCCCAATCCCAGACCAGCAAAGGAGGTCAGCATGCGGCGGCTTGAGGAACTGGCCCGCGAGGCAGTGGCGCTGGCGGAGCCCTCGGCCGGCGGCGCGGCCGCATCCGCAGTCCGGCGCGTGATCCCGATACGCGATGGCCGCCCCACCGGCAACACCGGCAACACCGGCAAGCCCCGTGCCGCCAGCGCCGACGAAGCCGAGGTGGCCCGGGTGCTGCAGATCTGCAACGCCTGCCGCTACTGCGAGGGCTTTTGCGCGGTGTTTCCGGCGATGACAAGGCGCCTGGTGTTCAGCCCCGCGGACAGCCATTTCCTGGCCAACCTGTGCCACAACTGCGGTGCCTGCCTGCATGCCTGCCAGTACGCCAGCCCACATGAATTCGCCGTCAACGTGCCGCAGGCGATGGCCAGGGTGCGCGGCCAGACCTATGTCGACCATGCCTGGCCGCCGGCGCTGGGCAGGCTCTACCAACGCAACGGCCTGACGCTGGCGCTGGCGCTGGCCGCCGGGCTGGCGCTGTTCCTGGCGCTGGCAGCGGTGCGCCAAGGCACGCTGTGGCAGGCGCCGGGGCCCGCCGGCTTCTATGCCGTCTTCCCGCATGGGCTGATGGTGGCGCTGTTCGCGCCGGTGTTCGGCTGGGCCGTGCTGGCACTCGGCCTGGGCCTGCGCGGCTTCTGGAGCGACTCCCCACCCGGCGCGGCCACGCCCGCCGCAGTGGCCGAAGCCGGCCACAGGGCGCTGGCGCTGACCTACCTGGGCGGCGGCCATGGCGAGGGCTGCAACAACGCCGACGACGCCTTCACGCTGTGGCGGCGGCGCTTTCACCACCTCACCTTTTACGGCTTCGGGCTGTGCTTTGCCGCCACCAGTGTGGCCACGCTCTACCACTACGCGCTGGGCTGGGACGCGCCCTACCCGGCCACCAGCCTGCCCAAGCTGCTGGGGGTGGCGGGCGGCCTGAGCCTGGTGCTGGGCGCGGTCGGCCTGGGCTGGCTGAACCTGGCGCGCGACCCGCGCCAGGGCGAGCCCGCGCAGCGGCCCATGGACCGGGGCTTCATCGCCCTGCTGCTGCTCAGCGCGGCCAGCGGCCTGGGCCTGTGGCTGGCCCACGCCACGCCGGCGATGGCCTCGCTGCTGTGCCTGCACCTGGGCGCGGTGATGGCCTTGTTCGCCACCGCGCCCTACGGCAAGTTCGCCCATGGCGGTTACCGCGTTGCCGCGCTGCTCAAATGGTCTATCGAAAAACGCCAACCCAGCCGACTCAAGCTGGCCGACGACTGAAAGCGCCCGGAACCGCCCGACGCGAGCCGAAGGAGACCCCGATGAAGAAACGTCAATGGCTGCGCCGCTTGCTGGCTGCCGGCCTGGCCACCGCGCTGGCCGGCCCAACCCCAGCCCAGGACATCCCGCGCAAGACGCTGACGCTGGTGGTGGGTTTTGCCGCAGGCGGCGCGGCCGACACCGCCGCCCGCATCGTGGCCAAGAAGCTGGGCGAGAACCTGGGCCAGACGGTAGTGATCGACAACCGGGCCGGCGCCGGCGGCAACATCGCGCACCAGTTCGTCGCCAGCGCGCCGCCCGACGGCAGCGTCATCCTGCTCGGCTCGATCGGCCCGCTGGCGATCGCGCCGCACCTGATGAAGCTGGGCTACGACCCGCAGCGCGACCTGGCGCCGCTGACGCTGGGCATGGGCTTCCCCAACCTGCTGGTGGTGCATGCCGGCGTCGGCGTCAAGACGCTGGCCGAGTACATCGCGCTGGCCAGGAAGAAGCCCGGCAGCCTGGACTTCGCGTCCACCGGCGCCGGCTCGGCCTCGCACCTGGCGGGCGAACTGCTCAACGTTCGCGCCGGCATCGAGACCGTGCACATCCCCTACAAGGGCGGCGCCCCGGCGCTGCAAGACCTGCTGGGCGGGCGGGTGGCGTCGTACTACTCGACGCCCTCGACCTCGCAGCCCTTCATCGACACCGGCAAGCTGATCGCGCTGGCCAGCACCGGGCCGACCCGGTCGGACGCGCACCCCAACCTGCCGACCATCGCCGAGTCGGGCTACCCGGGCTTCTCGGCGACCAACTGGTATGCCTTCGTCGCGCCGGGCAAGACGCCGGCGCCGCTGCTCGAGCGCTGGAACGCAGAGTTGGTCAAGGTGCTGAACGCGCCCGAGGTCCGGGCCGAGCTGAACAAGCATGGCCTGACGCCCCAACCCGGCAGCCGCGACGAACTGGCGCGCTTCATCGCCGCCGAATCAGCCACCTGGGGCAAGGTGATACGCGAGCGCAAGATCAGCGCGGAATGAGCGCGGAATAAGCGCCGAATGAGCGCCGGGCGCCGCGGCCCGGCCTTCAGAGCACCCGGCCCGCGCCCGCCCAATAGGGTTCGCGCAGCAGGCGCTTGAGCACCTTGCCCAGCGCGTTGCGCGGAAACCCGTCGCGGAACTCTACCCGCGCCACCCGCTGGTGGCGTGCCAGCCGCTGGTTCGCCCAGTCCTGCAGCGCGGCGGCGTCGCCCGCCGCACCCGGCCGCGCGATCACCAGCGCCAGCGCGGTCTCGCCCCATTTGTCGTGCGGGATGCCGATCACCGTGACGTCCAGCACCTCGGGGTGCTGGCCGACCACGGCCTCGATGTCGGCCGGAAAGACGTTGAAGCCGCCCGAGATGATCATGTCCTTCTTGCGGTCGAGCAGCGTCAGAAAGCCTCGCGCGTCCATGCAGCCGACGTCGCCCGAGCGGATGAAGCTGCGGCCGCGCGCGTCGCGCCAGATCAGCGCCGCCGTGGCCTCGGGCCGGCGGTGGTAGCCGCTCATCATGCCCGCGCCATGGCCGGCGATCTCGCCCACCTCGCCGGGCGGCAGGACCCGGCCGGCATCGTCCAGGATGCAGGCCTCGAAACCCAGCACCGGCCGGCCCACGCTGTCGAAACGCTCGGCGTGCTGGTGCGGCTTGAGCATGCTGCCAAAGCCCTCCGAGAAGCCGTAGAGCTCGGTCAGGATGTTGCCGAAGCGGCTCAGCAGTTCGCGCTTGGTGTCGCGCCGCAGCGGCGACCCGGCGCACAGCAGGGACTGCAGCGACGATCGGTCGAAGGCGTCGAGATCGGGCACGCCCAGCACCATCAGGCACTGCGCCGGCACCATGAACGTGTGCGTGATGCGCTCGCGCTGCAGCGTGGCCAGGAACTCGCGCGGCTCGAAGGCCGGCATCACCACGCAGGTGCCGCCGACGAACAGCACCGGCAGCATCATCAGCCAGGTGCCGTTGGAGTAGAGCGCGGTGGTCGTCAGCGCCCGGCTGGTCTCCGAGAAGCCCAGCTCGATCGCATTCGAGAAAGCCCAGTGGGTGCGCGCACGGTGGCTTTGCACGATGCCCTTGGGCAGGCCGGTGGTGCCCGAGCTGTAGATGATGTTGAACGGCAGGCCGGGATGGCAGACCGCCAGGCAGGCCGCGCCACCCTGGGCGTCGGCCGTGGCGAGAAACAGGTCGAACGGGGTCCAGCCCGCCTCCTCGTCGCCGCCCACCGCGATGCAGCCGTCGGCCTGCAACTGCGGGCAACTGTCCCGCCCGGCACCCAGCCGGGCCCGGAAATCCGGGCTGGCGAACAGCATCACGCTGTCGCTGTCGGCGATCAGCCCGGCGAGCTGTTCGCCGGTCAGCAGACCCGACAGCGGCACCACGCAGGCGCCGGCGCGCACGATGCCGAAGACGATCTCGAGCATCTCCACCGCGTTGCCCATCAGCACCGCCACCTGCTGGCCGGGGCCGATTGCGCGCGCCGCCAGCGCGTCGGCGACGCGCTGGATGTTGCGGTTGAAGTCGCCCCAGTTGCGCCGCACCGGGCCGCACACCACCGCCTCGCGGTCGGGATGGCTGCGGGCATGGACCGCGAACACATCGGGAATCAGCACGGCGGCATCGTCAATCCTGTCCATCGGGTCTCCTGCATTGGGGGTCAGGAGGCTATCAGCCGGGCCAGGCTTGGCTATCCGGGCATGTCGGGATGGGCTGACGCGCAAAACCCTGTGCGGACGGGCCAGGTAGCGCGGCCGCGCCGCGCCCTGTCCCGGCCGCGACGGGCCGCCAGCCCGTCGCGGCATTAGCCTGCCCGCCATGACGCTGAGCTGCCTGACCTACGACCCCGCCGACCCCGAGGTCCGACGCAACCCCTTCCCGCTCTACACCCGGCTACAGGACGAGGACCCGGTGCACTGGAGCCCGGCGCTGCGCGCCTGGGTGCTGACGCGCTACGACGATGTGCGCCAGGTGGCGATGTCGGAATCGATGTCGCCCGATCGGCTGCGGCCGTTCTACGCCCAGCTCAAGGGCGAGCGGCGCGAGCTGCTGGCCGAGGTGATGCGCTACCTGTCGCTGTGGATGGTGTTCCGCGACCCGCCCGAACACACAAGGCTGCGCCGGCTGGTCGGCACGGTGTTCAACCTCAAGGCGCTGGAAGCGTTGGCCGACCCGGTGACCCGGGTCGTCGACCAACTTCTCGACGCCCTGCCCACCGGCCAGCCCGTGGACTGGGCACGCCAGGTGGCGATGCCGCTGCCGGCCTATGTGATCCTCGACCTGCTGGCCATTCCCCACAGCGACTTCCCCGACCTGAAGGCCTGGTCGGACGATTTGCGCGCCTTCATCGGTTCGGCCCGGGCCGACGGCGACCGCTATGCCCGCGCCCGCAGCGGCGCGGCCGGCCTGGCGGGCTACTTCAGGACGCTGATAGCCGCGCGCCGCGCAAAGCCCGGCGAGGATTTCGTCAGCCGGATGATCGCCGCCCGCGACGAGCAGGGCACGCTGAGCGAAGACGAACTGGTCGCCACCTGCATGCTGGTGCTGTTTGCCGGCCACGAGACCACCACCCATTTGCTGGGCAATGCGGTGCACGCGCTGCTGACCCACCCGGACCAGTTGCAGCGCCTGCGCGACGATCCGTCGCTGATCGATTCGGCGGTCGAGGAGTTCCTGCGCTACGACGGCCCGAGCAACGCGATCGCCCGGGTGGTGGCGGCGGACCACGCGATCGAGGGCCGGCAGCTGAAGGCCGGCGACCGGGTGTTCGGCATGGTCAACGCCGCCAACCGCGATCCGCGCCGCTTCGACGCGCCGCAGGCGCTCGACCTAGCCCGCAATCCGAACCGGCACCTGACCTTCGGCTTCGGCCTGCATTTCTGCATGGGCGCGCCGCTGGCGCGGCTGGAGGCCAAGCTGTGCATTTCCAGGCTGTTGCAGCGCTTCGGGCGCATCGAACGCGGCGTCGGCGAGCCCGAGTGGATAGACGCGCTGGCGATGCGCGGCGTCTGCAGCCTGCCCATCCAACTGAACTGAACGCAGGACCCACCATGCCAGACGCCTACCTGATCGCCACCGCCTGCACCCGCTTCGGCAGGCAGCCTGGAGCCAGCTTCAAGGACCTGACCCGCGAGGCCTACCTGGGCGTGTTGCGCGACGCCGGGCTGGACGACGGCGGGCAGATAGCCAACGCCTGGTTCGGCAACTGCGGCATGGGCAGCTGGGGCCAGCGCAACATCCGCGGCCAGGTCTGCTTCACGCCACTGGTGCGCGAGGGCCTGTTTCCCGAGCGCGTGCCGATGATCAATGTCGAGGGCGGCTGCGCCACCGCCAGCATGGCGCTGCATGGCGCTTGGAAGGACGTGCTGTCGGGCAGCGCCGAGCTGTCGCTGGCGATCGGGGTCGAGAAGACCTTTTTTCCCGAGACGGTCGAAGGCGCGGCGGCGCGCACCCAGGAGATCTTCGACGGCGGCATAGACCAGCTCGATCCGGCCGATTGGCAGGCCTATTACGCCGCCGCGGGCGAGGCCGCGGGCAAGCCCTTCAACCCCAAGGACGCGGGCGGCACGCTGTTCATGGACACCTACGCGATGCAGGCCGCCTGGCACATGCGGCGCTTCGGCACGACCGCCGCGCAGATCGCCGCGGGTGCGTCGAAGAACCACGCGATGGGCGCCTTGAACCCGCTGGCCCAATACCGTTTCGAGGTCTCGCCCGAGCAGGTGCTGGCCGACCGGCCGGTGAGCTGGCCGCTGACGCGGGCGATGTGCGCGCCCATAGGCGACGGCGCGGCCGCCGCGCTGGTCTGTTCGGCGGCATTTCTGCAACGCCAGCCGGCGGCGGTGCGCGAGCGCGCGCTGCGCATCCGCGCCTCGGTGCTGACCGGCGGCAAGTACCGGGCGCTGGACGAGCCCGGGCTGAGCCACTTTGCCGCGCAGCGCGCCTACGCGATGGCCGGCTTGGCACCCAGCGACATCGACGTGGCCGAGGTGCACGACGCCACCGCGTTCTGCGAGATCTACCAGGCCGAGATGCTGGGCTTCTGCGCGGTCGGCGCGGGGGGCGGCCATGTCGCGTCGGGCGCCAGCGCGCTGGGCGGCAAGCAGCCCATCAACCTGTCGGGCGGGCTGGTCAGCAAAGGCCATCCGGTGGGCGCCACCGGCTTGTCGATGATCCACGAGTTGGCGCTGCAACTGCGCGGCGAGGCCGGTGCCAGGCAAGCCCGCCGCGCCCATGTCGGCCTGGCCGAGAACGGCGGCGGGGTGATAGGCTTCGACGAGGCGGCCTGCGCGGTGACGATACTGGGGCGTATCTGAATCACGGTTGAATCACCGCTGAATCCCGGCTGAATCGCGCCCCGCGCCGGGCCGCGATTCAGGCGGCGGTCTTGGCCTGGTACATCCCCTCGATCAGCTCGGCGTACTTGCGGTTGATCAGCGAGCGCTTGAGCTTCATCGTCGGCGTCAGCTCCTCGTCCTCGGCCGTCAGGCGCTGCTCGATCAGCCGGAACTGCTTGATCTGCTCGACGCGGGCGAACTGCTTGTTGACTTTTTCGATCTCCTGCCCGATCAGCGCGATCAACTCGGGCGCACGGCACAGGCTCTTGAAGTCGCTGAACTGCACGTCGCGCTCCTGCGCCCATTGCGCGACGTTGTCCTCGTCGATCATCACCAGACAGCTCAAATAAGGGCGCTTGTCGCCTATCACCACCGCGTCGGTCACATAAGGGCTGAACTTGAGCTGGTTCTCCCACTCGCTGGGCGTGACGTTCTTGCCGCCGGCGGTGATGATGATGTCCTTCATCCGGTCGGTGATGTAGAAATAGCCCTCGGCGTCGACCCGGCCCACGTCGCCGGTGTGCAGCCAGCCGTTGGCGTCTACCGCCTCGGCCGTCTTGTCGGGCAGGTTCAGGTAGCCCTTGAACACCACCCCGCCGCGCACCAGGATCTCGCCTTGTTCGGAGATGCGCATCTCCACCCCCGGCCCGGGCAAGCCTATGCTGCCCGGGCGCGAAGCGCCGCGCGGTGTCACCGTGCCGCCGCCGGTGGTCTCGGTCATGCCCCAGCCCTCGCGCAGCGGGATGCCCAGCGCCATGTACCACCGGATCAGCTCGGGCGAGATCGGCGCCGCGCCGGTCAGCGCCAGCTGCACCCGGTTCAAACCCACCATCCGGCGCACGTTGTTGAGCACCAGCGTGCGCGCCAGCGCGTAGCGGGCTTTTTGCAGCGCACCGGGCGTGCTGCCGGCCTCGGCATGCCTGACCATCGCCATGCCCTCGCCGATCGCCCAGCGGTAGGCCAGTTGCTGCAGACGGCCGGCTTCCTTGATCGCGATCGCGACGGTGGAGAACACCTTCTCCCAGACCCGCGGCACGGCGAAGAAGACCAGCGGCTGCACCTCACGCAGGTTGTCGAACACCGTCTCGGGGTTCTCGACGAAGTTGATCGTCGAGCGCCGCAGGATGGACACGTACTCGCCGATCATGCGCTCGGCGATATGGCACAGCGGCAGGAAGGCCACCCGCTCGCCACCCATCGGCAAGCCCTCGAACAGCGCGTTGCCGGTGGCCGCCAGCGCGGCGCAGATGTTGGCGTGGCTGATCATCGCGCCCTTGGGCCGGCCGGTGGTGCCCGAGGTGTAGACCAGCACCGCCACGTCGTCCGGGCTGCGGCTGGCCAGGCGCTCGGCCACCAGGCGGGGCTGGGCCTTGAGCTGCTCGCGGCCCAGCGCGCGCAGTGCGTCCAGGCTGATCACCTGGGGGTCGTCGAGTTGGTGCAGCCCCTCCATGTCGAAGACGATCACGCGCTCGACTTGCGGCAGGCGGTCACGCACTTCCAGGTATTTGTCGAGCTGCTCGTCGTCCTCGACGAACAGAAAGCGGCTGGCCGAGTCGGCGCACAGGTAGTCGACCTGGGCCGCCGCGTCGGTGGGGTAGATGCCGTTGCAGATGCCGCCCATGCTGAGCGCGGCCAGGTCGGCCCAGACCCATTCGCGGCAGGTGTTGGCCAGCACCGACACCACCTGCCCTGGCGCAAAGCCCAGGCTGACCAGCCCGGCGCCGATCTCCGAGACGATGGCCCCGACCTCGGTCCAGCGGTAGGCACGCCACAGCCCCAGGTCCTTCTGGCGCATCATCACCGCCGAACCCATCTCCTCGACCCGCTGCCAGAACATCTTGGGCACGGTGTCGAAGGGCAGCGTTTCGAGCACCCAACCGGGGCGGCGGGTGGTGACGATGGGTGATGCAGCAGAGTTCATTCGTGGTACCGCGATGTCGGGGTCACGGATTGAGATCGTGAAGGAAGCGTCGCGAGCGCGCCGAGGTTGTGCCGAGCAGCGCAGCCGTACACCCGTACGGCGAGCAGCGCAGGCGCAAGATCGGGGCGCGCAGCAGCTTCATTCATGGTCTCAACGCCAGGTCTTCTTCTTTTTCCAGCGCCGCTCGCCGCGCACGCCGGTGTCCTTCATGCCGAGGTAGAACTCGCGGATGTCCTCCTTCTCGCGCAGCACCTCGCAGCGGTCTTCCATCACGATGCGGCCGTTCTCCAACACGTAACCGTAGTCGGCGGCGTTCAGCGCCATGTTGGCGTTCTGCTCGACCAGCAGCATGGTCGTGCCGCGCTCGCGGTTGATGCGCACGACGATCTCGAAGATCTCCTTGGTCAGCTTGGGGCTCAAGCCCAGGCTGGGCTCGTCGAGCAGGATCAACTCGGGCTCGGCCATCAGCGCGCGGCTGATCGCCAGCATCTGCTGCTGGCCGCCCGACAGCAGACCGGCATCCTGGCCGGCGCGCTCGCTGAGGATGGGAAAGTAGCCGTAGACCTGCTCGATGTCGCGCGCCACGCCGTCGCGGTCATGCCGGGTGTAGGCGCCCATCAGCAGGTTGTCCCGCACCGACAGCAGCGGGAACACCTCGCGCCCCTCGGGCACATGGACCAGGCCGCGGCGCACGATGTCGGCCGGGTCGCGGGCGGTGATGTCCTCGCCCTTGAACGTCACGCTGCCACGGGTCGGGTCGAGCACGCCCGAGATGGTCTTCAGGATGGTCGACTTGCCGGCGCCGTTGCTGCCCAGCACGGTGGCGATCTCGCCGCGCCTCACCTTCAGGCTGACGCCGCGGATGGCCTTGACCGGGCCGTAGGCGCTCTCGACATTGGCCAGTGACAGCAGGATGTCCTCATTCATGCTGTGCTCGGTCATGCCAGCGCCACCTTCCTGCGCAGTGACGAGACATCGTCGATCGAGCCCAGGTAGGCCTCGATCACCCCGGGATGGGCTTGCACCTCGGCCGGCGTGCCCAGCGCCAGCACCTCGCCCTGGTTCATCGCCAGAACCCGGTCGGAGACGCGCGAGACCAGGCTCATGTCGTGCTCGACCATCAGCACCGTGATGCCCAGCTCGTTCTTGATGTCCTGGATCCACCAGGCCATGTCCTCGGTCTCCTCGACGTTCAGTCCCGACGACGGCTCGTCCAGCAGCAGCAGCTTGGGGCCGGTGCACAGCGCGCGCGCCAGTTCCACCACCTTGCGCTTGCCGTAGGGCAGGCCGGCGACAAAGGTGTCGCGCAGCGGCTGCAGGTCGAGCAGGGCTATCACTTTCTCGGCGCTCAGGCGCGCCGCCAGTTCGGCCTCGCGTGTGGCGCGGGTGAAGAACAGGTTGCTCCAGAAACCCGCGCCGCGGTGGATATGGTGGCCGATCAGCAGGTTCTGCAACACGGTGGCGTTCTCGAACAGCTCGATGTTCTGGAAGGTACGCGCGATGCCCAGCGCGGCGATGTCGTGCGGCGGCTTGTCGGACAGCAACTGGCCCTCGAAGTGCAGCGTGCCGGTGGTGGGGGTGTAGATGCGCGAGATCAGGTTGAAGACCGTCGTCTTGCCCGCGCCGTTGGGGCCGATCAGCGTGAAGACCTCGCCGCGCCGGACGTCAAAGCTGACCTGGTTGACCGCCAGCACGCCGCCAAAGCGCACGCTCAGGTCGCGTGCCGCCAACAAAGATGTATCTGCCGCAACGTTCATGACAACTGTTCCATGGCAACCGATCCAGCATGACTGCGTCCAAGCCAAGCAAACGCCGCGGAACCGGCTTCGCCGGGCCGCTGGCGTTGCCCCCCTGGGGGGGAAGCGCCGAAGGCGCATCGGGGGGGAGTCATTTCAAGCGCTCGGATTTGGCATACGATTTTTGGCGCTTGAACAAGCCACGCCGGTAGAACGGGAACAGTTGCAACCAGGTGCGCACCTTGAGCCAGCGGCCGTACAGCCCCATCGGCTCGAACAGCACGAAGGCCATCAGCACCACGCCGTAGATCACCGCCTGCAGCCCGGTGGCCTGGCCGATGGCCGGCGGCAACCAGTCCTTGCCCAAAGCGATCAGCTGCGGCATCGTGATCAGGAACACCGCGCCCAGGAAGGCGCCGTGCACCGAGCCCAGGCCGCCCACCACCACCAGCAGCAGCAGGTCGACGGACTGCGCGATGCCGAACTGGTCGGGCGAGATGAAGCGCAGCTTGTGCGCGTAGAGCGCGCCGGCCAGCCCGACGATGGCCGCCGACAGCGCGAAGGCCAGGGTCTTGTAGCCCGCCAAGTGGATGCCCATGCTCTGGGCCGAGACCTCGGAGTCGCGGATCGCGATGAAGGCCCGGCCGGTGGCCGAGCGCAGCAGGTTGAGCACCGCCAGCGTCACCAGCGCGCAGGTGGCCAGCGCGATGTAGTAGAAGGCCTCGGACGAACCCAGGTCGGCGCCGAAGAACTGCGGCGCCAGCACCGTGATGCCGGCATTGCCCTTGGTGACCGACTCCCAGCGCGCCAGCACCTCTTCGACGATGAAGCCGGCCGACAGCGTGGCAATTGCCAGGTAGATGCCCTTGACACGCAGCGCCGGCAGGCCGACCACCACGCCCACCGCCGCCGACAGCGTGCCGGCCACCAGCATGGCCAGCGGAAACGGCCAGCCCCTGGCCGACAGCACGGTCTCGACATAGGCCCCGACGCCGAGAAAAGCCGCATGGCCTATCGAGGCCAGGCCGGTGAAGCCCGACAACACCATCAGCCCCAGGCCGGCCACCGCGTAGATCAGCACGAAGCTGAGCTGCGACAACCAGTAGTCACCGGCCCACAGCGGCGCGGCCAGCAGCGCCAGCCCCAGCAGGCCGTACCAGAACGCCTGACCGCCATGCTTGACGAGCTGGAGGTCCTGCGCGTAATCGGTCTTGAAGATGAAACGCATTGGTGCTGGAACCCTTCAGACTTTCTTGCGCAAATTGCCGCCGAACAGCCCGTTGGGCTTGACCACCAGCATCACCAGCACCACCACATAGGCGGCGATGTCCTTGAAACCCTCGGGCAGGTAGAAGCCGGCGAAGGCCTCGACCAGGCCGATCACCAGCCCGCCGACGATGGCCCCGGGCAGGCTGCCGAAGCCGCCCACCACCGCCGCCGGAAAGGCCTTCAGGCCGATGAAACCCATGTTGGCGTGGACGAAGGTGATGGGCGCCAGCAGCAGCCCGGCCAGCGCCGCCACCGCCGCCGACAAGCCCCAGACCAGGCCGTTGATGCGTCGCACCGGGATGCCCATGTAGTAGGCCGCGAGCTGGTTCTGCGACGCCGCCTGCATCGCGATGCCGAGCTTGCTGTAACGGAACATCAGGTAGAGCAGGCCGCACAGCAGCGCGGTGACGCCGATGATGGCCACCTGCTCGACGCTGATCACCGCGCCGCCCAGGCTGATCACCTGGCCCTTGTAGGGCACTTCCAGCGCGCTGGTCTCGGTGCCGATGTCGGGCAGCATCGAGATCAGCCCGCGCGCGGTGTAGCCCACGCCTATCGTCAGCATCACGATCGTGAACTGCGGCTGGCCCATGATCGGGCGGATGACCAAGCGCTCCAGCGCCACGCCGAACAGAAACATGCCCAGCACCGCGATCGGGGCGGCAAACCAGAACGACAGGCCGGCCGCCTTCATCAGCACCAGACCGCCGAAAGCGCCCAGCATCATCAGCTCGCCCTGGGCGAAGTTGACGGTCTCGGTGGCCTTGTAGATCAGCACGAAGCCCAAGGCGATCAGGGCGTAGATGCAGCCGAGCGAGATGCCCGAGATCAGCAGTTGCACTAAGGCCAAGCGGGACTCCTGCGGTGGCCTGTGGCCTGGGTGATCGGACGACAACCCACAGCCTAGGGGGCTAGCCCGCCAGCGTCTTGTGTCTACAGGCTGAAGCCAGGCAGGCGACTCGCTAGTGCTGCGCCCCGGAGATATCGAAACATGAAACCGCGCCTTCGACCCGCTGGCGTCGTTGCAACTCCTCGCGATACCTTCGGGTATCGCTGCGGTTTGCGCCTAGCCCTCGGGCCGAATCCATCGCTTTCATCTTGCTTCGATCCTTCCGGGTCGCAGCACTAGCCTGCTAGACCGGCTAGACCGGCTCGACCGTCACGCCCACCACCGGCGGCGCGTTGCCGCCGCCACGGATCACGCCGCGCAGCGGGGCGACGTCGGCATAGTCGCGGCCCCAGGCCAGGGTGACATGGTCCTGGCCCACCGCGACATCGTTGGTCGGGTCGAGCGCCACCCAGCCGTGCAGCGGGCACCACACGGCCACCCAGGCGTGGCTGGCGTCTGCGCCCACCAGCCGGGGCTGGCCGGGCGGTGGCTGGGTCAGCAGGTAGCCGCTGACATAGCGCGCGGCCAGGCCGAGCGAGCGCATCGCGCCGATCATCAGGTGGGCAAAATCCTGGCACACGCCCTGGCCCTTGGCCAGCGCCTGCAGCGCGTTGGTGGCCACGTCGGTAGCGCGTGGGTTGAATTCCATGCACGCGTGGATACGGCTCATCAGCGCGCTGGCGGCCTGCAGCAAGGGCCGGCCCGGCTCGAACAGGTCGCGGGCGTAGTCGGCCAGCAGCGCGTCGCGTGGCGCAAAGTGGCTGGGCAGCCCGAACTCGACCGCATCGGGCTGGGTCAGGCCGGCACGGTAGCGCAAGGCCTGCACCGCCTCTTCCCAGGGCGGACTGGCGGCCATGTCGAGCCGCGGTGGCGGCGCCAGCCGGACCTGGAAACTGCTGACGACCGTCAGCGTCTCATGCACCCGGGCATGGCTGAAGCCGTGGCGCCAGTTGCCGAAGGCGTCGCGGCTTTGCTGCACCGCGGCGTCGGGCTGCGGGTCGATCTCGAGCCGCCAGCGCGAGACCTGCTGCAGTTCGGTGTCGCGCGGCCGCAGCCAGGCACTGTGGTGGGCCACCTCGACCGGCCGGTCATAGTCGTACCGGGTCTCGTGGCGCACCGACAGTTGGCGCGGACCGGGCGGCAGGGCCGGTCGAGGCGGTGCGGCGTACGGGACGGACGAAGACGACTGGGACTGGGACTGAGACTGAGACTGGGACTGGGGTTGAGCCCCGGACGGCGACCCGGATTGCGATTGCGATTGCGATTGCGATTGCGATTGCGATTGAGTTTGCGTTTGCGTATGCGTATGCGAAGGGAATTCCGGCGCCGACGCCGCGGAAGTCGCTTCGCCGCTCATTGCCAAACCCTGCGGTCGGGCGAGTCGACATGGGCGAACAGGTGGCGGCCTATCTCATCGGACAAGACCCGGGTCGCCGCGCTGCAGTCCTGCAGCGTGCGGATCAGCACGCTGTGGCGACCGGCCGGGTCGGTGACGGCCAGGCCGGCCAGCGGCCAATCCTCGGGCATGCTGAATTCGGCGGTCACCTCACCGACCCACTGCGCATCCTGGCGCGACAGCTTGCGCAGCCGGTCGCGCAGGGTGCGGGCCACCCAGGCCAGCGAGCGCGGGTTGTCGGTGTCCATCACCAGCAGGTGCAGCAGCGGCAGCACCTCGCGCCGGCCCTGGAACTGGGCCCGGTAGGTGATCACGCTGTCGAACAGGCCCAGCAGCAGCGCGAAGCCGTCGTCGGCCTCGTGCACCCGGTGCTCAAAGCCGCGCGCCAGCGCATGCGACAGCATGTGCAGGCGCTCGATCTGGCGCCCCACGCTGAGCAATCGCCAGCCGTCGTCGCGCGTCATGCGGTCGGTCTGGGCGCCGGTGATCGCCGCCAGGTGGGTGGTGGCGCGGGCCAGCACGCCCAGCACGTCGGGCACCGGCGCGTGGCCTTCGCCCTGGTCGAGCACGGCGGCCAGGTGCTGCTCGAAACGGTCGTCCACCTCATGGATCAGCTTCCAGTGCTCGGGCGACAGGCGCTCGCGCAAGGCTTCGGCGCATTGGCGCAGGTTGCGCAGGCTGTGGCTGACACTGGTGGTGAAGCTGGGCTCCCCGCCGTCGCCGGGCCGACCGGCACCCAAGCCGTGGACCAGCGCGCGCTCGAACAGCCGCGGCGCCTTGACAGGGCTGGGCACGCCCATGCCGACCAAGCCGTGGAAGCTGGCCAGCTCGCCCAGCCACTGCAGCACCGGCTCGCTGGCCTCGTGCATCGCCTCCAGCGTCAGCCGCACCAGGCGGGCGGCATTCTCGGCCCGCTCGGTGTAGCGGCCCAGCCAGAACAGGTTCTCGGCGGCGCGGCTCGACACGCTGCGGTGGAAGCCGATCAGTTCGGCCGCGGTCAAGGGCTTGGGCAACAGCGAACTGCGGTCGACCGCGCCGCTGGCGATGACCCAGCTGTCGACGCTGGCGCTGCCATGCTGCATGCTCAGCCAGGGGTCGTGCGCGCTGCCGGTCTGGTCGGAGTTGCGGGCGTTGTCGCGCCCCGACACCCGGGTCAGCGCACCGGGCAGCACGCGCCAGCCGCCGGCGCCGTCGGCCAGCGCGAAGACCCGGATCACGGCACTGCGCGGCAGCAACTGGCCGTCGGCCCAGACCGGGGTCTCGCCGGGCCGCACCCGGGCCTGCAAGGTGTAGGCCGCCGGGTCGGCGGCGATGCGCTCAGCCAGCGCGTCGCGCTCGTCAGCGCTCAGGTAGGCCGCCACCAGCGGGCTGAAGCCGCTATCGGGAAAGGTGGGCGCGACGACGAAATCGGCCAGCTTGTCGCGCTGCGCCGCCCACACCGCCGGCTCGCCGCACCACCAGCTGGTGCTGGACGGCAGGTGCAGCGGCTCGCCCAGCAGCCGCTCGGCCACGCCGGGCCAGAAGGCGGCCATGCCCGGGCTTTCCAGAAAGCCGGCGCCCGGCGGATTGGCCATCACCACCTCGCCGGCGCGCAGCGCCTGCAGCAGCCCGGGCACACCGAGCTGGGAGTCGGGACGCAGTTCCAGCGGGTCGAGAAACGCGTCGTCGACCCGCCGCAGCAGCACATGCACCTGCTCCAGGCCATGCAGGGTCTTGAGGAACAGCTTGTTGGCGCGCACCGTCAGGTCCGAGCCCTCGACCAGCGTGACGCCCAGGTAACGCGCCAGAAAGACCTGCTCGAAATAGGTTTCGTTGAGCGGGCCCGGCGTCAGCAGCACGATGCGGCTGCGCTCACCGGCCGGGCTGGCCCGCATCAGGCCGTCGAGCAGCGAGCGGAAGCTGGCCGCCAGGCGCTGCACCCGCAGCGCCGCGAACTGCTCGCGGAACGTCGGGCCGACGATCAGCCGGTTCTCCAGCAGATAGCCCAGGCCCGACGGCGCCTGCACCCGCTGCGACAGCACCGAGAAGCTGCCGTCGGGCCGGCGCTTCAGGTCGAAGGCGGCGATGTGCAGTTGCGCCCGGCCCTGCCACAGCCCATGCGCCGGCCGCAGGTAATGCGGGTGGGCGAAGACCATGGACGCCGGCAGCAGCGCGTCGCGCAGCAAGGTCTGCGGGCCGTAGATGTCGGCCAGCACACCCTCCATCAGCCGCGCCCGCTGCACCACCCCGGTCTCGATGCGGGCCCAGTCGTCGGCGCTGATCAGCGTGGGCAGCAGTTGCAGCGGCCAGGACCGTCCGCCGCCGTGGCGGTCGGCGTAGACGTTGTAGGTCGCGCCGTCCTCGCGAACCCGCTGCTGCACCTGTGCCTGACGCGCCGCCAGGTCGACCCAGCCATCGACGCCCAGGCTGCCGAAGAAGGTCTGCCAGAGCGGTGCCAGCGGCGCGGGCAAGGCCCCGCCCACGGCGCCGGGCAGGTCGCGCAACTCGTCCCAATGGCCGGGCGTGCCGCGGCGCGCGGCGGCCGCGACGAGACCCGCCGCATCGGGCAGGTCATCCTCGGCCAACAAACTGGTTTGCATGACCCGATCATGCCCTGTGCCGGCCGGCTCAGGCATCACCGCCCCGCGCCGAACACGAAAGGGCGGCGCTTGCCGGGCCGGTCAAGCGGTGCGCAGGTCGAGCGTGAACGGGAACTCGAGACTGCGCTTGGCCGCGGGAATCTCCATCCGGCCCGGCGTGTGGCCTATGGTGCAAAAGCGCGCCAGGCGCCGGCTCTCGGCTTCGAAGGCGTTGACCGGGAAGCTGGCGTAGCTCAGGCCGCCCGGGTGGGCGACGTGGTACTGGCAACCGCCCAGCGAACGGTTCATCCAGCGGTCGACCAGGTCGAAGGTCAGCGGCGCGTCGGTGCCTATGCTCGGGTGCAGCGCGGTCGGCGGCAGCCAGGCCCGGTAGCGCACGCCGCAGACGAACTCCCCCACCCGGCCGGTGGGCTGCAGCGGCACGGGCACGCCGTTGCAGGTGATCACATGGCGCGAATTGACCAGGCCGGTGACCTTCAACTCGATGCGCTCGACCGACGAGTCGACATAGCGCACCGTGCCGGCCGACGAGCCTTCCTCGCCCATCACATGCCAGGGCTCGAGCGCGCTGCGCAGTTGCAGCAGCACCCCTTCGGCGCTCAGCTCGCCGACCTTGGGGAAGCGGAACTCGAAGTGCGGCGCGAACCACTCAGGCTTGAACGCGAAGCCCTTGCCGTCGGCGGCTGTGCTCGAATACCCGCCCATCTCCTCGATCACATGCTCGAAGTCCTGCCAGACGAAGGTCGGCAGCAGGAAGCGGTCGTGCAACTCGGTGCCCCAGCGCACCAATTCGGCCCGGTAGGGCTGCTCCCAGAAGCGGGCGACGAGTGCGCGCAGCAGCAACTGCTGGACGATGCTCATCCGGGCATGCGGCGGCATCTCGAAGGCGCGCAGCTCAAGCAGGCCGAGCCGGCCGGTGCTTGAGTCGGGCGAGTACAGCTTGTCGATGCAGAACTCGCTGCGGTGGGTGTTGCCGGTCAGGTCGACCAGGATGTTGCGCAGCGTGCGGTCGACCAGCCAGGGCGGCATCTGCTGGCCGTAGACCTGCTTGTTCTTCTCGATCTCGCCGAGCGCGATCTCGAGCTCGTAGAGCTGGTCGTTGCGCGCTTCGTCGATGCGCGGCGCCTGGCTGGTCGGGCCGATGAACAGGCCCGAGAACAGGTAGCTCAAGGACGGGTGGTTGTGCCAGTAGGCCAGCAGGCTGCCCAGCACGTCGGGCCGGCGCAGGAAGGGTGAGTCGGCGGGCCGCGCGCCGCCCATCACGAAGTGGTTGCCGCCGCCGGTGCCGGTATGCCGCCCGTCGAGCATGAACTTCTCGCTCGACAGGCGCGACAGCCAGGCCGCGTCGTAGAGGAACTCGGTGTGCTCGACCAGTTCGGCCCAGTTGGCCGCCGGGTGGATGTTGACCTCGATCACCCCCGGGTCAGGCGTGACCGCCAGGATCTTGAGCCGCGGGTCGCGCGGCGGCGGATAGCCCTCGAGCACGACCTTGACGCCTTGCTGGGCCGCCGTGGCCTCGACCGCAGCCAGCAGTTCGAGGTAGTCCTCGAGTTGCTCCAGGGGCGGCATGAAGACGTAGAGATGGCCGCGCGGCTTGGCGTCGACGCCCGGCGCTTCGCTCTTGGCACCGGCCTTGGGTGCGTTGGACCGCGCCGGATCGCGCACCTCGACCACCAGCGCGCTGCGCGTGATCCAGTGCGCCGACTCGCCGCGCTCGGGCGCACGGTCGATGTCGGGCGCCGCGGCTGCGGCTAGGGCGGCTGCGGCAACTGCGGCGACCGGGTTGACGGCCGGCAAATAGGTGACCGCCGCGTTCTTGGCCAGCACATCGGCCGCGCGGTGCTCGGCTCGGTTGCCTGCCAGGATATCGCCGATAGGCCGGCCGCTGCCGGGCTCGACCCGATCGGCCCGCTTGCCCTGCAGCGCCACGACGCCGCCTTCGGCAAAGCCGCCGCCTATCACATGCGCGGCGTATTGGCTGCGGATGGCGGCCGCGGCCGGCAAGTCGTCGCGCGGCGCGAACGGATCGGCCTCGATGTGGTAGGGGAACTCGGTGCTCTTCACCCAGGGCAGCGAGTCGAGCGGCAGGCGGTAGCCCATCGGCGAGTCGCCCGGGAACAGATACATGCGCTCGTCACGGAAGAACCAGCCACCGGTCTGCCAGCGGCCGTCGGTCGACAGCGGATGCGCCGGATTCAGCGGCTTGGCGCCGTCGCGTTTCTTGATCGGCAGCGCGTAGCCCACCTCATGCGCCAGGCCCTGGGTGAAGACGCGGCGCAGCCGGCTGCGCTCCATCTCGTCGTCGAGCTTGGTGTCAAACGGGTCGACGTTGACCGGCAGCCGGCGCTCGCGCCAGAGGTAGTACCAGGTGTCCTCGTAGCCCGGCTGCACATGCGCGTCGGTCAGCCCCAGGCGCCGGGTCAGCCCGCCCATGAAGGCCTTGGCGTCGGTCGAATCGTAGTGCAGCTGTTCGCGCTCGTCGGCGAACAGCGCCGGGTCGTGCCAGCAGGGCTGGCCGTCGGCGCGCCAGCAGATCGACAGCGCCCAGCGCGGCAGTTGCTCGCCCGGGTACCACTTGCCCTGGCCGTAGTGCAGGAAGCCGCCCTGGCCGTAATGGGCGCTCAGCCGCCCCACCAGGTCTTGCGCGATCAGGCGCTTGGTCGGGCCCAGCGCGTCGGTGTTCCACTCGGCGCCGTCGCGGTCCTCGACGCTGACAAACGTCGGCTCGCCGCCCATCGTCAGCCGCACGTCGCTCGCCACCAACTGCGCGTCCACCGCCTCGCCCAGCGCCAGCACCTCGGCCCATTGGTCCTCGGTATAGGGCTTGGTAACGCGCGGCGACTCGAAGATGCGGGTGACCGTCATCTGGTGGTCGAACTCGACCTCGCACTCGTCCATCGCCCCGCTGATCGGCGCCGCGCTGCCCGGCGTGGGCGTGCAGGCCACGGGGATATGGCCTTCGCCGGCCATCAGGCCCGAGGTCGGGTCGAGACCGACCCAGCCGGCGCCGGGCAGGAAGACCTCGCACCAGGCGTGCAGGTCGGTGAAGTCGACCTCGGTGCCACTGGGGCCGTCCAGCGCCTTGACGTCGGACTTCAGCTGGATCAGGTAGCCCGAGACGAAGCGCGCGGCCAGCCCGAGGTGGCGCAGCGCCTGCACCAGCAGCCAGCCGGTGTCGCGGCAACTGCCCGAGCCCAGCGTCAGCGTCTGCTCGGGCGTCTGCACGCCAGGCTCCATCCGGATGACATAGCGGATGTCGCCCTGCAGCCGCTGGTTGATGCCGACCAGGAAGTCGATGCTGCGGCGCTCGGTCAGGTCGATGCTGGCGACGAACTTGGCCAGCTCGGGCGTCGCGGGCTCGGTGACGAGGTAGGGCTGAAGCTCGAGCTTGAGCGCCTCGTCATAGCTGAACGGATAGGTCTCGGCGTCGGGTTCGAGGAAGAAGTCGAAGGGGTTGTAGACCGACATCTCGGCCACCAGGTCGACCGTGACCTTGAACTCTGTCGTCGGCTCGGGAAACACCAGCCGCGCCAGGTAGTTGGCGAAGGCGTCCTGCTGCCAATTGATGAAATGGTCCTTGGGCTCTATCGTCAGCGAGTAGCTCAGGATGTTGCTGCGGCAATGCGGCGCCGGGCGCAGCCGCACGATATGCGGGCCCATGGCGACCGGACGGTCGTACTTGTAATGCGTGACGTGGTTCAGAGCGACGTGGATGGACACGGGGTTCCTTCAGGGAAAACGCGATGCTGCAGCGCCGCATTTTCTATCGAATATGAGATCGGGCGGAAAGTACTGCTGAGGGCGTGAAGATTTCGTCGCGAGCGGCCCGAGATTGCGTCGAGAAGCGCAGCCGTACACCCGTACGGCGACGCACTGAGCCCGGAAATGGAACAGGCCCTGCGGCCTGTTCCGTGCCTGGCGAAGGCGGGATCGCCTACCAGCGATCCCGCCACAGACGCGAGACCGGGTCGCGCAGCAGAAAGATTCATGCCCTCAGGCGGGAACCAGGAAGTCGCGGCTGATCCCCGCACCGATGTCGTTGACGCGGTCGAGAAACTGGATCAGGAAAGCATGCAGGCCGGTCGACAGGATCTCGTCGATGCGGCCGAACTGCAGGTCGCTGCGCAACCGGCCGGCCCGGCGCCGGGTCTCGCTGCTCGGCTCGTTGGCCACCAGGTCGAGGTTGGCCACCAACTCGTTCATGCAGGCCGCCAGCGAACGCGGCATGTCGGGGCGCAGCATCAGCAACTCGGCCACCTTGTCGGGCCGGATCACATTGCGGTAGACCTTGCGGTAGATCTCGAAGGCGCTGACCGAGCGCAGAATCGCGCTCCAGTGGTAGAAATCCACCTCGGGCGCGTCGTCGTCGGCCCAGGCGCCGAAGTAGTCGCCGGCCAGCGCGTGGAACTTGACGTCCAGCAGACGTGCCGTGTTGTCGGCGCGCTCCAGAAAAGTGCCGATGCGGATGAAGTGCAGCGATTCGTCCTGCAGCATCGTGCCGACCGACACGCCCCGGCTCAGGTGCGAGCGGAACTTGACCCACTCGAACAGCGCCGCCGGATCGCGCTCGAAGCTGTCGTCCTTGAGCATCCGGTTGAACTCCAGCCAGGTCTGGTTGGTCGTCTCCCAGAGCTCGGTGGTCAGCTTGCCGCGCACCGCGCGGGCGTTTTCGCGCGCCGCTTGCAGGCAGGACAGGATGGAAGACGGGTTGCCCGGGTCACGCACCATGAAGTGCATGACGTTGGCGGCGTTCACAGTGGCGAACTTGTTGCCAAAGGCCGCCGTCAGCTCGGAGATGCCCAGCACCCCGGCCCAGCCCTGCTCGGCGCGGTCGGCCGACTGCGGCAGCAGCGAGGTCTGGTAGTTGACGTCGAGCATGCGGGCCGTGTTTTCGGCCCGTTCCATGTAACGGGACATCCAAAAAAGGTGGTCGGCGGTTCTAGAGAGCATCGTTCGATTCCCGTTGTTCTTGTTTCAGCTCCAAAGGCTTTGGGCCACGCATCACGCTTCAAGCACCCAGGTGTCCTTGGTCCCGCCGCCTTGCGACGAGTTGACCACCAGCGATCCCTCTTTCAGCGCGACGCGGGTCAGCCCGCCCGGCACTGTCTGCACGCTCTTGCCCGACAGCACGAAGGGCCGCAGGTCGATGTGGCGCGGCGCGATGCCGGCCTCGACGAAGGTCGGCGTGGTCGACAGCGCCAGCGTCGGCTGGGCGATGTAGTTGCTGGGCCGGGCCAGCAACTGCAGGCGGAACGCTTCGATCTCGGCCCGGGTCGAGGCCGGCCCGACCAGCATGCCGTAGCCGCCGGCGCCATGCACCTCCTTGACCACCAGCTCGCCCAGATGGGCCAGCACGTACTTCAGGTCGTCGGACTCGCGACACAGGTAGGTCGGCACGTTCTCGAGGATGGGCTTCTCGCCGAGGTAGAACTCGATCATCTTGGGCACATAGGGGTAGATCGACTTGTCGTCGGCCACGCCGGTGCCGATGGCGTTGCACAGGCTGATGTTGCCCTTGCGGTAGACGTCGAGCAGGCCGGCGCAGCCCAGCGTCGAGTCGGCCCGGAAGGCCTTGGGGTCGAGGAAGTCGTCGTCGACGCGGCGGTAGATCACGTCGACCCGGCGCGGGCCCAGCGTGGTGCGCATGTAGACGAAGTGGTCCTTGACGAACAGGTCCTGGCCCTCGACCAGCTCGATGCCCATCTGCTGGGCCAGGAAGGCATGCTCGAAGTAGGCACTGTTGTACATGCCGGGCGTCAGCACCACCACCGTGGGCTCGTTGACCGAGGGCGGGGCCACCGCGCGCAGCGTCTCGAGCAACAGGTCGGGGTAATGCGCGACCGGTGCGACGCGGTGCTGGGCGAACAGTTCGGGGAACAGCCGCATCATCATCTTGCGGTTCTCGAGCATGTAGCTCACGCCGCTGGGCACGCGCAGGTTGTCCTCGAGCACGTAGTAGGTGCCGCTGCCGTCGGGTTGGGCGGCGCGCACGATGTCTATGCCCGAAATATGCGAGTAGATCTGCCCCGGCAGGTCGACGCCCATCATCTCGGGCCGGAACTGGCTGTTGTTGAGTACCTGCTCGGCCGGCACGATGCCGGCCTTCAGGATCTCCTGGCCGTGGTAGACATCGTGCAGGAAGCGGTTCAGCGCCGCGACACGCTGGGCCAGACCCTGCTGCATCCGCAGCCACTCGTCGCTGGGGATGATGCGCGGGATCAGGTCGAAGGGGATCAGCCGCTCGGTGCCGGCACCGTCTTCGTCCTTGGCGCCGTAGATGGCGAAGGTGATGCCGACACGGCGGAAGATCATCTCGGCTTCGGCGCGCCTGGCCGCCATCTGCTCGGGCGGCTGGCGCTGCAACCAGCGGTCGAAGCCGCCGTAATGGGGCCGAACAGCGCCAGCGCTGGCCAGCATCTCGTCAAAAGTGGGTGTCATCGTGGGTGGGCTCCTGGCCCGTCAGGGTTAGCAACAATCGCACCACCCACGGGCGCGGTCCAATGCCAGTAACGCCGCCGTACGTCACGGGTGCAATCAGCCCGACCATCGTGCCACAGCCATGCACCACAAAAGTCGGTTCGCACCACTTTGATGCGTCGATCGGCGTAACGGGCCATCACTTCCGGGGCGGGATGGCCGTAGCGGCTGCGGTAACCGGCCTGCACCACAGCCGTGCTCGCCTTGACCGCGTCGAGGAATTGTGCACTGGACGAAGTTCGGCTGCCGTGATGCGGCACCAGCAGCAGATCGCTGGTCAGCGCCGGGCCAGTGCCCAGGGCCTCGCGCCGCAGCAGCGCGGCCTCCTGAGGCGCTTCGATGTCGCCGGTCAGCAGTGCACTGCGGCCCCGCGCGTCGACCACCCGCAACACGCAGCTGACGTCGTTGGCCTTGCGCGCAGCGGCATGTTCGGCCGGCGTGGGATGCAACCAATCGAAGCGCACGCCGTCCCAGGACCAGTGCATGCCGGCATCACAGCGCTGGTGCGGCACGCCCCGTTCCGCGGCCAGGGCGATCAGCCCATGGTCGGGCGCCAGCGAGCTTTGCAAGGCCTGCACCGGGATCCCGGCCAGCAGGCTGGCGGCACCGCCGACATGGTCGGTATCGCGGTGGCTGAGCACCAGCAAGTCGATGCGCCGCTCGCCCCGGGCGTGCAGCAGCGGCAGCAGCACGCGCAGGCCGGCGTCGTTGTCCAGGCTGTACTGCGGGCCGGCGTCGTAGACCAGCAGGTGATGGCGGGTGCGCACCAGCACCGCGGTGCCCTGGCCGATGTCGGCGGCCAGCAGGTCGAAGCCTCCGTCCGCCGGCCTCGGCACCGGCGGCCACAGCAGTGGCAGCGCCAGCGGCAAGGCCAACCAGCGCAGCGCCCAGGGCGCCGGAAGCACCGCCAACAACGCGCCCAGCAAGCCGGAAACCACCGCCCAGGCCGGCGCCGCCGGCGCGGTGTAGACGGCCCAGGGCCAGGACGCCAGCCAGCCCAGGGCGACGATCAGCGCCTGCACCACCGCCGCAGCCAGCGTCCAGACGCCCGGCAAGACCACGCCCGCCAAGGCCAGCGGCGTGATCACCAGCGTGACCAGCGGAATGGCCACCAGATTGGCCAACCCGCCGACCACGCTGAGTTGCTGGAAGAACACCAGCGACAGCGGCGCCAGGCCGAGCGTGGCCACGCCCTGGGCGCGCAGGTGAGCGCGCAGGTGGGCGCTCAAACCTTGGATCAGCCGCTGACGCAGGCGGCCGAACGACCCAATTGGCCCAATTGGCCCAATTGGCCCGACCCTCGCCGCGGTTGCGGCCGCCGGCGTGGCGGCGCGACCGCCAGCAGGCTCGGACACCATCAGCAGGCCGACCGCGGTGAATGACAGCCAGAACCCGGGCTGCAGCAAGGCCCAGGGGTCGAGCAGCGTCACCACCACGGCCGCGGCCAGCAGCACCAGCGGCCAGGGCCAACGCTGGCCCTGGCTGCGCAGCAGGCCGACGGTGACCAGCATGGCCACCGTGCGCTGCGCCGGCACGCCCCAGCCGGCCAGCACCGCATAGGCCGTGGCCAGCACCAGCCCCAGCCAGCGCCCGGCGCTGGGCGCCGGCAACCACAGCATCAGACGGGGGCTGCGCCGCCAGAGCCGGCCGGCCAGCGCGCCGGCGGCCCAGGCGAACATCGTCACATGCACGCCGCTGATCGAGACCAGGTGGGCGATGCCGGTCTGGCGGAACAAGTCCCAGTCCTCGCGTTCTATCGCCGCCTGGTCGCCCACCGCCAGCGCCGCCAGCACGCCGGCCGCGCGCGGATCGGCCACCTGGCGCACGATCGCCTCGCGCACCGCCTCGCGCAGGCGCTGCACCGGATAGCCCGCGGCGTCGTCCAGCCGCTCGGCCGGCGGTCCGCCGCGCGCCACCCGCACATAGCCGGTGGCCCCCACGCCCTGCTCGAACCACAGCAGTTCGACATCGAAGCCGTCCGGGTTCAAGGACCCATGCGGCAGTTTGAGCCGCACCGGCAAACGCCAGCGCTGGCCGGCACGCAAGCCGGCGCGCGGGTCGTCCAGCGCCACCTCGTCCTCTAAATCGTTGTACCAGCCCAGCGCGATCAGCGGCGGCAGCCGGGGCGGTGGCGGGTGGTCGGACGAGGAAGCCGGCTCCTGCCAGTCGGCCTGTTCGACCTGAAACTGGAAGCGCAGGCCCGACGGCCCATGCTGCGGCAGGCTGGCCACCAGGCCGGTGACGACCAGGTTGCGGCCCTCCAGCGCCGGCGGCAGGCGCTCGGCCAGCCGGACCCCGGCGCGCAGCCCGGCCAGCGCCACGGCCAGCGCGGCGATCGCCAGCATCGCGAGCAGCAGGGACCCGGCGCGCGACCCGCGCCAGGCCGCCACCCCGGCCAGCGCGATCAGCGCGCCGGCCGAGACCGCCACAGCCAAGCATGCCCCATAGGCCGCTGGCGGCCAGAGCGCCGGCTGCTGCAGTTGCCAGCCCAGACCGGCCAGCCAGGCCAGCGCGCACAGCGCGGCGCGCCACCCCGGATCGAGGCCGCCTGCCCTGCCGCCGTTCAGCGCACTCGCCGCCATGGCCGCAGTGTAGGATTCCGGGATCATCGGCAAACACCCGCCGTGGCCCGCGCCCGGCAACCCACCATGTCCGTCTACGACAAACTCTCGCAACTGGGCATCAGCCTGCCCCCGGTGGCCGTTCCGGCCGCGGCCTATGTGCCGTTCGTGCGCAGCGGCAACCTGGTCTTCCTGTCCGGTCATATCGCCAAGCAGGACGGCCGGCCCTGGGTCGGCCAACTGGGGGCGACGATGACCACCGCCGAAGGCCGGGCCGCCGCCCGGGCCATCGCGATCGACCTGATGGGCACGCTGCAGGCCGCGGTCGGCGACCTGAACCAGATCGCGCGCATCGTCAAGCTGATGAGCCTGGTCAACAGCACACCGACGTTCACCGAGCAGCACCTGGTGACCAACGGCGCGTCCGAGTTGTTCGGCGAGATCTTCGGCACGGCCGGCGCCCATGCCCGCAGCGCCTTCGGCGTGGCGCAGATCCCGATGGGGGCTTGCGTCGAGATCGAGCTGATCGCGGAACTGAAGTGATTCCGCGCGCGCGCTGGCTGCTAGCCGGCACCGCCGCGGCCCCCCTGCTGGCGGTGGCCGCCGCGCTGCACACCCAGCATGTCTGGGGCCTGCTGCCCTGCGCCTGGTGCGTGATGCAGCGCTTGATCTTCGTGTCGATCGCGGCGATCTCGTTGCTGGGTTGCCTGCTGCCCGGCGCGCTGGCGCGTCGGCTGGCGGGCACGCTGGCCGGGCTGCTGGCTGGCTGCGGCATGGCCACCGCGCTGTGGCAGCATTTCGTGGCGGCGGCGTCGACCTCTTGCAACATGAGCTTCGCCGACCGGGTGATGGGATTGACCGGGCTGGACAGCCGCTGGCCCGAGGTCTTTGCCGCTTATGCCTCGTGCGCCGAGGCCAAGGCCTTGCTGGCCGGCGTGCCCTACGAGTTCTGGAGCCTGACGCTGTTCACGCTGCTGGCGCTGACGGCGCTGCAGGTGGTGACGAGCCCAGACTGAGACTGCCCGCGCCATGATGCGCATCAACCGAAGCCACGCAACGCTTCGGCAGGATGCCGGGCATGAGCCCCAGCCCTGAATCTCCCGCCGACCGCAGCCACAATTGCGCCGATGCCGATGTCCTGATCGTAGGCGCCGGCCCGGCCGGACTGGCGCTGGCGGCGGCGCTGCACGACGCCGGCCTGGCGGTGCAGGTGTTCGAGCAACAGCCGCTGGACGCGCTGACCGAGCCCGCCGAGGACGGCCGCGAGATCGCGCTGACGCACCGGGCACGCGAGGTGATGCGCAGGCTGGGCCTGTGGCAGCACCTGCCGGCCGACGCGGTGGCGCCGCTGCGCCAGGCCCGCGTGACCGATGGCAGCGGGTCGCAAGCGCTGCGCTTCGGTGAGGGCGCCGCCGGCCCGCTCGGCTGGCTGGTGGCCAACCACCGCATCCGCCAGGCCGCGCTGCAAGCGGTGCGCGACCGGCCCGGCGTGCAACTGCACACCGGCGCAAGAGTCAGCGGCCTGGACCTGCCCGCCGGCCAGCCCGGGGCGCTGGCCAGCCTGACGCTGGCCGACGGCCGCAGGCTGCAGGCGCCGCTGGTGGTGGCCGCCGACAGCCGCCTGTCGGCCACCCGGCGCCTGGCCGGCATAGGCGCGGCGATGCGCGATTTCGGCCGCAGCGTGGTGGTGGGCCGGGTGGCGCATGCCGCCGACCACCAGGGCATCGCCTGGGAATGCTTCCGCTACGGCAACACCCTGGCGCTGCTGCCGATGAACGGCGGCCTGAGTTCGGCCGTGGTGACGGTGCCGGGCGACCGCGCGGCCGAGTGGCTGGCCTTGTCGGATGCGGCCTTCGCCGAACGGGTGGGCGTGCAGAGCGGCGACCGTCTCGGCGCGCTGCGCAGCGTGGGCCCGCGCCACCATTACCCGCTGGTGGGCGTCTACGCGCAGCGCTTCGTCGCGCCGCGCTTCGCGCTGATCGGCGACGCCGCAGTGGGCATGCACCCGGTGACCGCGCATGGCTACAACTTCGGCCTCTATGGCGTGGAGGTGCTGGCGCGCGTGCTGCAGGCGGCACGCCGCAGCCACCGCGACATCGGCGCCGTCGACGTGCTGCAAGACTACGCGCGCGCGCACCGGCGCATCACGCTGCCGGTCTACCTGGGCACGAACGCGATCGTCACGCTGTTTACCGACGAGCACCGCCCGGCCAAGCTGGCGCGCCGCGCGGTGCTGGCGCTGGCCGAGCGCGCGCCCGGCCTGAGTGGACTGATCAAGTCGGCCATCACCCGCCAGCTGATGGGCGCGGCGGCCCAGGCCAGCAAGGCCTGAAGCGCGGCGGCCAGCAGGTCAAGCCGCCGCGCGCTCGCCCACCGTGATGCGGTGCAGCAGGCGCCGGTGGCCGGCATAACCGCCGGTGGCGGCATGCACCAGGCAGCGGTTGTCCCACAGCACCAGCATGCCGGGCGACCAGACATGGCGGTAGACGAATTCAGGCCGGCCCTGGTGGGCGAACAGTTCGGTCAGCAGCGCCGCGGCCTCGTCGTCGGGCAGGCCGTCTATGCCTATGGTGTAGCCCGGGCTGACGAACAGCGCCACCCGGCCAGTCTCGGGGTGACGCCGGGCGATCGGCTGCAACTGCGTGGCGAGCGCCGAATCGTCGTAGCGTATCGCCATCGAACGGCCCTGGTCCTGCGCGCCGTAGCGGCCGGCCCGCGAGTAGCCCCGGCGCGCCGAGTGCACGCCCTGGCGGTCCTGCAACAGCGACTTCAGCGCCGCCGGCAAGGCGTCCCAGGCGTCGTACTGGTTGGCGAACAAGGTGTCGCCGCCCACCGGCGGGATCACGTTGCCGTACAGCAGCGTGGCGGCCGGCGGCTCGGCCAGGAAGCTCCAGTCCGAATGCCAGTTGTCGGCGAACAGCGAACTGGTCTCGTCGGCCTCGCGCTTGACCTGCGCCACATGCGGGTGGCCGGGGATGGATTCGAAATACGGATCGGGGCTGAACGGGCCGACGCTGGTGGCAAAACGCTCGAGGTCGTCTATGCCCAGGGCCTGGTCGGGGAAAGCCAGCACCTGGTGGGCCAGCCAGAGCTGGCGCAGCGCCTCGGCCTGCGCGGCGCTGATCGCCTGCGTCAGGTCGATGCCGCGCACCGCCGCGCCACAGGGCGCGGCCTGCACGGTGACGCTGAGGGCGGGGAGGCTGAGCGTGTCGAGGGCGGTGCGGCTGTCCATTGTGGCGGTCCTTGAAGCGGCTGGATTCGGGTTGGGCCCAGTCTAGGGTGGGGGCTGTGGTGGCCACAATCAGGCGCTTCCCTGCCCATGAAAGAGACCCCGATGATCGTCGTCCACCACCTCAACGATTCGCGCTCGCAGCGTGTGCTCTGGCTGCTGGAGGAACTCGGCCTGCCCTACGAGATCCGCCACTACGCGCGCGACGCCACGACCCGGCTGGCGCCGCCCGAGCTGTTGGCGGTGCATCCGCTGGGCAAGTCGCCGGTGATCGAGGACGGCGACCAGAAAGTGATCGAGTCAGGCGCGATCGTCGACTACCTGATCCGCCGCCATGGCGCCGGCCGGCTGCAGCCGGCGGTGGGCACGCCGGACTTCGAGGCCTACAACCAGTGGCTGCACTATGCCGAGGGTTCGGCGATGCTGCCGCTGATGCTCAAGCTCTACGTCTCGCGGCTGGGGGACGCCGGCGCGCCGCTGGCCCCGCGCATCAACAGCGAACTGGCCAACCACCTGGGTTATGTCGAGCGCTCGCTGCAGGGCCGGGACTGGCTGGTCGGCGATGCGCTGACCGGCGCCGACATCCAGATGAGCTTCGTCGGCGAGGCCGCGCGCGGGCTGCGCGCCAGCTACCCGGCGATGGATGCCTGGGTCAAACGCTTCCAGGCCAGGCCGGCCTACCAGCGCGCGCTGGAGCGCGGCGGGCCTTACGCGCTGGCGGGCTGAGCGCCTGCGCCCCCAAGCGCCGGGCCGTCAGCGGTAGCGGCGACCGGTCAACAGCGTGACGCCGGCGGGGCCGTAACGCTCGGCGTGCCTCTGGCCCAGCGGCACGTCGCAGCTGTCGCCGGTTGCGAAGCGCTGCGATTGGCCGCCGCGGTCCAGCCGCAGTTCGCCGCTGAGCACCAGCAGGCGCGCATCCCAGTCATGGTGGTGCTCGGCCAGCGAGGTGTCGGCGGGCAACTCGCGCACCAGCACCTCGTTGAAGCCGTCTTGCGCGAGCTGCGCGCGGAATGTGGTTTCGTCCATCCCGCCATGGTGCCGGCAAAACCGGCGCCGGCTGGCCGCGACCCGCCAAGACCCCGGCGTCAACGCAGCGATGCGTTGAGTTGGGCCAGAGCGGCAGCACCCGGGCACAGGTCGACCTCGGCCAGCGCATTGAGCGGCCGGGCCACGGTGTTCAGCCCGTGGTGCAGGTCCTGTGCCATCGGGTCGACATAGAGCAGGCCGGTGGCGATCTCGCCGCGCGCCTGGTGCGCCATCACCTGGTTCATCGCGCCTATCCGGTCGGTCGGGTCGTAGTCGGCGTGCAGCTTGCGCAGCCGCATCATGCCGCCGCCGGGCTGGGGCAGCAGGATGGTCTCACCGGCGCCGGGCTCGGCTTTGATCTCGGGCGCCAGGTCGATGAAGTCGATGCGGTTCACCGCCTCGTTGTGCTCGCGCACATAGTCGTAGCTGCGGGTGCTGCCGGCGTGGTTGTTGAACGCCACGCAGGGGCTGATCACGTCGATGAAGGCCGCGCCGCCATGGGCCATCGCGCCCTCGATCAGCGGCACCAGCTGGGTTTTGTCGCCCGAGAACCCGCGCGCGACATAGGTCGCGCCGAGCTGCAGCGCCATGCCGATCAGGTCAACCGGCGAGTCGGGGTTGATCACGCCCTTCTTGCTCTTGCTGCCGCGGTCGGCGGTGGCCGAGAACTGGCCCTTGGTCAGGCCGTAGACGCCGTTGTTCTCGACGATGTAGACCATGCGAACCCCGCGCCGCATCGCATGCGCAAACTGGCCCAGGCCGATAGAGGCCGAGTCGCCGTCGCCCGACACGCCCAGGTAGAGCAGTTCGCGGTTCGCCAGGTTGGCGCCGGTCAGCACGCTGGGCATGCGGCCGTGCACGGTGTTGAAGCCGTGGCTGGCACCCAGGAAGTAGTCCGGCGTCTTGCTCGAGCAGCCTATGCCCGAGAGCTTGGCCACGCGGTGCGGCGCGATGTCGAGCTGCCAGCAGGCCTGCACGATGGCCGCCGAGATCGAATCGTGGCCGCAGCCCGCGCACAGCGTGCTGACCTTGCCCTCGTAGTCGCGCCTTGTGTAGCCGACCTGGTTGCGGGCCAGCGTCGGGTGGTGGAGCTTGGGTTTGGTGAGGTAGGTCATGCGGTCCTCTCGCGGCGCGGCGCCACGGCCAGCGCGTGCACATGCGTCGTAATGGCCTGGGTGATGAAGCGCGCGGTGATCGGCGTGCCGTCGTAGTGCAGCACCCGGGTCAGCCCGTCGGGTTCGGCGTCGAGCTCGTTGATCAGCAGCGTGCGCATCTGCGCGTCGCGGTTCTGCTCGACCACGAACACATGGTCGTGGCCGGCAATGAAGTCGGCCACGCTGGCCGGGAACGGGAAGGCGCACAGCCGCATCGCGTCGAGGTGGATGCCGGAGGCGGCCAGCGCTTCCAGCGCCTCGTCCATCGCCGGCGCGGTCGAGCCGAAGTAGATCACCCCGAGCCGGGTCTTGCGCGCCGCGGCGTGCAGCACCGGCTGCGGCACCAGATCGGCCGCGGTGGCGAACTTCTTGAGCAGCCGCTTGACGTTGTAGGTGTAGTCCTCGCCTGACTCGGAGTAGCGCGCATAGGGGTCGCGCGTGGTGCCGCGGGTGAAATAGGCGCCCAGCGTCGGATGCGTGCCCGGCAGCGTGCGCCAGGGGATGCCGTCGCCGTCGACGTCCTTGTAGCGGCCGAAGTCCTTGCCGGCTTCCAGCTCGGCCGCGGTCATCACCTTGCCGCGGTCGTAGCGCCGTTCGTCGTCCCATTGCAGCGGCTCGCACAGGCGCTGGTTCATGCCGATGTCGAGGTCGGTCATCACGAACACCGGGGTCTGCAAGCGGTCGGCCAGGTCGAGTGCCGCGGCCGAGTGCGCGAAGCATTCGGTCGGGTCCTGCGGCAGCAGCATCACATGCTTGGTGTCGCCATGCGAGGCATAGGCGCAGCTGATCAGGTCGGCTTGCTGGGTGCGCGTGGGCATGCCGGTGGACGGCCCGCCGCGCTGCACGTTGATGATGGTCATCGGGATCTCGGCGAAATAGGCCAGCCCGATGAACTCGGTCATCAGCGACACCCCCGGCCCCGAGGTGGCGGTGAAGGCCCGCGCGCCGTTCCAGCCCGCGCCGGTGACCATGCCTATCGAGGCGATCTCGTCCTCGGCCTGGACGATCGCGAACTTGTGCTCGCCGGTGTCGGCGTCGACCCGGAACTTGCGGCAGTACTTGTCGAAGGCCTCGGCCACCGACGACGAGGGCGTGATCGGGTACCAGGCGCAGACCGTAGCGCCGCCGTAGACGCAGCCCAGCGCGGCGGCGGCATTGCCCTCGACGAAGATCCGGTCACCGACCTTGTCGGACGCCCTGACGCGCAGGCCTATCGGGGGATTCAGGTGGTCGCGGGCAAAGCCCCGGCCCGCGTGCAGCGCCCGCACGTTCGATTCGAGCAGCCGCTCCTTGCCGCGGTACTGCTCGCTGAACAAGCCCTCGATGACCCGGGCATCGACCTCGAGCAAGACCGAGAGCGCACCCAGCACCATGATGTTCTTGAACAGCTGGCGCTGGCGCGAGTCCTCGTAGGTGGCGTTGCAGATCGCCGTCACCGGCATGCCGATCACCGTGATGTCGTCGCGCATCGCGCCGGTCGGCAGCGCCTTGGTGCTGTCGTAGAACAGGTAGCCGCCGGTCTCGATCTCGGCCACATCCTGGGCCCAGGTCTGCGGGTTCATCGCCACCATCATGTCGATGCCGCCGCGCCGGCCCAGCCAGCCGCGCTCGCTGACCCGCACCTCGTACCAGGTGGGCAGGCCCTGGATGTTGCTCGGGAAGATGTTGCGCGGGCTGACCGGCACGCCCATGCGCAGGATGGCCTTGGCGAACAACTCGTTGGCCGAGGCCGATCCCGAGCCGTTGACGTTGGCGAACTTGACGACGAAGTCGTTGACCGCTTCGAGGCGCTTCATGCGGTGGTCTCCACGCGCGGGGCGCTGGGTTTGCGGTCGCGGCAGGCCGGCCCGGCCTGGGTGGTCTGGAGCAGGAACTTCTGCATGTCCCAGGCCCCGGTGGGGCAGCGCTCGGCGCACAGCCCGCAGTGCAGGCAGACATCCTCGTCCTTGACCATCACGCGCTGGGTCTTGAGCGGCCCGCTGACGTAGAGCGCCTGGGCGAGATTGGTTGCGGGAGCTTTCAGACTGTTGCGCAACTCAGGCTCATCGGCATTGGCGACGAAACTGATGCAGTCCATCGGGCAGATGTCGACGCAGGCGTCGCACTCGATGCACTGTTTGTCGGTGAACACCGTCTGCACGTCGCAGTTCAGGCAGCGCTCGGCCTCCTTGAAGGCGGTGGCCAAGTCGAAGCCGAGTTCGACCTCGACCTTGATGCTGGCCAGCGCCTTCTGCGCGTTGGCCCAGGGCACCTTGTAACGCTCGTCGTCGGACACCGCGTTGTGGTAACTCCACTCGTGTATGCCCATCTTCTGCGACAGCAGGTTGAGGTGCGGCGGCGGGCGCTGGGTGACTGGCTCACCGTGCAGGAAGCGGTCTATCGACACGGCAGCCTCGTGGCCATGGGCCACCGCGGTGATGATGTTCTTCGGGCCGAAAGCCGCGTCGCCGCCGAAGAACACCCTGGGCAGAGACGACTGGAAGCTCTTGGCGTCGAGCTGCGGCAGCCCCCATTCGTCGAAGACCAGCCCGCAGTCGCGCTCTATCCACGGGAAGCTGTTCTCCTGGCCGACCGCGATCAACACCTCGTCGCAGGCGAACTCGACCTCCGGCGCGCCGGTGGGCTTCAGGCTCCGCCGTCCTTGCGCGTCGTAGACCGCGGACACCACCTCGAAGCGCATGCCCACCAGTTTGTCGCCATCGTGCAGATAGGCCTTGGGCACATGGCAATTGATGATGGGGATGCCTTCGTGCTGGGCGTCTTCCTTCTCCCAGGGCGAGGCCTTCATCTCGTCGAATCCCGAGCGCACGATCACCTTGACGTCGTCGGCGCCCAGCCTGCGGGCCGAGCGGCAGCAGTCCATCGCGGTGTTGCCGCCACCCAGCACGATGACGCGCTTCTGCACCCGGGTGACATGCTGGAACGACACCGAAGCCAGCCAGGCTATGCCGATGTGGATGTTGGCGGCGGCCTGCTGGCGGCCCGGCAAGTCCAGGTCGCGCCCGCGCGGCGCGCCGCAGCCGACGAAGACCGCGTCGAAATCCTGCGCCAGCAGCGCGTTCATCGATTCAATCCGCTGCCCACCTCGGAAGTCCACACCCAGGTTCAGGATGTAGTCGCATTCCTCGTCGATCACGCTCTCGGGCAGTCGGAAGCGCGGGATCTGGCTGCGGATGAAGCCGCCGGCCTTCTGCTCGCCGTCGAACACCGTGACCGCATAGCCCTGGCTGACCAGGTCGCGCGCCACCGTCAGCGAGGCTGGGCCGGCGCCGACGCAGGCCACTTTCTTGCCGTTGCGGGCGTTGGCCCGCAGCATGCGCGCCCGCACGTCGTCGCTCTTGAAATCGGCCGCCACGCGCTTGAGCCGGCAGATCGCCACCGGTTCGGGTTTGGCGGCATTCTCCTCCTCGACCCGGCCGCGCCGGCAGGCCGGTTCGCAAGGCCGGTCGCAGGTGCGACCCAGCACGCCGGGGAAGACGTTGGACACCCAGTTGACCATGTAGGCGTCGTCGTAACGACCCTGGGCGATCAGCCGGATGTATTCGGGAACAGGGGTGTGGGCGGGGCACGCCCATTGGCAATCGACGACCTTGTGGAAGTAATCCGGGTCGGCCACATCGGTCGGATGCACGGGCGGGAATCTCCTGGTTCGGCGTGTCCACACGCAGGGCCTGCAAAACCCACCGGGGCCGTGCCAACCACGCCTTGTCTGCCGAACCAGTCTACGACCGACAAGCGCCGGCCCAGCCCAGGGGCAACCCGGCCCCGGCCATCGGTTTGATTTAGATCAATTCACCGACCGCCGGCAATTGCCAGGCAACCGGGCTGATGGGCTGCCGCGGCGCTCAGACCAGCCGCAGCACCTTCTGCAAACCCTCGACCAGCCGGCCCTTGCGTGCCCGCTTGCCCAGGTAAGTGGCCAGCGCCGTGGCGCGCAGCAACTCGTCCTTGGGCTTGCCGCCGCGGCCGCTGCCCAGCACGGTGAGCTGGTCGGCACAGCTGGCCACCGACACCAGCGGCTGGGCGGCGTCCACGTCCATCAGCGTCAGGCCACGCCCGCCGTTGGACTGCAGCTTGAGCTCATCCAGCGCGAAGACCAGCAACCGGCCGTCCTGCGACAGGCAGGCCACCCGCGCATGGCGGGCAGCCACCACCACCGGCGGCAACAGTGTTTCACTGTCTTCCAGCGTCAAAAAGGCCTTGCCGCCCTTGTTGCGGCCCAGCATGTCGCCGGCATGGGCCAGCAGGCCGCAGCCGCCCGAATTGGCCAGCAGCAAGGTGGACTCAGCCGGGCCGGCGAAATAATGCGCCGGCAGGGTGCCGGGCTCCAGGTCGATCAGGCTGGTGACCGGCACGCCGTCGCCGCGCCCGCCGGGCAAGCCCGCCACCGCCACCGAGTAGACCCGGCCGCTGCCCTTGGCCGGCGTGCCGAAGACCAGCAGCGTGTCCACACTGCGGCAGGCAAAGGTGGCGTGGACGGCGTCGCCGGGCTTGAACTGCAGGGCCGCCAGGTCCAGCTCATGGCCTTTCAAGGCCCGCACCCAGCCCTTGCCGCTGACCACCACGGTGACCGCCTCGTCGACCACCCGCACCTGCACCGAGGCCCGCTTCTCGGCCTGGATCAGCGTACGGCGCTCGTCGCCATGGGCCTTGGTGTCGGCCTCGATCTCGCGGATCAGCAGGCGTTTGAGCGCCGCCGGGCTGGCCAGGATCTCATCGAGCCGGCCCTGCTCGTCGCGCAGGTTTTTAAGTTCCTGCTCGATCTTGATCGCCTCCAGCCGCGCCAACTGGCGCAGCCGGATCTCGAGGATGTCCTCGGCCTGGCGGTCCGACAGCGAGAAGCGCGCGATCAGCGCCGCCTTGGGCTCGTCGCTGTGGCGGATGATGCGTATCACCTCGTCGATGTTGAGCAGCACCAGCGCGCGGCCCTCGAGGATGTGGATGCGCGCCAACACCTTGTCCAGCCGGTGCCGGGTGCGGCGCGACACCGTGGTCTCGCGGAACGCGATCCACTCGGTGAACATCTGGCGCAGGCTTTTCTGCGTCGGCCGGCCGTCGCCGCCGATCATCGTCAGGTTGATCGGCGCGCTGGTCTCCAGGCTGGTGTGGGCCAGCAGTTGCGCGATCAACTCGGCCTGCTCGACGGTGCGGCTCTTGGGCTCGAACACCAGCCGCACCGCGGCCTCGCGGCCGGACTCGTCGCGCACCGCGTCCAGCACCGCCAGCAGGCCGGCCTTGAGCTGCACCTGATCGGTCGACAGCGACTTCTTGCCGGCCTTGACCTTGGGGTTGGTCAGTTCCTCGATCTCTTCGAGCACGCGCTGGGCGCTGCAGCCCGGCGGCAGTTCGGTGACGACCAATTGCCACTGGCCGCGCGCCAGGTCCTCGATCTTCCAGCGCGCCCTCACCTTCAAGCTGCCGCGGCCGCTGGCATAGGCGTCGCGGATGTCCGCGTCCGAACTGATGATCTGGCCGCCGCCGGGGTAGTCGGGGCCGGGCACCAGGCCGTGGAGCGCGTCATCGGACAGCGCGGGGTCGCGGATCAGCGCGATCACGGCCGCCGAGACCTCGCGCAAGTTGTGCGACGGGATCTCGGTGGCCAGGCCGACGGCGATGCCCGACGCACCGTTGAGCAGCGCGAACGGCAGGCGCGCCGGCAACTGCCGCGGCTCCTCGGTCGAGCCGTCGTAATTGGGGATGAAGTCGACCGTGCCCTCGTCGATCTCGTCGAGCAGCAGCCGGGCGATCGGCGACAGCCGCGCCTCGGTATAGCGCATCGCCGCCGCGCCGTCGCCGTCGCGGCTGCCGAAATTGCCCTGGCCGTCGATCAGCGGGTAGCGCAGCGAGAAATCCTGCGCCATCCGCACCAGCGCGTCGTAGGCCGCCTGGTCGCTGTGCGGGTGGAAGCGGCCGAGCACGTCGCCCACCACCCGGGCGCTCTTGACCGGCTTGGGCGCGCCGGCCGCGCCCGGCCCGGTGTGGCCCAGACCCATGCGGCCCATCGAGTACAGGATGCGGCGCTGCACCGGCTTGGCGCCGTCGCAGACATCGGGCAGCGCCCTGCCCTTGACCACGCTGAGCGCGTACTCGAGGTAAGCGCGCTCGGCGTAATGCGCCAACGTGATGGCGTCGGCGGGGCCCTCGGGCGGCGGGGTGAGCAGGGAGAGTTGTTCGGACATGGACGGCGGTCAGGCAGGGTGCGGGGAATCGGTGGGTGGGCGGGGCGGCGTGGCGGGCCGCTTCGGGGGCCGCCTGGGGCGCTATTGCAGCACAGGCCGGGGTGGCCGAGAACCGGGAGGCTGGCGCGGCAGCGGCAACTGGGGCAAGCCGGCGCCCGCCACGCGCCGGCTGCGGCGGGGCTTGACACGGCGGTAGGCGGCCAAGGCGTAGGCCGGATCCATGCGTGAATTTGATTCTTGCCAACTGATGGCAAGCTGCCTAAACTGACCCAAATGCCGAAAATAGACGGAAACACGCTTGCAGCGACTCGAACGGTGGGGCGGGCGGTCTCAAGGCCCGTTGGCGGGCACCTGGGCGCGGAGGCGGCCGGCGACTTCTCGACTTATCCAACTGGGAGACTTCCACCATCAAGCTTGTAATAATAATTTAAATTCGTAAAAAATAAATTATGCTTTGATCCAAAGTTGTCTGATATTTCGGTCGCATCTTTCTCTAAGGAAGCACTGAACAATTCGTGCCGAATTGTTCAGTGCTTCCTTAATAATGGATAATCTCATGAAAATTTACAAGCAAATATTAAAATTACCAGCCGTGTTGACTTCAACTTTGTTTGCTAGCCTGGTGTTCGGGCAAACAGCGACTTCATTCAACTTTATTGATGATGACTTGACAGCTGGCAAGGTAATCCACCTTGAGGGCTTTCAATATCGACCGTTTAACTGGAATGGAAGAGTCATTTTAATGAGCCACGGCTCAACCGGCGGACGTGCCGATGCAATTAAGCCTTCCGCCAAGTTTTTGAATATCTCAAAAGAAGCCCTTGCTAATGGCTACGCATTTGTGGTCTACATGCGTAAGGGGCGAGGAAATTCCGAAGGTACGTTTACCGAGGAAAGTGGAAAGTGCGACAAAAGCAGCCTTCGAATGGAGCAGAAGGAGGCAGAACTTCAGCTTGAGCAGGTAATTGAGCAAGTGAAAAAAAGTTTTTCTGTAAACAAGATAATACTCATGGGGCATTCAAGAGGTGGTTACTTGTCTGCAACATATGCTGCCAAAAAACCCGAGAGCGTTCTGGCCGTTGTTAATCTTGCAGGCGCTTGGAGCGCCGTATGCGAAACAAAAAATGGCGGCTTGGGGCGAACAGATTTGGAAGACTCAGCCAAGAAATTTAAACCTCAGTTCTGGGCTTACTACGACAGTGATTCTTATTTTGCAACCAATCGATTTAATGATCAGGATTATATCTGGTTTAGCAGCATTGCCGAGACAAATGGATTGACATTTAAACGGTTTAGCAATGAGGGAATGCCTGATGGGCATGCGACACCAACGTATAAGCCTAGTGCTTGGGCAAGCTTATTTTTTCCAAAGCTTAACGAAATCGTTACCAGGCAATAATATTTTTTCATCACACAAGTCGAGCGCATTCCGGATGCCGAAAGAAACCACAAACGATGTCCGGGCAGTTCCACAATCGGATCAAGGCGACATTCAAAAGGACGCGCACGCTGAACTTGTCAACGGACTTCTTTTTGGCGACGCGTTCCTTGACGTTCTTCCATACCTGCTCGTCAGGAATTAGTTGCGGCGAGAAGGGCCTCGGCTATGCATAGTCCTCCCCCAATCGCCACCCAATGTCCGCCGCCCTGATCGTCACCCTGTTCTTCACCGTCGCCATGCTGGTGATCACCGCCTACTTCCTGATGGGTTCGGTGCCGCTGCTGGTTCTCGAGCACGACACCCCGCTGGACGCCCGATTCGTTCGGGGCTTCTACGACACCTACTATCTGGCCGCGATGCTCACGGCCAGTGCTACCGCGGTGAGCTATGCCTTTGTCGGCAACATGGTCCTGATGTTCGGTGCGGCCGCTCTCGCGCTGATGGCAGCCATCCAGCGTCGAACCGTCATTCCAAAGATGGACTCACTGCGTGCTGAAATTCAAGCCCGCGAGACAAAAGCCATCCCGGCATTCCGCCGCATACATGTCACTGCCATACTGGTCAACCTGGCACAACTCGCACTCATTGTTTGGAGCCTCACGGCGTTTTCGCTGGAATGACGGGCCTGGCTCCAAGCGCCAAGCACGGCAGGGCGAACGCCAGGGGCAACACAGTATCCGCAACCATGATCAATGGCGGGCCTGCTTCATTTTTACCCCTGAGGGTGCGAACGACCTTGAGATCGTAGATCCAGCACTGAAGGAATCGATGATGCGCACCGTACTCCCGGTAACGCCCGGCAAAATGCTGGGTGAAGAATTTCTCAAGCCACCCGGCCTGACCAATTATCGCCTTGCCAAAAATATTGATCTTCCAGCCCCAAGCATTCACGATATCGTCGCCGGCAAACTGGCCATAAGGGCTGATACCGATCTCGGACTCTGCCGGTATTTTGGGCTCGGCGCTGGCTGGTGCTTGCGCGGCCAAGTGAACTGCGGCACCGCCATCGCCCGGGAATCGATGGGCAATGCGCTGGCGAAAATACAGCGCTGCGGCCTGCTTGCGGTCTGATGCTTTCTCGCACCGGAAACAGCGTTCTGGCGGCTGATCACCTACACCCAAGATCGGTCCTGCCCGCCCCCCTGGATAAAATGCGCATCGTCCCGCCTGGACAAGGCGGCGGGATCGACGGCATCCCCAATCCATCACGCGTAAAAATACAATTTCATGATTATTTCCCTAAAAATGAAGCTGCTGCGCGGCGCCTATGCAAGCGGAGACTGGGAGGGCGTGCTCCAAATGGACGGCTCGTCGACGCTTGAACAGCTTCACTTCGCCATTCAAGACGGATTGAAATTCGACAACGATCACATGTATGAATTCTTCACCGCCAGGGGCGAGCGCAGTCGCGAGCGCGTCAGCTTCGACGACGAAAACGGCGGCGCCTACGACCGGACGATAGCAAGCCTGTTTCCGCTGCCCAAGAATCATCACCTCTACTATCTTTTCGACTACGGTGCTACTATCTTTTCGACTACGGTGACAATTGGCTGTTCAGCCTGACAAAGTCGAGGTCTGCCATGACGGAACCCGAGCCGGAAATCACTTACCCGCGCCTGGTGCTGGAGGTCGGCAAGAGGCCCGAACAATATCCTTCGATGGAGGGCGATGAGGATAATGAGGACTAGGTAGCTCGCCACGGATTGCCAACGCCCGGCACCGACACCGCCGACACCACACATCGCGCCGACCCGCCGAGAGCGCAAGCACCCGGCCGGCGCGATCGCCAGAGCGACCGCATCCAGCGCCGCCCCACCCCTCAGCGCGGAAACATCTCGCGCAGTTTGAGCTTCCAGAACTTGCCGGTGGAGGTGCGCGGGATGGCGTCGACCACCTCGTAGCGCTCGGGGCATTGCCACTTGGCAAAACCGCGCGACAGCAGCAGCGCGTTCAGCGCCGCCGCGTCCACCTGCTGTCCCGGCTTGAGCGCGATGCAGGCCAGCGGCCGCTCGCTCCACTTCAGGTCGGGAATCGCGATCACCGCGGCCTCGGCCACTGCCGGGTGCGCCATCAGCGCGTTCTCGACGTCCACGCTGCTGATCCACTCGCCGCCGCTCTTGATCAAGTCCTTGGTGCGGTCGGTGATGCGCAGGAAGCCCAGGTCATCGAGCGTGGCGACGTCGCCGGTGCGCAGCCAGCCGTCAGCGGTGAACTTGTCCTCGCTTGCCGGCACCTCGTGGTAGCTGCCGGTGATGAACGGGCCGCGCACCTGCACCTCGCCCATGGTCTGGCCGTCCCAGGGCGCCAGGCCGCCCTCCTCGGTGCGCAGGCGCAGCTCGACCAGCGGCGCCATCACCCCGGCCATCGCGGCGCGGCGGTAGCGCTCGTCGTCGCTCACGCCCTTGAGTTCGGCGCGCGGGTAGCTGACGGTGGCCAGCGGCGAGGTCTCGGTCATGCCCCAGCCCTGCATCAGCCAGATGCCGTGTTTGTCGAAGGCGCGGATCAGCGACTCGGGCACCGCCGCGCCGCCCACCAGCGATCGCATGCCGGCCGGCAGCGTCCAGCGGCCGGGGAACTCGGTCTGGCCGCGCTCGAAGGTCTGGATCAGGCTGAGCCAGATCGTCGGCACGCCCAGCGACAGCGTCGGCGGCTCGGCCGTCATCAGGTCGAGCAGGTCGTCGGCATGCAGGTGCGGCCCCGGGAACACCAGCTTGGCGCCCACCATCACCGCGCCGTAAGGCATGCCCCAGCTGTTGGCGTGGAACATCGGCGTCACCGGCAGCACCACATCGCTGCCGCGCAGCGCCCAATGGTCGCCCAGGCTGGCCACCAGCGTGTGCAGCACGGTGGAGCGGTGCGAATAGGCCACGCCCTTGGGCCGGCCAGTGGTGCCGGAGGTGTAGCAGATCGCGATAGCGTCGTCCTCGGCATGCGGCGCCGCGACAAAGCCGTCGGCGTCGCCCCCGGCGATGAAGGCCTCGTAGTCGGTGAACTCGGCCGGCACGGCGTCACCCGAGAACGGGAACACGATCACCCGCTCGAAGGCGTGCAGCGGCGCCATCTGCCGGTACAGCGGCAGCAGGATGTCGTCGACGATCAGGATGCTGTCGCGCGCGTCGCCGGCGATCCAGCCGAGCTCCTCGGCCGACAGCCGCAGGTTCAGCGTGTGCATCACGCCGCCAGCGGCGGGGATGCCGAAATAGGCCTCCAGGTGGGCATGGTGGTTCCAGCACAGCGTGGCCACGCGGTCGCCTTTTTTCAGCCCGGCGCGCTGCAGGGCCGAGGCCAGTTGCCGCGTGCGGCGGTGCCAGTCGCCGTAGGTATGGGTGCGCAGGCTCTTGTCGGGCAGGCGCGACACGATTGCGTTGTGCTTGAACAGCGTGCCGGCGCGGTCCAGGAAATGGTTGATCGACAGCGGCACGTTCATCATCGTGGATTGCATGGTTCGGGTCTCCTTGGCGCGACGCGCGATGTTGCTTTAAAAGACCGGGCCATCCCGTCGCTTGGGCGTCAGCCTGGCTGGCCCTGCCCGCCCTAACCTTGGCCGGCCAACGCACCGAGGACCCGCATGGACTTTGCCCTGACCGCCGACCAGACCCAGATCGTCACCGCGATCGAGCGCTTGTGCGCGCCCTTCGACGCCGACTACTGGCTGCGGCACGATACCGAGGGCGGTTTTCCGCATGACTTCCACCAGGCGCTGGCGGCAGCCGGCTGGCTGGGCATCGCGATGCCCGAGGCTTACGGCGGCGCCGGGCTGGGCATCACCGAGGCCGCGCTGATGATGCACGCCATCGCGGCCAGCGGCGCAGGCATGTCGGGCGCGTCTGCGGTGCACATGAACATCTTCGGCCTCAACCCGGTGGTGGTGTTTGGCACCGAGGCCCAGAAACAGCGCTGGCTTCCGCCGCTGATCCGCGGCGAGGACAAAGCCTGTTTCGCCGTCACCGAGCCCGACAGCGGCCTGAACACGCTGGGGCTGAAGACCCGCGCGGTGCGCGGCATCGACGACCAGGGCGAGCATTACCTTGTCTCGGGCCAGAAGCTGTGGATATCGAGCGCCCAGGTGGCCAACCGGATGCTGCTGCTGGCCCGCACCACGCCCGAGGACGAGTGCAGCGGCAGCGCCGGGCTGAGCCTGTTCTACACCGCGCTCGACCGCAGCGCGATAGCCGTGCACGAGATCGCCAAGATGGGCCGCAAGGCGGTCGACAGCAACCAGCTCTTCATCGACGGCCTGCGCATCCCGGTGGAAGACCGTATCGGCGAGGAAGGCCAGGGCTTCAAGTACATCCTGCATGGCCTGAACCCCGAGCGGATCCTGATCGGCGCCGAGGCGATAGGCCTGGGCCGGGCGGCGCTGGCGCGCGCCACCGCCTATGCGCGGGACCGGGTGGTGTTCAACCGGCCGATAGGCCAGAACCAGGCCATCGCCCACCCGCTGGCGCAGAACTGGATGGCACTGGAAGCCGCCCACCTGATGGTGCACAAGGCGGCGGCGCTGTACGACGCCGGCCTGCCCTGCGCGGCCGAAGCCAACGCCGCCAAATACCTGGGCGCCGAAGCCGGCTACCAGGCTTGCGAGACCGCGGTGGTCACCCATGGCGGCATGGGCTATGCCCGGGAATACCATGTCGAGCGCTACCTGCGCGAGGCCTGGATACCGCGGCTGGCGCCGGTCAGCCCGCAGCTGATCCTGTGCTTCATCGCCGAGAAGGTGCTGGGGCTGCCGAAGTCGTACTGAGCGGCAGGCGGCGCTGGGTTAACCTGCGCCGGGCCTGCCAAGGCCAAGCGGCGCCGCCGCCCGGAACGCCCCGACTGGAGAACGCCACCATGGCCGAAGACTGCGATCACGCGCATGACCATGACCACGGCCCGGCCGCGCCGGCGTCTGACGGCGTGGGCATCGCCCGTGTCGGCGCCTTCGACGCCCCGGCCTTCGAGCAAGCGATCAACGATCTGCTGCGGGCCTGCGGCGTCGCGCCCGACGGCGCGCACACCGGCAAGACCGCCAGGCGCGTGCGCGAACTGTGGGAGCGTCGCCTGCTCGGCGGCTACGACATCGACCCGGCCGGCGTGCTGGGCGAGGGCTTTGCCGACCCGCGCGAGGACATGGTGGTGATCCGCGGCATCGCGGTGCACGGCGTCTGCCCGCACCACCTGGTGCCGTTTCGCGGCATCGCCCATGTGGCCTATATCCCGGGCGGGCGGCTGCACGGCTTCGGCCGCATCGCGCGCCTGGTCGACGCCATCGGCCACCGCTTCACTTACCAGGAGTGGATGACGCGCGACGTGGCCGATGCGCTCGTCACGCATGGGCGGGCCAAGGGCGCGGCCTGCGTGATCGAGACCGAGCAGTTGTGCCTGCTGCTGGGCGAAGACCGGCGCGGCGACGAGCGCGTCTACACCCAGGCTTTCGCCGGCTGCTTCGAGCACAGCGACCAGGCTAGGCGGGAATTCCTGCAAGCCGTCGGCGGACGGACGGTTTGAGCCTTGAATCCGCGGTGTATCCGCGGTGTGTCCGCGGTGTATCCGCGGTATATCCGCGGTGTATACGCGGTGTGTCCGCGGTGTGTCCGCGGTGAATCGTCAGTGACTCGTCGGTGAATGAACCGATGGGAAGCGCCCGGTTTTCAGCCTACCCTGAGGCCACTGCGCGGCCACCGGCCTCGCCCCCCTCCACCCATTGCTTGAGAGCCCCGACATGCCGATCAACTCACCTCGCCCTCGCGCCACCCGCTGGTCGCGCCTGGCCCGACTCACCGTCGCTGGACTGGCGGTCGGACTGACGTTCGGCATGACGCTGAGCACGGCCCATGCCGCCGGCAGCATCCTGTTCATCGGCAACAGCTTCACCTATGCCTGGGGCTCGGCGGTGCGCTACTACCGCGCCGACACCGTCACCGACCTGAACAACCAGGGCATAGGCGGCGTGCCGGCCTTGTTCAAGTCCTTCACCCAACAGGCCGGCCTGAGCTATGAGGTGTTCCTGGAGACACAGCCGGGTTCGGGCATCGACTGGCACCTGGACAACAAGCTCGGCACGCTGGGCCAGCGGCCCTGGGACACCGTGGTGATGCACGGCTACAGCACGCTGGACCCGAAGAAGCCAGGCGACGCCACCGTGCTGACCAGCACAGTGCGGCAGATGGCCGACTTTCTGCGCGCGCGCAATCCGGCGGTCGACCTGCGCCTGATGGCCACCTGGCCGCGCGCCGACCAGACCTACGAGGCCAAGGGCGCCTGGTTCGGCAAGCCCATCGAGGCGATGGCGCGCGACGTGCGCGCCGGCTACGACCAGGCTGCCGCGGGCACGCCAGGCATCAAGGGCGTGGTGCCGGTCGGCGAGGCCTGGGTGCGGGCGATGCAGACCGGCGTGGCCGACGACAACCCCTATGACGGCATCGCCGCCGGCAAGCTCAACCTGTGGACTTACGACGGCTACCACGCCAGCGCCCATGGCTACTACCTGGAGGCGCTGGTGCTGTTCGGCAGCCTCACCGGCCGCGACCCGCGCTCGCTGGGCGACCTCGAGTGCTCGGGCTTCGAACTGGGCTTCTCACCGGCCCAGGTGGGCGCGCTGCAGCAGGTGGCTTTCGACCAGCTTGCCGCAGCCGGCCCGATCACCGCCGCGCCGCTGAAACTGGCCAAGCCGGCCGAGCCCAACCGCTGCGTTCGGACGCGCTGATCCGGCAACGGCAGAGCGGAGACTCGGCAAGGCCAAGGCGCTGGGTCCGGATCTCCCGCGCCGGCACAGCACCGGCTCACGCAGGCGTGGTGCCATGGGCACCTGCGGCGATCGGCAACCTTCTGCTTGACGATAATAACGACCGCCAATACCATCGGCCATGATCGAGAGCTTCTCGGACAAACGCACGGCGGCGATCTTCCAGGGCCTGGCGGTGCGTGGGTTGCCCCAGGAAATGCAGGGCGCAGCACGCAGGAAGCTCAAGCTCATCGATGCTTCGACGTCCATCGATGTGCTGCGGGTGCCGCCAGGCAATCGGCTGGAGGCGCTGAAGGGCGACCGAAAAGGCCAGTGGAGCATCCGCATCAACGATCAGTGGCGGATCTGCTTTCGCTGGCAGGACGGCATCGCGTTCGATGTCGAGATTGCGGACTACCACTGACCCGAAAGAGTCGGCTGGCATCGGAGCCACCCCATGCACATCACACGCCAGGACCTGAAACACGAGACCTTCGATGACATCACGACCGGCGAGAAGCTGGCTGCGGTACATCCGGGTTCGGTGCTGCTGGCCGACTTCATTGAACCGATGGGCATCACACGCTACCGCCTGGCCAAGGCCATCGGCGTGCAACAGCGCCGCATCGACGAAATTTGCGCGGGCCGGCGCGGCGTCACGGCCGACACCGCGGTCAGGCTGGGTCTGGCCTTCGGTGTCGATCCGCAGCTCTGGTTGAACCTGCAATCGCAGTACGACATCGAAGTGATACAGCGCGAGCAGGGCGTGCAACTCGCGCAGCAAGTCCATGCGCTGGCGGCCTGAGCCGAGCCGCCGCGCGCACCGCCTTGCCAGGGCTTGAACCCACCACCCGGGGTTCAGCTCAGTCAGGCCCGGCTTTCCGGCTTCAGCCTGGCCCCGTCTCCAGCCCCAGCGCCACCCGCGCCTGGTACTCGCGGTCGAGCAGGCTCATCACGATCAGGCTGTCGTAGCCGTCGGCGTTGTTGCCAGTCAGCCGCACGCTCTCGCGCAGCCGGCCTTCCTCGACAAAGCCCTCGCTCTCATACAGCGTCTGGGCGCGGCTGTTCAGCGCCTTGACGTCGAGCCAGAAGCGGTGCGCGTGCAGGTCACGGAAGGCCATCTGCTTGAGCCTGCGCACGCAGGACCGGCCCAGGCCCTGGCCCTGGCCGTCGCGCTGCAGCACGATGCGCTTGAGCTCGACGCTGCGGTGCGGGTTGCGGCAGCCTTGCAGGATCACGAAGCCCGCCGCGTCATAGCCCGCCCCCGCCTCGACGATGAAGTGGCGGAAGTCCGGAAAGCGCACCGCGCCCTCATGCTGCACCCGCTCCCAGGGCGTGATGAAGGGCAGGTTGTGGCTGTCGGTCTCGACCTGGATCACGAAGTCGAGGTCGCTCAGCAGCGTCGGGCGCATGCGAACCCGCTCAGCTTGCATGGAGGGCGCTCATCCAGAAAATCGCCACCTTCGATGCATGAACCCGGTGCAAGCAAGTAGACGCCGTGGAACCGGCTCCGCCGGGCCACTGGCGTGCCTTGCAGGCCGCGCCGGGCTTTGCAGCCCGACTCCTCGCCAGGCACGCAAGGTCCGCCGGACCTTGCCTGTCCGGGCTCGGCCCCCCTGGGGGGGAGGCGCAGAAGGCGCTTCGGGGGGATTCACGTCACACATCCAGGTCCACCGTGTCGCCGTGCAACTCCATCAGTTCGCGCCTCGAGGCCGCCTCGCCCTTGCCCATCAGCTTGGTGAACGAAACCACCGTGTCGGCAAAGCTCATCAGCCCCCAGGCCACCGGCAGCAGGCGACGGGTTTCGGGGTTCAGCGTGGTCTCCCACAGCTGCTCGGCGTTCATCTCGCCCAGGCCCTTGAAGCGGCTGATGCTCCACGAACCCTCCTTGGCGCCTTCCTTGCGCAGCTTGTCCAGCGTGGCCTCCTGCTCGCCCAGGTCGAGGGCGTAGAACTTGGCGGCCGGCTTCTTGCCGCGCGCCGGCGCGTCGATGCGAAACAGCGGCGGCTTGGCGATGTAGACGTGACCGCGCGCTATCAGTTGGGGAAAGTGGCGGAAGAAGAGTGTGAGCAGCAGCACCTGGATATGCGAACCGTCGACGTCGGCGTCGCTGAGGATGCAGACCTTGCCGTAGCGCAGGCCCGAGAAATCGGGGCTGTCGCCCGGGCCATGCGGGTCTATGCCTATCGCCACCGAGATGTCGTGGATCTCGTTGTTGGCAAACAGCCGGTCGCGCTCGACCTCCCAGGCGTTGAGCACCTTGCCGCGCAGCGGCAGGATGGCCTGCGTCTCCTTGTCGCGGCCCATCTTGGCCGATCCGCCGGCCGAATCGCCCTCGACCAGAAACACCTCGTTCAGGCTCAGGTCGCGGCTCTCGCAGTCGGTCAGCTTGCCCGGCAGCACCGCCACGCCCGAGCCCTTGCGCTTTTCCACCTTCTGGCTGGCGCGCTGGCGGGTCTGGGCCTGGCGTATCACCAGCTCGGCCAGGCGCTTGCCAAACTCCACATGCTGGTTCAGCCACAGTTCCAGCGCCGGCCTTGTGAACTGGCTGACCAGGCGCAGCGCATCGCGGCTGTTCAGCCGCTCCTTGATCTGGCCCTGGAACTGCGGGTCCAGCACCTTGGCCGACAACACGAAGCTGGCGCGCGAGAACACGTCCTCGGGCATCAGTTTGACACCCTTGGGCAGCAGCGCGTGCAACTCGATGAAGGTCTTGACGGCGCCGAACAGCCCGTCCTTCAGCCCGCTCTCGTGGGTGCCGCCGGCCACCGTCGGGATCAGGTTGACATAGCTCTCGCGCAGCACGCCGCCGTCCTCGGTGAATCCGAGCACCCAGGCCACGCCCTCGCCCTCGGCGAAGTTCTCGCTCTCGGCCGCGCCGGCATAGCCCGCGCCCTCGAACAGCGGAATGATCGGATCGGCCGCCAGGCCCTGGCTCAGGTAGTCGCGCAGCCCGCCCTGGTAAATCCAGGTCTGGACCTCGGGCGGCTTGTCGCCGCCTTTTTCGACCGTCAGGCTGACGCTGACGCCCGGCATCAGCACCGCCTTGCTGCGCAGCAAATGGGTCAGCTCGGCGCGCGGCAACTCGGTGGCGTCGAAGTATTTCGGATCCGGCCAGACCCGCACGCTGGTGCCGCTCTTGCGGTCGCTGAGCCCCAGGCCGGCCGCGCCGCGCTCGGCCGCGCCGGCCTTGCGGACCAGCAGCGGCTCGATCACGTCGCCCCCCGAGAACGCCAGGCTGGCCATCTGGCCCTCGCGCCAGACGCTGACCTGCAGCCGGCTGGCCAGCGCATTCGTCACGCTGACGCCCACGCCGTGCAGCCCGCCCGAGAAGCTGTAAGCGTTGCCCGCGCCCTTGTCGAACTTGCCGCCGGCGTGCAGCCGCGTGAAGACGATCTCGAGCACCGCCACCTGCTCCTCCGGGTGCAGGCCGAAGGGGATGCCGCGGCCGTCGTCGTCGACGCTGACCGAGCCGTCGGCGTGCAGCGTGACGGCGATGCGCTTGCCAAAACCCGCCAGCGCCTCGTCGGCGGCGTTGTCTATCACCTCCTGCACGATGTGCAGCGGGTTGTCGGTGCGGGTGTACATGCCCGGCCGCTGCTTGACCGGCTCCAGGCCCTTCAGGACGCGGATCGAGGCCTCGCCATACTGCGCGGTTTGTGGGGTAGTTGCCATGGCGCGGGATTGTAGGCAGGCGCCGCCCGCCGCCGACCCATCGCCGCCCCGCCGCCGACCCACCACCAACCCGCCAGCAACCCCGGGCCGGCGGGCCGGCGCTGGCCCCGCTACAGTGCCGGCCATGACGTCTGCCGCCCCGCCCCGCACCGCCCAGAATCCGCCGCCCGGCCTGTCGCTCAAGCAGGTGTTGATCTGCGGCGCACTGGTCGTCACGCTGTCGATGGGCATACGCCATGGCTTCGGCCTGTGGTTGCAGCCGATCACGATGGACCGCGGCTGGACGCGCGAAACCTTCGCCCTGGCGATCGCGGTGCAGAACCTGGCCTGGGGCATCGCCGGGCCCTTCGCCGGCATGCTGGCCGACCGCTTCAGCGCCTACCGGGTGCTGGTGGGCGGCGGCATCCTGTACGCGATCGGCCTGGTGCTGATGGCGCTGTCGACCTCGGGCCTGGCCTTCATGGGCAGCGCCGGCATGCTGCTGGGCATGGCGCAGGCCGGCTGCACCTACGCCATCGTCTACGGCGTGATCGGCCGCAACGTGGCCGCCGACAAGCGCTCCTGGGCGATGGGCGTGACGGCCGCGGCGGGCTCGTTCGGCCAGTTCCTGATGGTGCCGGTCGAGAGCTGGCTGATCAGCGCCTGGGGCTGGCAGAACGCGCTGTTCGTGCTGGGCTGCGCCGCGCTGGCGATCCTGCCGGTGGCGCGCGGCCTGCGCGAGGGGCCGGTGGGCGCGCATGTCGGCTTCCAGCAAAGCATCGCCTCGGCGCTGCGCGAGGCCTTTGCCTACCGCAGCTTCCAGTGGCTGATGGCGGGCTACTTCGTCTGCGGCTTCCAGGTGGTGTTCATCGGCGTTCACATGCCCAGCTACCTGCGCGACCATGGCATGGCCCCTGGCGTGGCCACCACCGCGCTGGCGTTGATCGGGCTGTTCAACGTCTTCGGCACCTACAGCGCGGGTTGGCTGGGCCAGCGCATGCCCAAGCGCTACATCCTGTCGGGCATCTACGCGCTGCGCTCGGTGGTGATCGTGGCCTTTCTGCTGGCGCCGCTGACGCCGGCCAGCGTCTATGTCTTCGCCGCGACGATGGGCTTTCTGTGGCTGTCCACCGTGCCGCCGACCAACGCCACGGTGGCGCAGATCTTCGGCGTGCAATACCTGTCGATGCTGGGCGGCTTCGTCTTCCTCAGCCACCAGGTCGGATCGTTCATGGGCGCCTGGCTGGGCGGCAAGCTCTACGGCCTCTACGGCAACTACGACCTGGTCTGGGGTCTGGCCGTGGCGCTGGGGGTGTTTGCCGCGCTCGTCAACCTGCCGGTGCGCGAGACCGCGATTGCGCGCGTCGGGCCCCAGCCCGCCATCGCGTGAGCGGCGACGCGGACATGGCGCGCCGGGCTACCTTGCGGATCGCCCTCTGGGCCACGGTGGCTGCCGCGCTGGCCGGCGTGTTTGCCGCCTACCTCAACCCGCACCTGGTGGTCGACCTGGCCAACCGGGTATGGGCCTGCTTCTAGAAACGGTGCCGCGATGCACACCTCCCCCGCCCCTTCGCCCTGGCTGCAACGCTGGGTCCACCTGCTGCCCCCAGGCGGGCGGGTGCTGGACCTGGCCTGCGGCAGCGGCCGGCACCTGCGCTGGCTGGCCGAAAGCGGCTTCCAGGTCACCGGCATCGACCGTGACGCCGCCGCGCTGGCCGCCTCGCAAGACCTGGCCGACGCCGGCCGCGCCGAGTTGATCGCCGCCGACATCGAGAACAGCCCCTGGCCCTGCCCGGGCCGGCAGTTCGACGCCGTCGTGGTCACCAACTACCTGTGGCGCCCGCTCTGGCCGCAGTTGCTGGCCTCGCTGGCGCCCGGCGCGGTGCTGGTCTACGAGACCTTCGCCGCCGGCAACGCCTCGGTGGGCAAGCCGTCCCGGCCCGACTTCCTGCTGCAGCCGGGCGAACTGCTGGCGCGCTGCGCCGGCCTGCACACCGTGGCCTACGAAGACGGCTTTCTCGACGCCCCGCCGCGCTTTGTTCAGCGGGTGGTGGCGCTGCAAGCCGCCGCCGGGCTGGCGGCCGACACCGCCCCGCCACGCCATCGGCTGCAGCCCCCGGCAGCCGGCTAAAATCGCCTCTTCGCAAGGAATCCGCATGACACCCATTGTTGGCAGCATCGTCGCCCTGGTCACCCCGATGTTCGAAGACGGCAAGGTCGACTACGAGACCCTGCGCAGCCTGATCGACTGGCATATCGCCGAAGGCACCGATTGCATAGGCGTGGTCGGCACCACCGGTGAATCCCCCACCGTCTCGGTCGAAGAGCATTGCCAGATCATCCGTGTCGCGGTGGAGCATGCCGCCGGCCGGGTGCCGATCATGGCCGGGGCCGGCGCCAACTCGACCCGCGAGGCGATCGAGCTGACCCAGTTCAGCAAGGAAGTCGGCGCCGACTGCACGCTGCAAGTCGTGCCCTACTACAACAAGCCCTCGCAGGAGGGGATCTACCAGCATTTCAAGGCCATCGCCGAAGGCGTGGATCTGCCGGTGGTGCTGTACAACGTGCCCGGCCGCACGGTGGCCGACATGCTGCCCGAAACCGCCCTGCGCCTGGCCCAGGTGCCCGGCGTGGTGGGCGTCAAGGAAGCCAGCGGCAACATCGAGCGCGCGGCGCAGTTGATCAAGCAGGCGCCGGAAGGCTTCAAGATCTACTCGGGCGACGACGGCACCGCGGTGGCGCTGATGCTGCTGGGCGGCCATGGCAACGTCAGCGTCACCGCCAACGTCGCGCCGCGGCTGATGCACGAACTGTGCATGGCGGCGATCGCCGGCGACGTCAAGCTCGCCCGCGAGATCCATTTCCGCCTGCTGTCGCTGCACAAGCAACTGTTCTGCGAACCCAGCCCGGCACCCACCAAATGGGCGATGCACCGCCTGGGCCGCTGCCGGCCCGACGTGCGGCTGCCGATCACGCCGCTGACCCCCGCCGGCCAGGCCCTGGTCGACGCCGCGCTGAGCGACGCCGGGCTGGTCTGACCGGCCCACCGGACCGCCGCTGCCTTTCCGCTGCCGAACCGGCGCCTGAAGCCCGGTCGCTGGCCCTTTGATCTGCCCACCCGCCGCGCCGGCCCCACAGGCCACCGGCAGCCCGCTCAAGTGTTCCTGGAGAACCACCCCGTGAATTCCGTTCTTGCCGCTCTCGAGACCCCACCGCTTCGCGCGGCCACCTTGCTGTTGGCGCTGTCGCTGGCGGGCTGCTCATCGATAGACCATGCAATCTCGGGCGACAAGGTGGACTACCGCACCCGCGCCAGCAAGACCGAGCCGCTGGACGTGCCGCCCGACCTGACCCAGCTGGCCCGCGATGGCCGCTACCAGCCGCAGTCTGGCGTGGTCAGTGCCGCCGCGATGAAGCAAGGCGGCGCCGCGCCGCAAGCAGCGCCCGGCGTCTCGCTGGTGGCGCCGGCAGCCCTGGGTGAGTTGCGCATCGAGCGCCAGGGCAACAGCCGCTGGCTGGTGAGCACGCTGCCGCCCGAGACGCTGTATCCGCTGCTGCGCAGCTTCTGGCTCGAGCGCGGTTTCGTGCTGGACGTCGACAACGCCCAGATCGGCGTGATGGAAACCGCCTGGGCCGAGAACCGCGCCAAGATCCCGATGGACTTCATCCGCAGCACCATTGGCCGGGCCTTCGACAACCTCTACAGCACCGGCGAGCGCGACCGCTACCGCACAAGAGTCGAACGTACGGCCAGCGGCAGCGAGGTCTACATCAGCCACCGCGGCATGGTCGAGGTCTATGCCGATGCCCGGCGCGAGAGCACGATCTGGCAGCCGCGGCCGACCGACCCCGAGCTGGAGGCCGAGTTCCTGACCCGCGTGATGGTCAAACTCGGCAGCAAGGAAGACAGCGCCCGCACGGCGGTGGCCGCTGCCGCGGCCGCGCCGGCCAAGGCCCGCACCGCCACGGTGGCGGCCACAGCGACGATGGAGATCGACGAAAGCTTCGACCGAGCCTGGCGCCAGGTGGGTCTGGCGCTGGACCGCAGCGGCTTCACGGTCGAAGACCGCGACCGCACGGCCGGCCTGTACTTCGTGCGCTACATCGACCCCAAGCTGGCAGGCAAGGAAGAGCCGAACTTCTTCATGAAGTTCTTCGCCGGCGAGAAGGACCTGACCCGCGCGCAGCGCTACCGGGTGCTGATCAAGACCGCAGGCACCAAGTCGCTGGTCAGCGTGCAGAACAGCGCCGGCAACGCCGACGACAGCGAAGCCGCACGCCAGATCATCGGCCGCCTGACCGACGAGTTGAAATAAGCAGGCCGGGAATCGCTGCGGTTCAAGCCAGGCCGGGCGGCGGCACGAAGGCCCGGTACTCGCGCTCCAGCCACTGCGCGAAACGAAGGCCCTCCGGGTCGCCGAAGGCCGGGGCGACGATCTGTGCGCCCACCGGCAGACCGTCCGGGCTGATGCCCAGCGGCACGGCGGTGGCCGGCAGGCCGACGATGCCGGGATAGCCGGCCCAGAACAGCGCATCGGTGCTGGGCTGGGCATGGCCGTTGACCGGGATCATCCGCTCCCAGCGCTCACCCTGCGGGTTGTGCTTGAAGGCCGGCGTGGTGGCCACCGGGCAGATCAGCAAGTCATGCTGCTCGAAGAACACCGCCCATTGGCGCTGCATCCTGGCCCGCTGCTCGTCGACCTGGGCCCACAGCCGGTGAGACGAGGTGTTGCCCCGGAAATGCCGCGCCGGATAGCTGCGGTCGGCCTGCGCGTAATCCGTCGAGCGGGCCAGCGCCTGGGCGTAGGCGGCGTCGTCATACTGCGCACCGGTGGCTGCGCGCAGCAGGTGGAGGTAGACCGCATGGCACTCGGCGCTGTCCACCGGCCGGGCACCCTCGGTCACCACCACGCCCTGCGACCGCAGGAAGCCGACCAGGTCGCGCAAGGCGTTCTGCACGCTGGCGTCGACCTCGGCCTCGGGGTCGTCGTAGAGCACCGCCACCCGACAGCGCCTCGGCGGGGTGCCGCGGTCGCGCCAGGCCATGGGCAAGCGGCCCATTGGCGTCATCGCCTCCAGCGGCGAGGCCAGCAAGTCCATCGCCAGCGCCAGGTCGACCGCGCTGCGGGCCAGCGGGCCGGCCACCGCGATGTCGAAGTTGTCGGCACAGACCTGGGGCTGCAGCTCGTGGCCGGCCAGCGGCACCACGCCCCAGGTCGGCTTGTGGCCCCAGACACCGCAGTAATGCGCCGGGTTGCGTATCGACGCGCCGATGTCGCTGCCGAGTTCCAGCGCCGTGAAACCCGCAGCCAGCGCCGCCGCCGCCCCGCCCGACGAGCCGCCGGGCGTGCGCGTAACGTCCCAGGGGTTGGAGGTCGTGCCGTAGACCGGGTTGAAACTCTGCCAGTCGGCCAGCGACGCCGGCACGTTGGTCTTGCCGAAGATCACCGCGCCGGCGCCCGTCAGGCGCTGCACGGCCACCGCGTCGCGGTCGGCGATGTTGTGGCGGAAGGCTTCGTGGCCGAAGGTCGTCGGCAGCCCGGCGACGTTGAAAGACTCCTTCACCGTCATCGGCACGCCGTGCAGCAGGCCCCAGGATTGGCCGCGCGCCAGCGCCGCGTCGGCGTCGCGCGCACGGGTTCGCGCCCGCTCGGCGTCCAGCACGGTCACCGCGTTGATGGGGCCGCCCAGCCTGGCGATGCGGCCCAGGTAGAGGTCGAGCAGTTCCAGCGCTGAAATCTGCTTGCGCCGGATGCGCCGCGCCAGCTCATGCGCCGGCAGAAAAGCCAATTCGTCCATCGCGACATTCTCCTGGCCGGCAAGGCGCCAGCCCTGCCGCAGTCTTGCCCATGGCCTGCGCCGCGCAAGTACGGGATAGCCCTTGGTCGGCGCGCCTGCGGCATCATGTGGCTACCCCAACCTTGAAAAAGCCGCCATGAAACTCGTCATCGCCCAGATGAAGCACGAGACCAACACCTTCTCGCCGGTGCCCACGCCGCTGTCGCGCTTCGCCACCGGCGCGGACAGCCCGCCCGAGGGCGCGGCGGCGGTGGCGGCCTACCGCGGCACCGGGTCGGCGATCGCCGCTTTCATCGAACTGGCCGAAGGTGCCGGCGCCGAATACACCGTGGCCATCGCCGCCGCCGCGCACCCCAGCGGCCTGGTGCACGACGCGGCTTTCGAGCATATCGCCGGCCGCATCTGTGCCGCGGTGGCCCTGGGTTGCGACGCGGTACTGCTCGACCTGCACGGCGCGATGGTGACGCAGACCTACGAAGACGGCGAGGGCGAACTGCTGCGCCGCATCCGCGCCATCGCGCCCACGGTGCCGATAGGCGTGGCGCTGGACATGCACACCAACCTCTACGCCGCGATGGCCGAGCACAGCACGGTGATCGCCGGCTACCACACCTATCCGCATGTGGACGTCTACGAGACCGGCCTGCGTGCCGGCCGGGCAGTGCTGGCGATGCTGGCCGACCGCGCCCGCCCGGCGCTGGCCTGGGGCCGGCGGCCGATGCTGCCGCATGTGATGCGCCAAGGCTCGGACGACTCGCCCAACCGCGAGTTGCAGGCGCGCTGCCGCGAGATCGAGGCCGAGGGCGCGCTGTGCGCCAGCCTGTTCGTCGGCTTTCCGAATGCCGACATCGAGTATGCCGGCCTGTCGGCGGTGGTGGTCAGCGACGGTGACCCGGCGCAGGCCCGCCGGTGGTGCGACGAGTTGCTGGACCTGGCCTGGGCCGCACGCGCCCAGTTCGTCTACCAGATCGAGCCGCTGGCCGAATCGATGGCCCGCGCCCAGGCGCTGGCCGCGGCCAAGCCCGAGGGCAGCGGGCCGGTCGTCCTGCTCGACCACAGCGACAACTGCGCCTCGGGCGGCACGATGGACACGATGACGCTGCTGGGTGCGATCCTGGACGCGGGCCTGGACGGCGTGGCGGCGTTCGCGGTCTTCGACCCGGCGGCGGTGCAGCAGATGATCGCCGCCGGCGTCGGCAGCGAGGTGACGCTGGCGCTCGGCGGCAAACTCGACATGCCGGCGATAGGCCTGGCCGGCCAGCCGCGCAGCGTCACCGGCCGGGTGCGGCGGATCTGCGACGGCCGCTACCGCAACCAGGGGCCGATGGGCCGCGGCGAGTTGAGCGACATGGGCCCGACCGCGGTGCTCGACACCGGGCGGGTGCAGATCGTCGTGATCTCGGACCATGTCGAGCCGCATGACCTGGCGGCCTTCACTGCCGTGGGCATCGCGCCTGAGCGGATGAATTACCTGATGCTCAAGAGCCGCATCCACTGGCGCGCCGGCCTGCGCTCGCTGGCCCACGCGGTGGTCGAATGCATGGGCACCGGCGTCTGCACCTCGGACTACGCCGCGCTCGGCCTGCACCATGTGCGCCGGCCTGTCTACCCGATAGACGCGATCTGAGGCGACCCGAGGCCACAGACCCCGCGACCGCCCTTCCCCCACCAGCCGCCCGCCCACACCATGACCCCCACTGCCCCGGCCATCACCGTCTACCCCGCCCGCCGCATCCTGACGATGAACCCGGCCCAGCCCGAGGCCACCCATGTGGCGGTGCGCGACGGCCGCATCCTGGCGGTGGGCGATCTGGCCCGCATGCAGGCCTGGGGGCCGTTTACGCTGGACCCACGCTTCGCCGACAAGGTGCTGCTGCCCGGCTTCGTCGAGGGCCATTGCCACCTGAAGGAGGGCAGCATGTGGGACCGCCCCTACCTGGGCTGGTTCGACCGGCGCGACCCGCAGGGCCGGGTCTGGCCCGGGCTGCGCTCGATGGACGCGGTGGTGGCCCGCTTGACCGAGATCGACGCCGCGATGGCCGCCGCCGGCGTGCCGGACGATGCCCCGCTGATCGCCTGGGGCTTCGACCCGATCTACTTCAGCGGCGGCCAGCGCATGACGGTGGCCCACCTCGACCGGGTCGGCGACGGCCGGCGACCTGTCGTGATCGCCCATGCCAATGGCCATGTGCTCAACGCCAACAGCGCCATGCTCGGGCTGGCCGGCATCAGCGCGGAGACCGAGGTCGAGGGCGTGTGCAAGTTCGAGGCTGGCGAACAGGCGGGCGAACCCACTGGTGAACTGCAGGAGCCCGCGGCGATGTACCTGGTGCTCAAGCGTGCCGGCAACGCCGGCCTGCTGGCGCCTATGGACGACGCAGGCCTGCGCGCCTTCGGGGCGATCGCCTGCCTGCAGGGCGTGACCACCGCCACCGACCTGGTCAA